>JAFGGI010000046.1 GCA_016930635.1 Sedimentisphaerales bacterium | reverse complement strand
TGGTGAAACAGCTTCGATCTTCCATGCGATCTTCGGAGCCTGGGCGATTGTCCATGTTCTGTTCTGAAGGTCATATCGGTGCACATAATGCGGGCGGATTGGATCTCCATATCCGGTTCGTTCTCCGCCGTAATCTGCGACGAACAGGTAGTTGCTATCTGCAGTCAGGTCCATATCAGTAAACTGTTCTGTGGCCTGGTGATTTGCGATTTCTGTATTTGTCTGTAGATCGATCACATGAACAGAGGTGCCTGCTTCTCTTAAAAACAGAAGCTGGTGGACAGGGGAGTATTCTATTTGAGAAACAGTACAGTTTGCATCATAGGAATCGATCTGTGTCAGGGAAACATCTATAGCGTAGGAAATTGAGCCTGATAGCAGAACGAACAAAAATATAACTGGTGTAATAAAACGATATGATCTCATCTTTCTTCCTTTCAATGATACCTTTTACACTCTACTCGGAAAGTTTGCATATTATTTGCAAATACATTCCTGAAAAAGCAAGATTTATTAACTCCTTATTTAAATCCAACGGAATATTATACCATAATAATCTCAAAAAGCAAGGGTATTACAAAAGGCCTTTCTTTTGAAATCCTCTGGATTTTATTTAGATATATTCGTTCAGTATATTTTCGAGCAGTTCCTGTTTGCTGCTTTGAAGTTTGGGTTCGCCGTTTTTGAGGATATGTTTTTCCAATTCTGTAAAGCCTATCTTTCCTTTTTCGATTTTTCTTCCTAAAGGTGAGTCCCAGCCTGCGTAGCGTTTTTGAACTAATCTTTCAATTCTTTTGTCCTTGATCATCTTCGCTGCGTTTTTCAGTCCTCTTGCAAAGGCATCCATTGCGCCGATATGCGCGTAGAAAAGGTCCTGCGGGTCGATGGATTGTCTTCTTACCTTAGCGTCGAAATTCAGGCCTCCTGTCTTGAACCCGCCGCCTTTGAGAATAGTGTACATTGCAAGGGTAGTATCATAAATATCCGTTGGGAACTGGTCGGTATCCCAGCCGAGCATTAGGTCACCCCTGTTTGCATCGACAGAACCGAAGATGCCGTTGTCTATACAGAATTGGAGTTCGTGCTGGAAGGTATGACCTGCAAGTGTTGCGTGGTTGGCCTCGATGTTCAGTTTGAAATGGTCGAGCAGGTCATATTTCTGCAAAAACGCGAAACAATTGCCTGCATCCGAATCGTATTGATGTTTGGTAGGCTCTTTGGGTTTAGGCTCGATATAGAGCTGACCCTTGAAGCGGATCTTTTTTTTGTAGTCAACTGCCATGTGTAGAAACGCTGCCAAGTGATCCAGTTCTCTGCCCATATCGGTATTTAATAAAGTTTCATATCCTTCCCGGCCACCCCAGAAGGTGTAGCCGAGCCCGCCGAGCTGTTTGGTTATTTCCATTGCCTTTTTGATTTGACAGGCTGCGTAGGCAAAAACTTCTGGCGAGGGGTTCGTACTTGCTCCTGCCATAAATCTTCGATGGCTGAAAAGATTGCTTGTTCCCCATATGAGTTTTACGCCGGTGTCGGACTGGAGTTTTTTAGCCAGTGCGGCAATTTTATCCAGGCGTTTATTAGTCTCGGCCAGATTATCTGCTTCGGGGGCGATGTCTCTATCGTGAAAACACCAGAATTCAACGCCTATCTTGGTAAAGAATTCAAACGCGGCATACATAGTATCCTCGGCGACCTGCATAGGGTTTTTTGCGCGGTTGTAATTACGCAAAATCGTCGGCGAGCCGAAAGGGTCCGCTCCTGTGCCTTTAAAGGTGTGCCAAAAGCATACCGCAAATCGCAAATGCTGGGCCATCGTTTTGCCCATTATCTTTTGTCCGGGATTGTAGTGCTTAAAGGCCAGCGGATTCTTTGAGTTCGGCCCTTCGTATTTGATCTTCTTTATCTTTGGGAAAAATTTGTTCATCGTATTTTCTCCGTTATAACTGATTGTTCAAAATTTCAAGCCAGCCTGCATAAACTTGCGCATAGCGCTGTACATCTTTTTCACAGGGCTCTATCGTTTGCGTACATTTCAAGCCGACAAAGGCATCATGCATCTGTTTATATATACCTGCACCTATTCCCGCGCCGCGGGCTGCTCCTGCCGAGCCGTCTGCATTATACAATTCTACAACCGCGCCGCTGACTGTTGCAAATGTTTGCCTGAATAAAGGGCTAAGGAACATATTAGTATCGCCTGCTCGGATAGTTTGTGCCTGGATGCCCATACCGTGCATAATTTCGAGTCCGTAGTTGAGGGCAAAGACGATTCCTTCCTGTCCTGCCCGCAAGAGATGTTCTTTTCTGTGTGTGTTAAGTTTTAAATTATGCACCGATGCGCCGATATCTTTATTTTCAAGTATCCGCTCTGCGCCGTTGCCGAAGGGTATTATGTAAAGACCGTCACTGCCGATAGGGGCTTGTGTTGCCAGTTCGTTCATCTGGGTATAATCCATTCCGTCAGCGATAGTATGTTTTAGCCAGCTGTTCAGCCTTCCTGTGCCGTTAACGCATAACAGGACACCGAATTTTGGATTGTCTTTAGTGTAATTGACGTGGGCAAAGGTATTGACTCTCGATCGTTTGTCATAATTTGGTTTTGCACCAATGCCGTAAACCACACCTGAGGTTCCTGCGTTGGCGGCGATTTCGCCCGGGTTTAGAACGTTAAGCGAAAGGGCGTTATTGGGCTGGTCACCTGAGCGATATGAAACAACGGTCCCTGCCTTTAGGCCCAGCTCATTCGCGGCTTGTTTAGTCAATTGGCCCTGAACTGCAAAGGTCGGTACAATATCAGCCAGTAATTTTTTATCGATCTTGTAATAATCGAGAACTATATCAGCTTGTTTTTGCTGTTTAAAATCCCAAAGTATTCCTTCCGAAAGCCCCGATATTGTCGTGCAAATGGTATCGGTCATTTTCATCGCGATATAATCGCCCGGCAGCATGGCTTTGTGAACCTTGCTGTATATATCAGGCTCGTTGTCTTTTACCCATTTAAGTTTAGAAGCCGTAAAATTGCCCGGCCAATTTAACATATGCTGGAGGCACTTGTCCTTGCCGATATCTTCGAAAGCTTTTTGCCCAATTTCGGCCGAGCGGCTATCGCACCATATAATAGATGGTCTCAACACCTCTTTTTTCGAATCAACTATCACCAGCCCGTGCATCTGATAAGAAATACCGATAGCTTTTATATCAGCAGGATTTACTTTGGAATTGGTTAATATTATCGTGGTAGCGTTTTTGAGATTGTCCCACCAATCGGCTGGGTTCTGCTCGGCCCAGCCGGGATGCTTGGCCAGGATTTTCATCTCGTCTTTTACCGGCGAATTTACAGAGACGACAATATCGCCGCTTTGAGTGTCCAGCAGCGTCGCCTTAATAGATGATGTTCCGCAATCATATCCTAACAGGTACATCCGGCCTCCTTAAGATTTACACCTTTATTCTATAAGATTTTCTGCTTGAATCCAGTATCAAATTACGTCAGGATATAGCCGAATTAAAATGAATATTATCGATCTAATAAAAAACAGGCGAAGTATAAGGCGATTCAGGCAGGAAAAACTCGACAGGGATTTATTTGTAGAGCTCGTCGAAACGGCCCGGTGTGCACCTGCAGGGGCAAATATCCAGTCGCTTGAATATATTATTGTCGATGAGCCAGGCGTTTGCGAAAAACTTTTCGATTTTTTAGCCTGGGCAGGGCACGTAAAGCCAAAAAGAGACCCCGCCCCCGACCAAAGACCTGTAGCTTATATTGTTGTTATCAGCGATACCGAAATAAAAAAAGAGGCATCGGTCGATGCGGCCGCGGCTATAGAGAATATCCTGCTCGCAGCGGCAAGTTCAGGTGTAGGCTCGTGCTGGCTTGGATTGATTAAAAGAGAACAAATAGCTGAGTTGCTCGGCATAAACGAAAAATACAAAGTCGATTCGGTGATAGCGTTGGGCAAGCCTGCCGAGACACCTGTTATGGAAGATGCAAAAGGCGAGGATACGAAGTATTATCTCGACGAAAAAGATGTCCTGCACGTACCCAAAAGACCGTTGAAAAAAATCCTGCATATAAATAAGTTCGGCAGTTAATGCTATGGCAATAATAGGAATGCAGGATGTCAGCGTCTCTTTCAGCTCTGAGCCATTGCTCGAAAATATAAATTTACAGATCGAAGCAGGCGAGAGGATATGTCTGCTCGGGCGAAACGGCGTGGGCAAATCCACATTAATAAAGCTCATCACAGGCGAAATTCTGCCCGATCGGGGTGATGTCTGGCGTGTTAATGATATTACGATAACAAATCTCAGGCAGGATGTGCCCGACGATCTGGGCGGGACAGTCTTTGACCTCGTATCCGAAGGGCTGGGCGAATTGGGAAAACTGCTGGCGCAGTATCATTCTATTAGTCATCAGCTCGCGCTCGATATCGGCAACAAATCACTGATGGGCCAGCTCGATAAGCTTCAGCACAAACTCGACACCCAAAATGCCTGGCAGATGGACAGGTTTGTCGAAGATATCATTAAAAGAATGGAACTCGATGCCGCCTCCGAAGTCGCCGGTCTTTCGGCTGGTATGAAAAGGCGGGTGTTACTAGCCCAGGCGATCGTCCAGGGGCCTGATGTGCTGTGCCTTGATGAGCCGACTAATCATATCGATATCGATGCGGTGACATGGATAGAAGATTTTCTGAGCAGCTATAAAGGAACGCTGATTTTTGTTACCCATGACCGGGCATTAGTTAAAAAACTTGCGACGCGTATCATCGAGCTCGACAGGGGCAGGGTGATAAATTACTCCTGCGGCTATGAAATATTCCTGGCCCGCAGGGATATTGCCAACGAGGCTCGCAAAACAGAAGAGGCGCTGTTCGATAAGAAACTGGCCGCCGAGGAGGTCTGGATACGCAAAGGCATAAAGGCACGCCGAAGACGAAATGAAGGCCGGGTGCGGGAGCTTAAGAAAATGCGTGAAGAACGCAGGCAGCGAAAAGAAGAAGTCGGAAATGTCAGGATAAAACTGCACAATATCCAGCAGTCCGGCAGGTTAGTAGTTAAAGCGGATAATATCTCGTTTGCATATGAACCGGATAAGCCGATAATTTCTGATTTTTCCACGACTATAATGCGAGGCGACAGGGTCGGTCTGGTTGGCCCCAACGGCTCTGGTAAAACGACGCTGCTAAGGGTACTGCTTAAGGAACTTGCCGCGCAGCAGGGCACGATACGACACGGCACGAATATCAGAATCGCTTACTTCGACCAGCTGCACGCCCAGTTAGATGGTGAAAAATTAGTTTATGAAAATGTTGCGGACGGCAACAAAACAGTAGAGATCAACGGCAAAGTCCACCACATCATCGGTTATCTTCAGGATTTTATGTTTACGCCATCCCAGTCGCAAAGCCCGTTATCGAATCTTTCAGGCGGCGAGCGGAATCGGCTGCTGTTGGCAAGGCTTTTTACCCAGCCTTCAAATGTGCTCGTAATGGATGAGCCGACAAACGATCTCGATGTCGAAACGCTGGAGCTGCTCGAAGAAGTCCTGCTCAACTACCCGGGAACAGTGCTGCTGGTAAGCCACGACAGGCAATTTCTAAATAACGTAGTTACAAGTATTATAGCGTTAGAGGGCAACGGCGTTGTAAACGAATATGTCGGCGGTTATGACGACTGGCTAAGACAGAGACAGGAACTAACCGAGACAGAGCCTAAAAAGAAACCTCAAAAAGAGGTAAAAGAAAGACCCAAAACGGACCAGCCTCGGAGACTAACCTTTTATGAAAAAAAGGAGCTAAAGGAATTGCCTTCTTTGATAGAAAAACTTGAAACCGAACTGCAGCAGCTGTTAAAGAAAATGGCAGAGCCGGAATTTTATAAGGATGGCACGCAGGTCACCGCGGTCAGTAACAAGGCAGGGGATTTGAAAAAACAACTCGATGCCGCTTATGCCCGATGGCAGGAACTCGACGCTATAGAATAAATTGGGAAATAATTAACCCTGATATCTGTGATTGCTGATTATCTAACACCTATATGTCTTTTGTCCGACCATCTCTTTCATGTCTCGGATTTTGGTCCAGTATTCTTCATTTGCATCATTATCTATACTGCTCTTGATTGAAAAATCCCATTTTTTCAATCAGAAAGCACCTTGTGTCCGATAAACAGTATATATGAAGGATTATACGT
>JAFGGI010000001.1 GCA_016930635.1 Sedimentisphaerales bacterium | reverse complement strand
GTTTAGCTGAGCGTGCTTATCCGTCATAGTGAGCGGCACACAAGGCGGATGGTAAGCGGGATAGAGCAGGTAAGACGCTAAAACGCAAAAAGAAAAGAGCCATAAGACAAAAGGCAGGACTTACAAAGTCCTGCCATTTTTTTGATGCAATTAACCAGCCTTTTCAAATTTAAAGCTGTGTCCATCGGCATCGACTTTTATTTTGTCGCCCTGAGCGAATTTACCTTCAAGTAATTCGGCAGCGAGTTTGTTTTCAAGTCTTTGCTGAATGGTTCTTTTCAGCGGTCTTGCGCCGAAGGTAGGGTCGTAACCTTCATCCATTAATTGTTTTTTAGCATTTTGTGTAAACTCTATATTTATATGTTTATCGTGCAGGCGTTTTGCCAGGCGGGCGAGTTGTATATCGATGATCTTTTCCAGGTCATCTTTGCTTAGCGTATGAAAGACGACGCTTTCATCGATCCTGTTGAGAAATTCCGGTTTGAAGTATGTTCTCAGGACTTCTTTGACGTGAGCTTCGATTTCCCAGTCGGCTTCTTTTCTTTCGGTTAGTTTCAGTATCTGTTCGCTGGCGATATTGCTGGTCATTATTATAACGGTGTTTTTGAAATCAACCGTTCTGCCCTGGCCGTCGGTGAGTCTTCCTTCGTCAAAGACCTGGAGTAAAACGTTAAAGACATCCGGATGTGCCTTTTCTATTTCGTCGAGAAGAATGACTGAGTAAGGTTTTCTTCGAACAGCTTCGGTTAATCTGCCGCCTTCTTCGTATCCGATGTATCCGGGCGGTGAGCCGATGAGCCGGGCAACACTGTGCTGTTCCATAAACTCACTCATATCTACCCTTATCATAGCGGCAGGGTCGTTGAATAGAAAATCAGCAAGAGCCTTTGAAAGTTCTGTTTTTCCTACACCGGTCGGGCCAAGGAATAAAAATGCACCGATTGGTCTGTCGGCATCACCGAGGCCTGCACGGTTTCTTCGGACGGCGTCACATAATACTCCAACGGCCTGGTCCTGTCCTACGAGATTTTTATGGATTTCTTTTTCCATATTCATCAGGCGCTGCCGCTGGCCGCTGAGCAATCTTGAAATTGGTATTCCGGTCCATTTCGAGACTACCTGAGCAATATGTTCTTCGGTAACTTCGTTACGAATCATTTTGGCATTGTTGCTTTTGGCGAGCTGTTCTTCGGTTTCGGCAAGTTTTTTCTGCAATTCAGCGATTGTGGTATATTTGAGCCTTGCCGCTTTTTCGAGGTCTCCTTGCCGCTGGGCCTGGTCAAATTCGGTCTGAGTATGCTCGATATTTTCTTTGAGCTCTTTGATAGCGTCTATATCGGCTTTTTCGCTTTCCCATTTAGCAGTAAGTTCCTTATTGTTTTTTTCAAGTTCGACGAGTTGTTTTTCAAGATTCTCCAGACGTTTTTTGCTTGCTTTGTCTGATTCTTTTTTCAGGGCTTCCCATTCGATCTGAAGCTGGACGGTTTTTCTTCTTATATCATCGAGTTCTGCGGGTAATGAGTCGTTTTCAATTCTGAGTTTGGAAGCGGCTTCATCAATCAGATCGATAGCTTTGTCCGGCAGCCATCTGTCGGAAATATATCTGTTTGACAGGGTGGCAGCGGCGACGAGCGCACTATCTGTAATTCTCACGCCGTGGTGAGTATCGTATCTGTCTTTTAGGCCTCGGAGTATAGCGATAGTTTCTTCGACACTTGGCGGTTCGACCATCACCGGCTGGAATCTTCTTTCAAGTGCGGCATCTTTTTCAATATGTTTTCGGTATTCATCTATTGTAGTTGCGCCGATACAGCGAAGTTCACCGCGGGCAAGTGAGGGCTTTAAGAGATTGCCGGCATCGACGGAGCCTTCCGCTTTTCCTGCGCCGACGATTGTATGCAATTCGTCAATAAAGAGTATAATTTGCCCTGCTGAGGCGATGACTTCTTTTAATACAGCTTTGAATCTATCTTCAAATTCACCTCGGAATTTTGTTCCTGCGATTAATGCACCCATATCGAGAGCAACGACTTTTTTATTTTTTAATCCTGCCGGCACGTCCCCTGCGACGATTCTTTGAGCCAGGCCTTCGACTATAGCGGTTTTTCCGACACCCGGCTCACCTATAAGGACCGGATTATTTTTTGTCCGCCTGTTCAGCACCTGCATACAGCGTCTTATCTCGTCCTCTCTGCCGATAACAGGGTCAAGTTTTCCTGTTCTTGCCAGTTCAACAAGGTCTATGCTGTATCTTTCGAGAGCTTTATATTTTGCTTCAGGATTTGGGTCGGTAACTTTTTCAGAGCCGCGAATTTGTTTCAGTGCTTCTTCGATTTGTTGTGGTGTTATAGAGTTAACATTTAAAACTTCCTTGGCACTGCTGTTTATTGATGCAAGCGAAAGAAATAAATGTTCTACACTTAAATATTCATCGCCCATTTTTTCTGCGCGATTCTGTGCATCGAGAACTATCTGGTTTAAAGCCGGGTCGGGCATAATTTGTCCGCCGGCAATTCCGGTTGGCAGGCGGTTTATTTCGCCGTCAACCATTTCTCTTATTCGGCCGATATTAGAGCCGATTTGCTTTAGAGTCATAACCGCAATGCCGTTGTCATCGCGCAGGACGGCGGCTAACAGATGCATAGGCGAAAGAGTGGTATTCGACTTTGCCATGGCTATCTGCTGAGCGGTAGCAAGGGCTTCCTGAGCTTTTAATGTAAATTTATCAAACTGCATAATTATCCCTTTCTTTTGTCTGGTTATCTAATAAGCAAAGCCTGTGCCTAAAGTGAGATAAAGATAAATATTTGTAAAGAAAAGAGTTATAAAAGCCCGGCATTGGTGTGATTATGCCAGATTGGCAGTTTAAAAGACAACAGCGGCAAAAAGCAGCAGTGCTCCAATAGTCGCCGCGGTGAAGGTTATCGTGCAGAGTTTGTTGTACCTGGCAAGGGTCGGATGGGTATCCTCAAATTCCCAGTAAATTTCATCTAAGTCGGAGTCCTGTTTTGGACGTAATTTTATTTTTACATAAAGATGCGCAGCAACAGAGATAAGAAAAAGCAGACCACCGGTAATTACAAGAAAGACTTTCATTTTGCCGGGACAACTTTCTTTTCAAGAAGAGTAAAAATAACTTTTGCTATGTCTGTATTATCTATATAGGCACCGAAAATCTGGTCCTTATCTTTTAGGCATTCGGTAAAAAGTTTTGCTCCGTTGCCTTTTGCATAAAAAGGTACGAGCAAATTCGTATGATTCTTACTGTGCCATTCCATATCAGGCAGTTTACCCTTGCCATTATTTACCACAAATCTGCTTTTATCAGGACCTGTAAGATAACCGCATTCGTGGTCTGCAGTTATTATAAAAAGATTATTTTCCCAGGAACCCTTTTGTAACTGTATCCAGTCAACAATAACATCAATTGCATCGAAGCAATCTACCATTTCTTCTATCATTCTTGCGCTGTTGTTTCCGTGTGAGGCCCAGTCGACAGCACCTGCCTCGAACATTACAAAGAATCCGTCCGGATCATCATCGAGAATATTAAGAGCGGCCTTTGTCATCTCGGCGAGAGTAGGTACATTTTGATTAAGAGGGACATCAAAAGGCAGGACAGAGCTTGTGCTGCGTGCCCGCTGCAGTGTAGCGAAAGCCTGGGCAACCCCGAGGACTTTTTCAGGGGTTTTGCCGTCAGCAAGGTTCAAGAATTCCTGTCTGCTTTGAATTAAGGTCCATTTACTATTTGTTCCTGTAACGAGCGAATCCCATATTTTTTTTGAGCCGACGTATTTAAACTCTTTAGGGGTATCAATTTTTTCAGCATTATTATCGAACAGAGGATTTCCACAGCCGAAGATGACTTCAAGGCCGGAGTCATTAATCATTTCCTGTGCAATTTGTTCAAAGTTATCCCTTGATTTGTTGTGCGCAACAAAACCGGCTGGTGTGCCGTGGCTTATCTGGACGGTTGTAACAACACCGGTTGCCATACCGAGTTTTTCACATTTTTGGATGAGATGCTCGAGTTTTGTTCCTTCGATATCAATACCTATTGCACCTTTGAAGGTTTTTTTGCCGGTTGACATTGCCGTAGCTGCTGCAGCGCTGTCTGTGTAACCGGTACTTACGTAGTTGAAATCGGCTGCGGCTTTTTGCGGCTGGTATGAACCGCCGGCAAGATAGGTAGTCATTGCGAGTTTTACAGGGAATTTTTCAAAAGCCTTTTCACCTTTTTTGCCGCAGATATAATAGTCGGCTGCAGCAATATGGTTAAAACCGGCACCATCAATAATCATAATGATAATATTTTTTGGACAGTCTTGAGAGGCAAAAGCGAATGATGTTATAAAGAGAATTACAAACAAAAAAGTTCTTAAGATGTTGTGTTTTGTTGTGTTCATTTTTTCCTTTTTGCCGCTCTCTTTTTATTTTTTGTCTTCTTTTTATGGGTTGGTTTTTCTATCGGTATAACATTTAGCTGTCTTGCAGCAACGTTAACCGATACGATTCTGACAGTCAAAGGCATACCTATGTGAAAAGTTATACCGGTATTTATTCCGTGGACGCATTGCGCGTGATGGTCATAAACGAATCTATCGGAACCAAGCAGGTCGATTGGAATTAAGCCTTCCACTCCAAATTTGATACACTGGACGAAGATTCCGAAATTTGCCAGGCCGCAGATAACAGTTTCTATCTTTTCGCCGAGACGCTTTTGAAAAAGCTGTAAGATAAGTGCCGTTTTCAGATCTGTTTCTGCACTGTCGGCTCGTTCTTCGGTAAAAGTAATATGTTTGCCGATCTCGGAAAGTTCGGTAACATCTAAACTGCCTGTCGGTTTTATGACCCCTTCGTCAAGATATATTTTCAGGAGTCTGTGAATAAGTAAATCGGCATATCTTCGGATTGGAGAAGTGAAATGACAGTAATGTCTTGATGCAAGGGCATAATGACCGATATTTAAAGGCGAATATTCAGCACGAGACAGAGAACGAAGAACATATGTGTTTACAGCAAATGCAACAGGCTTATCTTTCACAGAATTAATAATATCCTGCAAATCAAATATATCTGGATTTCTCGGCACAGAAAGGCCGAAGATTTTCAGAGTTTTTGCAAGTCCTTTGAGACTGAGCGAGTCCGGGTCTGGATGTATTCTTCTTATGAACGGAATATTCTGCCGGTCAAAAAGCCGGCCAAGAGCTTCATTTGCATCGACCATGAACATTTCAATTATCGTATGAGGATAACTCATATCGGCGGGATGTGCATCAATGACTCTGCCTGCTTTGTCGAAGACAAGCTCGGTTTCCGGCAGGTCGAGATGCAGCATACCATTACTATTTCGTCTGGCTTCTATCATTTTTGCGAGCTTATCCATATCATACAGAAGCGAAACGACTTCAGTCGGTCTTTCACTTTTTTGACCTTTAAGAATTTTATCGGCCTCAGTATATGTAAGCCGGGCAGTTGAGCATATAATACTTTCTGCAAATTCTGTTTTGAGCACCTTTGCGGAATTGTCATAGGTTATGAAAACAGATTTTGTCAGCCGTTTCTGGCCGGGCTGGAGACTGCATACGCCGTTGCTCAACACCTCCGGCAGCATCGGAATAACAAGGCCTGGCAGGTATACACTATTGCCTCTTTCTTTTGCTTCTATATCAAGAACAGAATCAGGCTGTACGAAGAAACTTACATCTGCAATATGCACACCCAGTGTAAAAGTCTGGTCAGGATTTTTTTCGATACTGATGGCGTCGTCAAAATCCTTCGCATCTTGAGGGTCGATTGTAATGATAGTTTTTTTTGTCAAGTCGAGCCTATCTGTGAAGTTGTCAGGATTAAAATTCTTTGCCTGGGCAGAGGCAGCCTGGAGGCAATTATTTTCGAAAGTGTCCGGCAGGTTAAATCTTCTCAGGCAGGCGTTAATTTCAGTTTTATAAACACCGCCTTTCCCAAGCATCTCTACAATAACACCTCTTGCCAACTTCTGTTGTGTTGGAAAACTTATTATTTCAACAACAGCCTTATCTTGTGAACAGGCATTTTTCGCACCGGCATCGTCAATTGCTATCATTTCGGTAAATTTACCGTCCGGCACAAGATAGAAGCTGTCTCCTTTTTTTGTTATTGTACCAACAAAACGATTGTTTGCACGGTGAAGTATCTCGATGATTTTTCCGCTGTATCGAGTTTCTCTGCCTCGGCGTGTTTCCTTAATAACTTTTGCGATGACGGTATCCCCGGTCATAGCGTCACAGGTTTCATCAGCAGGAATAAACAAATCGCCGTGCATGTTTGGTCTGTCCGGAGTTACAAAACCGAAACCTTTTGCTGCCGCCCGGAATACACCCCGGATTCTGTCGGAGACAGGAGGAAGAGAGACAAGATTCTTTGAGCCTATTATAACCAGACCTTCATCACGGAGCTGTTGAAAAGCTTTTTTAAAAATTTCAATTTCATTGTCTTCTATACCGAGCGACTTAGCAAGGGCACCTGACTTAGTTGGCTTGTAATCTCTGTGGCTCAAATGAGAAATAATTTTTTTCTTAATTATATCCAATAAAAAATCTTTCAAAAAAAACAGCGCCACTCGATTATTTTACCGAGCAGGGCGCTGCTGTTCACTAATTTCATTTTAAGACAAGCTTAGCCTTTTGCTTTGTTCGCTTTGCGGGTAATGCGAGACTTTAGTCTTGCTGCCTTATTTTTATGAATAGTTTTCGTCGAGGCTATTTTGTCGAGCTTTTTGATAATGAGTTTATACTGCTCGGTTACAGCCTTCTTATCGCCACTGGCTACAGCAGCTTCAAAATCCTTTATTTGTGCTTTGACCGCACTTTTCCTTGCACGGTTAATTGTTCTCCGTTTTGCGTTCTGACTTACCCTTTTTTTGGCTGATAATGAATGTGCCATCTTAACTCCTAATTAAAAACAGTTCTCTTTGCTTATTGCGTAGTTTTTCTTAATTTATCGATCTTTATTCTAACATCTTTGTAGGCAAAATCAAGATGAGCAATCTTGCGATACATCTCAAGTGCCGCCGTAATATCACCTTGCTGCTCATAAGCTCTTGCAAGATTATACCTTAAGTCTTTTGCCAATGCATCATCTTTTATTTCATATTCTTCGATGGCGTGCCTAATCAGGTCGATCGCATCTTTAAACCAGCCTTTCATGAAAAAGCAAAGACCGACCTTGTTCATCGCTGTTATCCTGTACCTCGGATCCTCCCTGGCCTGCTGCATATAAGGTATTGCCTCATCATATTTCTGATTTCTCATCAACCGAAGACCATATTCGTATTTGAACTTAAGGTCGAGGGGATTATTTTCCATACAAAGCCGATAATGCTCCAGCTCAGCAAGCAGGAGTTGTTTTGTTGCCTCTTCGAGAGCATCGCTTATTTTTTGGTCGTAAGGATTATTCCCTGAATTTGCTCTTTCGGCTCTGACTCGCCTTCGAAGCATCTTAAGCTTTATTTCTCCTGAACGGCGCTTAAGTGTAAAATCATTAAGTTCGTCATATGCTTTATCAAGCAGCTTTATCGCTTCTGTATCGGATTCGTCATCCTGCAAATCACTTAAAGCATTGGCAAGCCTGGTTATATTTTGAATTGAACCGTCCAGCTTGACTATATTGCGTGCGTCTTCTACCGCCTGTTGTCTGTAATCGATACTTTTCTGAGCTGCCTGCTGTAACTGGAATTTTTCCTGTGCCTCCCTGTCTTTTATGGAATCTCTGAAATCTCCTTCCTTGTCATATTTCCCTTTTTGCAGGGTAAGATTTGCCGATAAGTTTTTAAATTCGTCAACCAGAGAAGAATCCTCGGGCTTTAACTTACGAGCGTAACCGCACGCATTAACAGCTTTGGCATATTCCTCGAAGGTAACATAGGAATCTTTCAGAAGCAGAAACGTCTGAAGACTCGGTTTTTCAGCGTCTGCGTTGGCTTCAAAAAGCAGATCGGCGATCCACAAAGCAGTCTTTTTGAACTTGCCTGCAACGGCTGCCCTTAGCATCTGTTCAGCATAGGTCAGATTATCCGGATCCTTGGCAAGCAGGTATTCGGCATTAAGCATGTTTTTGAGCACATCCTTACCTGTGGCGTGCTTCACCTTTTCGAGAACGGACGGCTTTTTCCCGCCTTTGCCTTGTCGGACCAGCGCATTGTAACGGAGAGGCTTGTGTCCCTGCTCTACCGCATCTGGCGCACGCTTAAGACCTTCGATATACATATCGATCGCATAGTCGAAGTTATCAGTTGTGGCAACCTCTTCAGCTCGTTTGAAGAAAGGAATAGCCTTGCTCAAATCACCGATATTATTAACCGTCGCATCCGACATAAAAATAGTACAACAACTTAGTTAACATATTGTCCTTAATTCCGTTATGGTAAGATAACCTCTCTATTTTGTCAACAATAAAGGACTGCCCATAAACCCTCTCTCTCGGCTCCACAATAGAGATAATTATACCCTGGTTGCGGTTATAATTCTGTCGTTATTGCTGAAATCTTTATCTATTTTTACCGCCCCGAAGTAATCTGTCTCTTCGAGGAGTTTTTTAACCTGCTCACCCTGAAGATAGCCTATTTCAAGCATAACAGCAGCTCCCTTTTTTAAATGTGTCCCTGCTTCGATGGCTATTCGGCGGTAAATATCAAGGCCATCTGACCCTCCATCCAGGGCAAGTTTAGGCTCGTAATTTCTCACTTTTGCATCAAGTTTTTCATATTCAGCCCGGCTTATATAAGGCGGATTACAGCAGATCAAATCGAACTCTTTTACATCAAGCTGGCCTATTAGTGGTTCAAACAGGTTGCCTTGCAGGAGTTTGATTTTTTCTGAAAGGTTATATTTTTCTATATTTGCGGCAGCAATGCTCAAAGCTTTATCACAGATATCCGTTGCGATAATTTTTGCGTTGGCAAAGTTTTTAGCGACAGCTATCGCGACACAGCCGCAGCCAGTGCATAGATCGCAAATGTATTGAGTCCCATCTCGGCTGCGCAGAAATTCTATTACCTGCTCAACAAGCAGTTCGGTTTCCGGCCGGGGTATCAGGCAGTCGGGAGTAACTTTAAATGAAAGCGAGTAAAATTCGCACCGGCCAGTTAGATACTGAACCGGTTCGTTTTGCAGGCATCGTTTTATGAGATGATGGAGTTTATCAAGTTGCGCCTTTTTGACAACCTGGTCAAAATGCGTATAAAGCTCAATTCTTTGCATCTGGAGCACAAAAGATAAAAGCATTTCAGCAGTCAGTCGCGGCGAATCAATTTCCTCCTGGCTGAAACGTTCAACCATCCAGTCAAGCAGCTTTTTTATTGTCCAGGTTTGCTCCAAGATCAGCCCTCTAAAATTCCTGCTGCAGCAAAAAGCTCACTTTCCATCTTGAAAATAAGCAAATCTATATAATCGGTATCAATATCTTTTTTGCAGTTAACCGGAATGTTTCTTTTATGACCTTCTTCAAGTCTTTCTTTTAATGAAACAACCTTGTCGTGCATTACCCGTTTGTCTGCGTAATAAACCAGTTTTTCTTCAATAGTCTTTGGCGTCAGTTGTTCATCAAGCAGTGATCTATAGGCATGCTTTTTTATCGCAAGTGCAATTTCAGGATACTCGGATTTCAAAAATTCACAGGCTGCTTCTTCGTGTCGCATGCCCCGGTGCTGGGCGGTTAATTTCTGCCATTTCTTTCTGTCCTCCTCCGTTATCGGTTCATCGAATATATCATCCAGGATTTGGTGAAAATCACAAACCCTGAGAATATCGTGCAGCAGGCAGGCTCTGTGAACAAAGTCGATATTAACCTCGATGCCGTTGACTGAGATTTTTTTTGCAAGTTCGACGGCTAAATCAGCGGCAACCTCGCAATGCCTGATAATGTGCTTCGGCACATGGCATTCTTTTAGAATTTTATAACATTGTTCTTTAGTTGGGATATTACAATTTTGCATTTATCTGCTGAGCAACCTTTTTACCTGATTCGAGCATTCCGCCGAAAATTGGACCCATTCTCGGAAGATTATATGAAGAGCATACGCTCATACCGGCCACATACAGACCTTTGAATATTTCGCCTGTTTTTTCGACGACACCTTTTTCGGAGGATTCGACATCCATAAATCCTTCACCGATTTTGGTTACTTTAAAATCTGCGTTTCTTGCCTTTAGCATTGCGACCAATTCAGCGGGATGACCGGTGGCGTCTATGACAACTTTTGCGCTTATGCAGAACGGATCAACATGCAATTTTGCCAGCCTTATTCCTGTGCTGTTAACGACAACGCCGCAGACAGCGTTTTTCTTAACTACGACATCTTCGATGTCTGTAAGATTAAATACTACTGCTCCTGCTGCGATAGCCTTGCTGCAAAGTGTCGTGGCAAATTCTACAGAGTCCGCAATAACCAGACCATCTTTCTTTTTAGATGGTATTCCTATTTCATCGAGGATATTGGAATTTTCCAGAACGATCTCGTTAAAACCTGCGGCTCCGCCCCAGATGCCGCCTCCTATGGCAAGTTTTCTTTCGATAACAGTCGTTTTAACACCGTTTTTTGCAAGATAATAAGCAGCGGCAAGACCTGCCGGTCCCGAACCTGCAATGACGACATCATTTTCGAGACGACTTAGAAGCTTGGAGGTAAACTGTTCGATTATGGCTTTGCTGATTTGGATTTCCTTCATTTTTTCACTCCCTTTCACTGGACATTATATACATCCTGTTAGACGCTTTACTTAATGCTAAGTGGTATAAATATTACTACCTTTTCGCTTATTAACAACAACATATTCTGCATTGAAACAGCTCTAACGGGATACAGTTAATAAAAAAACGCACTTCCGAAAGGCAGCGCGTTTTAAGTATTTTTCGTGCCTCCCTTCGCAGGTATTACCGCTGTTCAGGTTCAAAGGGTCGTCCCTTTTGGGACCTCTCAGCCTCGAAAAATCGAGGCTCCCCTGTCACTGGATATCAATATTTACTTTTGCCTGATTCTACGCACCACCCGGCGGAAAACAAGCTAAATCCAGGATAAAACGAAAATTTCTTCATTTTTATCGGGCTTGTAATTTCCCGGCTTTAATACTATAATGTGCCGTTTTAGTCTTATTATTGCAGGAAAGGTATTATGGCAAAATTGACCAAACTCGAGGATATCGTATCGCTGTGTAAAAGGCGAGGTTTCATATTCCAATCCAGTGAAATCTACGGCGGGCTGGCGAGCTGTTATGACTACGGCCCTTTAGGTGCCGAACTCAAACGCAATGTCCGCAACGCGTGGTGGAAAAGCACGGTGCAGATGCGTGATGATATTGTCGGGCTCGACTGCAGCATACTTATGCATCCACTGGTATGGAAAGCTTCGGGTCATGCGGATAAATTTGCCGACCTGATTGTCGAATGTAAAAAATGCAATACCCGCAGCAGGGTTGACCATTTAGCTGACCACGCAGAAGAACACGCCGAGCATGTCCCGGTCGAAACCGCACAACAGGACGCCAGAGACTTATCTAATAAGCAGTGTCCATCCTGCGGGACTGTCGGCAAGTTTACAGAGCCGATGGAATTTAAACTGATGTTCGAGACCCAGATGGGTGCGAATATTGATGATTCAATGAATGTTTTCTTAAGGCCTGAGACCGCCCAGGGTATATTTGTGAATTTCAGGAATGTGCTCGATACGACAAGGATAAAGATTCCTTTCGGCATAGCACAAATCGGTAAAAGTTTTAGAAATGAAGTAACAACCAAGGCCTTTATCTTCCGAACAAGGGAATTCGAACAGGCCGAAATTGAATTTTTCTGCGCACCCGGCACGGATGATCAGTGGTATGAGCACTGGAAAGAGACCCGCTTTAACTGGTATCTGAATCTGGGTATGAAAAAAGAGAACTTGCGACTTCGCCCGCATGCAGATGACGAATTGGCTCATTACGCAAAAGCTTGTGTTGATGTCGAATATAAGTTCCCGTTTGGCTCAGGTGATTGGCAGGAGCTTGAAGGTGTTGCGAACCGTACCGATTTTGATCTGCGTCAGCATCAAAGGGGAATGAGAACATTAAATTCCTGGTATGAAAAGAAAGGCGACCTGTCAAAGATCGAACTTAACAGCGAAGCCGAAGATTTCCATAAAGGACCATTGAGCTTTTTCGATGAGCAGGCAGGCAGCCGCTTTATCCCTTATGTGATTGAGCCCAGCGCAGGAATCGACAGGAGCTGTCTGGCATTTTTGGTTGATGCTTATGATGAAGAAGAGGTCAAGGGTGAGACGAGAAACCTCTTGCGTTTTCATCCTGCTCTAGCGCCCCTAAAGGCTGCGGTATTTCCGCTTGTCAAAAAAGACGGTATGCCGGAGATTGCCCGGAATATATATGACGATCTTAAGGGAGCATTTAGTTGTTTCTATGATGAAAAAAGCGCGGTCGGCAGGAGATACCGCAGACAGGATGAGGCTGGTACACCGTTTTGTATTACCGTTGATGGTCAAACGAAAGAGGATGATACTGTAACCGTAAGAGAGCGGGACAGTATGGAACAAGAAAGGGTGAATATCTCGCAGGTAAAACAATATCTGAGAGACAAGCTCGATTTGTAAAATTAAGGAGAGATGAGAATGAAAAAACTCTATTTGTCAAAGGATGACAGGAAAATATTCGGTTTTTGCGGCGGATTGGCTGAAATACTCGAAATAGATGCAACCCTAATCAGACTTGCCTTCGTTTTTCTGGATCTGCTTACCGGCATATTTCCATTGGCTGTAACCTACATCGTCGCGGGGATAATAACACCTGATAAACCTCTGGGGCAGTAAAGGAGAAAAAATGCTTAAAGATCTTACGAAGATTTCCTGTCTGAAGGACAACGTTGACAAAAATGTAACTGTTGGCGGCTGGATATATCATTCAAGGCCCAGCGGCAAACTGATATTTCTTGTTATTCGTGACGGCACAGGTCTGTGCCAGTGTGTTATTGAAAAAGATAAGGTCAGCGAAGAACTTTTCGAACAGCTAAAGCATCTCGGTGCAGAATCTTCACTTACACTGACAGGTGCCGTAAGAAAAGATGACCGCAGCGTCGGCGGGCATGAGCTTGTCGTAAACGATGCGAATATTATATGTGAATCGGCTGATTATCCAATTACGCCCAAATCGCACGGCATAGATTTTCTTTTGAAAAACCGCCATCTGCATCTCCGCTCACAAATGCCCTGGTGTATCGGCAGGATACGCCATACTTTGGTTAATGCTATAAGACAATTTTTCAATGATAACGGTTTTACGCTTATCGATACTCCTATCTTGACGGGTATTGTAGGTGAGGAGGCCGGCAGTTTATTTAACGTTGATTATTTTGGTATGCCTGCTTTTCTGACACAGACCGGACAATTACATCTTGAATGTGCAGCTATGAGTTTTGGTAAGGTTTATTGCTTCGGCCCAACGTTCAGGGCGGAAAAGAGCAAGACAAGAAGACATTTGACCGAGTTCTGGATGGTTGAGCCTGAAGTTGCGTTTGCGAATCTGCCGGAGCTGTTGGAAATAGCGGAAAATTTAGTCTCTTTCATCGTAAAAGAGGTTCTCGAAAAGAACGAGGCAGAACTTCAAACATTGGGAGCGGATATCGAGGTGCTCAAGAAAATTACACCGCCTTTTTATCGCTTAACTTACACACAAGCTGCCGAAATCCTTACCAGTCAAAAGGCGCAGGACTTTTTAACTGCTCAGCTGAATGAATTTAAGACAGAAAAACAGCAAATCGAGGAAAAAATTGCATCGCTTGAAGCCGAGTCGAAGGGCCAGATAAAGCAGTGGAAAAAAGACAAGATAGCAGCTGAGCTTATTACACTTCGCAGTGACTTATCGGAAATTGAAATAAAGATCGAGAATAATCCTAAGCACGCCAAGCTCGCCGCCGAATTTCAATGGGGCAAGGACTTAGGCGGCAGTGACGAGACGATAATATCGCTTATGCACGATAAGCCCGTTTTTGTTACACACTACCCGAGAAAAGCAAAAGCATTTTATATGAAACAGGACCCTGATAATGATAAGGTTGTCGAAAACTTTGATATGCTCGCACCGGCAGGTTTCGGCGAGATCATCGGCGGCTCGGTTAGAGAAGACAGCTACGATAAATTACTGACGAGGATAAACGAAGAAGGTTACAAGCTGGAAAATTACGAATGGTATCTTGATCTGCGCAAATACGGCTCTGTGCCGCATGGCGGATTCGGACTGGGAATTGAAAGAACACTTGCCTGGCTCACCGGCGAAAAACACATCCGCCAGTGCATTATGTTCCCGAGAATGATGGATAAAATTTTGATTTAAAATTTCCCAAAATGCGAAAAAAGACCAGCAAAAATGGCTTCGCACTTATCGCCATTGTGATTGCTTTGGCGATCCTCTTGATGCTCTATATAGTAAGTCTTAGAGGGATTTTAGGGCCTGATATGGGTGTTCGAACCGAACCATATGCGGAGAAACCCTGGTTCGAGGAACAAAGGTTACGCCGCCATAGTGATTTTCCTGTAGAACAGATACCAGTAGGCGGCAAGACCGTTATAAAAGAACAAACAATCATTACCGGCTCTGTGAAAAGAGAAGATTCGCAGCGGGGAATTATCGAAATAATCATAGACCCGAACGGAAAAGCTCTCGGCCGATGGAGCTGCGCGTATGAGTATCCCCAAAGCAGTTATACAATCACAGCAGGATTCGCCGGCAACATCGACCCGACTAAAATATACCAGGACGAATCCGGTAAGAACCGCCGGTTTCTTTACTTGATCACAAAAGGAAAATATAAACAGGTAAAAACAGATACAGGCACAGGCGCACAATGGCCTGAAGAAGAAACAATATATGTTATCGGCTGGATCGATAACGATTACTCAGCCCGGGGAAAGCTTTTCCTCATGGCCGGTGATGATGAAGAAACCTATGGAAACGCCGAATATGATTGGCATACAGAAGCAGCAGATTTAGAAAATGCAGACAACAATAAATAACTCGATACTTGAACTTCTAAAAAGTGACATTACCGAATCCGATTGCGAGGCGATAGTAAATGCCGCCAATGCCCAGCTTGTTCTCGGCGGCGGTGTCGCAGGAGCAATTCGCAAAAAAGGAGGACCTGCCATCCAGGCCGAGTGTAACAAAATCGGAGGCACTTTCGTCGGAGGTGCGGTAATTACTACAGCAGGAGATTTAAAGGCAAAATATGTTATCCACGCTGTAGGCCCGCGAATGGGTGAGGGGGATGAGGATGAAAAATTAAAGAATGCCACGCTGAATTCACTCAAACTTGCAGATGAATATAAGCTCGAATCGATAGCATTTCCCGCGATAAGCACAGGCATCTTTGGCTATCCAGCCGACAGGTGCGCAAAAATAATGCTCTCTACAATTATCGAACATCTCAAAGGCCGAACTGGCATTAAAAAAGTTGTGATGTGTTTGTTCGATAATGAGATGCTCGCAATATTTGAAAGCCACCTTAAGCATTTCGGCACTCAGGACCGTTAAGCTCCCGGCACATATCCTTTATTCGATTTACTTTATCGTTGCCGAACAGGATTATCGGAAAAACCGTCTTGCTGTGCATCAGCGGCTCGTCCATATCCACATATTTTCTGCAAATTTCGCCGTCAGGCGTACCCGGTATCGGTGAAAAATCCGCAAGCATAATCCTGATACCCAGATTATGAACAAATTTCATTGACTCTTCTGTTTCCTGAATCTCATATCGCGGATGACCTAACATCAAATACGCAGTAATGCTCCTCGCCTCTGCACCGGCAGCAACAAGAGTTTTTACGGCCTCAGCAAATTCTTTATCGAAAATCTTTGCCCCTGTCTCTTTTTGAAATTTATCCATCCTGCTTTCAAAGCCAAGATAAAAACTCTTAAACCCGGCCTTGACCATCAATTCTACAAGTTCAGTATCAATAAATCTTGCATTAAGAGCGTTAGGCGTATGAAAATTAACACAGATTTTATTCTCAATTACATAATGCAAAAATGGCTTCAATATTTCATCACTTTTGTACAAGAGCGCATCATCATAAAACGCGATATTTTTCACTCCCAGTTTAATTAAATATTTTAGTTCGTCAGTTGCTTCCTTAACGGGTCGTGCAGTAAAACCATCGCAAAATACTGGCACCGTACAATAAGTGCACTTGAATGGACAGCCGTTCGTGATTTTCATTGCAACCGTTTCAGGATTTCCATAAAGCTCCCACAACGGAGGTCGTTTGGTTAGCCCTGCCATCACTATGGCAGGGTTATCCTCGCCGTAAATAAAATCCGCCCCCAAACTTCGTGCATGTTCAGGGCAAATCTTCGTATATGGCCCGCCGAGAAAGATTTTTGTCCTGGGCCAATAAGTCCTAAGTGCCTTTATCACCTCCTGATACCCTAAATACCAGTAAGTCATAACAGTCTGGATGAATGCGAAATCACAGGGTTCGGTTGACTGTAAAAATTCTGTGAAAATTTCGCTCGGCAGACCAAATCGGCGAAAATAACGCGGGATATTTTTAAAAACAGCAGGCTTTTGGATCCTTTCAGAAAAAAACTTTCCCCTGCCCCAGTCATCGCTTTTAAATTGGGCCTTGTCTTTATAGAAATCACCGCTGCGGTCTAAGAAATCAAAGATTTGAAAATCTGCGATGTTGCTGATATTTCCCGCAGCCGTCAAAAGGCCTAAAGGCTTTAGCCAGAAGTCAAATGCCGCAAAATCATATATAGGCGGATTTACGAGAAGTATGGTAGCTTTATCAGTCATGCTTTTATTTTAAATCGTCTCTGTATATATTGCAAAAATACTTTTCTATCTCTAAAATACGACTATCTGTCCGATAGACAAACAGATACAGATGGGCTATAATAAATTCCTATGGCTAAAGAATCACGACAAATTGCTGATGAACTTTCACGGTTAGTAGCGTCAGACTGTTTAGCGGATATTTTTACCCGTGTAATATTCAGCACCGATGCGAGCATCTATCAGATAATTCCGCTTTGTGTCGTTGCGCCTAAAGATATTAAAGATATTGCTGCTGTTGTCAAATATGCCGCCGAAAACGAAATACCTGTTGTCGCTCGCGGGGCGGGCAGCGGCTTGGCAGGCGAGGCGCTTTGCAGCGGAATAGTGCTCGATATAACGAAGTATATGAACAGGATAATGGGCATAACAGATGACGGTGCCGCAGTTGTTTGTCAACCGGGAGTTGTGCTGGATGATTTGAATAATTATTTGTCGCAGTTCGGCAAGAAAATCGGCCCAGATCCATCGAGCGGCAACCGCGCCTGTGTAGGCGGCGTTGTTGCTAATAACGCTACCGGTGCACATTCTCTTGAGTACGGCTATATTGCAGAACATATTGAAAAGATAAAAGCGGTTCTTGCAGATGGTTCGATAGCTGAATTTACAAATAATATGCCGCCGGGCGAATCGCTTTTTGGTCTTAGAGCTTTTGATCTGTTAAACACCAACGCCTCGATTATTAAAAGTGCTCAGCCGATATCGAAGCGTAATCACAGCGGATACAATATCGCTGATGTTGTACACGACGATAAAATCGATATGGCAAAACTCCTGGCCGGCTCAGAAGGAACACTTGCTGTTTTTGCTGAAGTTACGCTTAAAACCGTTGATCTGCCAAAGACTAAAGCTGTTGTGCAGTTTGAATTCGATTCACTTGAAAAGATGGCCCAGGCAGTACCTTTGATCGTCAAAAGCGGTGCTTCGGCATGCGAATTAATGGATGGAGAGTTCATCAAGATCGCACGAGAAGCTTTCAGTCAATATAAAGACATTCTCAATCCCAACTCAACAGCGAGCCTGCTCGTTGAACATACCGGTCAAACACAGCAGGAAGTTGAGGAAAAAATCAAAAAAACAGTTTCAGATTTGGGAAAACTTTTCTTTGACAAAGAAGAGGTTTTTGACCCGGTCCTGCAGAAAAGATTATTTAAATGTCGAAAAGATGCAGTGCCTTTATTAAGCAGGAAGAAAGGATTGAAACAGCCCATACCTTTTATTGAGGATATCTCGGTTGATAACACTAAGCTCGATGAGTATATCAAAGGCCTGCAGAAAATCGGTGAAAAATTCGATGTTGATATGACTTATTACGGCCATGCCGGCGACGGAGAACTGCATATCAGACCTTATTTGGATTTATCCGACCGTGGTGATGTGAAAAAAATGACCAAGATCGCCGATGAAGTTTTTTCACTTGCCTGGTCGCTGGGCGGCTCGATAAGCGGCGAACACGCCGATGGGCTTGTTAGAGCAGCATTTATTAAAAAACAATACGGCGAAAAATATTATGAAATACTGCGAGAGATAAAAAAGATCTTCGACGAGAAAAACATTCTAAATCCCGGCAAGATAATAAATGATAAGCCTGACATAATGACTCAGAACCTGCGGGGGGAGAAGAAAATCATAAATAGCAGGGTCGAAACAGAGCTTAATTTCAAGCCTGATGAGTTTATGTATGAAGTCCTTCAATGTAATGGCTGCGGTGTTTGCAGGAGTACAGAGTCGGCGGTTCGAATGTGTCCTGTTTTTCGCGCGACCGGCGATGAGATGTATTCTTCACGAGCAAGAGCAAATCTATTGGCGGCCTGGGCAAGGGGAATTCTTACAGAAGAAGATTTTGAGTCTGAACAGGCCGAGCGAATATTGGCGATGTGTCTGAACTGCAAGGCCTGTCTGGTTGAATGTCCCTCGGGAGTGGATATCTCGAAGATGATGATGGAAATTCGTGCAAAACTTGCCAAAAAACGGGGCCTTGGCCGAGCTGCTAAAATGCTGTCATCCAATCGGTATATGAGTATTTTAGCTTCTGCGTTTGCGCCGATAAGTAATATCTTTATGAGTTTATCTCCTGTCCGTTGGGTTATGCAGATGATAACCGGAATTGATGCCAGAAGAAAATTGCCGAAGTTCGGATTTTCAAGCTTTATAAAAAAGGCAAATAAATACCTCGCCGCTCAGCCTAAGCTGGCCGATCCAATCGATAAAGTAGTGTACTTTACCGATACCTTTGTAAATTATAATGACCACGAACTTGGCTTTGCTGTCCTGAAGTTTTTAAGACACAATAATATTGATGTAATTATTCCGCCTCAGAGACCTGTGCCTTTGCCGGGTGTTGTTTATGGTGACGTAAAAACGAGCAGAAAAGATTTGCACTATAACGTCGTTAATTTGGCCCGATTCATAGAAGATGGCCGCAAGATTATATGTTCTGAACCGAGTGCAGCGTTATGTCTTAAGGAAGATTTGAGATTTTTTGTCGATGACTTACGCACAAAAAGCATTTTGGAAAATACATTCGAGCTTTTTGATTATTTGGATAGTCTTTCGGCTGAAGATAAACTGAAAAAAACAACTTTTCAAACGACAGAGAAATTTGTTCATCATACGCCTTGCCACCTTATTGCTCTGAAGGAAAAAATTGCATCTTCAAAAGTACTAAAAGAACTTGCCGGTATAGAAGTTACAGAACTCGATGGTGGATGCTGCGGAATAGCAGGCACTTTCGGAATGCAGAAGAAAAATTATGACCTTTCGATGCAAATCGGCGAAAAACTTGCTCAAAAAATAAAAGAATCAAAGGCAGATGTTGTCCTTACGGAATGTTCAACCTGTAAAATGCAGATAGAGCAGTTGACAGGCAAAAAAGTTGAACACCCAATTAAAATTTTAGCCAAAGCCTTTAGTTTGCTGTAGAAATATGATAGAAAGGCAATTAAAAGAAGCAGTTCTTTATAAGAGCCTTGAAGGAGATAAGGTTCAGTGCAATCTCTGTAATTTCAGATGCGTTATAGCCAAAAGCTCCTCAGGCCGGTGTAATGTTCGTAAAAATATTGACGGCAAATTGTATTCTCTAAACTTCCATAAGCTTTGCTCAGCCAATCCGGACCCGATCGAGAAGAAGCCCTTGTTCCATTTCCAGCCCGGCAGCAAAAGTTTTTCAATAGCAGCGACCGGTTGTAACTTTAAATGCGTCTTTTGCCAGAACTGGCAGATAAGCCAGATATCACAGGAAGGTGAAATCTGCGGCCAACCTCTCAAACCTGAAAAGATCGTGGACTTTGCACTTCAGACAGGCTGCAAAAGCATAGCATATACATATAGCGAGCCGACAGTTTTTATGGAACTTGCAGACGATTGCGGCAAACTCGCAAAGCAGAAAGGTCTTGCCAATGTTTTTGTCTCCAACGGCTTTATGACCAAAGAAGCAATTGATTTTGCATCCGACTGGCTTGATGGGATAAATGTCGATTTGAAATCCTTCAGTGAAGATTACTATAAAAATCTTTGCGGTGCGAAATTGAAGCCTGTGCTTGAAACAATCGATTACATCGCTAACCATACGAAAATATGGATTGAGGTGACGACTCTTGTCGTGCCGGGCAAGAATGATTCTGAGGCAGAGCTGAAACAGATTGCCGAGTTTCTCGTCAATACCTGCGGGCCGGATATCCCCTGGCACGTTAGCAGGTTTTATCCGCAATATAAATATACCGAAACACCTGCGACGCCACCTTCGACTTTACAAAAAGCATTCGATATCGCAAAAACAGCAGGCTTAAATTTTGTCTACATCGGCAATCTGCCCTCTGCAAATGCAGAGAATACCTACTGTCCAAAGTGTCAGAAACTGCTGATTGAGCGACAGGGTTTTTATATAGTGAAAAACACAGTCAAAAATGGCAATTGTCCCGATTGTCATAAGAAAATCGCAGGATTTGGGCTTAATTATTAAAAAAATTATTTGTTGTTCAAAAGATAAGATAGTGGTAACATATCCGGCAAATATGTACTAAATCGAAACTGTTGTATAATCAGACCTTAGATTTTAGGCCTGCCAGCAATATGGACCTCGTATCGGCTATTATTGGCAACATTTCTATTGTGGTACTAACCTTTGTTAGTTGAGGTACTTATGCAAACAAATAGTATACCGGCTCTGAAAATTGGTAATTTGACGATTAACCCTCCCATTATTCAAGGCGGAATGGGCATTAGAGTCTCCTGTGCAAAACTGGCCTCTGCGGTTGCCGATACCGGCTGTGCTGGAATTATAGCCAGTACCGGAATCGGTATGTTTGAGGAATTTACGGGTTCCAATTTGGTAATGTTTAATGGTGAGTCTCTAAGAAATGAAATCCGCAAGGCCCGCTCTCTTAGCAAAGGCATAATCGGCGTAAATATTATGGTAGCACTTACCGACTACGAAAATCTCGTTAAGGTTTCGGTAGAAGAAAATGTCGATATGCTAATTTGTGGTGCGGGTCTTCCGCTGGACTTGCCGAAGTTTCTCAACGGAAAAGATATCAAACTTATCCCGATTGTTTCCTCTGCGAAAGCACTTACGCTTATTTGCAAAAGATGGGAAAAAAGATATAACAAACTGCCGGATGCTGTTGTCGTCGAAGGTATCAAAGCCGGCGGCCATCTGGGCTATTCCCCCGAAAGCCTCGCAGACGGCACTGCTGGCAAACTCGAAGATATAGTTGTCGAAGTGCTCGAAGTTGCTAATGCTTTTGAGCCTAAGATTCCGGTAATTGCTGCAGGCGGGATATTTGACGGCAAAGATATCGCTCGTTTCCTGAAGTTAGGCGCCAGCGGAGTTCAAATGGCAACACGGTTTGTCTGTACGGACGAATGTGATGTCGATGACCGTTTTAAACAGGCTTATCTCGATGCCAAAGAAGGAGACATAACAATTATCAGAAGTCCGGTAGGGCTGCCGGGTAGGGTTCTTAAAAACAGCTTTGTAGAAAAGGTTAAACAAGGCCTGACAGTGCCTTTCGAGTGCAGCTATCAATGCCTTAGAACCTGCGACCCTGAAAAAGCGCCATATTGTATAGCTAAAGTCCTGGCAAACGCAGCAAAGGGAAATCTCGAAGAATCTTTCATCTTTGCCGGCACAAATGCTTACAAATGCAACGAGATTATACCGGTTAAAGAGCTTGTTGAAAAACTGACACGAGAATTGGAAGCCGCACTGGCTGCAGATAAACAGCCGATTGCTAAATAGACCTCATCACGACATCTATCTGATTATAAGACTTTACTGGAATCGGAAGATATATTATATATAATATCCCTCGAGACGCATTTATAAAAACCAGATATGTATGAAGATAGTTGCAGATGAGAATATACCGTTTGTAAAGGACTGTTTCAGCTCAGCCGGTGATTGTTTCACTATTAATGGCCGGCAGATTACATCTGAAATTTTAAAAGATGCCGATGCACTGCTGGTCCGCAGTATCACAAAGGTCGACAAAAATTTACTTAATGGAACAAAGGTAAAATTCGTAGGCACTGCGACGATCGGTTTTGAGCATATCGACCTCGATTATTTGGCCGGCAGAAATCTTGGTTTCTCTTCGGCGCCGGGCTCGAATGCTAATTCGGTCGCTGAGTACATCGTCTCCGGCCTTTTAAATCTTGCCGATAAATACGAATTTGACGTCTCAAAAAAATCAATCGGTATTGTCGGTGTAGGCAATGTCGGCAGCAAAGTCGAGCAAAAAGCCTGGGCCCTCGGAATGAAAGTGGTCCTCAACGACCCGCCCCTGGAGAGAGAAACCGGCTATGAGAAGTATCGCCCGATAGAAGAAATTTTCGATTGTGATATCGTAACACTCCATACACCGCTTAGTTTTGAAGGGGTTGATAAGACATATCATCTTGCTGATGAGAATTTTTTTAATGCTCTGAAGAAAGATGCGGTTTTTTTCAATACCTGTCGAGGCGGTGTACATGATACACCAGCCTTAAAAAAAGCAATAGCCTCAGAAAAAATAAAAGCCTGCATTCTTGATGTATGGGAAAATGAACCTGCCATAGATCCTGAACTTGTGAAAATGGTCGACTTTGGAACACCTCATATCGCAGGTTATTCATACGATGGCAAGGTAACAGGGATGATTATGATTTATAATGCGTTTTGCAGATACTTTGGCATCAAACCGAAATTTACCGCAGAAAATTTTCTTCCAAAACCGGAATTTGAAAAAATTACTATTGCCCCGAAGGACAAAAATCCGGTACTTACGGCTGTCAATACACTATACAGCATTAAAGAGGATGATGAAAAATTGAGACAGATATTAAAAGAACCTCCTCAAAAACAAGGTGTGTACTTCGACAGCTTAAGAAAAAGTTATCATATTCGGAGAGAATTTCACAATACAATTGTTTCTGTAGAAGATGATAAATTGAGAAATATTTTAGCAGGACTTGATTTTAAGCTGGCGTAAATCGAAATTATGGAAGGTAAATACCCGGATATTTTAACCTGGCCCGGCGGACAACTCGATTTTTCCCTCGGCTGTATAATTATGGGTGTTTTAAATATAACACCTGACTCATTCAGCGACGGCGGAGACTTTCTCGATACTGAAAAAGCCATCGAGCATGGAATTGAAATGACCGGGCAGGGTGCAGCCATAATCGACATAGGAGCAGAATCCACACGTCCAGGCTCAAAACCTGTACCAACCGAAGAGCAGATTAAAAGAGTAATGCCGGTGATTGAAAAACTCGCTGCAAAAATAGAAATCCCCATAAGCATTGACAGCAAAGATTACCGGGTCACAAAGGCTGCCCTCGATGCGGGTGCTGCCATGATAAATGATATATCTGCCCTGAGTACCGAAAAGATGACCGCACTTGCAGCAGAAAGAAAGACACCCGTAGTATTAATGCACATGCAAAATACCCCTGCGACGATGCAGGTTGAACCGAAATATGATGACGTTTGCAGCGAAGTGCTCGGCTACTTATTGGAAAAAGCAGAAAAAGCACAAGAGGCAGGAATCGAAAGGGAAAAGATATTTCTCGACCCGGGCATAGGTTTTGGAAAAACACTGGAGCACAATTTGGAACTCCTGCGAAGCCTGGAGGTCTTCGTAAATAGCGGATATCGTATATTGCTCGGTACGAGCAGAAAAAGTTTTATAGGTACTCTCACCGGCAGAAAAAATTCAAAGGAAAGAATATTCGGCACTGCCGCAACAGTTGCTGCAGCCGCACTGTGCGGGATTTCGATTGTTAGAGTACACGATGTTGCACAAATGGCTGACGTATTAAAAGTTGCCAACCGATTACGGCTTTAGGTAACAGCCTTTCTATTCTTTGAACAGAACTGACTCATAAGTTTCATAGCCTGGTTTAATCTTTCATTTGAGCCGTCCATATTTGCGTAAGCCTCAACAAGCTCGATAAGTTCCGGATCCGCAGGTTTTATTCCGAACTTATGAGCTACATTCAAAATAGCTGTATCAAGACCATACTGCATTGCTACGTGAGTGTACGCACGGGCAACTCCTATCTTTCTTCCGGGCAAATCCCGAACACTGTTGGTAATACCGAGCGAGAAATGGCACTTTTTCAACTGCTCATCGGTTTTAATTCGTTTTATTGTATTAAAAGTTCGATATGTATAGCTCGGCACACCGGGCTGCATAGGCATATCAATTGCCAGCGGAAATACGGTTGAATCGAAGAAAATCTCTTCAGGTTTAAAGCCGTATTTATTCACAGCAGCGTCATAAAGTGTCTTTGCCAAATTGAAAAGGTCGTCAATAGTATCAGTCCTGTTTGGATCTGTTGCCTTGCCTTCGCTTAAAAGCAATCCGATGAATTTAAAATCAAAATGCTTCTTTAGAGGCATCATATTATCAATTGTATAAGTCTTTATGGAGTTCATCAAAGGCGACGCGACCTTCTCGTCCGTGTTATACCATTCTTTCAACCCTTCAGTCAGAACATTGTCATCACTGCTGTCGAAACATATCGGCACACCTCTGCCGTATTTGCGAACCAGCTTTGTATATTCAGTCATTAACTTAACAGCAAAAGCTGGATCTGATTCGCCGAATTGGTCGACATTTACCGCTATGAAGTCGGCCCCATCTGCAGCCTGTGATTCTATCAAAGCTTTTATATAGTCAAGTTCACAACTCGGCTCGGTAAAGGCATTTTCACCGCGGTCATGAAGTTGTTTCATTATCTTGCCGGTCTTGGGAATCGAAGCATGTACCAATTCTCCTATGCCGATAAGCGGACTTTTCACTGTATGGTCCTTTCCGAATAAGTAATTGAGTATCGATGCCGTATGTTCGAGTGCAGGATTTCTCGGCTTGTTGATTGTCTTCCTGAGTTTTTCAAGACCTCCTTTTTCACAAGCAGCAGCCTTATAGATACGGTCACCGATGCAGGTAATATCGAGATTATTTCCGCATTTACCCTCGACCGTCGAATCTCCGCACGGTGCGTTGTTCATCCCCTTTTCACATCTGCCGATAGTACACTGGCCGAAATTCTCAGGCAGGAAACAATCGCCGCATTCTTCACAATCAAATAGAAAATACTTCGTTGTCTTTTCAAATGCATTAAATACGCTGTATATAAAGCCTTTACCTTTGTCTGCGCCAAGAAAGTCCATTGTCTTTTTGAATAAATGAAAACCCTTGTGTTCCGCATCAAGCATTGCCCAATGCATAAAATTGAACATATAATGCCCAACCGTTTTTCCAAATTTGCCGCTCGCCCTTCTATGGCCTGTCTCATCATATAAATAAAACGCCTCCTTCGCCGGCCAGCAGAGATTATCTTTGAACTGCTCCCAGTCATCTCCGATTTCAGAGGCTCGATTGAGAATTTTTATAAACATTTGATAGTCGTGTACGCCTCCGATATCTACACCTGCAGCGCCGATCGATTTATACATAGCTATCTGCTGGGCAGCCCGTTCAAGATGCGCATCAACATTTTCACTGCATACTTTCGCAAAAAGCTCATCGCTTACAAAACAGCCGGGCAGTTTTATATCATGCATCAGTCTCGGTGCAGGGGTGATCGTGCTTAGAAGATAAACATTACCGATCACAGGAACATCAAGTTTTGCCTCGGCAAGATACCGCATAAGTTCTTTACTTTTTTTCCAGTCCCAGCCGACCTGGGTTATAAGGAATTTCGCACCACAGATGATTTTCTTTTCCATCTTGAAATACTGCTGCATCTGAGACTCCTCATTATATTTGAACGGGGAAACAGCAGCGCCCGGAACAAACTGCTTAACGGATCCGAGCCCATCCGGTTTTGCCTTTATAAAAGCAGCGTTATTCAGCCGGCATAGCAGGTCAAGCAGCCCTATGGATTCCAGCTCGAACACTCCTTTCGCTTCAATGGGCTTATCACCTGTAAGAGCGAGAATGCTTTCAACACCCGCAGCCTTATGAGTATTTAAAAGGCTTATTATTCCGTCTTTGTTCATATCTTTGCAGCTTACGTGCGGAATAAAATCCAAATCGCCAAGCAGGCCTTTGCTTACTGCAAAGGTATGAACGTCGGCAGGTTCGATATTTGCTATGCCGCCGGGGCTTTGTGGACAGGTTATACCTGCGAAGTTAAAAGCAGCGGGAATATCTTTACCTCCACTTTCTTTATGAGCCTGAAGAAACTTTTTGATCGGCTCATAACTGAAATTTGGTCCGCCTGTAAGTTCAGCGACGATTACAAATTTGCTTTTATCTTTAAGGGCCTGACTTAATCTTTTCTGTGTACTCAACTCCATTCGTTGTTCCTTTATCCGAGATTTATGCGTATCAAAATATTAGTAAATAGATAACACGACAGTAACTAAATTGGTATCTGGTTGTGCTGACATACTTAATATAATCATTTCGAGACAAAAACCAATATAAATGCGACGGCTTTTTATACTCTAATGCCGACAATAAAAGTTTATTTGCGAACGTCTACGTCTTTAATCGTGTGGATAATGTGTTGATAAGCTCGCAATGCCGTTAAAATAAAGGCTTTGCGTAGAGCAGCTAAATTGATAATGTTTGGGTGATTTTTATTTGAGATAGTTCCCTGTGAAACAATGCCCGATAATTGTTTTTGTAACCTTTTTGGCCATAAGGAGTTAGAAGAGGAAAGTTGCCGGCCCCTTTTTTTAATGTTTTTATCCGCCTGTTAGTAAAATTCTACATGGCCTTAAAACTTGTCTATCCGTTAATAGTTAAAAATTGAACTAAAAGGTGGATAACTATTTTTGCTTATAGAAATATAGCTTTCGTCTAACAAAAGACTTACAAATGACAGTTGGTCGTTTTTGCCGTTATTGAGGATAATATTGAAGAATTTTATCTTTAAGTTTTTTACAAACTTCGGCAGGATCCTTAGCCTTGCAGATACACGATGAAACAGCCACTTTCTTTGCACCTGCTTTTAGAACCTCGTCTATATTTTCTTCATTTATACCGCCTATCGCTACAGCTTCTACAGGCTTGTCTTTCAAAAATTCAATAGCCTTACAGATATATTCGACTCCGCAGACACCAACACCCTCTTTAGTATTCGTCGCAAAAACAGAACCCAATCCCACATAACAAGGCCCCTTTTCTACTGCTTTTTTCAGCTCGGCCATCGAATGCGTACTTACTCCTGTGATCAAAGGCTTGATCTGGCATTTACCTGTTTTCTCCAGTGGAATATCTTCCTGCCCCAGATGTATCCCGTCAGCCTCTGCGGCAACAGCGATATCAACTCTATCATTGATAATACTTATAACATTGTGATGTTTGCATAAATCAACAAACTCCTGGGCCAGCGAGAAAAACTTAGCATCTGTCATCTTTTTTGCCCGCAGTTGCAGACAATCTACTCCGCCTTTGGCACAGGCTTTTATCAAAGCTGATACATCTGGACAACCCTCTGCAGTAATAATGCCGTAAAGCCTTACTTTTGCAAATTTTAACGCCGTAAAACCGGACATCGCTATATCCTTTTCAAGGACATAGCAGTCATATCGCATTTTTTCGAAGCTCTCAGCTATTTTCGCCTCTATAGTTGCCCCAGCCTCGGCCAGCACCCTCAAAGCCTCACTGCTCCTCGCAAAACCCGCTGTAACGCAATCCTCAAAGCTATCACGCCTCATCTGACCAGCCACTTCTATGCCGCAGCCGATATCATTTTCAGTGTCACGACTGGTAATTAGCTGTTCTGAACCAAGCTGATTGACAGTTTTGCTTAATTTATGTCTTATCTCCTTGCATCGGCTGCTCAAAGCTTCATTATTCAGACCAAACCTGCAGAATTCTTCTGCTATACGCAGCCCCTCACGAGCGCGGTTGAAATTGGCATCTATTATTCGAAAAACCGCCTTGTTCATAGCGATAGATTATAAGAGATGAACCTGAAATTTAAAGCAGGAAACTATTTAGAGCATTTTGCGCAAAAAAAAGGAGCTGCCTCCTCCTGGCCAGCTCCAGAACCAAACGCAATCTATTTTAAACAGGGCTCTAATTTATATATTTTTTAGCCCTGGTTGCGTACGCAGGGGGGCTTACCTACTTCTCCTCCTCCGGATTTTCAGATAGCCCACCCAGCAAAGTTAAAGTAAAAGAGACTGGAGCAAACTTTATGCCAGAATTTTAGCGCATAAATTTATCAAAATCGTATCAACTGCAAAGATAGATGCCAGATAAGGTTAACAATGCCTTTACTAACCGGATTACTGTTAAATGCACTGTTAAAGTTTAGTGATACGTTTCTTAAAAACAACATAGAGACCGATAATGTCACTAAAAAGCAGTTTTTGATAGGCTATAACACCTTATAGGGCAAAAAGGTTATCTGGTGTTTCAAAAAAACAACAATGCCGCTGACGCTTTTAATATATAGTTATAAACATGCTGATAGAGGGCAAAAAGGCTTCCTGCTGCGACGCTGACTGGCAGGTGAGGCTCTTGGTTGATGAGATTATATATCCCGCTCCTGCTCGATTCGGACTCTTACATTGTCACTTCTGCAGTCATTGCTTTGCTCCTGCCCGGCATGTATTGTACCCAGGAAAATTCTAACAGCATTGAAGCAGCATAAAAACCCTACCACGAAGAAAATAGCAGCAGCAACTCCGGCAAGAATCTCCTTAAAGATCCAGACCAGAATACCGAAACCGATGAGAAGCAAACCTATAATAAGAAGACCTTTTGCGTAGGTTTTTGAAATCTCATTGAACGAATTGGAATAAAAATTAAATAGCATAATAAAAGCTCCATCCCGCACCTGATTTTTCAGGTGCGGGATTCCACAATTTTGAATTTTAACTTTTAAGTTTTAAAATTTCGTTAATACATTCCTCCGCCCGGCGGCATAGGAGGAGCCTCTTTCTTTTCCGGTATTTCGCTGACAACAGCATCGGTTGTCAAAAGCAGCGAAGCAATTGACGCACCGTTTTGCAGAGCAGCACGTTCAACCTTTGTTGGAACGATAACACCGAACTCTATCATATTGCCGTACTCTTTTCTCAGGGCATCATATCCGAAGTTAACGTCGCTGTTTTCAATGACTTTCTGAGCAACGATCGAACCGTCAAGCCCTGCATTGGTCGCGATTTGTTTAATTGGAGCAACAACGGCTCTTTTTACGATATCAATACCGATAGCCTCATCACCTTTGGTTTTTAGTTTGTCAAGAGCTTTCAATGTCCGCAGCGTAGAGACTCCGCCGCCCGGCAGGATACCTTCCTCTACAGCCGCCCTGCACGCATGAAGTGCATCTTCAACACGTGCCTTTTTCTCTTTCATCTCAGCCTCAGTTGCCGCACCGACATTGATCTGTGCAACACCGCCGCTGAGCTTAGCCAGCCTTTCCTGGAGTTTTTCAATGTCATAATCGCTTGTCGAGGCATTAATCTCTGTCTTGATCTGCTCAATTCTGCCCTTAATGGCATCTGTCGTACCTGCGCCTTCAATGATAGTAGTATTTTCTTTATCGATTGTAATGCGCTTGGCCTGGCCCAGCTGTGCAAGCTCAATGTTTTCAATATTGATACCGAGATCTTCAAAAACAGGTTCGCCGCCTGTAAGAACACCAACATCGGCAAGCAGAGCCTTGCGCCTGTCGCCAAAACCCGGAGCCTTTACCGCGGCACATTGCAGAACACCGCGAAGCTTGTTAACAACCAGTGTAGCAAGCGCCTCGCCTTCGATATCCTCAGCAATAATTAATAAAGACCTGCCTGCTTTTGCGATCTTTTCAAGCAACGGCACAAGTGATTTAATAGTGCTGATCTTCTTTTCGTGAATGAGAATATAAGGCTTCTCAAGCACACAGGTCATATTCTCGGTATTATTGACAAAATGCGGGCTAAGATAACCTTTATCGAATTGCATACCTTCGACAAGATCGACTGTGGTTTCAAGGCTCTGTCCTTCTTCAACGGTAATGACGCCGTCTTTGCCCACCTTTTCCATCGCCTGCGCCATAGTCTTTCCGATTTCAGCGTCCTGGTTTGCTGAGCATGTTGCGACCTGTTCAATTTGTTTGCCGGATTCAACAGGGATGCTCATCTTTTTAAGTTCGCCGACGATTTTTTCTACCGCCATATCTATTCCGCGTTTCACCTGCATCGGGTTGGCCCCTGCGGTAATATTCTTCAATCCCTCCTCGAAGATAGCCTCGGCGAGAATCGTCGCAGTAGTTGTTCCGTCGCCCGCAACATTACTGGTCTTGCTTGCAACCTCCTTGACCATCTGTGCGCCCATATTTTCGTAAGAGTCTTCCAGCTCGATTTCCTTAGCGACCGTAACGCCGTCTTTGGTAACATTTGGCGAGCCGTATGATTTTTCAAGAATAACGTTCCTTCCGCAAGGCCCCAGAGTAACTTTCACCGCCTTGGCCAGCTTCTTTACACCCTGGCGGATCGCCTCACGAGCCTCGGTATTAAAAGCAATTTTTTTTGCTGCCATGATCTTATCTCCTGTGCTTAACTTTCTTACTTTTCGATTATCGCCATTATATCTGATTCGTTCATTATCAGGTACTCTTTGCCTTCGATCTTTACTTCCGACCAGGCATAACTTGAAAAGAGCACCTCGTCTCCTTTTTTAACCTGCATCTTGCTTCTCGTTCCGTCATCGAGCAGCTTGCCGCTGCCGACATTAATAACCTTGCCTCGCTGCGGTTTTTCCTTTGCCGAATCCGGAAGGACAATACCCCCGGCCGTTTTGCTCTCAGCCTCGATGCGCTCGACAATAACCTTGTCCGCCAATGGTCGAATCTTCATTACGTTATCTCCTTTCAAAACAATAAAATTATTTTAATTCTCGAAAATTGTACTGCCGTACCGCCTTAGAAAGAGCCTGTGAAGCTGACTTTTCAACAGCGGTATATCGACAGGTTTGTTTATTACACTGAAAACATCCAACTCAAGCGCCGCCGAAAGCAGTTTCTGCTCGGCATCATCAGCGATAAGAATACAGGGCAGCAGGGGAAATCCTGAACGTATCATCTTTATAATAGCCAAACCGCCTGCCTGCCGGCCTGCATCAACGATCGCCGTATGAATCCGCCTGTGCTGCAGTGTATCTAAAGCCTCATCAGCGTTTTTAACGACCAGAAGCTGAACACTTCTGTCGCGGAATATCTGCCTGACAGCATCAGGCCAGGCCCAACTGGCGTCATTTATCAATACATTTATATGATCTGCGGTCATAATCTGTCTGCCAAAAAACTCAACGTCATACATATTGCAAATGATGTGCCACCGGCTAAAATCAGCCATTTACAAGTTGTAACCCATTTTTATCTAAGCGTTTACAAAATTTAACACAAAGCAGACCATTTCACTTTGCCTGCAAATATGCCTGTCCACTGCCAGCATGACAGATAAGAATTTTAGGCCAAAATAAGCAATTTTATGCACTAAAATTACCTTAAAGCTATATGTTTTAAAAAATGTATTTAATTTTATTTATTTTACACTTGATTTTATTTATATTTATATTAATATATATAAATACAGAATTATATATCCAAAAGAAAGGATAGAAATTATGAAGAGATTGCCGACCCAGTGCCCGGCCTGTCAAAGTCAATTAAACATCAAAAAATTATCGTGCTCCAAATGTCAAACCGAGATAGAAGGGCTCTTTACGCTCCCTGCTATGGTCAGACTGTCTATTGATGACCAGGATTTCATCCTCCAGTTTGTAAAATGCAGCGGCTCATTAAAAGAAATTGCCAAGCGGCTAAAACTAAGCTATCCGACCGTGCGAAACCGTATCGATGATATTATAAAGCAGATTAAATCTTTAGAAAATCAGGATTAAAAATTACAGGGGAGTGATTATGATTAATGACGAAATTCAAAACCAGGGCCAAAATGACCCACTACCTTGCATCGTTAGAATTGATAATTGTTTTGGAGATGTTATAATCTTTGCTCTTAATATCATTTTTAAGACTATGGAGAACTTGTAGTAGATTACGAATGACAGGATAACTATGAATATCACACAGCGATATGAAAAAGTAAAACAACTGCTGGCTGAATACAACCAAAGTCATCTTTTGACATTCTGGTCGAAATTAAACGAAAAACAAAAACTCAGTTTATTATCTCAAATCGAACAGATCGATTTCGACCAGCTCAAAGAGAAAATAAACACATATATAAAAAATTACGCAACTGCTGAATTACCCGAAAAGATTTCTGCTGCTCCTGCATACCCGGCAATTCCAAAAACCAGAGAACAAAAAGAAAAATATACTAAAGCAAAACAGCTCGGCGCCGAATTGATATCAGCAGGCAAAGTTGCACCATTTATTGTAGCAGGGGGGCAGGGTACAAGACTCGGCTTTGACGGCCCCAAAGGAGATTTTGCGATCAGTCCTGTAAAGAACAAAACCTTATTCAGGCTCTTTGCAGAAACCATAAAAGCGGCAGGGCAGAAATATGGATTTCAACCCGTCTGGTACGTAATGACGAGCCCGCTCAATCACAGCCAGACAACAGAGATTTTTGAACGGGATAATTATTACGGCCTTGATAAATCAAGCGTGTTTGTTTTTCAGCAGGGCACCGAAGTCAATTTCTCACCCGACGGCAAAATCCTGCTTGCCGCTAAATACGAACTGGCAACATCACCTGACGGTCATGGAGGCAGCTTAAAGGCACTTTATAAAAGCGGTGCCGTTGAAGATATGAAAAACCGCGGCATAGAATACATCAGCTATTTTCAGGTTGATAACCCTTTAACAAATATCTTTGACCCGCTCTTTATCGGTTTGCATGCCTTGGATAAAGCCCAAATGTCTTCGAAAGCTCTCACAAAAACAGGCCCCTTTGAAAGAGTAGGAAATTTTTGCCTCGCCAACGGCAAAGTAACTATTATCGAATATAGCGATCTGCCCGATGAACTCGCCGAGAAAAAAACAAAAGAGGGTTTGCTTGTTTTCTCCCTCGGCTCTATAGCAATTCATATGATTACCCGCACCTTTGTCGAGCAGCTTAATAACGAAGGCTTTGCTCTGCCTTATCACAGGGCAAACAAGAAAATATCATATATCGATTTGCAAACCGGCAAAAAAATAGAACCGACAAAACCAAACGGCATCAAACTCGAAACTTTTGTGTTTGATGCACTGCCTCTGACAGATAAATCAATTATACTTGAAACAATCCGGAGCGAAGAATTTGCACCCGTTAAAAACGCCATCGGTACCGACAGTCCCCAGGTTACAAAAAAAATGATGGTTGCCCGTGCAGCCGCCTGGCTCACACAGGCAGGTATAAAAATCCCGCAAAAGCCTGACAACTCACCTGATTGTAAAATCGAAATCGCTCCGTCTTTTGCAATATGCCCCCAGGATGTGCAAAAAAAGAAAGATAAGGTCGAACCTGTTAACCCGGGCGATATGGTTTGTCTGACTTAAAGGATTATAAGCCGGGTTGTTTAATGTAAAACTCGGGATATAGTTTGTAGTATTAAAAAGGTATGCCCGTGTCTTTACCCTTTTGCATATGTTCCTGTATCCACTTAAGCTCCAGCTGTTCTTGTTGCTTATCAAGAGTCTGCTCAAACTGCTTTTTATTTATCCATTCCACCCTCCCGTCCAGCCACAGTACTATATAACCGGCCTTCACAAAACCTCTGTAGTTTTTTCGGGAGTAAGCTAAAACGGTAGTATCAGGTTTGGCGCCGAATTCTATCCATGTCGCCCGATAGTGAAAATCTATAAGTCTGACAGTACCGATTTGTTCTGCGAATTTTTTTACATTGTATTCAGACGGAAGAGAACCGTAAGTCTTTCTATATTGAAGTATTTCTTTGCCGATCAGTTCCATTGCCCGCATGGCTTCGGAACGGTTAACCACATTTTTAATATTTGCAAAACCGACCACTACAACGGCAGTAAAGACCGTAACTACGACAACATTGGCAACAAGTTTTTTCTGCTGTTTATTCAAAAGATTAATCTCATATTTACTTTATAAATGTTTTATCGTCTTTTACAACTATTCTTCCCTGCGAAAATAATCTTATCGCTTCGGGATACGCGATACATTCCTGCTCAAAGACCCGCCCGGCAAGTGTATCTGCGTCATCTCCCTCCAAAACCTGGCAGCATCGCTGAAGAATAATCGGACCCTTATCATATTCATTTGTACAAAAGTGTACTGTACAGCCGCTGATTTTGCAACCGGCAGACAAAACAGCTTCGTGTACATGATGCCCCCACATACCTTTGCCGCCGAAACTCGGCAAAAGTGCAGGGTGAATATTCATCACGAGATTCTCGTATTCAGGCGGAATCTTCCAGAGACACAGCCAGCCAGCCTGAATAATGAGATCAACCTTTGCGTCGAAAAGAGTCTTGTGCAGCTTTTTGCTGAAGTTGTCAATATCGTCGAAGTCTTTTTTTCTTATTATTTCCAGCGGCAGCCCGGCTTTTTTTGCCTTTTCCACGCCAACTGTCTGGGACCTTGAGGAAATCACTATCGCTATCTCAGCATTAAGCTGTTTTTGTTTTATCAGCTCGAGTATGTTTATCATAGTCCTGCCTGAACCGCTGATGAGGATCCCCAGCCTTAAATGCCTGGAATTCGTATCATCTTGTATCGGAATTTCTTTGATATCATCGGATATATCGATCGCGCGGTTCACGAGCTTGTCGGCAAGTTTATTTTTATCACGCCGAATGTGTGTTATCTCCCAGCTTGAAAAATCTTTCAGCAGGTCCGTACACTTATTAAAGAGTTGGCGGATATTCTCACTTTTGACTTTATACTCGCCGTTAATTTGTTTGACCATCAGTTCGCTGTCACTGAATATCTTTACTTTCTCTGCACCGAGAGCTTTTGCCTTGGCAAGCCCTTCGGCAAGTCCGGTATATTCAGCAATATTATTTGTCGTATCCGGCAGAAACTTCGCCTCTGCGCAGAGCTGATTTTGCCGCGAATCGAAAATAATAAATGCCCCGGCCCCCGGCCCCGGATTACCCCTGCTGCCCCCATCGGTATAAATAGTAAAGGTTTGTGACAAACTATAGGCTCTCCGCCTCTTTAAAGTACAAAATACGGGTACAATTGGGACATCTGATAATTTCATCTCTGCTCAAAAGTGTATTAGCCGTCTCAGTTGTCAGGCTCATAAAGCAGCCCCCGCAGGTGTAAGTCCCGCTTTTATCATCCTGCACCTCAATCTCCGCAAGAGCTTCACCGTCATATGTTTCGGCAACTCTCTGGAATATCTTCAGTGTTTCGTTTGGTACTTCGCTGGAAGCAACTTGCCACTGTTGTTCGATCTGGGCTATTTCATCCTCATATTTTTTCGCCATCTCTTCAGCTTCTTTGCGAATTTCACCCAGCTCCTCTTTCTCTTTTTCTATCTGCTGTTCGATTTCTTTGCATTGCTGTTTATCGGCGTCGATATTCTTCATCAGCTCCAGAGTTTGTGCCTCCACTTTGCTGCTGTCAGCCTTGGTCGTATTCAACTCTGTCAGTATCGCGGCATATTCTTTATTACTCTTGGCCGCGTTAAGTGCAGCACGGTACTTGGCAAGAGTTTCGTCCGTACTTTTTAATTCGAGTTCAAGACGGTCAGCCTGGATTTGCGTAAGCTGGATCTCTTCTTTCTTGGCTTCAAGGGAATTTTGGAGTGTACGCAGTTGGTTCTCTTTCAGTATGACGCTTCTACGGCAGCGGGCAAGCTTAGCCTTAGCCGCTCGCAACTGATTCTCTACGCTTTGAAGTTTTACCAGAGCATTAAGTACCGTTCCCATGAACGCTTCCTTTTAATCCTTTGTTGGATATCTTGAACTCTTTATTATGTGCCAAATCCGCCCAGTTTCAATAAAAATCTTGTTTTTTTATCTGGCCCAATATATCGATAAAAGTTGATTTTTACTGTCAATTGCCGCAATATATTGAATCCTGGTAAAATTATATTAAGGAAATAACGTTGAAACCCCAACTTACAGCTCCTGCAGGAACCTATGAAAAGCTCGTCTGGGCCGTCAAATATGGCGCAGATGCCGTTTATTTCGGCACTCAGTTCGGCTCCCTAAGGGCCTACGCCGGCAATTTAACGCTGGACGAAGCTGCCGAAGGACTCAAATTCCTCCACAAACAGGGCAAAAAAGGCTATGTTACCCTGAATATTTACCCGTTCAGCGATGAATATGACCAACTGCTCGAAATCGCTGTCCAGCTTTCTGATGCCGGAGCAGATGCTTTTATCGTCTCGGACCTGGGCCTGATTTATGAGCTCAAAAAAGCCGGTATTAATACTCCTATTCATATCAGCACACAGGCCAATACCACCTCCAGCCAGGCGGTTCTCGCCTACCACCAGCTCGGTGCCTCAAGGGTCAATCTTGCCAGGGAACTGTCTTACCAGCAGATAGAACAGATATGCCGGGATACCGCACATACCGGCATAGAACTTGAAGTATTCATCCACGGTGCAGTATGTTTTTCATACTCCGGCCGATGTGCTATCAGCGATTACCTCACGGGCCGAAAAGCAAACAGAGGCGAATGTACACATCCGTGCCGATGGAATTATTACCTCGTCGAAGAGCAAAGGCCGAACGAATATCTTCCTGTATTCGAGGATGAGCGGGGCCAATACCTTTTCAACAGCAAAGACCTCGCACTGTTTGAATTCGTCGAACCCCTGAAAAAAGCCGGCGTCACTTCTTTTAAAATTGAAGGCAGAATGAAATCCGTACATTATATCGCATCAGTCGTTTCACTCTATCGCCAGTTAATCGACGGTAAAAAACTTAGTACCGAAGACTGCCTCAAACTTTTAAGCAGGGTAAAAAACCGAGGCTATTCAACCGGTTTTATGAAAGGTTCTATCGAACCGGATGATTACAACTATAAGGACAGCCAGTCGGATTCAGGTACAATTTTTGTCGGTGATATTACCGACGAAAAGTCCGAAGGCAGCGTTTGCTTTGTCAGAAATAAGATTTTTGAAGGAGAAAAGCTTGAAGTCCTGACTCCCACCGGCGAAATTCTTGAGATCCAGATGCCAAAACCATTAAAAACCGTCGATGGTCAACAAGCCGAATTTATCAATAATCCACAGAAAATTATACTCGAACAGAAACTACCGCCTTATTCGATTTTGCGAAGAGTAGAATAAATACAAACACCCCGGCAGTATTTATCTGCCGGAGTGCTTTTGGACAGACGATAGATTGTTTATTCGCTTTTGACTTCTAATTTTTTTCGTGTGGGTTGAGCTTCGGCAGATTTGGGGATCTTAATTGTCAGCACACCCTTTTTCAGCTCTGCTTCGGCTTTATCCTTATCGACTCCGTCAGGCAGTACGATGCTTCTGCTGAACGACCCGTAAGACCTTTCGACCCTGTGATAATTCTTATCCTTATCTTCGGTCTCGGTCTTCTTCTCGCCCGAAATCGTCAGCGCATCTTTTGTAATGGAGATATCGAGTTCCTTTTCGTCTATGCCGGGCAGCTCAGTCGAGATTACGATTTCCTTGTCGTCTTCACTGATGTTCATCTGCGGCATAAACACACTCTCCGTACTAAATCGACCGAAAGGCTCAATATCAAATCCCCTGAAAAAGTCATCGAACATTCGATTCATCTGATGCTGCAGAGCGAAATACGGATGCTCATTCTCAGTGCGCCTCTTGGCAAGCTCATCCTTTTTCCTGAATGGTTTTAAATTATTCAACGGCATAATCAACACCTCCCTTCAAATTTAAAGTTAACATTCTATAAATACTAAAATGCAAAATCCGTGCCAGATTACCGGCTGCTTTTATAAGTCTTTGATTTGCAAAAAATAAGAGAAAGAACGGTTTATGCCGCTTGCAATTTTGACATTCTTTGCAGAAGTGATATCTGCCAATTTGGCAATTAAATAGTAGAAAGGTCGGGTTAAAATCTTTTTGACAGCATAATACCTGCAGCGGATTTTCCACTTTGTGTGCCGATTAAAGGCTGAACATCAAAGCCGGCCAATTCGAGTCTTTTGTGTTCCCCTGCAACACTGTGCCCGACTACATAGCCGAGCACGCCGCCGAAAAGAACATCACTTGCCCAGTGATCGCCCGAATCCATCATTCGATACCCGACAAAACCTGCAAACAGATATGCTGGAACTCCGACTTTCGGCCCGTAAAATTCATCCAGCACAGATGCAACACAAAATGAACTGGCCGTATGACCGCTCGGCCAGGCCATTGATTTGCCGTTAGGAGTATGATTATTAACTATACCTTTAAGTACTAAAGTGGTTATGTTGGTAACACCCAAAGCCCTTACCATCGCGAGACTTCGCTGTTTGCTGATTTCATTTTTGTTATTGGCAGCCATATAATACCACAAACCTGTTGCGGCAAAATGGATTCCAGGCCCGCCGGTAAGATCTACGATTTTATCCATGTCCCGAGGTATCGAACGATGTCTTTCAAAATGCCCGGCAAGTCTTTCATCCGCTCTGTCATGCAGTGCAATACTTCCGCCACCTGCCATTAACAGAATCATAAGATTATTTTTGTCGAAGAAAGTTCTCTCTGCGTCTTTAATGCCTACGGGAATAAGCTTTTTCAAATTCGGTCCCAAAGTCGTAGCACCTGGTGATGTAAGAATTGCATTCGGGTCAAGAGCCTTTGCCAAAGTTGTAACATTTTCCATCGTTTTTGATGACAATTCTCTTATTGTATTTGCATCAATAGATTCAGCCAGAGATGTAACACTCTCCACCGTTTTGCCCGGCAGTTCTTTTAAGTTGTTTGTTATATCGCCCAGTCTGTCCTTACTGCTATCAGCACTGTGCCCTGTCGGTACAGCAAAAAGAAAAATGCAAAGAACTAAAGATAAATACAATGATTTTGTATTAAACTTTGGCGCTTTCAACTTTTTTCACTCCCATTCTATTGTCGCCGGCGGCTTTGAACTTACATCATAAACAACCCGGTTTATGCCGCGAACCTCATTTATTATTCGTCGCCCGATAAGCCCGAGTATATCATAAGGTATTCTTGAAAAATCAGCCGTCATAAAATCCTTCGTATCCACCGACCTTATACAGATTACATTTTCATAGCTGCGTTCGTCGCCCATCACACCGACCGTTGCCACAGGTAAAAGCACCGCAAGGGTTTGCGAAACTTTCCTGTAGAGACCTGCAGCCTTGATCTCGGTTATAAGTATTTCGTCAGCATCCCTTAACACCTTAAGCCGTTCTTTGGTAATTTCACCGATAATTCTTACCCCCAGCCCCGGCCCCGGAAACGGATGCCGCCAGACGATTTCCTCGCCCAAACCCAGATATTGCCCTACATTCCTTACTTCGTCCTTAAACAGGTCCCGAAGCGGCTCTATCAGCTCAAACCCCAATTCTGCCGGCAGCCCGCCGACATTATGATGAAGCTTTATATTAGCCGCCAGGTTACCGTCCCTTTTGCCTGATTCGATCACATCAGGATATAATGTCCCCTGGGCGAGATATTTCGCGCCGGAAATTTTATTCGCCTCGGACTTGAACGCTTCTATGAATTCATGCCCGATTATTTTTCTCTTCTCCTGCGGGTCGATAACACCCTTCAGCGCCTTAATGAATTGACCGCTCCAGTCAACAGTGTGCAGGTCGATATGAAAATGGTCTTTAAATGTACTTTCAACTTCGCTTCGTTCATTTTTTCTCAAAAGACCGTTATCTACAAGTATGCAGACAAGCCTGTCTGAGATAGCTTTATGAACAAGCATTGCGGTAACAGCCGAATCCACTCCGCCGGATAATCCACATATAACAATACCGTCTTTAGCCTGGGATTTGATTTTCTCTATAGCACTGGCCGCAAAATCCTTCATCTGCCAATCGCCTTTGCACCCGCAGATATTATAAATGAAGTTCCGCATCATTATATTGCCTTTAGGCGTATGGCTTACTTCCGGATGAAACTGCAGACCGTAAAATTTCTTGTCTTTATCTCTTACAACTGCGTACGGACATGTCTTCGTTTTGCCCAGGATATCGAAATCCTTGCCGATGCTTTCAACCTGGTCGCCGTGACTCATCCATACAGTCGCCGTATCGTCTATACCTTCGAACAAGTCGCTTTTGTCGAGAACAGAGATAACCGCCTCGCCGTACTCTCGCCTTTGAGCAGGTTTTATCTTCGCCCCCAGAACCTTACAGCCCCATTGCATCCCGTAGCAGATACCCAGAATAGGCACACCCAGCTTGAATATCTTTTCATCACAACCGGGAGCATCTTTCGCATATACACTTGCAGGCCCGCCGGAAAGAATAATACCCTTTAATCCCTTTATCTTTGAAAGTTCCTTTGCCGAAGTGCCGGGCTGGTAAATTGTTGAGTAAACATTGTGCTCGCGCACACGACGTGCAATTAGCTGACCGTATTGACTGCCGAAATCGATGATAGCTATCGTTTCGCTCATAATACTTTTTTTTCAAAAAATCACGGTTTTAGATTGCCGCGCCAGCCTGCGGCTGGCTCGCAATGACATAACAAACGACCATTATTGCGAATAATATAGGAAACGGCTGTTTGTCATTGCGAGCGAAGCGAAGCAATCTCAAACACCTGCCATTTCATATAAATCCTCCCACTGAGGATTTTTACTTTCTATCAACTGAATCTTTTTAGCTCTTGGACCTGCTTTTATTTTCTTTTCCGCGGCTATGGCATCATGAATCCAATTAAAACTTTCATAATAGACTAACCGATTAATATTATATCTTTTTGCAAAAGATGAACCTATCTTATTCTTATGTTCCCAGACCCTTCTGTTTAGATCATTGGTAACACCTGTATATATAACCGTTTTAGTTTTATTTGTCATCATATAAACCCAATAAGTTTTCATAGTTCCTAATAAATCACTTGTATGTAGGGCATCCAGACTCTTGGGAAAATTTATTGTCGTCAGTAGAAAAATAAACACAATCCAATGTTTCATATTTATTTGGGTCGTTATCCAATATCCCACGATAATATATCCGAGTAAAAATTTTAAATTTGTATTGTTTGTCTGTCGCTTTAGAATAAAGATCCTCTGTTATTCCACGTATTATTCCAGCATTTCCTTCTGGTGCAAGCCAACTTGACTCCTCTTGTCTAATAACAATATCATCAAGAATTAGTTTTGAAATAAGTTTATAATTTGCTGGGAATTGTGAAACGTTAGCAAGCTGAAATATTACAGAATGAGGGATCGGAGTTCCATTTGAATCTACTATTTCCTCTCCAAACCTATAGTTCCCTATAGTTACCCAAGGTCGATTACGAAGTTCAAAATCTTTTCGAGTTAGCTTTAGTGCCTCACTATTTTGACATACTGTACCAAGCATAATTATTGCGGTAACTGCCATCACAACAGTTGCACTTGTGTTGATACAAGCGTTAATTTTTTGGCAATCTTTCTTCATCCGTAATAGATTGTTGTAACATATCAGTCTTCGAGAATATCTCTTGTTGAATAATTCGGTGCTTCTTTCGTGATCAGGATATCATGCGGATGCGATTCATTGACCCCTGCTGTGCCGATGCGGACAAATTTCGCCTTCGTTCGTAAAAGCTCGGTCGTCGGCGTCCCGCAGTAACCCATCCCTGCCCGCAAACCGCCGACAAGCTGATAGATGAAATTACTTAAAAGACCGCGATAGGGAACCCTCCCTTCGACTCCCTCAGGTACGAGCTTCTCCTTGCTGGCCGAAGATTTCTGCCCATATCTATCGGCGGAACCTTTTACCATCGCGCCCAACGAACCCATACCGCGGTATTCTTTAAACTGTCTTCCTTTATATATTACCAGCAGCCCGGGACTTTCATCCAGACCTGCCAGAAGTGAACCGAGCATAACGCTGCTTGCCCCTGCTGCGATAGCCTTTGTAATATCGCCCGACATCCTTATTCCGCCGTCAGCGATAATAGGTATATCGTATTTGTCCGCCGCCGCCGCACAATCCATAATTGCCGATATCTGCGGCACACCAACACCGCTTATAACCCTTGTCGTACAGATCGCCCCGGGCCCGATACCGACCTTGACGGCATTAACACCTGCCTTTATAAGGTCAACAGCTGCTTCCGCTGTCGCGACATTACCTGCGACAACATCGATATCATAGCTTTTCTTTATCTCTTTTACGGTATCGATAACGTTTTGCGAATGCCCGTGAGCCGTATCGACCACCAGCACATCCACTTCAGCTTCTATCAATGCCTCTATCCTGTCGAAATCCTTCACCCCGACAGCCGCCCCCACCCGCAGCCTGCCTCGCTCGTCTCTTACTGCATTGGGAAACAGCTGAACCCTGTCGATATCACGCATGGTTATCAAACCCGCAAGTTCGAAATTACTATTAACCAGTAAAAGCTTTTCAATTTTATGTTTTTGCAGCACCTCTTTAGCCTGTTCCAGTGTAGTATTTGCCGCTGCAGTGACCAGATTATCCTTTGTCATAACCTCACTTAGCCTGACACTCTGGTCCTTGAGGAATTTCAGGTCTCGTCTTGTAAGTATCCCTACCAGCTTTTTGCCTTCGACTATCGGAATACCTGAAACGTTCTGCTCGTTCATCACCTCCAATGCTCGTTGAACGGTCTGATTAGGCTCCAGCGTCACAGGGTCTAAAATAACCCCGTTTTCACTGCGTTTTACCTTCTCCACCTCACGCTGCTGGGTCTCAATATCGAGATTCTTATGTATCATCCCGATACCGCCTTCCTGTGCCAGCGCGATCGCCAGCGCAGATTCGGTAACGGTGTCCATTGCTGCTGAAACGATGGGAATATTTATGCGGATATTGTTCGTAAGTCTTGTCGACGTATCGGTTTCTGTAGGCACAAAATCGCTCTTAGCAGGGATCAGCAGAACATCATCAAATGTAATCCCTTCTGATACAATTTTGCCTTTATACATCGACTGCCTCCATGAAAATCAGACCGGATTATTTAAGTCAGCCAGTATAATGACTTTAACCTGACAGTCAAAGAAATTCTGGCTTCTTTCTATCCGTCAAGCTCCTGACAGAGTTTTATAGCCTCTGCCAGGCCCATAGTTTCCTCATAGAGAGCTCTGCCGACGATTGCTGCCGATATCACTTTTACCTCGGCAAGCTTCTTTATATCCTCTATGGTCGTCACTCCCCCGGCCGCGATAATAGGGATATCGACCGCTTCTGCCAATGCCCTGGTCCTTTCGATATTAGGCCCCGCCAGCATCCCGTCCTTGTTGATGTCGGTATAGATAATTGCCGACAATGGCAGACCTGCCGCCTGCTTGGCAAGGTCGATAAGCTCCTGGGGATTGTCTTTTTTCCAGCCGTGTGTTGCTACCTTGCTGCCCCTGGCATCAAGGCTTAAAACCACTTTACCCGCAAATTCTTTTGCTACATCACTGAACCATCCAAAATCGCTTATCGCCTTGGTGCCCAAAATTACGCGTGTTACACCCATATCGAGTATCTTACTGATGGATTCTCTGTCGCGGATACCGCCGCCAACCTGAACCTTCAGTTCCTTGACGTGCTGAATAATATCTCGAATTGCATCGACGTTAACACATTTGCCGACCTTGGCCCCGTCCAGGTCTATGATATGCAGCCACTCGGCTCCTGCCTGGAGAAATTCTATCGCCTTTTTTGCAGGATTTTCTTCATAGTTGATGTTGCGGTGGTATTCACCCTGGATAAGGCGGACACATTTTCCGCCGAGAAGGTCGATTGCGGGTATTACATACATTTTACTCTTAACCTTTCCAAAATAACGAAATTCGGCAGATTCATCCGCTTGAGGCGGATTTTAGAAAAATACGTCCTGTCTTTCAAGACCAAATTCCCAAAAGTCTCATAATTCTTGCAGTTTTCTATCGTCTGTCCAGTCGTTAATTTTGTCTTTTAAGCCCTTTTTAAAATATGCCGATACTGCCTGATAGTTATTTCAGAGCCAAAGTATGGATATACCTAAAATAGAACAGCTTATTTCAAAGGCGATCCAAAATCGCCCCAGTGCTGCCAATGCGCCGTTGAATCTTTATGTTTACAACGGCAGGATCGTCTGCGGCACAAGGGTCGTTATGCCCAAAAACGCCAGATTCATTTGCCATATCGCCGCCGAGACAATAATTCAGGGTTTTAACGCTTCGCAATGGAAAGCGGTTGTCGAAAAGACAGTATGGATTTTGAAAGATGTCTCAGGCGATAACACTGACGAGTGCGATTTCAAAGAACGCCGGAGAGAAGAACGCTTGAAACTCACCGGCCCGCTTTGGTTCACACCTCAAGGTCGGGATTCAGCCCTCCAGGGCCAACTGGTAGATGTAAGCTCCGGCGGCATGGCTTTTAACTGTTATAAAAATGGCTGTCCCGCCACCGGAAATCAAATCACCGCCCGCTTCACAGTTCCATGGTTCTCGCCGCAGGGTAATGTGCAAAACAGAAAATTCACACGCACAGCAAAAGTCTGTCGTATCGGCGGAGGCGACAGTCAGCTAAAACGCGTAGCAGTACAATTTGACGAACCGCTGCCATTCAAACCAGCCGAGCAGAACCAGTTAGCAGAAGCCGAGATATCAGTTATTAATGTAGTCCCGGACTAAATCTCAAAACTCTTACGCTCCGTGATGCTTCTTAAGATATATCTGTATAACTATAACATCCGCAGGTGTTATACCCCCGATTCTCCCGGCCTGGCCCAGCGTAAAAGGGCGGAACTTCTTAAGCTTTTCCCTCGCCTCTGCACGAAGATGGTCGATCTTGTCATAATCGAGTTCCGCCGGCAGTTTATATTCTTCCATCTTCCTCATCCGCGCAACTATTTTTTCCTGTTTGGTAAGATACCCCTCATATTTCGCCTCGATAGCAGTCGCCTCGATAACCTCATCAGCAAAATTTAGTTTCGCCACTTCGTCAATATCGCCCAATCGTTCAGCCAGCAAACTTGTAGGCTGGCTTAGCTGCCGCCAAAAACTCACTCCCTCCGTTTGTTTATTTTTTAAAACCTCAGCAAGCTCATCTATCTGATTGCATTTATGCTGAAACTTTTCCCATCGCTTATCATCTACTAATCCGACCGATTTGCCGATTTGAGTCAATCTCCTGTCCGCGTTATCGGACCGTAAACTCAGCCGCCACTCAGCACGAGATGTGAACATCCGATAAGGTTCGTCAATTTCCCGCGTAAGCAGGTCATCTATCATAACGCCGATATACGCCTGGTCTCTGCCCAGCACCACCGGCTCAGCTCCGTCGAGCATCCTTACCGCATTTATCCCTGCCATCAGTCCCTGGCCTGCCGCCTCTTCATACCCGCTCGTCCCATTTATCTGACCTGCCAGAAACAGCCCCTTTATCCTTTTAGTCTCGAGATTTACCTTTAATTGTTCAGCAGGGCAGTAGTCATATTCGATTGCGTAGGCATAGTGAATAATTTTTGCGTTTTCGGTCCCCGCCAAAAGTTTCAGCATCTGCTTTTGCACATCTTTCGGCACAGAAGTACTTATCCCGTTACAGTATATCGTTGTTATCTTTTCATCCTCCGGCTCGAGAAATACAAGATGCCTGTTTTTATCAGGAAAACGAATGATTTTCGTCTCTATGCTCGGACAGTATCTCGGCCCGATAGTTTTTATCTGCCCCGTATAAAGCGGCGCCCTGTCGAGATTATCGCGCAACAGCTTATGTATATCTTCGTTGGTATATGTCTTCCAGCAGGGCACTTGTTTCCGATTGATAGCATCCGTCATAAACGAAAATGGAACAGGCTCCTCATCGCCGTATTGAATTTCTGTCTTATCGTAGTCTATCGTTTTACCATCGAGTCTTGCAGGCGTCCCTGTTTTTAACCGTTTTACCTCCAGCCCCAGTTTCCGCAGCGAATCCGACAGCTCATTTGCCGCAGGCTCATCGAGCCTTCCGCCTTGCCACTGCGTCGTGCCCGTATGCATTATACCTTTAAGAAAAGTTCCAGTCGCGACAATTACCGCACCGCTGTAAAAAGTCTTCCCGTCTGTACAGACAATGCCTTTGACTTGATTATCTTCCGTTAGAATTTCAGCAGCAAGTGCTTCTACGATTGTAAGGTTGTCTGTTTCTTCAAGTAACTGGTGAACGAATTTGCTGTATTTGTATTTATCTATCTGTGCCCTTGGTGAACGGACAGCAGGGCCCTTGGATCGGTTAAGAATCCGAAACTGTATTCCTGTCGCATCTGTCGCAATTCCCATCAGCCCGCCCATCGCATCGATTTCCCTGACGATTTGTCCCTTTGCTATCCCTCCTATAGCCGGGTTACAGCTTGCCTTTGCGATAGTATCTTTACTGATAGTTACAAGAAGGGTATTTGCTCCCATTTTTGCTGCTGCGTGCGCCGCTTCGGCTCCAGCGTGTCCTGCACCGATTACAATACAGTCGAATTTATGTTTGTTTGTTCCATTAGACATTTTGATAAGTATAGCTTTTTTGAGATTTTAAATCAATTGCAACGCTTGAAAATCGTTTTGATAACGGTATTCTTCCAGTATCCAGCCCCAAGAAAGCCCTCGACATGATTCGAAAATTTATAGTTGTCTAAAAGCACTATGTAAGTTGAAATATTTGTGCCTTTGTGTCTTCGTGGCTATTCTTCTGCCAGTCCGACAGCCGATGCAATAGCGAAATTGGCTGTATGTGTGATACTTAAACTGATATCTTTCACCTTCATCCTTGATGCGATCTTTTTTACCTCTCCGTCGAGATTCACCTTGGGCTGGCCATATTCATTATTGATTACCTCGATATCCGTCCAGGCTATCTTTCCTCGCCAGCCGGTACCGAGAAGCTTAAGGACTGCCTCTTTCGCCGCGAACCTCCCGGCCAGTCTTTCAGTCCGGTTTTTTATCTCGTTCGCCTGATGCTGTTCAGTCTTTGTAAATATCCTGTCGAGAAAATGATCGCCGTGCCGGCCTATCATTTCTTCTATCCGACCAAAATCAACCAGGTCTATGCCGTGAAGTATCTTTTCCATTTCCTTACCGCCCAAACCGCATCCACGCCTGCTGCACACAGTATTCCATAAAATTATCTGCATAGGAAAGATCTACCTGTGACATTATCTCGCCTATCATCTTATCAACCATCTTCTCTCTTCTTTCCAGAACATATCTTCCCTCAACTTCCGTCTGCACCTTTTCGAAAGGCTCATAACCGCCTTCATCTTTATTTTCAAGTTTCACAATAAAAACATGGTCGTCCGCAAAAACAGGATCGCTGACCCTTCCTATCTCTATATTACTTGCGATGATTTCTATCATATCATAAGGCGCCACCAGCGCCCCCGGCCCAAAAGGCTTCCACAGCCCGCCGTTAGGAGCCGATTCATCCTGTGAGTGCAGCTTGGCAAGCTCAGCAAAATTATCTTCATTGTCAATTCTTCTTTTCAGCTTCTGTGCAAACTCCATCGCCTTATCTCTCGCCTGCGCCGGCGAAGTATTCGCATCGGAAAATTCCCGAATATCCAGGTCTATCAGCCGGATCTCATAAAAAGGCTCATGCCCGTAAGAGCCTTCCTTAATTGACTCATAATATTCGCGCAGCTCCGAATGAGTGATCGGTTTTTCTACCTTCACTTCCTCTGAAACAAAGGATTGGACAAGTATCGCTCTTTTTTGCTGATCATGAAAATCCTGCCAAGTTATACCCATTCTTTTCAGCATATCTTCGACAGTAGCATAGTTCCCGCCGTAAGTAGCGATAAATCTCTGAACCTCCTGCTCGACTACCTGGTCTATCTTGTCTTCATCGATATTCTCCGGCAGCGCAGCCTTGGCCTTTATATAAAGTTTTATATCAGCTATCTTCTGCAGCAGAACTCCGCCCATCATAGCCGATGCCTTTTTCTTGAATATCGGATAATCATACTGACCGGCCAATGCAGCCAGCTGCTCACTCACCGGTTCAATAAGTTCATCAGCGCTTATCGCGGTCGATTCGATTGACAGCACAATCCCGCCCGCCGGCTCGGGCAGCTTCGGTGCAGGCGGCAGCTCAATATCTTCAATATCTATCTTCTTCCGCTTCTTGCACCCGCAAACCAATATAAGCACTCCCAATGTTATCAGCAGATAAATCCTGGTTCTTGTGTTCATATAAACTCCCTGTTAATACCGGTTCGTTTAGCCCCCAACTTTATGTTGGGGGTTTGAATTATAATTTAGTTCACCCCTTTTTGCGAAGGATTTTTCTAAGTACCGCAAATAGCGTCTCAGGCTCGAAATATTTCTCCTCCAGCCTTATGTGTACGACAGATGAGTCCGGTACCCGAACCGCCCCGGGCGCATCTGCAAACATTTTGGCTGTCTCCTGTGGTTTTGCTTCTGTCCTGAAAGCAAAAACGATATCATTACCCGACCTTGTAATTGAACTGATATCATATGCAGATGCGAGTATCCGTATCTCGGCAAGGTCCATCAGTCTTTGTATCTCTTCTTTCACAGGCCCGAACATATCGTTCATCTGTTCTGTTATCCTGCCGAGGTCTTCACTTGTCCTGGCCAGGGCAATTTGCCGATACACATTCATCCGCTGCGAATCCGAAGGAATATAATTCCGCGGAATACAACTTGAAAATCCCAGGTCAATAACTGTCAGCGACTCTTTTTCGACAGGCTCGTTTTTTATCCGTTTAACCGCATTACTCAAAAGCCTGCAGAAAAGTTCATAACCGACAGTATTAATATGCCCCGACTGCTCAGGCCCGAGTATATTGCCTGCCCCGCGTATCTCAAGATCACGAAGCGCGATTTTAAATCCCGCACCTAATTGTGAATATTCTTCGATAGCTTTTAACCTCTTCACCGCTATCGGCGTAATATTCCGCGACCTCGGCAGCAGAAAATACGCAAACGCCCTGTACTTAAACCTCCCGACACGCCCGCGAAGCTGGTGAAGCTGCGCCAGCCCGAACCTGTCAGCGTCATTAACTATCATCGTATTAGCATTCGGTATGTCAATACCCGACTCGATTATCGCCGAGCACAAAAGCACATCAACTTTGCCGAGCACAAAATCTATCATTGCTTTTTCGAGCCTGCTTTTGGTCATCTGCCCGTGAGCAATACGTATTTTCGCCTCCGGCACGATTTTCTGTATCTCCTCGGCGAACTTTTCTATAGTCTGAACCCTGTTATGTACTAAAAAAACCTGTCCCTGCCGATTAAGCTCGACTGTCACAGCCTTTTTTATCAATTCCTTGTCATATTTTCTTACATGTGTAACTACTGCCCGCCTGTCCAGCGGCGCAGTCGCAAGTGCACTTATGTCTCGCAGTCCCAAAAGTGCCATATGAAGCGTCCTCGGTATCGGCGTCGCCGTCAGCGTAAGAACATCGACATTGAGACGCATCTTTTTCAGCTTCTCTTTATGCTCAACTCCGAACCGCTGCTCTTCATCTATTATCAGCAGCCCCAGGTCTTTAAATCCTACATCTTTGCTCAGCAAACGATGTGTCCCGATAAGAACATCAACTTTCCCCTGTTTGCATCTCGTCAGAATATCGGTTGCCTGCGCCTTTGTTCGAAAACGATTGACCGATTCGATAACTATCGGAAAATCTGTAAATCTCTGTGTAAAAGTTCTTTCATGCTGAATACATAAAACGGTAGTTGGAACAAGCACTGCAACCTGCCTGCCGCCTTCGACTGCTTTAAAAGCCGCCCGCATCGCAAGTTCGGTCTTGCCGTAACCGACATCACCGCAAAGCAGCCTGTCCATCGGCACAGGTTTTTGCATATCTGCCTTTATCGCTTCACACGCCGTCATCTGGTCAGGCGTTTCCTGGTAGAGAAAGGATTCTTCGAATTCTCTCTGCCAGTTACTATCTTTCCCGAACGCTATCCCCGTCATACTTTGTCGTCTTGCCTGCACCTCCAGAAGTTCTGCCGCCAGCTCTGCCGTTGCCGCCGCCGCCTTTTTCTTCTGTCTTTCCCATTTCTTCGTACCTATCTTGCTCAGGTTGGGCCTGCCCGTCCCTGTACCGATATATTTTTGAACAAGACCTATATTCACAGCCGGCACATGGATAACAACTCCATCTGCGTATAAAAGTGTAAGGAACTCACACTTTACTCCGTCTTTTTCGATAGTTTTTATACCCCTGAATTTTCCGATCCCGTAATTGATATGTACTACATAATCGCCTTTGTTCAGGTCTGTCGCCGAATCGACCGACACCGATGCGCCTATCGGCCTTGCGGTCCTGCGAACGATCGACTGCCCGAACAGCTCGTGGTGTGTCGCGACGATTAGTTTCAATTCTTCGATTATAAATCCTTGATGAATGAACCCGATAGGCAAATGTATCCCTTGGTTAGCCCCGCCAGCACTTTGGCGGTGTTCAGATATTATTTCCTTTACTCTTTTTACTTCCGCCTCCGTCTCGCAGTACATATGTACATCCCACCCGTCCTGTGACAGCTTGACTAATTCCTGCAGCGTCTCCCTGTGTCCTGCCCATACAGGTCCGCCTTTTTTTTCGAACTCTGCAGTACTTTTTACATGTATCTCAAGACTTTCATCATCCGATGCGAATCTGCTGATGAATACTTTCTTAAAATCTCCTGTTGCCGTAAATATTCTGTTCCAGTTATAAAGACTCTCAGGTTTTTCTACCCTCCTGATAAAAACTTCCGCAACTTCCTGCACACTGCCGGCCTCTTCTATAAAGATAATCGTCTCAGGATCTATCGTTTCCAAAAACAAAACCTGCTCGTCATCTTCTCCCAGCGCAGATGTGATCGTAATACTGTCGATATTGCCCGTTGACAATTGAGTCTCGAGGTCTATTGTTCTTATACTCTCTATCTGGTCGCTGAAAAATTCCACCCTCAAAGTTTGTGCCTGGTTGGATTGTGCTGTCACCGGCGCAAAGATGTCGATTATCCCGCCTCTTCTCGCGAACTGCCCCGGCATATCTATCTGCCCGACCGACTCGAATCCGTTATCCACCAGCCAGCCGGCCGTTTGTTCCATACTGACAGTCTCGCCGGTTTTCAGAGACAATCCTTTTTCAAAGAGCCCCTCAGGTTTAGGCACAGACTGCATCAGCGATTGAACAGATGCTGAAATAATATCCGGATATCCGTCTTTGCCTTTGTTGGCAAAAAGTTTCAGCACCAGCCTTGCCCTCGCCGCCGCCGTCTCATCGGTCGTATCTATAAATTCCTCACCTGCCCAGCCCAGAAGTGTCTCGACATTCCTGCAGCCGAACCCGACCAGGTCATCGACCACATTATCAGCGTCATCTAAATGAGGGCTTATATAAAGAATTGGCCTTTTTAACTGTTCTTTGATGTGCATCGCCAGCAGAGGCGCAAAGGATCCCCATGTCCCTGAAACTTTTACCGCCCTGTTGTCAGCGGCCTTGAGCCCAGAGATCACCTCTTCTGCACTTTTGTTCTGACAAAGGTACATTTGCTTTATTGTATTATAGCCAGAAACAACCCGTCGGACAATACCATAAAAAAACAGGCCGGTTTAAACCAGCCTGCTATATAAATTTGCTTTAAAATATCAAAAGTTACGGACTCATCCCCTCATCATAAAGCAGCCCAATTTCCAGGCCTGTTAGAGGTCGATTATAAATACGAATATCATCTATCTTACCGGTAAAATCCCAATTCAGACCGAGATCAACTCCGATGAAAATATCGCCGCTCGAATCAATCTCGCCGGATGCATTAGTAATTTCACTCTGAATGTTGCCATCAACATAAATATTCAGATCGCCGTCACTCTGACGAACCGCAACTATATATGCCCATTGCCCGGCATTTGGCTCAACATCACTTGCCACATAACTGTTACTGCCGCCAACATACACATTGAGATTATATGACCCCTGCTGTGCCTGACTTACAAAATAACCATCCTGAGAACTCGCATCGTAGCGATAAACAATTCTGCCGTGAACATCGTTAACCCCGGGCTGAGCCCACGCACATAGAGAAAATCCTGCCGGAAAATCAAAATCAGAATGGTTCGGCACCCGAACATAATCATTATTGCCGTCGAAATTTAATGCGCCGCCGATTTTACCCGTCGTCCATGTCGCACCGGTGATTGTACCGTTATGACCATTAGCGCTGTCGCCGGCAACGCTGCCGGTCCCTTCATCAAACATCCAGTGTGCAACTAAACCTTCCAGTAAATTAGGTTCACCGACCGTTTGAAAACTCCATACATCTCCGACAGCTGCACACCTTGGCCCTACCTCATCGATTCGCCAGTAATAAGGTGTGTTTGCGTCAAGATCGCACGGACCAAAGTTCGCATCTACAGCAGTGCCCATAAATTCTGCCGATAGGTGATCAGCATCCGCTACCGCATTAGCGTCGGTTCCGAGATAAACATCATGTTCTGATGCACCCGCGCCTGCGGTCCAGCAAAGGACTACATCCGGATTAACATATGTTTCGCCGTTAACAGGTTCCGGATTACTTGCAGGTTGCACGAAACAATCCAGCCAGGCATCTGCCAATATCAAAACATCGGCAAAGTCAACATACAAGTCTCTCGTAAGGTCGCCGGCTAAACTCTCCCCGCCCAGACGCCAGTCATTGGCTAAAAGCTGGAGATCAAAGTTATCAACACTAAGACTCTTGTCAATATCAGGTGAACTGAAAATGCTCGGCATATAATGATATCCCATATCTACGACTCCACGGTCGCAGGTCTCATTGGTTCGTGTCGTAAGAAGGGCCATACCTGAAGCAATTGCTGCTTGACTGCCTGTATCAACACACGGACTGTTGCTCGACTGTCCTGATACAATCTGGCTCAGATAATAATCGCCGAAAGGCCCGCTTGCAAAGAGTGGGTCATCTCCGATATTGCCCACACCGCCCAGGGCCCCCGTCAAACCCTGGATGCAGCTGTAGTTTAAGGTTAGGTTGGTAGCATAGATCTGTCCGGATTCATCTGTCCCGCCGCTGTCACTGTTATTCCAGAGAATACAGTCAGTAACTGTCATTTGACATGTTGAAAAACTGCATATTCCGCCGCCCGTATTATTTGCTGAATTATCGACAAAAGTACAGTTAGTTAATACAGGATAACAGGTATTGTCGCTTGCACAGTATATTCCGCCGCCGCTTCCAATAGAATTGGGTTTTGCCTGATTACCGATAAGCAGGCAGTTTTTTAATGTTGGACTGCCTCTGTAACTATACACTCCGCCGCCGTAAGGACCGCGGTTATTAATAATTGTACAGTTGCTGATTGTTATATTGGTGCCGCTGACATCTATACCGCCTCCGTTACCGCCATCGCCGCCGGTAATAACACATCCATCCAGCAAAACCATATTATGCCCCTTGACAACGGTGTAACTGTTATCTCCTCTGTTAGTGAAGTTAGGACCGTCATCGCCGTTAAGGTCGCCGCTAAGAACCGTTTCATAATAGCTGATATTTCTTACATTAGGATCCGGCTCACCGACACCGGCATATCCGCCTTTAACATCTACATCATAAACAAGTTGAAACTCGGTGTTACGATTTCCTCCTGCTCCTGCAGGCCTGTAAACACCTTCTGCTATATGTATTTCCTCCACTTCAGTATACACCGCCGCAACGCTCAGAGCCTCTTGCAGGTCATTGAAAGCATCTGACCAGCTTGTCCCGTCGTTTACACCGTTCGCATCGCCGTCAACGTACAGCACCGCCGGCGTATCATTATCAAGTTCAGTTACGCTGACATCACTCGTCACATACCCGGCGGCACTGACCGAGATGACAGCAGTACCGTCCAGATAATCTTCATCTTCGACTGCAGCGATGGTAACTGTTTGCGGAGTGAAATAATTTGATGAATCAAAAGTCAGCAGCGCCCCTGACTGAACCGTAATATCAGGATCGCCGGAAGAGTTTGCAACAGTCACTTCCACCGTTCCGCCCGGATTTGCTAAAAGTCTTACGGTGAATGTATTGCTTTGTCCTTCCGGTATGTTAAGCGAATCTGTGCTGAGTATGAACTGATTATTCGTCACAAGAAAGGATGTCATATATACTGTTTCACTTCCGTTCAGCATCGCATAAATATTGTAAGTGCCTTCGGACAGGGGGCCGACAACTTGAGTTTCATCCCACGGCATAACAATAGCAAGACAAATTGTCCCCGGCGGATAGTAATGATACACGTCAAAATAAATATCATTACCCGCCACGGACACACTTGACCCGTTTGGTATACAGTCATCAGGCCAGTCACCTGATAAGGTTATACTAATGACATCAGATGTTGTAGGAACAGATGGGACAATGTCTGTATCACTCGGCGGCCAGGCATTTGCTCTTTCTGAAATTAATAAAATTGCCAGGATAATTGAAACACAAAGAATGGTTCTTCTCATTTTTCACACCTCCAAAATAACCTCCGACTATGTATTGCCTGTATACCACAGATACGGCAAAAAAACAAGAAGATTCCAGCCTATTTGCGCAGAGTTTAACTGCTTTACTAAGAAGGAAAAGTATATATTTTTAGTCGCCAAAACACGTATTAACTGCTCGCCCAGCCTTTATCAGCGGATGATTTTTTGGTATTGTCCTCGTCTTTCCTGCCACCTGCGACAACGGCACACTTGAAAGCTTATTATTCTTCAGAACAACCAGGCGATTTTTCACTCCGCTGACTAATAATTCAATTGCCGCATTACCAAAACTTGTCCCCAGTATCCTGTCCCAGGGCGTCGGCGCCCCGCCTCTTTGAATATAACCTAAAGTTACCGCTCGTGTCTCAAGTTTTGTAATCTCTTCTATCTGCCCGGCTAATTTATTCGCGATCCCTCCCAAACGAATCGGGTCAGGACTTAACGCACAGGTTTTACTGACAGTCATTTTCCCGCCAACTTCTTTTGCACCTTCAGCAACAACTACAAGACTGTAACTCTTGCCTTTTTTACTTCGTTGCTGAACAAATTTACAGACGTTTTCAATTTTGTACGGAATTTCAGGTATCAAGATCACGTCACTTCCGCTCGCAACTCCACAATGCAGTGCGATCCAGCCCGCGTATCTCCCCATAACCTCGACGACCATAACACGGTGATGAGAACTTGCAGTTGTGCGAAGTTTATCTATTGCTTCCGTCGCCGTCGTCACAGCCGTGTCGAATCCGAAAGTAACATCCGTCCCCCAAAGGTCGTTATCGATAGTCTTCGGCACACCTATTACAGTAAGCCCTTTTTTCGCAAATACTGCTGAGCTTGTCTGTGTCCCGTCTCCGCCAATGCAGATAAGCGCATCAATTTTTTTCTGTTTTAAATTCCGGATGCAAAGATTTGAAACATCTTTGAATACGATTTTACCCGACTTACTTTTGACCGGATATTTAGAAGGATTTGTCGTATTGTTCGAACCTAATATCGTCCCGCCTGCCTCGAGAATATTACTGACATCTTCATAACTGAGCGGCCGAAACCTTTTTTCTATCAGGCCCAGGTACCCGTCCTCGATTCCCCAGACCTTCATACCATATTTCGAGATAGCCGTTTTCGTCACCGCCCGTATAACAGCATTAAGCCCCGGGCAATCCCCGCCGCCTGTCATCACTGCAATAGTTTTAATTTTGCGTTTCATATTTGTTTAGCCCCCGGACCTGTGCCGGGGGGTATTGTCCCGCACCAATTAAGAATTTAAATATTCCTATATCACCACGGTAAAATAAATTGGTGCGAGATTTATTATTTCACCGCCGCAATGCTTTTCTTCGCTGCCGCTGCCACCGCATCAGCCGTGATTCCGAACTTTTCATAACAGACTTTATAAGGTGCCGAAATACCAAAGCTGTGCATTCCGACAAATTCGCCCGCATCGCCGATATATTTCGACCAGCCCATCTCTACCCCGGCCTCAACGGCAACTCTCGCCTTGATGCTCGCCGGCAGAACAGAATTCCTGTACGCCTTATCCTGCTTTTCGAACAATTCCCAACTTGCAAAATTGACAACCTGCGCCTTGATATTCTCCGCCGCCAGTTTCTCAGCGGCCTTGACCGCGATTTCCATCTCAGACCCAACGCCAATAATTATTACATCAGGCTTATCTGCTTTGACGAAAACATAAGCGCCTTTTTCGATATTCGCCGCTGCCGGATATTTTGTCCTGTCAAATGTCGTGATATTTTGTCTCGTCAACAGCAGCGCAACAGGTCCTTCCGTATGTTCCAGCGCGATCTTCCACGCATAAGCCGTCTCGTTCGCGTCCGCCGGCCGCAGCACGAGTATCTTCGGTATCAGTCTCAACGCCGCAATATGTTCGACAGGCTGATGTGTCGGCCCGTCTTCGCCGAGCCCGATTGTGTCGTGCGTAAATACGAATATCGTTCGATACCCGCTCATCGCCGCAACCCGTACCGCAGGCCGCATATAATCACTGAAGCAGAAAAACGTCCCGCCGTATGCCCGAAGCAGTTCACTCATACCGATTCCATTCATTATCGCCGCCATCCCGTGCTCCCTTACCCCGTAGCGGATATATCTGCCTGTCGGATTGTCTTTCTGAAAATCCTCTACGCCTTTGTATCTCGTATTATTCGATGGCGTCAAGTCCGCCGACCCGCCCAGGACCAGCGGCATCTTGGGCATCAGCATATCAAGTGTCGCCCCAGATGCCTTCCTTGTCGACAACGGCTCAGGAGGGAACGTCGGCAGGTCAGTTATCTGCGGATAAGGATTATTGATCAACTCAGCAAGCTCAGGATTCTGCTGCGAATATTTCTCAAACTTGTCGTTCCATTCTTTCTCCAGCGCAGAACCTTTGTCTTTTTCCTTCTGCATATGCTCAAGAACTTCATCAGGAACAACAAAAGTCTTTTCAGGATCCCAGCCGAAATTCTTCTTTATCAGCTTTATCTCATCTTCGCCCAGCGGCGCACCGTGTGCCGTGTGAGTATCCTGAAAATTCGGACTGCCGTAGCCGATATGCGTGCGAAGATTGATTATATTGGGCTTGTCTTTCTGGTTCTGTGCTTTTTTCAAAGCCTTCTCGAACGAAGCCATATCATTTCCGTCACCATCAACGATTTGCACGTTCCAGCCGTAAGCCTCAAATCTTTTTGCCCGGTCTTCTGTGAATGAAAGTTTTGTATTTCCGTCAATGGAGATATGATTGTCATCGTAAATCACGATTAGATTTCCTAACCCCAGATGTCCCGCCAGCGAACAGGCCTCCGATGCAACTCCTTCCTGCAAATCCCCGTCGCCTGCTATAACATAGATTTTATAGTCGAACAAATTCGAACCGTCTTTATCGAAATACGCAGACAAATACTTTTGCGCAATCGCCATTCCGACCGAATTACTTATTCCCTGCCCCAAAGGACCCGTCGTTGCCTCGACACCGGGCGTATGACCGAACTCCGGATGCCCGGGCGTCTTGCTTCCCCATTGCCGAAAGTTTTTCAGATCGTCCAGGCTGACATCATATCCGGTCAGATATAAAAGCGAATACAGCAGCATACTTCCATGACCTGCACTTAAAACGAATCTGTCCCTCCCCAGCCATTTCGGATTAGCAGGATTGTGCCGCATATGCCTCGTCCATAAAACATACGCCGCAGGTGCCATCCCCATAGGCATCCCCGGATGACCGCTCTTGGCCTTCTGAACGCCGTCCATCGATAAAAATCTGATTGTCTGGATACACTTTTCGTCAAGCTCATTCAAGCCTGGATTCGTTTTAGCTGCCATAATTTCCCTTCTTACTATTAATCGTGATTTTAAGATAATTTATACTTCCTTAGCGCCTTAGTGCCCTGGTGGCTATTACAAAGGACCGGCATAATAGCCAAAATTAGCCTCTCTGTCAATGATTTTGTAGGTTGTATAAATCCCGGTTTTACCACCGGTTGGAGGTGCTTGCCCCGCACCAAATACCATATACTAAATACCAATGACTTTCCCACTTTCCTACCCTTCACACCTTTTAAACCTTTCTACATGTCATTGCGAGGCCGAAGGCCGCGGCAATCTCACCCTGATAACCTGATTCCCTGCACCCTGCTCTCCTGTTACCCTGATATCCTGCGCCCTGATCTCCTGATAACCCGATGTCCTTTTTAACTTTTCCCACCTTTCACACATTCACACTTTTCCCCGTTATTCTGAACGACTTGTCCGCCACAGTTTTTAACGACGGCGGAAACCGAAGAATCTCAGTTCTTTGGTCATTGGAAATTGGTCATTTATTGATAATTGTACCCTGGTTATTGATTATTTATGCATATTCGTGGTTAGTAACTATCCGAAAAATCTGCGTAATCTGTGATTAAAACTGAATCCGTTTTGTCCTTTATGGGTCGAAAGCGCGCAAGAAAAAACTTGCGCGCTCCAAAAAAATAAAAAAATTTTTCTCCCTTTTACATAAACACTTACAATTCCGGACAAAATTTTCTTTTGCACTTTTTTTAAAAAAGCGCGCAAGTTTTTCCCTATATATAGAGGCACTTATAAAACTGAAAACGAAAAACTAAAACTGAAAAATTAAGGAACCGCTTTCGGCGAACTCTTCTTACTGATAACCGATAACTGAGTTCTGATAACTGACTTTATGAAAAAACAAAAACCAAAATACAAAATCAGAAAAGTCGCAGGCAAAATAATAAAACTCGACGAAGATATCTTCTATCACCCGAAAATACAAAACGCCAGCATGATGATTAAAGCCGGCCGACCAATTATCTGTGACTATAAAAACAAAAAATATACCTCGCTTCCAAGATTCATTCTAAAAGCAAAAAAGGGACAGCTCGTCGACCACATAAACAGAAATCCGCTCGACAACAGAAGAAAAAATCTTCGACTCGTAACCGCAAGACAAAACAACCTCAACCGAAAACTCAAATCAAACACGGGCTATATCGGTGTCTCAAAAACGAAAAGAACCAAAAGACAAAATAACTGCTTCTACGAAGCCTATTTTCAGCCAAAAAACGCCAAAAGACAAAAATTCTGCACACCGCAAACACCAAAGGGCCTGCTCCTGGCCGCCCTGGCAAGAGATAAATTTGTACTCGCCGCAGGTGACGAAAACTACGCTCCATTAAACTTCCCCATATTCGAAGATGAGCCGTTCAAGGCCTTTTTATTGGACTGTGATTTAACCCGGTACAGAGAAACTATTAATAGAAAGGACATTTAGTCCTATAACTTAAAGAAAGCATAATTTTTTTTGATTAATTTTTTTAGTTCATATTTTAAACACTTGCCGATAAAGAGGTTGCGCAAAACCTCGTTTCGGCTCACCGGATATTTTTGTACTGATACAGTCACCCCTGCGATTGTCCGATGATTCTATGGTTAGGTTTTGTAAATATAGTTGTGTAATTTCGCCAGATGAGGTCTCAAAATGATAGATAAGAGCAAAAACAAGATATACTCGACGATCCTGACTGTGATGGTAATGACTCTATGTCCTGCCATCATAATATCGCTTATGCTTTACGCGGACAACAGGACAGATCACTTTTATGACAATGTCAACAGGGTCAGAATCCTTGCAGATTCATGGCATGGACTCGAACGGGAAACAGCGAACTTACTGACTGAACCGGCTACTAACAGTGACGAAAAAAAATGGCTATACAGCATCAGAATTTTTGATGCTATGCTCAAAACCTTTCAAAACACCTCGCAAACAAAAGAACTTGCTGCAGAAAATGAAATATTTAGAGACAAAATAGAAAGAGCTGACGACTTCTGGCTAAAACTGAAAAGTAAAATTGACCCGTCCATCGCATATTTGACCGGATGTATTAAATCAGGATGCAAAACCAATTTTGAACCATACGTCACAGGACAGGAACAGGAAACAGGACTTTTGTATAGCGTAGGATATCTCTCAGGAGCCGACAGCCTCCAAATCTCACCAAAAGACAGATTCCAGCTCCTGACCGGTAAACCCGCCAGCGAATTCCCCGATACCAGTTATCGAAGAGAACTTATACAATTAACAGAGGACTGCAGGTACATACTTGCAGTGTCGAGAACACATTACACCGCCCTTATCGAAGAAATGATGGAGTTGGTATCGTCCAGAGCCGCAGAAAAAGCTATAAAAACAAGACTTACTGCTTTTGCACTGTCAATAACCATGGTCGTTGTTATGCTGTTCTTCCTGGCACGTACTCAAAGAAAATATCACCTTAACCAGATCGTGCTCGAAAAACTCCTCCATCATCATAAAAAAGAACTCGAATCGGCTATAAGCAAGGTCGAAGCCGCAGAACAGCAGAGAGAGGAAATGAACAGCCAGCTGCAAACCTCTGTTGGTCATGCAAATCTGATGACACAAAGAGCAATGGAGGCAAATAGAATTAAAAATGAATTCCTCACGAATATGAGCCATGCTATTCGTATCCCGCTAAATGCCATCATAGGTTTCAGCGATATGCTCAGCGAGGATAACCTCAACGAACAGCAAAAAGAACAGCTCAAAATGATTCGCGACAGCGGAAATCAGCTCCTCCAGCTTGTGAACGATATTATAGACTTCTCGAAAATTGAAACCGGAAAACTTAATGTCAAAGTAACCAGGTGTGATATTAAATCCGTCCTCGACACCGTCGATTCGCTTATAAGACCGGCCGCACAGGAAAAAGACCTTAACTTTGAGATCGTTCGTAACGAACCGCTCCCGCTGACTATCAGCACCGACCCGGCAAGACTCAAACAGTGCCTGCTTAACCTTGTAAGTAACGCTGTCAAGTTTACCGAACAGGGTCATGTCATGATTAAAGTATCCTGGGAAAAAGAGCACCCTGAACCTTTTATCAAATTCGAGATTGAAGATACAGGCGTCGGAATCCAGCAGGGAAAACTCGATGTCATCTTCAAACCGTTCTACCATACAGACAGCCACACTATTCGAAAGTTCGGCGGAACAGGACTCGGACTTGCAATTACCCATCATCTTGCCGAACTGCTTGGCGGAAGAATATCCGTAACAAGTATTCTTAATGAAGGTTCGGTTTTCACCCTCTGTATCCCGACACAATTGGCACAGTCAGCGATGGAGAAAAAAGATACCTTAACTCCTTCGGCTGCAGAGGCACAGAAAAAACAAAAACCAGGATCAACTGCCGCTGAAAAATCAGAAGACCAGACAAAAGAAGGAAAACCGGCCCAAAGGGATACAACTCCCCATGACATAACAGAAGTAAAACTGCAGGGAAGGGTGCTTATCGCCGAAGACAGTCCCACAAACCAGGCGCTTGCAAGACTCCTCCTGAAAAAAATGAACCTTGAAACTGTAATCGTCGAAAATGGAAAACTTGCAGTGGACAAAGCTATGAACGAGGAATTCGACGTGGTCCTGATGGATATACAAATGCCCGTAATGAATGGTTATGAAGCAACGAAAACTATGATAGAAAAAGGCTTTAAAAAACCAATAATCGCCTTGACCGCTTGTGCGATGAAGGGGGACGAAGAAAAATGCTTCGAGGCAGGATGCAGCGATTATCTTTCAAAGCCTATCGATAGAAAAAAACTCGTGGAAACTCTTTCGAAATATCTTTCTGTGACGGGAAATGACCGTCAGGAAACTGAAGCTCAAGTAAAGGAGACAAATATGGAAAACTCAACACCTCAGCAGAATGACCAGGCTGACAGCCAGGAACTTGAAATGGACTGGAATTTACTTATGGACAGAATAGGCTGTGAGGAACTAATTGATGAGATTATACCTATTTTCATGAAGGACAATACCGAGAGAATGCAGAAACTCGAAGAAGCTGTCGAGAAAAATGATATAGGTGAAGTTAAGTTTTATGCTCATTCGCTCAAGGGTGCCGCTGGTACTGTCGGGGCTGCAAAACTCTCCGAATTGGGAAGAAACCTTGAGGATGACGCCAGGAACTCGGATGATTCCAGATTTAAGCCTCTTTGCCAGGAAATGAGACAGCGGTTTGACAGACTTGTTGAATTCCTCAATAAATCTGACTGGAAGGAGATTGCAAAAGCTGCTTCTTCGCAGACTCAGGCCGGCAGAAGTTAATTTATCCCCGGCCCATTTTATTCTGACGATATTTTAATGCTCCTGTAATTATTTACAGGAGCATTTTGCGCGCCTGTACTAAATTAGATATTGTTTGCTTATCGAATCACATCCCTCGGTATCTGCTGTGCCCCATTAAGCGTACAAACCCGACATCTACAATCTGATATTGACATTTCTCACCTTCTCATATACTATAACTCCCCTGAGACGATTAGGAAATCGTAATACTGTATAAGCCAGGAAAGTAGTGCTATATCAGATAGGAAAGCGGTACTGTATAAGTTAGGAAAGTGATACTTTATAAGTTCCGAATCTGACCGGCCGAGTGGCGGAATGGCAGACGCTGAGGACTTAAAATCCTTTGTCCGTAAAGGACGTATGGGTTCGACTCCCATCTCGGCCAGTTTTTTAAAAAGGCTAGTTACTTAAATGGCCAGCTTTTGATTCAGGATTTCCTGGTTTGTAGTTTTTTAACCGATAGTTTTCTTGATTCGGGATTTCCTGGTTTGCAGCTTTTTAATAAATAAATGTTTTAATCAATAAGCTCTTAAACAACAGTTTTTGAGCGATAGTTTTTGGGTTTGCAAGGGGTAATTTCACAGGAGCAGCAGTTTGACAGAAAAGAAGATACAGGCAGTCGTCTTCGACCTCGGTGATACCATACTAAACTTCGGTAAAGTAGATGCCAAAGCCCTGTTTAAAGAAGGCGGGAAAAAAGCACATCAACTCCTCAAAGACCTCGGCCAGCCAGTAGGCGAACTCAAACCCTTCCTCGTCAGACACCTGTTAACTATCCGCGCAATGAATCTATGGTCAAATATCATTAAAAGAGATTTCGATTCGCTCGAAATCCTTAAGAAAATCAACACAAAAAAAGGCGTTAAACTAACCGATACACAATGGCAAGACTTCGCCTGGTGCTGGTATGAGCCGCTGGCTAAATGCGCTAAAATTGAAACAGACCTGAAAGAGACCCTCTCAAAAATCAAACAAACAGGAGCTAAAATAGGACTGCTCTCCAATACCTTCATAAATAAAACAACCTTAGAAAAACACCTTGCCCAACTCGATATACTCAAATTCTTCGATGCTAAACTGTACTCCTACCAGTTCAAATTCCGTAAGCCAAATAAAAAGATATTCATAGAAGCAGCAAAAAAACTAAACTGCAACCCCTCAAATATACTGTTCGTCGGGGATAGAGTAGATACCGATATCATCGGAGCTCTTGGAGCAAATATGCTGGCAGCGATCAAAGAAACTTACACAAATACACTGGCCAAAATACCAAAAGATGTAATAAAAATAGAAAAGCTGGCCGAGCTTGTAGAAATAGTAAAATTTTAGCGGTTATTTTGGATGATTACTTCGTTGCCTTTGCCTGACCGCACGTCCTCAATGTACCATAGTACGCCTCCGGGCGGCGGCAGACAAGCGCCTTGTACTAATCCAAAATTCCGCGCTAAAATAAAATTAGGGGATTGCCAACTCCTCACTCAAAAAAGACGAGAAAATATCAATACTTGATAACTATCAAGCAAGGGGTGTGGGGGTAGAGGGCGTGAGAGTAAGGGGGTTTCTGGTTAGAAAATGAGTACTTGATAAC
>JAFGGI010000045.1 GCA_016930635.1 Sedimentisphaerales bacterium | reverse complement strand
GGCGGTCTGGTTTTCGGGTCGCCTCGCAGGCCTTCGCAGGAGCTTATCAGTGCGGTTTCTTCGCCGCAGATATAAGCGCCGGCGCCCATCTGGATAGTAATATCGAAATCGACCCCTTTTTTGCCGAGTATGTCGTGGCCGAGCAGTTTCTGGTCACGTCTGTCCTGCAGGATCTTTTCAAGCAGTTTTTTAAGATAAGCGTATTCGCCTCTTACATATAGAATTCCGTTTTCAGCTCCGATTGCGTAGCCTGCGATGGTCATACCTTCAAAGAGCATATCAGCTCTTTCTGTAAGTATTACTCTATCCTTAAAGGTTCCGGGCTCTCCTTCGTCGGCGTTACAGATGATGTATTTATTATGGCCTTGAGCTGCACGGGTGAACTGCCATTTCATTCCTGTCGGGAAACCTGCTCCGCCTCTTCCTCTGAGCCGGGCGGTTTTTACCTCGCTGATGACCTCAGCGGGACTTACGGCAAGAGCATCTCTCAGACCTGCGTTGGGCTCGTAATCAGAGAAGATGACCGCACCCTTTTTCCTTATGCCGTTGTGTACGCAGGAATGTACGAGTTCGTCGGCGTTGTTGCCGTCGCCAAGGCGGTGTTTTAATTGTGAAGGGTCGTAATGCTGTTTTAGTTCAGCGACTATCTGTTTTACTTTATCGGTAGAAAGATATGTTATAATTTCGTCGTTGATAAGTGCCGCCGGTGCCTGGTCGCACATTCCTATGCAGGGAGTGTATTCGAGTGTTATTTTTCCATCCTTTGTTGTTTGGCCGAAATCAATTCCAAGTTCTTTTTTAAAGGCCTCGGCTATCGCATCTGCGCCTGCCATCTTATCGACGACGTCGTTGCACAGACGGATGATAACCTGACCTTTGTGCTCTTCTGATAAAAATGCGTAAAAAGATACAACACTTTCGACCTCAACGCGAGGGCAGTTGACGCATTTGGCGATAGTGTTCATCGCTTCGGCCGAGACCTGGCCGAACCGCTGCTGTACTGCTCGAACGATATTCATCATTTTCGAGCGGTCATCGCCGCAGTTTTTGCAAATCCGTTTAATTTCAGCCTGAAGGGTTTCACTCATAACTTACCTCATAACCGTTCTTAATTTCTTGAATACTGCCCCCTGTGTGCTATCCAGCCAGAAATTGAAGGTGACAGTATATTGCTTTTATTTACCTGTGTCTATAGAAAACACGGTAAGAGTATAAAGAAAAATTGCATACCAAAAAAGACCTATATATAATTAAAAATCAAAATTTAATAAAAAATCTTATTTATGGCGGAAAATCAGGCAAATTCAGTAGGTATAGTCGAGACCAGGACCGTAAAGGTCGTTGACAGCGATAGTCCCTTGCAGCTGGTCAGCGGAAAGAGACTATGGCCGGTGGAGGCGGCCTATGAAACCTATGGCCAGCCGAATTCGGCCGGCGATAATGCCGTGCTTATCTGTCATGCTCTGAGCGGAAGTGCTCACGCGGCAGGGATTAACAGTGCCGGGGATAAAAAACCGGGCTGGTGGGATATGATGATAGGGCCCGGCAAGGCGATAGACACGAATAAGTATTTTGTTATCTGCTCCAATTTTCTGGGCGGCTGCAGCGGGACAACGGGACCGTCAAGTATAAACCCAGCGACGGGCAAGCCTTATAATCTTGATTTTCCGATGATAACCATTGCCGATATGGTAAAGGTTCAGAAATTATTGCTGGACAAGCTTGAAATAAAGCAGCTTTTAGGTGTCATCGGCGGTTCGATGGGCGGAATGCAGGTTTTGCAGTGGGCGATTGAATATCCTGACTTTGTTAAATCAGCGATAGTGATTGCCTCGACTCCGAGACTTGGCGCCCAGGCAATAGCTTTTGATGCGGTAGGCAGGAATGCGATACTTGCAGATACAGAAGCAGGCGGAAAATCAACAAAAGGATTGGCTACCGCCAGGATGATAGGACATATCACTTATCTTTCAGAAGAAAGTATGAGAAAAAAGTTCGGCAGGGAACTCAGAGACGCTGAAAAATACAGTTATGATTTCGGCTCGGAGTTTTCCGTCGAGACATATCTTGATTATCAGGGCCAGAGTTTTATCGACCGCTTTGATGCCAACAGCTATCTGTATATAACAAAGGCGATGGATTATTTTGACCTTGAAAGAGACTACGGCTCAATTGAAAAGGCCTTTGCCCAGACGAAATCGAGATTTTTGATAGTAAGTTTTACCAGCGACTGGCTTTTTACGCCGGGCCAGTCAGAAGAAATGGTAAACGCTCTTGTCGCGCAGAGAAAGCCTGTCAGCTACTGTAATATTTTGTCACCTTACGGTCATGATGCTTTTTTACTTGAGCCAGAAGCACTGGGCGGGCTGATTAGCGGTTTTCTTTCCACAACTCTTGAAAAACCAAAGGCTGGAAAACCATCTGCTGTTTCAAGTCCGAAGGGTGCGGACAGGATAAAAAGATTACGCGTTGATTATGAACTTATCGAATCATTGATAACTCCGGACAGCCGGGTGCTCGATGTCGGCTGCGGTGACGGGCAGCTTCTTATTAATTTGCAGTATGATAAAAACATAGAAGCCGAGGGAATCGAAGTTGATCAGCAGCTTGTCGGTACCTGTATCAGTAAAGGTCTTAATATAATTCACAGGGATATCGAGCGAAAGCTTAGTTATTATCCTGACGGCAGTTTCGACTATGCAATACTTTCACAGACTTTGCAGACTTTGAAGAATCCGCACCAGGTTTTTGCGGAGCTTTTAAGGGTCGCGGAAAAAGTTATAGTCAGTTTTCCAAATTTTGCTCACTGGCGATGCAGGATAGGATTGTTAACAGGCAGAGCACCGCGAACTAAACAGCTGCCATTTAAGTGGTATGATACTCCTAATATACATTTTCTGTCGCTGAAGGATTTTGAGGCTTTTTGCGAGGAAATCGGTGCGAAAATCGAAACAAAGATACCGCTTATAGGTAATAGCAAAAGCCCGGTCAAGTTTGCACCGAATATCTTTGCTGAACAGGCAATTTATCTGACAAGCAAGAGGTAAAATCTCGAAATTCGAATCTCGAAATCCTCCCTATGGGACACCTTACGGCGGAAACAAATTCTAAATATAAATGACAAAAATCCAAAACTATATTATAAGCATAGGAAGTTTTTGTTTTGGAAATTTGGATTTTGAACATTTGATATTGTTTCGAATTTAGGATTTCGTGCTTCGAATTTTTATTTATGTTATCTATCGGGAATATAAAGCTTAAGAATCCAATCATCCAGGCTGCTCTTAGCGGTTATAGTGATCGTGCGATGAGAGTGCTGGCCAGGAAATTCGGCTGCGAGCTGACATTCAGCGGGGTTATGCTCGACAGCAGCGCCTGTTATGAGCCTTTATTTAAAAAGCCCAACTATATTATAAAAGATGATGAACATCCTATCGGTGCACAGATACTCGGCACAAACCCTGAAACGATGGCAACGGCTGCAAAAAACCTTCACAGGGTCGGTTATGATATTATCGATCTGAATTTCGGCTGTCCTGTGCCGAAGGTTATCCTGAAAGGCAGGGGCGGCACACTTTTACAGCAGCCCTGGAAGATTATGGAGATATTTAACAAAGTAAGAGATACGGTGGATTGTCCTGTGATGATGAAATTGAGAATCGGAATGGACAATAGCGAAGCCAGTCGTGAGGATTTTTGGGACCTGTGCGCCAAGGCTGCTAAGCAGGGTGTAGATGGCCTGATAGTGCACGGCAGGACTGTTGAGCAGAGATACAGGCAAGCTGCCAACTGGCAGATAATAAAAGAGCTGAAGAAAAAATTTTCCAGGATGACAATTATAGGCAGCGGCGATCTGTTCGAGCCTGCTGATATCGTGGATAAATTCCGCTCAAGCGGCGCCGATGGTGTTGCGATAGCAAGGGGAGCTATCGGAAGACCCTGGATTTACGCCCAGATCAAAGATGTGCTTGAAGGGAAGAAGGAAATTTTCCAGCCGGGCATAAAGCTGCAGGGGCAGGTGGTCATGCAGCATTTCGAGATACTTACAGAACTTTATGATATGAGAAAATGTATAGGGTACTTCAGGAAATTTATGTCCCAGTACAGCAAGAGTCATACACATATAAGAAAAGTCCGCAGGGAATTTATGACAATTAAGACCGAAAAGGCATTAAGACAGGCGATTGTGAAGTGGTATAGTCTTGATGAGTGATAATTTGCCAAATTCAGTTTATATCCATATTCCATTTTGCAAATCGAAGTGTCTGTATTGCGGCTTTTTCTCCAGGTCGACCGGCCAATTAGACGCGAAAAAAGTTTTGGATGCAGAACTTTTGGAGCTGAAAAAATCCTCTTTTAATAAACCTGCTAAAACTTTATACATCGGCGGCGGAAGCCCGGCTTCTATTAGCCGTGAGCTGCTTTGCAGTTTTCTTGCTGCAGTTGTCGAGCTTGTCGGTAAAGCTGAGGAATTTACCGTTGAAATAAATCCTGCTGATGCAGATGAAGATTTGTTGGCGAAGCTTAAAGCTATCGGTGTCAATCGGATTTCCATCGGTGCACAATCTTTTATTCAGGACCAGCTCGATTTTTTAGGCAGAAAATACAGTGTCGAAAAAATTGAGCAGACTGTGAAAGAGGCTAAAGAAACAGGTTTTGAAAATATCGGTCTTGACCTGATATTCGCAATACCTGAATCTAACCTGGCCAGTTGGACAGAAACTTTGAAAAGAGCACTGCAAACAGATGTTCAGCATATAAGCACATACAGTCTGACCTATGAGAAGAATACGCCTTTGGAAAAATTCAAATCGACAGGTAAGTTGAAAACAATTGACGAAGAACTTGACAGAAAGATGTATGAGACTGCTATTGATATGCTCAAAGATGCGGGCTTTGAGCATTATGAAATTTCCAATTTTGCAAAAACAGGCTTCAAATGTGAACACAATCTTACTTACTGGAAAAATAATCATTATCTCGGCATAGGGCCTGCGGCATGCAGCTATGTTGGAGATGAGCGAGTTGAAAACATAAATGATATCGAAAAGTACATCGAACAAAAAGAAGCAACAACAATAAAAATAAGTCTGCAGGAAAAAGCGTGTCAGACAGCGGTATTGGGCTTGAGATTAATAAAAGGAATTAACCTTACAGAATACAAAGAGAAAACCGGTTTTGATATTTACGAGCTTTTCTCTGATTCGATAGAGAAGAGCATAGAGTTGCAGCTTTTGCAGTTAAAGAATAACAGGTTGAGCCTGACGAGACAGGCGCTGCCGATAGCTGATAGTGTCTTGTGTGATTTCGCTGAACCCGATTGATAAAAAACAAGGCCCGGGATGGGCCGGACCTTGTTGTGTTTGAAACGGCGAGTTACTTCTTGCAGCCTTTATCTTTGCCGCATTTACTTTTGCAGGTGCCTTCCTTACAGCCGCATTTTTCACATTTGCAATCCTTGCCGCATTTGTCTTTGCAGTCGCAATTTTCACATTTACAGTCCTTGCCGCAGGCGCAGTCTTTGCAGGTACATTTTTCGCAGGAACCGCAACCTTCCTTTACCTGGCAGCTTCCAAAATCCATTGGCCTCGGCGAGTAATTATAACCTGCAAACGCAGCAGCGGCCAGGAATAGCGTTGCCAGTGAAATTATTGTAAGTTTTCTATACATTTTATTACTCCATAGAATTTAATATTATTAATACAATTTAAACAGAAACAGTTTTGCGATATGTCAAAAGACATATTCGCTGTGCATCTCAAATGATAAAGACACACAATACTGCCTGTGTGTTGTTGTACAGATGTAGAGGTGAATTAGCTGATAAGTTTACCTTTTTTGGTACAGTATCTGAATCGGCAATAGTATCTTCACAAATACTATCGACGTATTGATTATCAAGGAGGTAGTTATCCTCATAAGTTGCAGCTGCCGGGCTGTAGTCTTTCGTGCAGCAGTTGCCGTTACATTTTTTTGTATGAACATTTTCTGATGCTGTATTATCCCGGCCGCAGCAGTCGGAGTGTATCTCTTTGACAATTGATTCGTGGCAGAGAGCCCCGCACGAATGCCCGCACCTGTTTTTGCAGTTAGCGTATGCGGGGATGACCATAAAGAAAACCGCAAAAGCTGCAAGGCATTTTATCGAAAATATGGTTCTTGTTTTGTTCATTAAAAGCATTTCCGTAATAACTTCTTTGTAGGTATACGTATATTGTACACAGAACGTGCACAGGATTTTTTGAAAAAAGTGTTAGTTAATAATTATTTTTGTCATTGGTACAAATGAAGAGGCATAACAGCAGTAATCAGGAGTTTTATTTATCAGGACCTTTAACGGCTATTGCCTTGAAAAAATAAACAGTTATAATGATGCTTTAACATTGTCCCAAAAGAAGTAGATGAATATAGCCAATATTAGAAATTTTTGTATTATCGCCCATATCGACCACGGCAAGAGTACCCTGGCCGACAGGCTGATGGTGCTTACGGGTACGGTCACTCAAAGGGACATTAAAGAGCAGATGCTTGACAGTATGGATATCGAGCGTGAGCGGGGTATTACTGTCAAGGCCTCTGCAGTGACGATGCATTATAAATATGAAGGCCGGGAGTATATGCTCAACCTTATTGACACGCCCGGCCATGTCGATTTTCATTATGAAGTTTCCCGTTCGATGGCAGCGTGTGAAGGAGCACTTCTGGTTGTCGATGCTTCTCAAGGCGTCGAGGCTCAGACGGTAGCCAATGCGTATTTAGCGGTTGAATCAGGGCTGGAGATCATTCCGGTTATTAATAAGATTGATCTGCCTGCCGCCCAGCCGGAGGTTATTGCTGAGGAAGTTGAACATATACTCGGCATAAATAAGAATGAATGTTTCCACATAAGCGCAAAAAGCGGCAAGGGAATTGAAGAATTACTTGATGCGATCGTAACTTTTCTGCCGTCGCCGCCGGGGGATGCTTCAAAAAAGACCAAGGCTCTTGTCTTCGACAGTCATTATGATGCATATCGAGGTGTGATATGTTATGTCAGGATTGTGTCCGGCCGATTGCAGACGGGTGATAAAGTATTGATGATGGGTTCTAAACGAAACTATCAAATCACCGAGCTGGGGAAATTTACGCCCGCGATGAAAAAAGTTGAATCTCTAAGCACCGGCGAAGTAGGTTATGTAATCGCGAACATCAAAAATCTTGCTGACGTAACGATAGGCGACACTATTACGCTGGCTAAAGAGCCTGCAAAAAAAGCGTTGCCCGGCTACAAGCCGCCTTTGCAGATGGTCTTCAGTGATTTTTATCCGGGCCATAATACTGAATATGCAAAAATGCGTACGGCATTCGAGAAGCTTTCACTTAACGATGCCAGTTTTACATTTGTTCCTCAAAACAGCCCGGCTCTGGGGTTCGGTTTCCGCTGCGGATTTCTCGGTCTTTTGCATATGGAGATTATCCAGGAAAGGCTTGAGCGTGAAAATGACATCGAAGTTGTTCAAACAGCGCCGACAGTAACTTATGAGGTGCTCGAAACATCGGGCGAGGTAAAAAAAATTGATTCACCGAGTCAGCTGCCGGACAGAACTGAAATCGAAGAGCTTCGAGAACCTTTTGTTAAACTTGAAGTGATCACTCCCAAAGAATCGATAGGCGGTATTATGAAACTTGCCGAGCTGAGGCGGTGCCAGTTGATAAAAACCGATTACCTCAGCCCGACCCGTGTGATGATGGAATTCAGGGCGCCGCTTGCTGAGATAGTTTATGATTTTTATGACCAGCTAAAGGGAATCAGCAGGGGATATGCGACGATGGATTATGAGTTCACCGGCTTTGAGGCAGGCGACCTTGTGAAGATCGATATACTTGTAAATAAAACAGCCGTCGATGCGCTGAGTTTAATTGTGCATCGCTCCAATGCAGAAGTGAGAGGAAGAAAAATTCTTGAAAAACTCAAGAAAGCGATCCCGCGTCATCAATTTGAAATTCCATTGCAGGCTGCAATAGGCGGAAAGATAATCGCACGTGAATCAATCAGGGCATTTCGAAAAGATGTAACCGCTAAACTCTACGGCGGTGATGTTACACGCAAAATGAAGGTGCTGAAAAAGCAAAAGGAAGGCAAAAAAAGAATGAAAAGCGTCGGCAACGTGCAGATCCCTCAAAATGCCTTTATGAGCATCTTGGATACGAGCGATTAGGACACCTCCCTGTCGCCGCTTATCTTAATTTCTTGTTTTTAAAGAGGTTATAACCACTCAGCTTTTTGTTTGTTGTTCTTGCAACTTTTCTATAATGTTGTATAATCAGTATACAAGCTAAAAATAAATAATTTAAGGAGCTTAAAAATGTCTTTAGGCCGAATTATACGAAAACGGCGTCACGAACTGGATGTTACTCTTGATGAGGTCAGCGCCAAAACGGGTTTTTCCAAGCCTTATCTGTCAACGATAGAGACCGGAAAGGTGAAAAATCCTCCCGGCGACAGACTCCTTCGCAAGCTGGAGGATGTGTTGAAATTTAATCCTGGTGAACTGCGGTATATTGCCAATCTCGACAGGACGCCCGCCGATGTTCGCCAGTCGTTTGAAGCTTCTCAGGAAGAGAATCAGCGATGGCGAAAACTGATCAAAGCGCTTGGCGATAAAAAAGACAGCAACAAAATTAATGAACTGCTTGCTGAAAGTGAGTTAAAAGTTGATAGTAATAAACCAGAAGTAAAGCCGGGCAAACTCATACCGGTGATTAATCGTGTCGCTGCAGGGTACCCTGCTGATTTTGACGACCTTGATTACCCGGCAGGTTTTGCGGATGATTACGTACGCTGTCCTGATGTTGATGATCCCGGTGCTTTTGCTGTTTGTGTCGTTGGCGATTCAATGGAGCCGAAATTTGTCGAAGGTGATATAGTTATTTTTTCTCCCGCCGTCCAGGTAAGAAGCGGTGATGATTGTTTTGTTCGTCTTGCGACTCCGCATGAGACAACGTTTAAAAGGGTGTTCTTCGAATCTGAAGATAAGATCAGGCTTCAGCCTCGAAACGAAAATTATGCCCCGATGATTGTTGAAGGTTCAAAGATTAACGGCTTGTACCGTGCAATTGTAAAGTATGAAAGACTGTAGCGCTTAAGGAATTATCAATGTCTCAAGATGCAGCGAACCAAAATCCTGTAAAACTTGACTTTGTCCGTCAAATAGTTGCCGACGACTGCAAGAGCGGCAAATGGGACGGCAGAGTTGTTACGCGTTTCCCGCCTGAGCCCAACGGCTATCTGCATATCGGCCATGCAAAAAGTGTGTGCCTTAATTTTGGGATAGCCTCTGAGTTCGGCGGAAAATGTCATCTGCGATTCGACGATACCAATCCTGAAAAGGAAGAGCAGGAATACGTTGATTCGATTATCGAAGATGTAAAATGGCTCGGCTGGGACTGGGGCGAAAATCTTTTCTTTGGCTCAGATTATTTCCAGCAGATGTATGACTGGGCGGTTGACCTTATAAAAAAAGGCAAGGCCTATGTCTGCGACCTTACCGCAGAACAAACCAGAGAATATCGCGGCGGAGTAGAAGGAGGCAAAGACAGTCCGTATCGCAGCCGAAGCGTTGAGGAAAATCTTGAGCTCTTCGAGAAGATGAAGAACGGAGATTTTCCTGATGGCGCCAAGACTCTCCGCGCGAAAATCGACATGGCTCATCCCAACTTTAATATGCGCGACCCTGTGATGTACCGAATCGTCCACGCGACACATCATCGTACAGGCGATAACTGGTGCGTCTATCCGATGTATGACTGGGCACACGGCCTGGAAGACTCGATTGAAAATATTACGCATTCTATATGTACGCTGGAATTTGAAAATCACAGGCCTTTATACGACTGGTTCCTCGATGCGCTTGAGGTCTATCATCCGCAGCAGATCGAATTTGCCAGGCTCAATCTGACATATACCGTTATGAGCAAGCGGAAACTGCTCAAACTCGTGCAGGATAAGTTAGTTGCCGGCTGGGACGACCCGAGAATGCCGAGCCTTAGCGGGATGAGAAGGCGGGGCTTTTCACCAGAGGCGATAAGGAATTTCTGCAGGACAATTAGCGTAAATAAGTTCAACAGTACTGTCGATTTTGCTCTGCTGGAGCATTGCCTGCGTCAGGACCTCAACAAAACAAGTCCCCGCGTAATGGCGGTGCTTAATCCGTTAAAGGTTGTGATAGAAAATTACCCCGAAGGTCAAATCGAACAACTCGAAGCGGTAAATAATCCCGAAGACTCCTCAGCAGGCACAAGACAAGTTCCTTTCTCAAGAGAAATTTATATTGAACGTGATGATTTTATGGAAGAAGCGCCTAAGAAATTTTTCCGTTTAACACCGGGCAGAGAAGTGCGCCTGCGTTATGCATATTTTGTAACGTGCACAGATGTAGTTAAAGATTCTGACGGAAATATTACCGAACTTAGATGTACTTATGACCCTGCGACAAAAGGCGGGGATGCACCTGACGGCAGGAAGGTAAAATCGACACTGCACTGGGTCTGCGCTGAAAACGCGCTTGATGCCCAGGTGAGATTGTACGAACATCTTTTCACAAAGGAAAATCCCGATGACGTAGAAGAAGGAAAGGATTTTACAGATTATATTAATCCCAATTCACTGACTACTCTTACAGGCTGCAAGATAGAGCCTTCTTTAAGAAATGCGGCGCCTTTGAGCCGTTGGCAGTTTGAAAGATTAGGCTATTTCTGCGTTGATACTGACAGTAAAGATGGAAATCTGGTCTTTAACCGCACAGCCACACTCCGCGACGAGTGGGCAAAAATAAAAAACGCACAGAAAAAATAGCCACAGAGGTCACAGAGAACACAGAGGTTTTATTTTAGGAAGAGATGGATAAGGCTAAACGCAAAAAACAATATGGCAAATTAGACTGGGAACTGAGAATAGTTTTTCTTTTTTTTACTTTCTTTATAGGCGGGCTTTATACATTCGTTTTATACGGCATCTCTCTGTTTATTCACAGCATAGGAAATTATGAGTATGTAATTGTCCCATCAATTTATTTTTGGTTTATATTTTCATTGTTCCTTGGCATAATAAGTTCGGTTGTTCCCGTGGAAGTTGTTTTCAAATATTCACTTGGCGACAGAAGATATAAAGAACTTTGGGTATATTCAGCGAAACAGGATGGAATTAGCAGAAAAGCATCAGATAAACTATTCCGTATACTTGTGCCGTTAGTAATTATTGTAAGTATTATTGTCTTTTCGTTCTTATTTAATTGTTATGTTAAAATATCTGATAAGCAGATAACAGTTAATCAGCTTACTAAGTTTAGTAAAAACATATATGATTTTAATGATATTGCCGAATTAAAACAGTTTGAATCTGTTATTAGAAAAGGAAGAATTTATAATAAAAGGTGCTACAAGATCACTTTTAATGATGGCAATAAAGTCTCTTTTGAGGAAAGCCAATTTAATAAAAATCTCGAAGAACTTTCCGCGATACTACATTTCATTTCTGATAGAAGTAATATAGAAATCAAGATAAAAGACCCTGCGAGTGAAAAACGTTAAATGTAGTTATATCACTTCTCTGTGGCCTCTGTGTTCTCTGTGGCTATAAATAAAATATCCTCTGTGGCTTAGATATGCTGGCGGTAATTTTGATTCAGAGGAAGAAGCTGGGCAAGGTCTGATAATCCTGCCTTTTTTGGAGAAATACTCGATTTTTGAGGTTTTTTCATCATTTTTACTGAATATTTATCGAAAAGATGACGAAATAACCCTTGTAATTTGAAAGGTGTAGTTTACAATTTACAATAATGATTAAAAGGATATTGCAAAATCAAGTTATACAGTCGTTGCAGCGGTTTCCAGCGGTCGGCCTGATCGGTGCAAGGCAGGTTGGCAAAACCACACTGGCCAGGATGATAGCCGATATCTGGCCGAAAGAGAGTTTGTATATTGACCTTGAAAGGCCTGGCGACTTTGCCGCTTTAGCAGAGCCGGAGCGTTTTCTTGTTCGCCATGCAAAGAAGCTGGTTATCATCGATGAGATTCAACTGCGAGGCGAACTTTTTCCTGTGCTCCGCAGTTTGATTGATATGGACAGGTCGCCGGGGAGATTTTTACTGCTTGGTTCTTCCAGCCCGGATTTAATTCGGCAGTCCGGCGAATCTCTGGCCGGGCGAATAGCATATCACAGGCTCTCGGCTTTTTTACTGAATGAACTCTCGCCGGACCAGATGGATACGCTCTGGCTTAGAGGCGGCTTTCCACCGAGCATACTCGCTGAATCTGATGAGGCCTCGATGCAGTGGCGGCAGGATTTTATTATGGCTTATCTTCAGAGGGACCTGTCCGTAATGGGTTATGATGTTAGAATTCCTGCAATGACACTGAGGCGGTTCTGGCAAATGCTGGCTCACACACATGGTCAATTGACAAACTTAAGTCAGTTGGCGACTAATATGGGACTGTCCCGGCAGTCAGTTAGAAAACTGCTCGATATATTACAGGAAACTTTTATGATTCATCGTCTTGAGCCGTTTCACGCCAATATTAAAAAACGGCTTGTCAAAGCTCCCAAAATTTATATCGGAGACAGCGGAATACTGCACGCACTTGCAGGGATAAACACATTGGATGAGCTTATGAGCCATTCTATCGTTGGGATGAGCTGGGAAGGGTTTTGCATGGAACAGATTCTCAATCAAATACCACGAGAATGGAGCGTCTTTTTTTATCGAACTGCTGCCAGTGCGGAAATAGATTTGGTCCTTCAAAAGCAAATAGGACAGTCTCCCGTTTTCGTTGAGTTCAAGCATTCCCAAACCCCGAAACTGACTGCAGGATTCTGGTCGGCACAAAAAGACCTTCAGCCGAAGGCCTGCTATGTAATTTATCCGGGCAGGACTGCTTACCCTCTGACTAAATCGGTTGAAGCACTGCCGTTGACACAAATTGGTAAAATATGGGAATAAGTATCATTTAAAGAAAATCATTCTAAGTGAGACTGCCAGGAGGAATATTCCGAACATTTTTTTCAATATCTGCTCTGGTATTCCAACTGCCAGTTTTGCGCCGATAAGGCCTCCGATGAAAAAGCCGATGCAAACAAGAGCGGCTATTTTAAAATCCACAAAACCCTTCTGATAATACGTCCAGGCAGCAAGTATTCCTATCGGCGGCACCATCAGCGCAAGCGTAGTACCCTGTGCCAGGTGTTGGTTCATGCCGAAGATGAAAACAAGGACTGGAATTATTATCGTTGCCCCGCCAATACCGATAAGGCCGCTGAGTATACCGGCCGTTAAACCTAAAAGTATGTAAAGAAGAATATTTGTCATTTTAGATTCCTTTTTATTTGTAGATTTTGAAAATCAATTAGCATTTAGCCCCCAGGCCTGTCCTGGGGGTTCAGAGCCGCGACCGTAAGGGAGCGGTCATAAATTTTTAATCATCCGAAGATTTCCTTAAACTTGCCGGCGATGTCTTCGCTTTGACAGAGCGTCTGACCGATGAGCACTGCAGTTGCGCTGTATTGTTTTATTTTTTCGATATCATCTTTTGTTTTTATGCCGCTCTCAGCTACCAGCCCGTCAACCTCGCCTGCCAGCTCAGCCAGTCTGCCTGTCGTATTCAGATCGACTTTCATAGTTGTCAGATCGCGGTTGTTTATTCCGAGCACACTGTAATGAGCCTTTGGGAAATCGATAAGACTCCTTACCTTCAAAAGCGTCTCTGCGCTGTGCACTTCCAGCAATACCGTCAGGCCCAGCTCGGCGGCAAGTATCATCAAATCAACTATCTTTCCTTCATTTAAATCGAACGCCTCAGCTATTAAAAGTATCGCATCGGCCCCTGCTGCGCGAGCCTCGTATATCTGGTATTCATCTATGATGAATTCTTTCCTCAGGACAGGTATTGACACTGCCTTTTTGATTTGTGTCAGGTATTCGAGTTTGCCCTGGAAATATTTTTCATCTGTCAAAACGCTAATCGCATCTGCACCGCAGGACTCGTATATCTTTGCAATTTGCACAGGATCGAAGTCTTTGCGGATAAGCCCTGCTGATGGTGATGCTTTTTTTACCTCTGCTATAACGTTTATTCCGCGAGGGTTTTCTTTTGCGACGGCCTTATGAAAGTTGGCGCACTTAGGCATATCCTTTATCTGTTCTTTAAGCTCGTCGAGCGAGATGGACTTTTTCTGCTGAGCAATCTCGATCTGTTTATCTGCCAATATTTGTTTTAGTATATCTGACATAAATTTAGTTATCAGTTATCAGCGTTACCGATAACCGAGTTCTGATAACCGATAACGCCTTTTTATATTTACTTTGATGCCTCGACAAAGGCCATCCGAAGTTGGCCTAAAGTGTCTGTAAGAAGATTCGTCTCCTGGTCGGTGAGATTTCCTTTTGTCTTTTCTTCCAGCATCTCGATCATGTCTATCTGGAACTTTGCCAGCCGAAGGTCCTTTTGAGGCTGTTTATCTTTTTCGAGTGTTATCAGGCCCATCGCGAAAAGTGCCTGCGTAGCCAGCATACTGATAAGCGCGCTGAAGTTGCCGGTCGGCAAAGGCTCAGCTGCCTGCTGCTTTTCAACACTTTCTTTTTCCTTTAGCTCTTCTTTTTCCTTTTGGGCCTTGGCCTTCCAGTCCTCATCGACAATTATCTTCTTTTCTTCTTTTTCATCTGCCATAATTATATTCCATTTCTAATTTAACTATAAGTTAGTTTAACCAATATACATGTCTTTCGTTTATTAGGTTATCAGTATATCAGGAAACCAGGATGCAGGATATCAGAAATCAGGGCATCAGGAAATCCAACCTGATAGCCTGTTACCCTGATGTCCACAACCTGATGACCTGTTGGCCTGATGACCTTATCGGTAATTCGTGTTCATTCGTGGTTAAAAATTTCAATTCTCTGTGACCTCTGTGTTCTCTGTGGCTAATCTTATTTCCTATATTTCCGAGTGCTCTTTTCGATATCGCTTTTTTGCTGTCTCTTTGTGATCTTGTCACGTTTATCATATTTCCGCTTGCCCCTGGCGATGCCCAGCTCGACTTTAGCGATACCCCTGTCATTAAAATATATCCGCAACGGCACAAGTGTGAAACCCTTTTGCTGCATTTTACCTTCTATTTTTGTTATCTGTTTTTTGTGCAGCAGCAGCTTTCGGCTTCTCAGCGGTTCATGATTGCGGATATTGGCCTGCTTATATGGTGCGATATTACAGCCCACCAGCCAGCATTGGTTATTTATTATCCTCGCGAACGACCCTGCCATATCAGCCCCGCCCTGGCGGAGTGACTTGACCTCACTGCCCAGAAGTGACATACCGGCCTCTACTTTTTCAACTATCTCGTAATTGAAAAACGCCCGTTTGTTCTCCATCTTGGGGATGTGGATGCCGCCGGCCTTTTTTTTGTCCTTGCTCATAGGCCTTATGATACCACAGCAGACGGTCTTTTCAATAAACTGTTAAAACAGCAGGGCAGGTGTCATTCCCGCGGTAGCGGGAATCCAGTTTATTAACATTTTTCAACCAAACAATGTAACTCTTTGTTAATCCTGTCATTGCGAGGAGCAGAGCGACGAAGCAATCTCAGGACGCTACAAATTAAACCTTTTTAGATTGCTTCACTTCGTTAGCAATGACATTGCATAAATAAATTTTCACGCAAAATGTTGTTTATTTGTAGGGTATCTTTAAGATTTGGCTATAAATAGAAAATTCCAGCCCCTTTGCCGACTCGACAAAGAGACTGGAATCTTATATTGCTCTTCCGCTGCGCCCATGCGTCAGCGTGACCAAAGCCTACGCGAACTGGACAGCTACACCGATGGTGGCGTCGGTCGTCAGCTGTTCGCGATGAACCCGCAGAACTTTTCCTGATTTTATGCGGGCAAACTGGCCTTTTTTCCTGGCAAGATTCGCCGTCCGGGGAAAATTTATTTCTACGACGCTGCCTGGCCTGATAGGCGTGGTCATTGGCATTGATAAAAGAACACCGCCCTTTGCCACGTTAAGGGTTTTGCCGTTGAAGAACCTGTTGGCCTCCGGCAGCCACAGACTTACCGGCCAGGAAAGGTCGGTTCTGCTTGCATTGCGGTGGTCTACTGAAGTTTCGGGTGTTTCTAATGCTTGTGCCATGATCTTACTCCCTTAAAAATAGCTGCTGTTCCGTTCATAATTATCTTATCGACAATGTTAAAATAGATAAAGCAGTAAAACTTGGCAAAAATTGTTAAAAAGAATAAGATTTTTATAAATTGCATTTCTGCCCTGATGGAGAGCCTTTTTTATCGGAAGTTTTGAGCAGATATTTTTTATTAAAATTAAAGGAGTTTTGCTGTCTTGTTTAGATTTTGTGATGAAGTTTTGCCGGAAAAATGACAGAATTCTGTGCAGAAACAATAATCACATCAGGATAATTGCCGTAACTGTTGATTTAAAAGGTGGTTAAAAACTATAGGTAAATATCGCTCAGCGATCGCCCAGCGATCGCCCAGCGATAACACAGCGATAACACAGCTATTGCACAGCTATAGCACAGCTATCGCACAGCTATAACCAAGGGAAGGGAAGCGAAGGTAGGCGAAGCTAAGCGAGGCGAAGATAAGATAAGGGAATAATCCGTATTCGAGGCCTTCTACTAACAGCCAGCTTTCAACATCAGATACTAACAACAGCAATGAAAGTTTAGATGATTCGCATTTTATCTCTTTTGTCTCCTCGCCCCGGCCCGCAACGTATATCTTGCTTTTTAGCGGTATTTGTGGTATTCTATTATTATATGTCATTTCGACCTGGTTAGCCCTGCCAATACTTTGGCAGGGTTATTTAGCCCTTGGTTTTACCGGGGGGTTGTTTAGCAAAGTCGAGGAATCTGATAATACTTAGGAGAACTTAAATAAACGGAGGAAGTGGATGATGGGTAATTCATATCGCAGGATATTGCTGATCAGCACGATTTTCTTCTGCCTGGTTTCAAGCGTTTTTGCCGGTGAAATTGTTGGCTGGGGTATACAAAAAACGCCTAATGAGCTCTTAACAAATATTACCGCCATATCTGCAGGTGATTATCATAGTATTGCGCTTAAGCCTGATGGTTCTATCGTCGGCTGGGGAAATAATGAATATGGCCAGGCAATACCTCCTGTGGGCAATGATTTTGTAGATATAGTTGCAGGCTACAATCATAATCTTGGACTTAAATCTGATGGGAGTATAGTTGGCTGGGGAGATAATTTTTGGGGTCAGGCAACGGTACCGGAGGGCAATGATTTTGTGGCCATAGCTGCAGGGGACGATCATAGTCTCGCTCTTAAATCCGACGGTAGTATAGTCTGCTGGGGATACAATGGTGAAGGCCAGGCAACTCCTCCTGCGGGTAATGATTTTGTGGCTATTGCTGCAGGTTATGCACACAGTCTTGCTCTTAAATCTGATGGGAGTATAGTTGGCTGGGGGTGGAATACTGCTGGTCAGTCAACACCTCCTGCGGGTAATGATTTTGTTGCCATAGCTTCAGGTGCTCATCATGGTCTTGCTCTTAAGTCCGACGGCAGTATAGTTGGCTGGGGATGGGATGATTATGATCAAGCGACGGCGCCGGAGGGCAATGATTTTGTAGCTATAGCTGCAGGTGGTGGTCACAGTCTCGCGCTCAAATCCGACGGCAGTATAGTCGGCTGGGGACGAGATTTTTTCGGAGAGGCGACGGTGCCGGATGGTAATGATTTTGTGGCCGTAGCTGCAGGTGGTCATCATAGTCTCGCTCTTAAATCTGACGGCAGTATAGCCGGCTGGGGATGTAATGATGACGGCCAGTCAACGGTGCCGTATGGCAATGATTTTGTGACTATAGATGCAGGTAGTCGTTATAGTCTTGGGCTAAAGTCTGATGGCAGTATAGTTGGTTGGGGACAAGATAATTATGGTCAGGCGACGGTGCCGGACGGCAATGATTTTGTAGAGATAGCTGCAGGTGGTGGTTGTAGTCTTGGGCTCAAGTCCGATGGCAGTATAATCGGCTGGGGATACGATAATTATGGCCAGGCAACACCTCCAGATGGTAATGATTTTGTGGCCATAGCTGCAGGTGCTTATCATAGTCTTGCTATTAAATCCGATGGCAGTATTGTCGGCTGGGGAAGTAACGATTATGGTGAGACGACGGTGCCGAATGGTAATGATTTTGTGGCTATAGCTGCATGCGGTTATCACAGTCTTGCTCTCAAATCCGACGGCCAGTTAGTCGGTTGGGGATACAATATTTATGGTCAAGTGACAGTGCCGGATGGTAATGATTTTGTTGCCATAGCTGCAGGTGCTTTTCATAGTCTCGCTATTAAATCCGACGGCAGTATAGTCGGTTGGGGAGCAGGGACTGTAGGCCTAACAGGATTTCCACATTATG
>JAFGGI010000007.1 GCA_016930635.1 Sedimentisphaerales bacterium | reverse complement strand
TTATGCGAGCGTGGCGGAACTGGCAGACGCGCAAGGTTTAGGTCCTTGTGTCCTTCGGGACTTGTGGGTTCGACTCCCTCCGCTCGCATTAAATAATAATAATACGATCACAGTAAGGCTGTATTAATGGCAAAATTCCTGACTATTATCCTGAGTTTGTCTTTCGTGATTAACTTCTATGTCCTTTTCAGGCTCTTCGGCCTGTTCGCCTTAAAAAGAAAGATTCTCTTCGGCATATTAGTCGTCATCTGCACGTTCTCTTTCATTTTAGGCATAAGATTTCATTCTTCTGCGGGTACGCTATTCAGTAAAATAGTTTATATAACAACCAACACCTGGCTCGGTTTTCTCTGGCTGTTGTTTTCTACTTTGCTTATTTACGAAATAGTAAGATTCTTTATCAAGGTTCGCCCTGCCGCCGCCGGTACCGGCATATTAATAATTGCCGGCCTTGCCACCCTTTACGCACTGATTAACGCCCAGATATTAAGAGTCAAAACGTTAACATTCGATGCCAATGTAGACTGCAACATTGTTCAGATTTCCGATGTGCACCTGGGCTGTGTAAGTGAAAAGTTCTTCAAAAAAGTAATCGAAAAAACAAACGAACTAAATCCCGATATTGTACTAATCACCGGCGATCTTTTAGAAGACTTCATTCCGAATACACGTAAAGACCTTCAAGCTTTAAAGGATTTAAAAGGTACTGTCCTGTTCGTCACCGGCAACCACGAAAGATATTCGAAAGCCGGCGGACTCACAGAATATCTGACCTCGTTAAATGTCAAAGTTATTCACGACCAACTGCTTAATTGCAGCAAAGTACAAATCATAGGCATTGACGATGATACCGACGAAATGATTCTGGGCGGCCTTTTTGCAGGGATGAACATCGAGGAATCTAAGTTCTGTATCCTGATGTCTCATCGGCCTGTAGATTTACAAATACTTTCCCGGGCGAAGATTGATTTAACACTTGCGGGCCATACTCACGCCGGCCAGATATTCCCCTTCAATTTCGTGGTAAGGACACATTACAAATATATGTACGGCCTGTACAAACACAACAATTCATATCTTTATGTAACTTCAGGGGCAGGAACGTGGGGACCAAGAATGAGACTCGGCTCGCCGAGCGAAATAGTCCTGGTAAAACTTAGAAAAATCGCCGAATAAACCTACGGCTTTGTATCATCTTTGGTTGCTGGAGATCCAAACTGAAGTGGCATTTTGTATTGTTTCAGCCATTTTTGAGTTTTCTCAACTACATTCGTCTTGCCGGCCGAAGCAGCAAGTTCGATCACTCTTTCCGCAGCCTCCATAGCTTTGAGTGATTGTTCTGACTCTTCATAGGCAGATACCAATGTCATAACCAGCTGAAAATCCATATAGCCGGTCAGCCGGCATGACTGCTGGGCATATTTAACAGCCTCTTTTTTATCCGCCAGGGTTGAATTCGGTTTGTCTATTAACGCCCGTGCAATATTATTCAGCACATCGTAAGCATCAGGCTTGATCTCAAGAGCCTTTTCATAATGTTCTATCGCTTCGTCGTATCTGCGCTGGAAGGTATAAGCCTTGGCCAATTCATGATGAGCCTCCCAGCAATCAGGGGTTTTGCCTGCTAAATGTTCATAATATGCAACAGCCTCCGGAACTCTGCCCTGCTGTGCAAATTCAAATACATCAGGTGTTTCATATACCCCCTCTCGGCATATGAATAATGATAAAAATACCGTCAAAATCAACGAGCCGAACCAGCCATAAAAAATAACCTGCAGCAGAAATAATTTTTTACTCTTTAGCCGGCCGTTTACGCAGTCGAACCCCAATGAAAAGAGCAGGCATATCGGCAATATCACACCAAGGGCATAAAATGCCTTGGCTGCAGAATAATGGGCAAGCTGAAGATTCATATAAATTATACTGCAGAGCAGAACAAAAATCGAACCCAGCATTAAAAGCCAGGTTTTATTCACTTTAAATATCGCTTTTCTAACAGCACAGACTGTGCCGATCACAATCATCAAAAAAGCCGGTATCGAAAGAATATACACAATGGAAGTATATTCATAATTCCATGGCGGCCGATGTGTATAAAGTGTTCTGCCTCCAAAAAACGAATCGCCCCAGAACGTCGAATAAAGAGAATCAAAGAACGAATATGTGCCGGCAAAATAAGGTGCAGCAAATACCCTGCCGAAGCGGAAGAAATATTTATACGTATGAAATCCCGGATCCTGCCACCAGCCCAATTTTTCTGACATTAACATACAGTCCCAGTTGGTCACAAAAATCTTGCCGAAAGTTTGCCAGTTACGTATATAAAACCAGCCTGCTATGACAAATATCAAAAGAAGCATAAAGCTGAAATTTGTGCCGATTTTGACTATAGAGCATTTTTCTTCAACAAGCATTTTATAAAACAACAGGAAAAAAACTGCCGGCAGTATGGTCAAGATCGTAAACTTCGTTAAAAAAGCCAGGCCGATTACCATACCAAGAAGACAATATGTCTTTAAGAGACTTTGCCTGCTGTTAAGCATTATTACCGTTATTAATATCACCAGGCTCATCAGTAAAGCGCTGAGAGATTCATTGGACAAATAGCTGGCAATATAAAAGTTCATAGGTATTAAAGCCGCTATGACTATTGAAATATTTTGCCTGGTCTTATTATCAGGAAAAATTATGCGGGAGGCTAAATAGGCAAGATAAATCTGGCCTATACCGCAAAGAAAAGGAACGATTCTCAATAAACCTGCATTAAATTCCTGATCAGAAAATAATCGGCCCAGTGATATCATTACAGCAGAGATGAAATAAAACAAAGGAGGATGATAGGCTACCCATCCTTCATTTGCCAGAGGCACAGATTTGTTGCTGAGAAGATACTTAACATAATGAATATGACCTTTATAATCAAATCCCGCAACATCAATCGGCATTTTAGGTGCGTTGTTCAGAATCGCTATTATCCAAAGTGCTATACATATCATCATAATATATTTCGGTGATGACATTAATGTATACAGAACTTTACAGAGATTCGGTTTTACACCGTTTTGCTCATAATTACCCAGCCAGAAAAAGGCACAGGAAATCAAAAAAAACAAAACTATAATCGGCATTTTTCCGCACAAGGCATCTATCGGCCGCATATCAGGCAAATTGACAGAATAAACAAAAGAATCATCCGCCAAAGATGCCTTAACAGGCTCACTGCCCAGCATCGAGACATTCCACGAAGTATCTGTCCTGATATTTTCCTCCAGTCCCCGGCTGTAAAGCCAAAGCACAGGCGGGCCATAGCCATTGTCAATTTCAACTCTCACTGTATTCGTGCCTTCTCTGAGAAATCCGGAGACCTCCCATATCCGGACTTTTTTCCAGTTCCTCTGCTTTGATAAATCTTCAAAAAGACGATGTTCATTAATCCACAAACGATACCTTTTAAATCCCTTGATACACAGAGACACTTTTGACGGAACGGCAGTTAATTCAAAATCCCTGGTAAATTCTGTAGTAAGATTAACATAATTTGCCCCCCTGGCCTTTAGACTGACAGCAAGAGGATACTGTATCCATTTTGCATCAGTATCACTGCTTAGAAAAGGAATATCCGGATTGTTTCTTGCGCTGATAAATAGATATGAAAAAGCCGCCGCCGCTGCCATCAGCACAAGTACTAAAATTACCCTCGACCGCACTTTATAATTATTCAGTTCAGATATACCATCTGAATACATATCATTTCTCTAATGTAAATTTTAAGGCCGTTTTACCAGCATAGCCGCTGCCAGTTCATTGCTTTTTTGAGCTCCGAACAGAAGCTCGACAAGTTTAAGAGCAAACTCAAATGCTGTACCGGGTCCCTGAGAAGTTATACAATTGCCGTCAACAACCACACGCTGATTTATTGCCTCTTTATTCGTCAGTTTATCAGCCATGGCGGGATAACAGGTAGCTTTCTTGTCTGCAAGCAGACCATGATGTTCGAACACAATCGCAGGCGATGCACAAATCGCAGCATATAATCTGCCGGCGTTCTTCTGCTCCTTCAGCATTTCGACAAGTTTTACACTTTTCGAAAGACTTTCCGCTCCAGGCATCCCGCCCGGCAGAACTATAAGGTCATAAACCTGCCCGGTACAGTCTGCTATCAGACAGTCGGCTGTAATGGTAACCTCTCGACAGGTAGTTATCTGCTGTTTTTGTACCGATGCAATGGTCAAACCTGCCCCTGCCCGCCCGAGACAATCTATTATCGTAATCGCTTCAAGTTCTTCAATACCGTCCGCAACAGCAATAAGGACTTTTCCTTTCATAATTAACTCCTTCAAACCTGGGCTTCTCAACCCATTTTAAACATTTTTTTTGATTGATTACCATTAAAAAATTACGAAAATATACTCCAATAATATATTTCTTAAAGGAGTAAGAAAATGCTGGACAGAATCTTTAATTTTCACGCGAGAAACACCTCCGTTCAAAATGAAATTGTTGCCGGTGCTACGACATTCCTGACAATGGCATATATTATCTTCGTCAATCCTGCGATTTTAGCCAATGCCGGCATGGATAAGACCGCCCTTATAGCTGTTACCTGCCTCATAACTGCTATCGCTACAATAGCGACCGGACTCTTTGCAAATGCTCCTATCGCAATGGCGCCGGGAATGGGACTTAATGCGTTTTTCGCCTACACACTCGTAATTACCGAACAGATCAGTTGGGAAACAGCTCTCGGAGTAGTATTCTTGTCGGGATTGTTCTTTTTAATTTTGACTCTCGTCGGTCTGCGAAGAAAACTCGTCGAAGCTATTCCAGCATCGTTAATCTCTGCCATCTCGGTCGGTATCGGGCTTTTTATAACATTCATCGGCTTACAAAATCTCGGCATCATAATCGACAATCCGGTAACACTGGTTCAGGCAGGCGACTTGCATTTAACTATAATGATAGGCCTGGCAGGACTTATTGTAATGATTTTTCTCGAAATTAAAAAAATAAAAGGCTCGCTCCTGGCCGGTATAATCTTTTCTACCGCCCTTGCGATTTTACTGAACAGATTTCTGCCTGAAGAAGGAAAGGTAACAATACCATCTTCTCTTATGTCGGCTGATATCAGCATTGCCGCTATCGCTTTAAAACTCGATATACTCGGGGCTTTAAAATGGAGTCTGTTCGGAAGTATCTTCTCATTAATGTTTATGGATATGTTCGATAGTATCGGAACACTCGTTGCCTGCTGCAGCGAAGCACAAATGGCCGACGAAACAGGCAAAATTAAACAACTTGATAAACTCCTTGCTGTAGATGCCGGTGCGACAATGCTCGGCGCTGTTATGGGAACCTCAACAACAACTTCATATATCGAATCCGCCGCGGGCATCGAACAGGGAGGAAGGACCGGCTTTACTTCGATTGTCACCGGAATACTATTTTTAATCGCTGTCTTCTTCGTACCCCTTGTGGGAATTGTACCCGGTTATGCAACAGCACCTGCTTTGATTATGGTAGGACTGTTTATGATGAAAGGAATAAAAAAAATCGACCTTTCTGAAATAGAGGATGCCTTCCCCGCATTCATCATAATTATTATGATCGCACTTAGCTACAGTATCAGCACAGGACTTGCATTCGGATTCATCTCATTTACAATGCTCAAAATCCTTGCCGGCAAATTAAGAGAGGTCAAACCTGTGATGTGGATAATAACTGTACTGTCAATTCTTTATTTCGTCCTGCCGGTATTCGCTAAAGGTTCTCAATAAAGGCTCCTGTCATCAGAGAAATAAGAATCAGGTAGTCCATATCAGCGGGACCATAGTGCTCATGGTCTGGTGAGTTATCAACATAAAGAACCCCGAAGCAGTCTTTTCCGCACATTACCGGCGCAATTACCGCAGACTGAATTCTTTCTCCTTCGGTCTGCATCGGTAATCTTGGAACAAGAATATAATAATGATTATTCAAAACCTCCTCGATCCTTGATTTAAGCTGCAAATCTTCAAGCTTGATGATTTCACCATTAATTTTTTTGCCTTTGGATGTATCCAGTGTATCTATCGGCCCCTGGCGAAGAGCTGCCCATACATGAAAAGCCTTGAACTGACGCATCAGCAAACTTACCAGCTCAGATACTAATTGATTAATGTCTTTGCTCTTGCATACTGCCGATGCTGCCTTTGAAAAATCCTTGCCGCGTTTCGCCTGCATCTTAATAAGAGGAGCATCCGTACTCTCCAGATGCCGAATAACAACCTGAGGCTCATGCAGTGTCGAATGAAGTGTGTCCTCAAGACTTACAGCCGAGTCCTGCTTGTCAGACTCATCCAAATGAACCTCGATCGTAAAATCTGCTATCTTAATAACATCTCCGTCGTGCATTTCTGCTTTGTGGACAGCATCATCATTGAGATATGTTTTATTGGCTGAATCAAGGTCTTCCACAGTCCATTTGCCGTCTGTTGTGGTATAAATAACCGTATGTTGCCTTGAGACCGACCTGTCAGACAGAAATACCTGGCTGCCTATCTGCCTGCCAATATAAATTGGACCTCGCGAAAAACGTAATTCGTTTATAAGCTTGTCCCCTTGTTTTACTGTAAGCCGCATCGATAGCCTCCTGCTAAATTATTATGCGCCGCCGGCGCAACTGCGACATTAAAAACCTTATACCCGAAAAATGTACCGGCTAAATACCGAATTGTCAAGTTTTTATAACAAAAGATTACAGGAAATCAGACATTCAAACACCTTATTTTTCCTTGCCTATAACCACAATAACGGCGATAATATCCCTTAAAGAAAAAATATACTGTGTAAATAATAAATGAAGAAAAACTGAAAGGAGGCTAAAAATGGCTGAGGAGATTATTGGAAAGGTTTCGGACTTTTTTGCACATCCTGTCGTTGCAGGTATTGAACTTACAGGCTCTCTGAACATTGGCGACAAAATTCGAATCAAAGGCCATACAACCGACCTCGAAATGACTGTAGGACACATCCAGATTGAGCACGACGAAGTTCAACAGGCAAAGGCCGGCGATTCCATCGGCGTCAAAGTTCCCGACAGGGTCCGTGCAGGCGACCATGTGTATAAAATTACTTAGCGCATCAACAGGAAATATCACAGGTTTTGCTGCTTCGAAACAAAGAATTACATAAGTCTGTAGATTTGTTCTAATCTTTTGGAGAACCCCATGAGAACCAAATCATTATCTATACTGTTCGTCTGCCGGCTTATAATGATCTTCAGCGAAAATCTGATCAACTATACCGTTGTTCAGGGCACCGATATTTTATAAACAAGCCGTTATCTCAAAACATATTTACTCCCCACTCGACAACGGTAAAACCATCTCTTGCAAACGGAGGTATAACAGGCTCAGGCAGCTCAAGAGTATCTTCTTCCAGGCCTTCTACCGAATACAAGAGCCTTATCAGGTTCTGCGGCTGTACAGAAAATTCGAGTATAACCATCTCATTGAATTCCTGGTTATACTGAGGGTATATGACATAGTAAGGATACGATGTCCATAACGGTATCCAGAAATCGATAAAGTCCTCTATCTCCTGCCCGACAAATCCCGTCGCTGCAAGATTATCCCTGAAGAAATCCTCAAGGTCTTCTCTGGCTATCAGCCAGCCGTATTCATACTGACAGTGGTCAGTGTTTGTGCTCTCGTAGAACAGATACGTATATTGCCCGTCGATAAGCCCAGAAGGCTCTACTGTAACATGCCACCCGTCATTATAGTCGGGAATAGAATTTGTCACATAACCGCCAGATGGGAAAACCAATCTTACATCTAATTCTATAGTCTCCTGTGGATAAATATAGATATTTGGTTTCGCAATAGGACAATCGCCATCATAGTTTCCGGTTATAGGCCAGCCTTCATTTTCACAGCCGTCATTTGTTCTGCCTCGACAGGTCATCCACTGGTACAGGAAGAACCACAACTGAGCATCATCGAGCATATAGTCATCACCGCCTCTGTCTACCCGCCAATCCTGCGCAAAGTACCAGAAGTCCGCCCCGTTAACTACACAGTCATGATTCTGGTCCCACGCAGGCCAACCTGCATTCAAAACGGTTTCAGGGTCTACCTCGTTAGGACAAGTACCCGGGTCCCAGTCATAATTTTCCATATTCGGCTCAAGGCACTCCCATGGCACTGTGCTGAACGACCACAAATCGCTGTCAACCGGCTCAAAACCTGTCCCGGTTGTTTGAATCATAAAGTAGTAAGTCTGGCCCGGAGAAACATCGACATTTATACTTTTTTCACCTCTCGGCAAGGCAGGAACAGAGCCTATCATCGGAAGGTTTGCCTCCTGCTGACCGAAATAAACAACATCACAGGCATCTGTCTTATTATAGCCTGAGTACCATTTCAGATCGATCGATGTAGGATATGATGGTGCATATACCATATAGTCACCGTCTTTTGGAGCCGGAGCCGATGCTCTTCTGACGCCTTCATCAGTTACAGCAGTAAATTGCTCAATAAGGATAGTGCCATCGTCACCATCACGGGAAAGCCCCAATCCTTCATGATTTGGATAAGTGCCGCTTTGATGAACGACACCTTTTTCGCCGCCTTTTACGGAGATATTGCCGGAAACACAAGTGCCTCCATAGAATATCGCTATACGTCCACCAGCACCGCCGCCGCCGGTATTATTGCCTTTTTCCCAGCCGTCGCCGCCGTCGCCGCCGTCTGCTTCAAGGATACCTTCATTAGTAAAGTTGCCCTCGGCAATGATCTTTATAGAGCCGCCAGAACCACCGCCTGCCGGGTATTTGGTGGTATACGGATTAGTCCCGCCGCCTGCACGTATCTGACAACTACTGCCAAGGGTTACATTGCCGGTTGCGATTATTTCAACACCGCCGCCGCCACTGCCGCCCGGAGCACTTTGTGACCATCCTGCTGCACTTCCGCCAAAAGGTATCGGCACTTCTTCATCACTGTATGAATCGCCGCCGGAAAATATTGCTGCATAATAACCTCTGCCCGAATCTCCGCCAACCCCGCCGTGACCTGCCCCGCCGCTGTCTTTATAAGGCGCTACCGTACTTGTACCCAGACCAAACGCGCCGTATCCGCCATCTGGATTAGCATAAGGCATTGAGCTGCTGGATGTCGGCCTGCTGTAGAAATGTTTTCGCTCTTCACCGTAGTGACTCTCGAATTCCATCTTCTGGTAATAATAATCAAAGTCAGTAGTCTCACGACTTAGATCACCAATGGTAACCTCTTTTCTCGGTCCGCGATGACCGCCGCAGCGAGCCCTTGTAGAATAATTTCGCATCGCAGGGTCAGGATCGCCGTCATCGCCGGAAATATCCATCAGGCCGTTAAAGTAGAAATCACCATTGACACGAATGCTCAACGGTGTCGGAATAGCAGTATCATCATTACCTGTTCCCGGAGGAAGGGGTGGAGCGAAATATTCCGGCACCACGACAATATCATAATGGTCGTTATAGGCAAAACCGGAGGGAAAATCAAACACCGCTACACCGGCAGCATCAAGATAACCTGTCATCAAATATGTCCACATACCAGCAGGACCTTTAATCTCGCAGGCATATCCGCCGATTATATGGCCTGCATAATTCGCATCATTATCATCGGTATTAAAGACGATATGATAAGGTTCGGTACGGAAATTCCATACATCGCCGGGAACATAAGTGCTGATTGAAGTATAATTGGTATCTACACACCAGTAATAGACCTCGCCCAATATCGGTGTCGGGAAATCATCTATATGCGTGCTGGTAGTAGCATAAGCGATCTGAGTAGTAAGATCTCTGGCTTCTACGAGCGATTCATCGGTACCGAAATAAACATCGAAATTTCTGCCGAGCCCTACACTTGTCGTCCAGCTTATATCGGTTATTCCAATATTATTCACATCTGTCTCGCCGTCATATGGAACCGGATTAGCTGCTTTGCCTGTCTCAATAGTAAACGACCATGTATGCCCTGTATATGTAACACCGGTGTCAAGTCTGGAATCAACACGCCAATAATAAGTAGCCTGAGGAGTTAGAGGTTTATTATCATTAAATAATACAGCTGGTGCTATACCAGCCGTAGGACCTGCATTCATCTTGAATACAAGATTATTTGGATCTGTACCAAAATATACTTTCTGAAAGTCCAGATTAGGATCTTCTGAAGGAGCCCAGTATAAATCAGTCAGCATATTTACATCTGTCTGGCCAGAAACAGGATATAAAGCCATAGCATTCGGATCGTCCGGATTCCACTGAGAAAGGACACAAATTTGTTCAGAACTCAAAGCCTTGCTGTAATGCCTTACCTCATCGAGCATCCCATCAAAATCATATTCCCCTGCCCCAATTCTCATACGGGTGTAATAACTGCCCGAATCAAAAGTTGAAGCTGCCATATCATTATAAGCATTAATAACTACCGGAACTTCGAGTCCGTCTATATATATTTTACTTCCTGTCTCTGTACTTCTGTCAATAACAACAGCAGCGTGGTGCCACTGGCCCGGCGTAACGCCCAGGTCAGCCAGAGAAGATTCTGTTTCAAAAGAGATATGGCCTCGTCCCTCACGAAATTCAAGTTTGCCGGCGTTAATTCGCAGCTCCCACCACCAGTTACTGTAGTAGTCGATCGTTTCTGAATAAGTCAGCAGGTATCTGACAAAACTGCTGTACTCGAGAGTGTCCTGCGGAACATTAGCCTCATTGTAATCGGTATCATTGAACCATAATGCCCAGGTGTGCTTTTTATCTGGGACACCAAGTTCGAATTCCTGCCTGCCATTAAACTTGACAACAACATCGTTCGGATAACCGCCGTGAGGCAGATCGTCATTGGTGTAATGAAAATCACCGCTGGTCCTTCGAATACCATCCGGTGGAAAAACCCAGAAATCATTATGGTCCCAGCCGGGATAGGCATTATAACCATCGATCGTTCCTGTCAGGGAGCCACCCGTAGGATAGACAGCATAAGTCAGCATCCCGGGGATGTCATTATCCTCGAAATTCAGATTGAAAATCAGATTCGGGTCCGTATTTGGATCCCACGCCGCCAGAGTTGTACTGTTGACTAAAACGATTAATGCAAGAATTAGAAACCCTTTTTTCGCGTCCATTTTTGCTCCTCCAAAACCTGGATTAAAAACACTGGATTAAGGATGTATTATAAGGCAATTTCGGGCTTTTGTCAATCAGAAAATACCGTAAAGACAAGCCCCCACAAGCCCTGAAACCGGCTTTTATATTCAGCCTCGTATTATTTGATTATAAACACACTATACTCCGCCGGACCGATCGGCCCAATAAAAAAAGGAAGCGGCCCCCACCCGTCGGAATAAAACCCTGCACCTGACTGCATATCCATCGTCGTCAGTCCCCGGCATAAATTGAACTGAAAAACTTTATTAAGATACATTACTTCCTGCGGCAGGTTCCGAACACCGGGATTATTAGATGGAATAACGATTATATCTGCATGGTCAACTTTCTGATCCCTCAAGTCGATCGCTTTAGCGCCTACAGCTTCCATATAATATTGAAATCCCCAATGTCCCTGGAACCAGATAGTATTTGGACTGCTGCCGAAGTTTTCACCGACCGCCTCAGCCGCACTGCGTCCCGTCCCTGCCCAGGTATAATCCGCCCAGCAAAGCATCAGCGATAAAACCGCCGCCGGTACCAACGGCCAATATATCTTCCAGGTTTTATAATTAAATTTTTCCATTCGCCTTACCAGCAAAATCCCAACCGCAGGAGCCATCGGTATAATACTGCGTGCATTGATCGTCCAGTTAACAAAGCCGGTAAAAATAAAAGGTCCGACTATCCAAAGCAACAGCAATAATGACTCGGCATTTTTATTCTTCAGAAAATCAGCGCCTCCAAGTACAAAAATACTTATTCCCGTCACCGCCATCAGGCTCGCCTGAACAACAAAACTCCATCTTATCTGCCCGCTATTATCCCTGCTTATGCCTGAAAGACTCAAAAGAACTATAAATAAAATCACTAAAATAATTTCACCTGCAAGAACACGCCTCGACCAAAGCAGCGGACTATAAAACAACACCGTCGCCATACATCCGCCAACAAAGAAAAGACAGATCAGTCCCGAAGACAATAAATCGGCAGCATGACCTGTAGCACCGCCGGCATAAGAAGCCGCATCGGATAACAAACTGATACCGTAAAGTTTATACGTCATCCATTGATAGCTGCCCAAAATCACCGCTGGGATCAATAAAAATAATATCCATACTCCGCCTTTGCGTCTTTTCACTATCGAATAGACAAACAATAAAGGCAGCAGTGCGATCCCGAAATATTTTGTCAATGCACAAACTGCAATAAGCACCCCCGCAAAAAACAGGTCCCAATTCTTATTTGTCTCCATCCCCCGCAGCCATAAAACAATCGCCCACACCCAGAATGCCAGCATCATCGTATCGCACATTACATTTGTACTCGATACAAGAATACCAGGCGTCAGCATCGCCGCTAACGCCGCAGGCACAGGTCTTGAACAAAGCTTTTGTGCCAGAAAAAAACTCCCCGCCGCCATCGCAGCAGCAGGAACGAGAAAAGCAATATGCAGTGCAATTTCACTCCAGCCGAACATCGCCGCAGAAAAAGCAATATAATAACTGGCGATCGGAGGATTCTTTGTAACCTCTGCCATCGGCATTTCCCAGCCATACCAGTTAATGGAAAATCCGTAGAAATCGGTTGGCTCAATTTGTATCTGCTCTGCTGCGCGGATGAACAAAGTATCATCTATATGAAATGCTTTATTTACGAAAGGAACCAGACAGACAACAATAACAGCAGCAGGGATTATTGCAGCTTTATTAAAACGCATTACTTCACCAGCCTTTTTGCTTTTAAACGCCCTATCATCTTCGCCGACAGTATAGACCTCTGCCGCCAAAATGCAAGGTTTTTCGGCAAATAGGGCCATTAACTAAACCATTGACAAGGCCCGTAATATATGATAATATACTCCTGATAGCCCAGGATGATAAGCACAGAGGATAAAGTTGAACCACACAGCTTGGCAGCAAATAAAGGAAACTAAAAAATAAAATGTGTGTGTTGATTTAGAAGGAGGAAACGTTATGGCTAAAGTAAGATTATTAGCTGCCGTTATAGTACTTTCCCTGGCCTCGATAACCGCCGCCGATATGGTTTTTTGTGACACCTTTGACGATAATGATATAAGCGATTGGGGTATCATCGTAACTGGTGACGCCGCGTTCGAGACCTGCACAAACAAACTCGCAAGCATACCGCACAGCGTCCACGTAAATTCGCCGGGACTTTATATGAGTATGGGAACTTCACCTGTTTACGACTTGAATATCGCAGATGATTACAATGTAGCGTTTAATTTTCTTTTGCCGGACATCGACAACGAACAGCTTGAGGTATTTCACAACAGTCACGTCTGTCTCATCATCAATATGATGACCGATTTGTGCTGGTATATGGAGCCAGGCCCGCCTGCGCCGATAACATCTCTGGTTCCAAATCAATGGTACTGGATAGAGATAAACGTCCATCCGCTCGAAGCTCTTTATTATGTCTCCATCGACGGCGAACCTTTAGCAACATGCCCAATATCGATGACTCCCGGCTTTGAAAACACTTTCAGAATAGGTGACAGCGACTCAGGACCGACGAAAAGAGGAAAAGCCTACTGGGACAATATAATGGTCTCACAAAAACGCGACTACGATTTAGACACTATACCCGACCAGAATGACAACTGCCCTTATGAACCTAATCCCGACCAGAACGATATAGACGGCGACGGCGTAGGCGACTTATGCGACGATTGTCCGCAAACCAAACCTTATGCAATGGTAGATGACCTCGGCTGCCCTGTCTGCCTGTATAATGCCGACTTCGACGGCGACGGCGACATTGACCTGACAGACTTTTCTATCCTGGCAAATAGCTGGATGGCCGAACCGGGACAGCCCAACTGGAACCCCGCCTGCGATATCAGCACTCCGCCAGACTACCTCGTAAACACAAAAGACCTGGCCGAAACAACCGACTACTGGTTGGCCTCCGTCGAAAAATACGCAGTACTCGTCTGCGGAGTAACTGACTCCTGGATGGTTACAAGTCTCGGACAGGCATATAATGCAATTACAGGCGGAACTGGATTTTTGCCAACTAAGCTGAACTATGACGACGACCACATTTACTTCATCGCACCGAACAGATATGACTACACCGGCCCGCACTATTACACTGCTACCAAAGCAAATATACAGGCCGCTATCGCTGCTGTCGCTAACATTTCTGATAATGACGACAGCGTGTTCGTTTATATCATAACGCACGGCAATTCCGATGGCCTGTACAACCCGACAATGACATTCGATGAACTCGACGCCTCATTGGATGCGGTAACATGTCAGCAGATGATAGTCGTTTACGACTCCTGCAAAGGCGGAAATATGATAGATGCTTTAGACGATGACAACGATGTCCCGCACAAAAACAGGATCTTGATCGCCTCTACCGGTACAGCCAATAGTATGTATTCATCTTATCCCGATGGCTACTACCCAGGCGAAGGTATTTCCAATAACGCACCCGAAACACCAATGAGAGGAAGCGACCCGAACCCATGGGACGAAGGTGCCGAATTCAGCAGCGGCTTCTTCGAGGCTTTTTATATGGTAGATTGGTACTGGACATGGGGATGGATAAACTGGCTCTGCAACAATCAGGGCATCTGTTCAGGTCCGACAACACCTGCAGGTCCGCCAAGCTGGAATCCGATTAATTTTGTCAAGCCCAACGGTTTAGCTGCAGATCTCGACAAAGACGGCGACATCTCTATAAACGAGGCTTTCTTTTATGCCTGCGTCACAGATGAGGTCAATCCGACGCTTCCTATTTATGACCCAACACACACCGCCGGCACCGCAAATCCTTACTATAACAAAGATAGAGGCGACATGGCCGAGCCCCAACTCTGGGCCGCCTTCAGAGATGATGTCTCCGGCTCATTAGACCCTAACAGCACCTATCCATAAATTCGATTAGCCCCGCCATCACTATGGCAGTGTTTTTGTCATCAAAGGGTTTGTGTCATTCCCGTTCTTGTTGGGAATCCATTTATATTTAGCCCCGGCATAAAGAGGAAATTGCATCAAACAATATAACCTCTTGCCGGTCCTGTCATTGCGAGGAGTAAAACGACGAAGCAATCTCGCATTACAAATCATAACCGTTTTAGATTGCTTCACTTCGTTCGCAATGACATTACGTAAATAAATTTTGATGCAATTTCCTCTTTATGCCGGGGTTGCTTAGGGGGCAATAAATTCCCCGCCGACCTGTCCTCCGTAGTCCCTTAGGGACGAAGGACGGAAGGCGGTTCCTCAATTCATTCTTCAATATTCAATATTCTGTTTCCCCTCCCCTTGCTTGATAATTATCAAGTATCGATTTTCTACTCAAAACCCCGGCAATAAAACCCCTGATTTGATACCAGGCGCGTTCCTTTAGTTATTGAAAATAAACCCAGCCGCTATATTCGTATAGAGTATACTCCATAGGAGTATAGTGCAAAATTCGTTTTGCTTTAAGGCCAATCGGCGAAAATGTAGCTTTTGTTTCAACAAGAGCGTAGCTAAGAATTCAAAATAACAGGCTGGCGGCAAGTTTACTTGTAAGCAAGGCCTGTTTTTGAATTCAAGGCAATTGTAAATTGCCGTTGAAACAAATAATCCGTGTGAATCCG
>JAFGGI010000044.1 GCA_016930635.1 Sedimentisphaerales bacterium | reverse complement strand
TTGACTTATTACATCACCGGCAGGAACTGTGTTGCTGCAGGCTGTTGAGCTTGAGCCGTAGCTTATATCAGCTACTGCATTTATAGCTGCTATAGCGGAAGCCTCTGTCATACCGGTTACATCAGGGACTGAAGGTTGGCCTGTTGAAACAACTAAGTCAACTGATGAGCCAACTGGTACAGAAGTTCCGCCTGTTGGATCAGAGCTTATTACATTGCCGGCAGGAACTGTGTTACTGCAGGCATAAGTAGTTGAGCCTACTGTCAGGCCGACGCCTGTAATGGCCGAGTTGGCTGCAACTTCTGTCATACCTACTACATTAGGTACATCTACCATCGCAGGTCCTGAAACGGCCTGGACTACCAGGCCAATAATCGCCTGCCGGTACGAAGTGCTGTGTGTTGCACTTGGTGTTTCATCTGCCCCGGTTGCGGCTTTGTGGCCACTTGCACTAGTATGCCCACTAGACCCAACCGATTGGTCGGTTCCTTCTGTGAAACCGTTGTTTAATGTATATGAGCCATTGTTACCGCTAACAGTACCTAAAATTACCATATCTCCGTCGTTTGTGTTTAGCGGGTCAGTAGCGACGGTTGTGCCTGTAGTTACGACCGCACTGTCAGTAGCTCCAATAATATTCGTTTGATCCACATTCTGTAGGAATATGCTGGAGTACGAGACGGAGGTAGGCGTTGGACTCCAGCTTGGAACGAACGTACCGTTCGTTGCAGCGACGATGCCTGCTTCATCGAGTATAAAGGCTGCTACGTAATTTCGATAGCCGCTCGTACCGGTGACGACATCAATGACCTTGGTCATCGGTTGGCCACCGTAGGTTGCAGTCAAAGATACAGCAGCACTAAGCTCACAGTTGGCGATAAATATCAATGCACGGTCCGAACCGGCCTCTTTTGCATGGGTAAGACCTGTTGCCCAATCGCCGAGTATTTCAATATCAGTTGCAGGTGCCTCGGTAGTCGCTGATGCTGTGCCTGACCAACCGGTTTCATTATAGTTGGTACTCAGGTCGCGAGCTTTTACTCTGAATGTATATAAAGTTGAAGGTGTAAGACCGCTGGCTTCATAAGTCGCACTTGACTGCCAGCCGCTGGAGGCGCTGCCGTCAGTTGTGCATTCGAAGGAGTATTCTACGCCGCTGATATCTGTAGCGGTTGTCGCGGTCATTATTATCGTACTTGAACCCGTTGCCGCCGGCACAGATGCCCATGTGAGAGGATCTGGCGAAGGCGGGGTTGTATCCGGAGGGATAGTAGTGAAGCTCCAGACTGTCCCTGTTGTAGTGCCATTGGCGTTCTTTTCATCTATACGCCAATAATATGTTGTATTATAGCTTAATGTTCCAGGGTCATAAGTTGTACCGGACTGATTGCCTATGAATTCTCCTGAATCTGGTGTTGAATCTGTGCCGAAATATACATCGTGTGAAGTAGCACCGGCCCCGGCTGTCCAGCTTACATCAGCATTAATGCTGATATCAGTTGCGCCGTTTGTCGGATCAGGATCACTTGCCGGGTCTGGAGGTGAGGTGTTTTCAGCGTACACATGCTTCATTACGCAGTGAATCGCACCGGCTGAAGTGATAATCGAGCTGCAATCGAGCGGAATAATTTCATGGTCCGGCATAGCTGTCTGATAGACGCTCAACGCGGTTGCATTATTAGAGCTGTAACCGCTGAATTGCGGGACGAAAACCTTGTTATTTACAATTGCTGCATTTGTATAGGTATAATGTGTGCCTCCGCTGTACCATGCAGGTGTTCGATAAACAGTGTAGCCTCTTGATGCCATATCGGCTGCAGCATTATTTGTTGAAGTCTGTTCACCATATGTGTTTGTTGAAAATTGTGATATAAGAACTTTATTATCTCCGAGCGGCATGAACCACATATCAATATGGCCAGTCAGGTCAACAGAACTAGACAACTTTGTGTAGATTGTTGAATCAACATTAAAGTGATCTTCAATAATAGTCTCAATTTCACTCTGGGTTTTGCCTGAGTTTTCCTCGAGAACCAATGAGCTCATAAAGGCATCGCCATTTGAAAAAGCAAGAAAGTTTCCGCCGCCATGAGTAAGATCCATCTCGTAAACTGGTTCACTCTGTGAAAACGGCTCTGAACTGGTACTGATCCAGGCAGGCAGGGCATTATCGTTTGTACGTGGCCGGTTGTAAGTATGGTCAATAATAGCCGGGCTGCCATCTTCATAGTTATACCGCGGGCCATAGTCACAAATCCAGACGGTATCTGTTGCGCGGACAAGGAACACAACGTTACTCATATTAGCGCCGGCACTTGTCAGCGTACTGGTAACAGTTGATTGTTCATAGCTGCTGTCTACGACAACATATACCTTTGCATTTGTGTCAGATTGAGACACCTCAACAGCAAAATCTGTCAACACATCTGTCTGAGCTTCCCATGCTATTATCACGCCGTCGAGTTCTTCATATTCGCCGGGTGTCCAGACCGTACCTGACGGGGCAGCAGTTATTTCCTGCCCTATGTCCATAGTCTGTGCAGATGCAATTTCCGGATGCTCTGCCAGCCACTGCTTTTCCTCCGGAGTAATGTATCGCGGCAATCCATCAGGATAATTTGCTGCAATTGCCTCGAGCACATCAGGCGGTATTGAAGCAGCCTGTGCATGGACAGACAGTGCGAATACCACTGCTGCACATAAAATTAAAAAGTTAACAATTGTCTTTTCGGTTAATGACCTTTTCATCACTTACAACCTCCTAAATTAATATTCTCTCGATTTTAATTTATTTTTTCATTAGTTATACACAATATACAAATCAAATTATTGCTTACTTTCTTACCAGGCCAGGCCGAACTCGACGAAATCCAGGAAGTTGACGATATCATCATCATAGAAGTCACCTGGAATATTCGGGCCGGTCAAGAGCCAGTTATCGCCGATTATCGAGATATCGCCGTAACCGATATAACAGTCAAGATCAAGGTCGTAGATATAAACAGCTTCATAATCCTGTTCTGACTGATCCGATGTAACATCGGTATATGTTATGCCGGCCGGGCTGAAGGTATAATAGTCATCGCTTGGTGTTACTGTGCCGGACCATTCAATATCAACCCATACTTCATAGAATCCGTTAGCATCGGTTGTGTCTGAACTGCCGCCGTTGTTTGCGTCAACTGCTATATCTGCTATTGGCTCATCGCAGGCATTTTTAATATAGCCTTCTATTTTATATGTCAGTAATGTTGCGACATAGTCCTGCATTTCTGCTATGTCATCGATAACATTAACGTAGCTTATGCTATCCGGCGCGAATGCATAAGCATATTTACTCGGCACAACATTGCCGGACCAGTTATAATCGACCAGCACTTCGTAATATCCGTTAACATCGGTTATATCTGAACCGCCGTCATAATATTTACTTGTGAATGTCCCGCCGTCATCATCCGGCGTTATTAATACATCTGCCATTGGCGCAAGTGTATTATCAACGGCATAACCTGAAATTATGAAAGTATCTAATATAGCGGTATAATTGCCGTTCTGATTGCTGTTGACATTACTGTATTCGATAACAGTAGGCTCGAATGTATAGCCTGCCTTGCTCGGTGTAACCGTGCCTGACCAGTCGCATACAGCTATTTCATAGTAGCCGTCAGCATCGGTTATATCTGAGCCGCCGCCGTTATTTGCATCTACAAGTACACCTTCAACAGGTATGTTGGTATCAGGTTCGGTAATATAACCGGATATGACCGGCTGGCCGAGAGATACTGCCAGGTCAACAACTGTACCGCAGGAAACAGTACCTGTTGTTGATTGACTTATAACATCTCCTTCGCCGACCGTGTCGCTGCATTCATAATAGCTCGAACCATAGCTTATATCTTCGACTGCATTGATTGCGGCAATAGCGGCTGGCTCACTCATACCTGCTACATTCGGTACTGTTGGCTGACCGGAAGATACTACAAGGTCAACTGTAGTGCCGCAGGCAACTGTGCCCATAGCAGACTGGCTTAGTACATAACCTGCTGTAACTATATTACTGCACTGCGAAGTGCTTATTCCATAACTTACATCATTAATATCGTTAATTGTTGCTATCGCGGCTGCCTCTGTCATACCTGCTACATTCGGCACGATTGGCTGGCCGGAAGATACTATCAAATCAACTACTGTACCACATGGGACAGTGCCGACAGCAGATTGGCTTATAACATCTCCTACAGGAACCGTATCACTGCATTGGTAAATAGTTGTTCCGTAAATTATATCTTCCTCTTCAACTAAAGTAATTCTGGCAGGCGCCTCAGGCAGACCTGTTACATCAGGAACGCTAGGCTGGCCTCTTGAAACTATAAGGTTAACAACAGTTCCGCATGGAACATAGTTATCACATGGAGGAATTGTTTCTATTATTTCACCTGCAGGGACGGTATCACTGCATTGAGTAGTACTCATTCCATAGCTTATATCCGGCATACCAATGATAAAGGCTATAGCAGAAGCTTCCGGCACATCTATCAAGCTATCACATGGTAAAAACGGCTGACCGGTGGAAACTACAAGGTCAATAATAGTACCACAAGGAACGGTACCTGTAGCAGATTGGCTTATTACCTCTTCAGCCGGGATGGTATCACTGCACTGTGGAATACTCGAGCCATAGCTTATATCCGCAACTGCATTAATTGCCGCTATCGCTGCCGCTTCAGTCATACCAGTAACATCAGGCACAACAGCTGTACATGGACCGGAAGAAACTACAAGGTCGACTACGGTTCCACAGGCAACTATACCGACTGCTGACTGACTTATTACATCACCGTCAGGAACCGTCTCACTTGATTGTGTGCTGCTTGAGCCATAGCTTATATCGGCGACTGCGTTAATTGCTGCTATTGCAGAAGCCTCGTCCATACCTGTTACATCAGGAACACTTGGCTGACCGGTGGACATTGCAAAGTCAAGTACTGTGCCGCAGGGGACTGTGCCGATGGCAGACTGGCTTATTACATGATCTGCAGGCATAGTATCGCTGCACTGAACAGTTGTTATACCATATGATATTTCTGGATGAGAAAGTAGCCATTGCTGTACTTCCCACCCAGACCAACCAGTCATATCGGGTATATCAACTGTACATGGACCTGTTGAAACTACCAGGTCAACTACTGTGCCGCAGGGAACTGTGCCGAGTGCTGACTGACTTATAACATCGCCGGCAGGAACCGTCTCACTGGATTCGTAAGTACTTGAACCATAACTTATATCGGCAACTGCGTTAATCGCTGCTGTCGCAGAAGCCTCGTTCATACCTATTACATCAGGCACGCTTGGCTGGCCGGTTGATACTACAAGGTCAACGGCAGAACCGCTGGATGCAGAACTTCCAGCATTCGGGTCCTGACTTATTACCTGGCCGGCAGGAATGGTATCATTGCATTGAGTAGTTATTGTTCCCACGACAAGACCGGCTGAGATTATAGCTGTATTAGCATCGGCTTGTGTCTGGCCGACAACATCAGGCACAGTAACGCCGCTAACCGGCGAACCGGTAATTACGATATCATCGATAGCCATATCACCGCGATAGCCACCTGCTGCGACGGCTCTGAACCTTACTTTTATAATTCCCGAATATGAGCTTAAGTCAACGTTTGCCTGAGTATAAGGGTCGCTTGATGAAGAGTGCTGCTGGCCGGAAATGCTCCAGATGTCCAGATCCCAGCTGCTGCCGTTATAGACATCAACGTATAACGTTCCCATCTCTGAGCCGTACATATGATAGTAGAAACTCAAATTCATATCATATGCATTTGCATTAAGGTCAGGACCTTCCAAAAAGGCTGTATCGCCTTCATCATATGCGCCGCTTCCATCCGAAGTCTCTAGGTACATATACCATGTGCTTCCGTTTGCTCCGCTTGAAGGTCCTGTACTTGATGATGGTGTTCCACCTGAATCACGAGTCCAGTCGTAGTCGTCTCCGGTTACATTGCTCCAGTTGCCAAGACCTGTTTCGAAATCTTCTGATTCGAGGGGTCCGCTGTCAGTAGTTGCGGATTCTTCACTTGAGAAGCCGGTTTCATTATTATTAGGACTCAAGTCGCGAGCTTTGACCCTGAATGTATATAAAGTTGAAGGGTTAAGACTGCCGGCATTATAGGTTGTACTTGCCTGCCAGCCGCTGGATGCATTGGTATCAGTTGTGCATTCGAAGTAGTATTCTACGCCGCTGATATCAGTAGCTATTGTTGCGGTCATTGTAATCGTACTTGAACCTGTTGCTGCCGGTACTGATGCCCAGACAAGCGGATCAGGACTCGGCGGTGTAGTGTCCGGCAGTTCAGTAGTAAAGCTCCAGACAGTACCTGTTGTAGTGCCATTGGTGTTCTTTTCATCGATGCGCCAGTAATAAGTTGTATTATAGCTTAATGTTCCGGGGTCATAAGTTGTTGAAGTCTGATTTTGTATGAATGATGGAGGATTTGTGGTGCCGAAATACACATCACGTGAAGTAGCGCCGGACCCCGCGGTCCAGCTGACATCGGCATTTATGCTTATATCTGTTGCCCCATTAGTCGGGTCAGGATTACTTGCCTGTTCAGGAGGTGTACTACCGGCTGCGAAAACATGTTTTATTATACAGTGAATTGCACCGGCTGCTGTGATAACGTTGCGACAGTCAAGCTGAATGATTTCGTGATCAGGCATAGCTGCCTGAAATGTAGCTAATGCTGCTGCATCTTCGGTTGAATGGTTATACCACGGTATAAATATCTTGTTATTTATAATTCCTGCATTTGTATAGGTGTAATGTGTACCGCCGCTGGAGCTTTCGCCGTTACTGTTATATGCGGGAGTACGATATACAGTGTATCCCCTTGATGCCATGTCTGCAGCGGCGTTGTCGGTAATAGTCTTTGAGTTTGGATGGCTTGTTGGAAATTCTGATATTATTACCTTGTCATCCGCCAGTGGTAAAAACCACATATCAATATGACCTGTAGCATCGACCCTGCTGCTTAGACTGTCGTAGATGGTTAAGTTGACATTATAGTGGTCCTCAACAATGGCTGTGATTTCGCTTTCAGTTTTGTCCGTATTCTCATCGAGTATCAAAGAGGTCATAAACGCATCGCCGTTTGAGAAAACGTGATAGTTGCCGCCGCCGTGCTCGAGGTCCATCTCGTAAAGCGGCTCATCCTGCACAAATGGAACAGAATTGGTTCTGAGCCAGACAGGAAAATCATCATCATAGGGACGTGGACGGTTATAAATATGGTCGATAATAGCAGGGTTGCCATCCTCATAGATATAACTTGGGCCGTAGTCACAAATCCAGACGGTATCTGTTGTGCGGACAAGGAACTCAACGTTACTCATATTAGCCCCGGCACTTGTCAGCGTAGAAGTAACACTTGAACGTTCAGAGGTAGTGTCTACAACAACATATACCTTTGCATTTGTGTCAGATTGAGAAACCTCGACAGCAAAATCTGTCAATACATCGGTATAGTTTTCCCATGCTATCAATACACCGTCAAGCTCTTCATATTCGCCGGGCGTCCAGACAACACCTGAAGGGGCAGCCGTTGTTTGGGACCCTATAGCCAAAGTTTTAGTAGAAGCGATTTCCGGATGCTCATCCAGCCACTGTTGTTCTTCCGGAGTTATATATTTCGGCAATCCATCAGGATAATTTGCCTTGATTGCCTCAAGCACATCAGGCGGTATGCTGGCTGAGTATATCTGAGCAGACAGCATTATTATTATTGCTGCACACAAGGCTGCAAATCTGACTACTGTTTTTGCTGTTAATGATCTTTTCATCACTCGCAACTTCCTAAATTACTTTCTAATACCCGGCTGCACACAGTGTACAGGTATACGGTATCCTTAAGCCTGGAAATCAAAGTTGACTTATACTGCCGCTGCAATTCTTTCCAGCAGGGCCCTCCATGAAGATAAAAACAAAAAACCAAAGCCTATTAACAGCTTTGGTTTGGATTTATCTTAATTTTAATTTTAGAAGAATGGCCGAAGTTTGTCCGGAGAGCTACTGAGCCTGTCAAACACAGGCGTAACCCTGCAGTTTTCCCCGTATAGAAAACGGGGAAATTCAAAACAAAAAATCTTCCTCTTCGCACCATACCTCATTCATCCTGAATTACTACCCTAACTCTATACTGGCATATACGTTACATAGTCTTTGCCAAGTTTTCCCAGTTTACCAAGTTTAGCGTGAAAAGTCAAGTTTTTTCACAGTTAACTATGCGTTTAAAAAGTATTATTATCACTATATTTATTGACTATTATATCTTGAAAATTTTATGGGACTTTCCTATTATATTATATATTACAGATATAACAGGTCTTGTTAGCTGTGGTGTATTTGTATAACCGTGCCGGGATGCACAGGTTATAATTTTTGAGAGCTTATTCACCTTATAGCCGGATATTGCCTACTGCTGAATTATGGTTGTTAGCCGAAGAGCAAAATGAGGTTTTTAACCCTGGCTGTACGGTTTCGTTCGCAGTAAATATTTTCTATCAAGCCGGCAGAATTTACCGATGATAAATAGCGTCAGAGGCGAAAAAGCGGTTGACTTATGCTTAATTTCGGATTAAGTTCCGAAACTTACTGTTATTGGGGAATAGTGTAACGGTAGCACGAGTGGCTCTGAACCACTTAGTCAAGGTTCGAATCCTTGTTCCCCAGTTTGAGAGCTGCAGTAGCGGACATATTGAGTCTGTAATAGGCCATCCTTTTTTTGTTCTTGATACAGAATATTCTTTACTGTATCATCTGCTCCTTCAGACAGTTAAAGTTTATCCGTTTTATACTATTTTTCAGGAGTTTTAGCAGTGGCAGGTATTGATGATATTCGTAATATAGCTTTTCTTGGGCACGGCGGGTCAGGCAAAACAACCCTGGCCGAGGTAATTCTTAACAAGACGGGAAAAACAACCAGAATAGGCACAGTTGAAGAGAAAAACACAGTCGCCGACTTCGATGAAGAAGAAAAGGAAAGAGGCAATTCCATACATTCAGCACTTTTGCATACAACGCATAACGGCAAAACCATAAATATTATTGATACCCCGGGCTATCCTGATTTTGTGGGTGCTGCCTTGAGTTCGATACCTGCTGCCGATTGCTGTGCGGTAGTTATCAGTGCCTCGTCAGGGATTGAAATGAATACCAGAAAACTGTTTGCTGCTGCTACCGATGCCGGCAAGCCGAGAATTATTATCATTAATAAGATTGATGCGGACAATGCCGATTTTTCGGAACTGATCAAGAATATTCAGCAAACTTTTGGTACTCAGTGCAGATGTGCCAATTTGCCTAATGCAGACAAGTCCGGCGTAATTGATTGTATCAAATCTGATTCAGGCGATTCGCCGGTTATGGATGCTGCACAGGCACATACCGAACTTATCGAAAGCGCTATTGAAGCTGATGATGAACTGATGGAGGCTTATCTTGGCGGTGAGCAGATACCTCCCCAAAAGGTTGCATCTGTATTTGTTAAAGCACTTGTCGAAGGTACCATTGTGCCGATACTGTTTACTAACGCACGAACCGGAGCAGGTGTGGCTGAATTGCTGGATGTGATAGTTGAATATGCTCCTTCTCCGACCCAGGCCAGGCTGACAAAGCTTATCGATGGGGAAAAGCAGACAGAGCTTAAGCCCGATTCTGCAGGACCTTTGGCAGGTCTTGTCTTTAGAATCGGTTTTGATCCCCGTTCGAATATGAAATATGCCTCTATGAGGATTTTCAGCGGGACATTGAAAAGTGATACAGCGATGATGCATAACACGGATAAGAAATCTATTCGTCCGGGTCATGTCCTCAAGACCCAGGGTGCTGAGACCAATGAAATTGATGCGGGTACTGCCGGCGATATTGTAACTCTTGCCAAAATCGATGAGCTTTTGATAGGAGACCTTATCCATGACGGAAAAGTCGCGGGAAAATTTGAAATGCCCAAGGTTCCGTCGCCTATGTTCAGCCTTGCTCTGGAACCTGCATCAAGAGGCGATGAGCAGAAGATTGGTACCGCCATGGAAAAGCTGACTGAAGAGGATATTTGCTTCAAGGTCAGCAGAGACAGGCAGACAAGAGAATTAATTATCAGCGGACTTGGTGATTTACATTTACGTGTTATGCTTTCAAAGATGGAAAAAAGGTTCAAACTTTCCGTAAATACCAAACCGCCTAAAATCCCGTATCGTGAGACAATTACCGCTAAGGCCGATGGTCACTACCGCCATAAAAAGCAGACGGGCGGTGCAGGCCAGTTTGGCGAGGTATATCTGCGTGTTGAGCCGGCTCCTCGCGGTTCTGAGGAACCTATGCAGTATACCTGGGATATATTCGGCGGTTCTATTCCCGGCCAGTTCGAAGCTCCTATTGTTAAAGGTATTAACGATGTTATGGAAAGCGGGATTGTTGCAGGCTTCCCGATGCAGGATATAAAAGTTTCTATATATGACGGCAAACATCATCCTGTTGACTCTAAAGAAGTAGCATTTCGTGCTGCCGGCAAAGGCGCCTTTGCTGATGCTGTACAAAAAGCAAAACCATGCCTTCTTGAGCCTATTGTTGATATGGAAGTTGTTATTCCTGCTGAGTATGTCGGTGACATTGCAGGAGATTTGTCTAGCAAGAGAGGGCGTGTTCAGGGACAGGATATGCTGCCGGGCAATATGATGGCTATAAAGGCCCAGGTTCCGCTTTCTGAGATTTCAAACTATGACAGTCAGCTTAAAAGTGTTACCGGTGGTCAGGGCAGTTACTCTATGACGCTGAGCCATTATGAAGTTGTTCCGCCTAATGTTCAGCAGCAGGTCGTTGCTCAATACGAAAAGGAAAAGCAGGCAGAATCAGGAGATTAATTCTTCAGGTTAAAAAGTGCAGGATAATCTGCTTGTAAAGGTTTATTCCTTTTTGCAAGTCCTCTATGTCTATATATTCATCGGGCTTATGGCATAATTGCCCTTTACCAGGTCCGAAGATAACCACCGGAATATTCAATTCTGCAAGAAAGGGCCCGTCGGTTGTAAATGGGGCTGCTTTTATCTCATCTCTTTCTAATATACTTTTAAGACTATTAATAAATTCGCACTTACTGTCAGTCTGCATTGCAGAGACATCACGAATTACTTTCAGTTCAGCCTGGAAATCAGGAACTTGTTTTTCAAGTCTTGAAAAAATATTTTTAATATCCTCAATTATATCAGAATGATTTTGCTGCGGCAGTGTACGAATATCTATTTGCGCCCGGCAACTGTCGGGCACGACATTTGTCGCAGAGCCGCCTTTGATTTTATTTACACTCATTGATGCCTTGCCGAGAAGTTCGTTTGTATCAGCAGATATATTATAGTTTTCCAGTTCATTTAGGAATGCCCGCATCGATTCTATCGCGTTTATTCCAAGATGCGGCATTGAACCATGAGCGGTTTTGCCTTTTGTTATTATCTCAAGCCATAATAGCCCGCGGTGAGCAGTAATAAGATCAAAATCTGTCGGCTCGGTTACAATTGCTCCGCAGAGTGCAGAGTCGAAGGATTCGAGAAGCTTTTTTACTCCGATGCTGTCAGTTTCCTCACCTGCGGTGGCGGCAAAGATAAGGTCGCCTTTAAGTTCGGCATCGGATTTGGCAATTTCAGTCATTGCGACTGCAGCGGCAGTAATACCGCCTTTCATATCACATGAACCTCTGCCGAAGATTTTGCCGTCTTTTTCAGTTGCTTCAAAAGCATCAGAACTCCAGCCCCGTTTAGATGCCGGCACGACATCGAGATGGCTTAAGAAGATAAGGGCAGGCTTTTGACCTGTGGATTTGAGCCTGGCGGTTATATTTGCACGATTAGTATCCCAGATTTCAACATCAGCTTTTATTCCTGCCGATGTAAAGAATTCGGCCAATACGTTGGCACAATCGGCTTCACCGACATCCGGAGTGGATTTTGCCTCGATTAGTTTTTTCAAAAGCTCTTTCATAATTACACTATCGCTTCACTTCTTAATAAAATCCGACTAATTCCTGGATATCCAGAAGGTGCGGGATTCATTAATTCCGTATTATAACCATAGTTTTTTATCTGTAAAGAAGACTCAAAACAATTTCTTGAATAAGGCGAAGATAAGGTTAGAATTTTATTGTAGAATGGCACAGATAAAAGTTTCACTGACGAAATGTGACAATTACGATTCTGTAAATGTTCGACGGGCGTTACAGAAACATTTCGATCTTCAGGGCGGCATTGATACTTTCATCAGCAGGGGGGATAAAGTTCTTATAAAGCCCAACATGATAGCACCGAGGCCTGCAAGCTGGCCTACCCAGACTCATCCTGCTATGATTATCGAATTGGCGAAAATCCTTCTTGATGCCGGCGCAAAACCTTTTGTTGCGGATTCACCTGCATGGGCCAATATGATTACCTGTGCCAGGACTCTTGAAATGGTAGAACCTTTGGAAAAGCTCGGTGTGCGGATAAGACAGCTTCGCAAACCGGTCAGCCGCAAGCTTGAGCATTCAGGAGTAAAAATAGGTATAAGCTCTGTTGCGCTTGAGGCGGATAAGATAATAAATCTGCCGAAGCTTAAAACTCATCAACAGCTTGTAGCAACCATAGCTGTCAAGAATATGTTCGGCTGTGTCAGTGGAAAGGCAAAGGCGGTATGGCATTACAGAAAAGGCGCAACATTCGATGATTTCTGTACGATGCTTATAGATATTTATAAATTACTCAATCCCGTATTGACTATTATTGATGGTGTTATTGCGATGGAAGGACCCGGGCCTATCAGCGGAAGTGCCAAAAAACTTGGCTGGATTATTGCCTCGTCCGAGCCCATAGCAGCGGAAATTATCTGCTGTGATCTGATAGATTTTGACCCGGAAAAGTTGCCTATGATAAAAACAGCTAAAAAAATAGGTTTTGGCTGTACTGATAAACAGGCTATTCAAGTTGTTGGCGACCCTTTGCCGCCTAAAGGTTCTGCCAGGCTTGCCCCTGCAGAATTGGTACCTGTGAGATTTACCCCTGTCCGCATTGCCAAAAGTATTTTAAGGCAGATTTTTATACTTGTAAAATCCAGCCGTCATCCTTAAAATTATTAGGGTCGAACATGGATGTTATTTGTATGAGGCCTTAGTGTTTAAAAGAAGGAAAACAGATCGGAGGTTGGGGGAACAGCGAGATGAATCTCGTGCGGAGGCCGGCCGGCGCAAAACCGACAGAAGACAAAATGACAGACGTGCCGGCGTCAGAATTGCTTATCCGATCGGGGCTGCGCCTAAGATTTTGAATATAAAATCACAGGTAGTCGGTATCACTCCCAATGCCATCAGGTTTTTCATCGCTGATTTCAATCCTCAGAAATCAGAATTGAAAGAGGGAGATAGAGTTAAACTCTCTATAAAATTCCGTGATAGCAAAGTTGTTAAAATGAATGGTACTATATCAAGACGTGAGAAGCATTATGAAGACAGAGAATTTTTTGTTTGTCTTCTGGATGAGGGGTTTCCACAGGAAAGGCTGGATAAAGAGCAGGCATACCTGCTAAAGTATTTTCCTGATTTCTGCAAAGACAGCTTTAGCTAATCCATATAATTTTCTCATTAAATTGACATATCCGAGCCGGTCTATTATCATTTTACTCAATGGATACCGCACCTTCTGAATATTCAGGAATTATTCGGATTTTATTAAGAAGTGAAACGATGGTATGATTATGAAAGATTTTAAGAAAAACGAATTAAAATAAAGTGCGGGATGGAAAAGGCTGTTAATATCCTTGGTATTGAGACAAGCTGTGATGAAACGGCTGCCGCAGTGGTGCGCAACGGCACAGAGGTTCTTGCAAATGTAGTTTCCTCACAGATAGAGCTTCATCAGAAATACGGAGGTGTCGTGCCGGAAATCGCGTCACGGGCACATATCGAGAAAATTTATCCTATTGTTGACCAGGCAATAAAGCAGTCAGGACTTAACAATGCAGATATAGATGCTGTAGCTATTGCGAATCAGCCCGGCCTTACAGTTGCTCTTGTCGTGGGAATAACTGCGGCAAAGACACTTGCACTTGTCTGGGAAAAACCTTTGATCGCAATTAACCATATCCACGCGCATCTCCAGTCGGCAATGATGGAGACAACTGACCTGCAGCTTCCAGCAGTAGCACTTGTCGTTTCAGGTGGTCATACAAGTCTGTATGAATGTGAAAATGTTATTGAGCCTAAACTTCTTGGTGCAACTATTGATGATGCTGCCGGTGAGGCATTTGATAAAGTCGCGACAATTTTAAATCTGCCATACCCCGGCGGACCAAGTATCGAAAAGGCTGCAAAAGATGGGAATCCGGCAGCGATAGATTTTCCTCGCACAATGCTCGGGCACGATTCACTTGATTTTTCGTTCAGCGGAATAAAAACTGCCGTTTTATATCACTGCTGCGGCCAGGATATGAAAGGCCGAAATCGCGTAGATAAAATGACCCAAAAGGAAATTGCGGATATAGCGGCATCGTTCCAGGCCGCTGTTATTGATGTTCTTGTAAAAAAGACCGAAATGGCAGCCGATAGGTTTGGGGCAAAGACCATACTTTTAGGCGGCGGCGTCGGTGCCAATACACTTTTGCGTCAGGAACTTGAAAAAATGACGAAGCAAAGCGGCAGGAAAATGCTGATTGCACCTAAAAAATATTGTACAGATAATGCTGTAATGGTTGCATCGTTGGGATTTCATAAATACAAAGCAGGCCTTTTTGCCGATATGACTCTTGAGGCAAAGGCGACTATCGATAATTGAATTCAGTTAGAAATTCTTAAAATAAAAAGTATTATCTGTAAAAATTTTCGTTTAGAATAATTGGCTTAGACGTGTATAGTAAAAAAGAATTCTAACGGGATGAAAGGTATATTATGCAGAGAATAACGGCAATACCTAAATTATCTGTTCGCAGAGCCGATGCTCATAAAGGTGATTTCGGCAAGGTGCTTGTAGTAGCAGGAAGTATTGGCTTTAGCGGTGCAGCAGCTATCGCGGCCAAAAGCGCACTTAGAAGCGGCTCAGGTTTGGTCAGATTAGCAGTGCCTCAAAGTATACTGCCTGTTGTTGCTGCAATCGAGCCTTGCTATACGACAATTCCACTTGCCCAGGATTCATCGGGGAAAATCAGTAAAAAAGCAATCGATACAATTTTACAGGCCCTCGAAAATAATGATTGTTTGGCCTTTGGTCCCGGAATCGGTGTGTCAGGCGGAGTAAAAACTGTGCTTGAAAATCTTCTCCGACTTGAAAATGTCAGAATCGTGATTGATGCCGATGGGCTGAATAATTTAGCGATGTTGCCGAATTGGCCTGATATATGCAAGGCTAATCTTGTTCTTACTCCTCATCCGGGCGAAATGAAAAGGCTCTGGGCCGGGCTCCTTCGCCAACCGATGCCTGAAGACAGAGAAACAATTGCGGCCGAATTTTCCAAGGCTGCCAAAGCTATTATCGTTTTAAAAGGTCAGGGCACAGTGGTTACAGATGCTGACAGGATATATATGAATACTACCGGTAATCCCGGCATGGCCACCGCAGGTGCTGGTGATGTGCTGACCGGAATAATTACAGCTTTGTGCGGACAAGGACTCGACAATTTCGATGCCTCTGTTTTGGGAGTATATATTCACGGCCTGGCTGCAGATTTGGCTGTGGAGGATAAAGGCCAGGTAAGTCTGATCGCGACCGATATTATGGATTATCTGCCGAAGGCGTTTAAGTCAATAGCTGGTTAGTCTTTTTTCACGTAGAGTGTCTGTGTCGGGAAGGCAAATTCAATACCTTCAGCGTTAAAACGCTTCAGTATTTCAAAGTTTACTTTTTCATTTACTTCGTTCCAGTGCCAAAAATCCGCGGGTTTAACCCAGTATGACATATATATACCCAGTGAACAGTCATTAAAATCGCTGAAGTAAACCCGGGGCGGCCTGTCGGAATCTTTATTTACGTCATCAATGCCGGCAAGGATTTCCTTAATAATATCGACAGCCTTTTTGGTTTTTTCATGGCCTGAGTCGTAAGTTATCGTGATTTGTGATGTTCTTCGAATGTAAGGGCGCTTGCCGATGTTTTCTATCATCTCATTGGCCATCACGTTATTGGGTATTGTTACGAGATGGCCTTCAAGAGTACGTACACGAGTGCTTCTGATTCCCACTTCTTCAACAGGACCTATATGACTGCCTATTTTGATAATATCGTCGATATGAAACGGCCTGTCCGTGAAAATGGTTATTGAGCCGAAGAAATTTGCTATCGTATCTTTGGCAGCCATGGCTATTGCGATTCCGCCTACACCGGCACTTAACAGAAGAGATTTTACATTTTGTCCGAGTATATTCTCGGCAATAAGCAAAGAAGCAATAACAGCTATAGTTATCCGCAGGCTCTTGCGGATAATAGGTACGAGCATATCGTCGAGCTTGGTATCGGTTTTTCCGACAAGTCTTTTTAAATAGTATTCAGCAACATCGACAAGCCGATAAAGAGCATAAGCTATGGATATGGCGATAACAGCCTGTGTAACTTTGTCCCACGTGACACTTACATTCGTACTGATGCCGTTTTCATCACTGAAATAAAGAGGGATTTTGCAGATTGCAATGCCTATACCGAGTATTACTACATAAGCGGGTTTGGAGATTGCTTCAGTTGTCAGTGTCAGGACGTTAGTGCCGAATTTCTCCCTGACCCTTTTGGAATAAGACTGAAATATAAATTGAACAACCCTGGCCGCAGCTAATATGAATATAACTATGAGCATAAAAGCGCCAAATCGCCAGACTTCATTGCCTTGAACGAGTTCATAATTCAGGATTCTCGGCCAGGAAATTTCCATTAGTGTAAACATCAATCAAAACTCCTTTTAAATCAATTTTATTCAGGGGATAATTTTACGCGTATAAGAAGGATTGTCCAGTATTACTTTGTCGATTACCCGACAGGATTAAAACTCGTCGGCTATAGCTTTTGCATCGGTGATAGCTTTGTCCTGTGCTTTCTCAACGGTTTCCTTGTCACCTAACGTAGGCTGGCAGATTATCGTCTTTATCTCGCTAAAGCCGATAAAACCGAAGATCATATCGAGATATTTTTTCTGAAAATCCATTGGCGAATTTTCATCATAGCTTCCGCCGCGAGCGTAAATTATGCACAATGGTTTGCCGCCCGCCAGACCTTTATAGCCGGCCTCTGAGAAGCCGAACGTATAGCCCGGCTGGACTATTATGTCTATATAGTGCTTGAGCTTATAAGGAATACCGAAATTCCACATAGGTGTTGAGAGAAGATATTTATCAGCTGATTTGAATTGTTGGATTGTTTCCTCAACATTTGCCCATTTTTTGACCTGCTCGGTTGTTTTTTCTTCGCCGTGCATTATGGCATATTTTGCCTGGGCCGTTGAATTATCAAACTCTGGCAGGGAAAGCTTAAATAAATCAATAGTCTCAATTTTATCCTGCGGATTTTTCTGCTGATATGCAGACAAAAAGGCACTAGCTGTTTTATGGGAATGACTCCTGTTGTTTCTGGGGGAAACCTTTATATAAAGAAGAGTTTTCATAAAATCCTCTTTTATGAAAATATTTTTGTAAATTTTATGTCAGTTCAACAGACCAGTATGCGTGGTCAAGGAACTGCTTCCAGCTGTGATACCTTTCATTACTTAAATGAAGATGAACTGTTGGATTGTGCCGTGGTTTTTTGGGCGGTTTTATAAGTGTCAGGCCAGCCTGCTTAGGTGTCCTGCCTCCCTTTTTAGCATTGCAGTTAGTACAGGCACATACGAGATTTTCCCAGTCAGCCTTTCCGCCCATTTTTTTAGGGATGATATGGTCAAGAGATAATTCACTTGTCGGAAATTTTTTGCCGCAGTACTGGCATCGATTAGCATCACGTGCAAAAATATTTCTCCTGTTGAACTTTACATCGTTTCTCGGAAGGCGATCGTAAAATAAAAGCCTGACAATTCGCGGGACAGCTATATGAAAATTTACCGTTGCGATCCAATCGTGTTCGTGCGGCTCGAAGGATCTTCTAAGCTTGCTGATATCCAGCCAGCTCTCAAAATCGTAATTATAATACTGACCTTGTTCATATGAAATGACTTCAACAAGTTCTCTGCACAGCATGCACAGGGCTCTCTTGACGTTAACAATGCGCAACGGCATATAATACTTGTTAAGTACGAGTACGTTGCAGCCCAAAACAGATTGTAACTCGGTTAAAGCCATTCCTCCCCGCCTATAACCTTTTGCTGTTTATTTAAATTTGTTTGCCGAAACAGGAAGCGGATTACTTTAAGAGTTCTACAGATTCGGCACGAGGACCTTTTTCACCATCTGATAATTCGTAACTCACTTTGTCGCCTTGATTGAGCGAACGAAGACCTTTGGTCTTGAAACTTGTATGATGTACGAAAACATCCGTTTGACCTTCGACTTCAATAAAGCCGTAGCCCTTCTTGGGGTCAAACCATTTTACCACTCCTTCCGCCATATAGTACTCCTTAATTAACCCAATTTCTCTGCCGGATTTCCGCGGACAGATGTATCTAAACGGGTCTGTTTGGGAGCAATAACAACCTCTCTTAAAACCTTCTATTCTGCTGCTGAATTAGCTGTATCGCCGAGCTTTTCCTTCATCAGCCGACCCATCTTGAACTTTACCGTGCGTTTGGCCGGAACGTTGACTCTCTCGAGAGTCTTTGGATTCTGTGCGATCCTGGCTTCACGTGTGCGAACCTCGAAGACACCAAAGTCACGGAATTCCAAACGATTATTTTGGCTCAGCTCATCAATGATCTCGTCAAGGAAAGACTGAACAACTCGTTTAACCACAACTCTTTTAGCCTGCGTTTGTTCCGCAATACGGTCGATTAATTCTTTCTTCGTTATTGTTGCCATAAGTTACCTCGTATCATCAGAGAAATTCAGGATTTGGTTTGTTAAGCCTTACTGCCCTAACCGCACCTTTACATTGGTTTATATTAAATTTTCAACTCTACACTATGTTACTATTGCCGTCGGTTTTAGAAAAACCGCAAACCACTATACAATAAAGACTTCTATTCGGCAAGCACTTTTTTCCAGGATTTTTTAACTTAATTTATGAAAAATCAGCATCGAAACTCGTATATTCGCAGAAATGTTAAAGGATATAAAAAAATCTTATAATTGCTTGACCAGAGAGTCAAAATAGGGCATAATTCCGCTTCTTTATCTTTAGTGAAAGGCGGCCAAATTGTCACATAAGTTCTTGTCAAAAAAGCAGTTATCATCTGACGTCTATATGGCTGATATTGAGTCACCATTGATAGCCTCTGCTGCCAAGCCCGGCCAATTCGTCATAGTTTGCCTTTCCTCGGCCTATAGCGAGCGAATTCCACTAACAATAGCCGGTTCTGACCCCAAAAAGGGCACAATACGTCTTATTTGGCAGGCTGTTGGCAAGAGCACCACCGAATTGGGCCATTTGGAAGTTGGTGACGAGATAGAAAATATCCTTGGTCCCCTGGGCAAGCCTACCCATATAGAAAAATTCGGGACAGTTGTCTGTGTCGGCGGTGGAATCGGTAACGCACCGCTTTTGCCTATAGCAACCGGAATGAAAAAAGCAGGTAATAAAGTGATCAGCATAATCGGTGCAAGGACAAAAGAGCTTTTAATCCTCGAAGAGGACTTTAAGGCAATAAGTGATGAGCTGATTGTTGTTACCGATGACGGCTCCTATGGCAAAAAGGCCCTCGTAACAGAACCATTGAAAGAAGTTTGCCGGCGTCCTGAAAAGCCCGCCCTTGCCGTTGCGATCGGCCCTGCAATAATGATGAAATTCTGCTGTGCGACCACAAAAGAATTTGATATTCCGACGGTTGTCTCACTTAATACTATTATGATAGACGGGACCGGGATGTGCGGCGGATGCAGGGTCGAAGTCGGCGGACAAACAAAATTTGTATGTGTTGACGGTCCTGAGTTTGATGGCCATAAAGTAAATTTCGATTTGATGATGAAACGTATGCAGGCTTATAAGAAACAGGAAGCTCAGGCATTGGAAGAATATAACAAAAAACACAAATGCAGAATCGGTCTTGATAAATAATCCGGAGTTATCGTGACAGACCAGGAAAAACTTTTACAGGAACTTTTAGAAAAGCATAAAGCAGGCACGTTAAAACCTGCCGATAGATATGCAATCCCTCCTCAGCTAATGCCCGCACAGGATGAAATCGAAAGACGTTCGAATGTAAATGAAGTCGCGACCGGATATACTGAAACACAGGCTCGCCTCGAAGCCCTTCGATGTCTGCAGTGCAAAAACGCTCCCTGTGTTCAGGGCTGTCCTGTAAAGATAAAGATAAAGGAATTTATTGCTGAGATAGCTGATGGCAATTTCCAAAAAGCACTCGATATAATCAGGGAAAATTCGCTGCTTCCTGCTGTCTGCGGCAGGGTATGCCCACAGGAAGTTCAATGTCAGCTTCCCTGTACAGTCGGCAAAAAATTCAAGGATGTCAACAAAGCTGTTTCCATCGGAAGGCTCGAAAGATTCGTTGCCGATTGGGGCAGAGCACAGCACGATGAGTCGATTCCCCAAATTGCGGCTGAGACCGGCAAAAAAGTGGCCGTAATAGGTTCGGGCCCGGGCGGCATTGTCGTTGCTACCGATGTCAGAAGGGCAGGCCACGATGTAACAATATTCGAGGCATTCCATAAAACCGGCGGAGTGATGGTTTACGGCATTCCTGAATTTCGTCTGCCAAAAGCACTTGTTAAAGAAGAGATCGACCAGCTCGAAAAAATGGGCGTAAAAATAGTTTGTAATTTTGTTGTCGGAAGAACAAAAAGCATAAAACAGCTTATGGACGAAGACGGCTTCGATGCTGTTTATATCGGTGTAGGGGCAGGTTTGCCGATGTTTATGAGTATCGAAGGCGAGCACCTCGTCGGCGTTTACAGTGCTAATGAATATCTGACCCGTGCAAATCTGATGCGGGCATACGATTTCGGCAAGGGAGCTGATACTCCTATCGCAATGTCGAAAAGAGTTGCTGTTGTTGGTGGTGGAAATGTTGCAATGGATTCTGCCAGAACAGCCGTCAGACTCGGTGCAGAAAAAGTTTATCTTGTCTATCGAAGAAGCGAAAAGGAAATGCCTGCCCGTGTTGAAGAAGTTCATCACGCAAAGGAAGAAGGTATTGAATTTCATCTTTTGCAAAATCCAAAACGAATTCTCGGTAATGCCGAAGGCGTGGTAACAGCAATTGAATGTCTGAAGTACGAACTTGGCGAACCAGACTCATCCGGCAGACGCAGGCCTGTGCCGATTGAAGGCTCGGAATTTACAATAGATGTTGATACGGTGATTATTGCGATTGGCAACGGCGCAAATCCGCTCATCGGCCAGACAACGCCGGGACTGGAATTGAACAAATGGGGAAATATTATTGTTGATGATAACTGCAAAACCGCTATTGACGGTGTTTATGCAGGCGGCGATATCGTCCTCGGCGCTGCAACTGTGATATTAGCTATGGGCCAGGGCAGAACCGCAGCCGCAGCAATTAACGAGTATCTGAAAAATAAATAACCGCGAATTAACACGAATAAACGCTAATTCAATTCTTACATTAGTATTGAATTTAGCTTTCTAATAACCAATCAATCATTTTGCTGTATAATGAATCCGAATTTCCCTTTTAACACTTTTCCCTGGAAAGTCACAATTATGTCATTTTCTGTTTTTGATTCAATCTTACAAACCCCTTCATCGACTATTTCAACCGAACCTTTGCCGTTATTAACAGGGCCCTGATAGGTAAGGAACTTTTTATCGTGGTCGAAGATAGGCACAGCTTTATTCTTTTGGCCTGATAGTTTTTCAGGCGGATTTTCCAACTGCCAGGTTTTAAGGTAATCAGGCTCTTCAATCATCAAATCCCAGTGGATTTGGCCTTCCTTTGTATGTTTGTGGATAACAAAACGGCTCATTTAAAATTCACCAATAAACGCCTTTTTCAGCATTGAATTTAGTCTTTTATTTCTTGACGAACGCTTCTATATATATACAATGAACGGCTTAATTTGCAACCAGGAAAACAGTAGTATAACTAATTTAGAAAAAAGGATTTAGGAGCGTATTGAATTATGAAAAAGGTATTTATGCTCGCAGCGGCGGTAATGCTGTTTTGTACATCTGTTGGTTTTAGCGAGGAACTTCAGGAAAAGAAACTTGGTGTAACATTCAGCCTGGACTATCACAGTCAGTGGCTCAGCAAAGGAGCTCCTGCCTATAAAAAGCAGGGCGCGGTTTTTGAGACCCTTGATCTTGACTTTTGGCAAAGCGGTTTCGGTGTAAAGGTAACTCACAGAAGTGCAACTTCATCGGGTTTCGTTGATAAGCAAAGATTTGATTACCGTCCTTATTATAAAGGCAAAGCCTTTGTAGGTGAGCGTTATCAAATTGACTATGATATCAGTGTCGGTTATGAAAATTATTACGGCATGTCAAGAAAGAAAGCGAACACAACATGGGAATGGATATACAGTTTTGGATTCCCCAATATCCTGCCGAAGGGTTTTAAGCCGAAGTATATTGCACATTATGAATCCCCTGCATTCAGCGGAGAGAGATACCGTTATGTTGCGGGATGGGTACACAGATTTCTTCTGGGTTATGATTTAGAAGTGCCTCAGTTGTCAGCACCGTTGACCCTTTCTTCTGAGATTGCATATAGCGGCGGTCTGGGAGGTGCTAATCACGATTGGTCTTATGCGACATTAGGTGCTTCAACATCGTTTAAGCTGGGCGAGAATGTTACATTTACACCGGGCATATATTATCAGATGTCGATGGAAGATTCGGTATGTGACCGTGATGTTATGTACACAATTCTGAGCCTGAAATATAAGTTTTAAAATCGGGCCTTTAACCAGCAGATTTATTTGGATATTCGTTTCTTGACAGGCCCGGTTTGAGCTATTATGCTCGTGTTTAGAGGGCGGAAAAACCTGATTTTCAGGCTAAAAACGAAGGTAAAAGCCTTGTACATAGTGCAAGACATTAATTATTTATAGTTGAATCAAGTTAGGAGTATAAGATGGCAGATGAACAGAAAAGCATGGCGTCGCTAATGACAGAAAATAGGAAGTTTCCGCCGCCCGCCGATGCACAGAAAAGGGCACATATCAACGATGTGAAGCAGTATCAGCAGATGTGGGATGAGTCTGTAAATAACGCAGAAAAATTCTGGCTCGAACAAGCCCAAACTCTGAGCTGGTTTAAAAAGCCAACCAAGGCTCTGGAATACACATGGGATACAAGAAATCGCAAGATCGAACATTCATGGTTCCCCGGTGCAGAACTTAATGTATCGTATAACTGTCTCGACCGTCACCTCAACACACCGACCGCAAAAAAAGTTGCGATCCTCTGGCAGGCTGAAGATGATAGCGATGTCAGAAAATATACTTATGAACAGCTTCATAAAGAAGTATGCAAATTCGCAAATGTTCTCAAATCAAAGGGAATCAAGAAGGGCGACAGAGTTGCTATTTATATGCCGATGATACCTGAGCTGGCGATAGTGATGCTGTCCTGCACAAGGATTGGTGCGATACATTCGATTATTTTCGGAGGTTTCAGCTCCGATGCGATTAAGGACAGGGTCCTTGACTCAGAATGTAAAATGCTTATTACGTCAAACGTTTCACTCCGAGCCGGCAAGCATATAAAACTCAAAGATATATCCGACGAAGCTCTTAAGGGCACACCTTCAATTGAAAGCGTAATTGTAGTAAAAGTCAATGAAGAGCCCTGTCATATGGAACAAGGCAGAGACTTCTGGTATCACGACGAAATGGCAAACTCCTCAGATCAGTGTGAGCCTGAGAAGATGAAAGCTGAAGACCCTCTGTTCATCCTTTATACTTCCGGTTCTACCGGCAAGCCCAAAGGCGTTGTCCACGCCACAGGCGGTTATCTGCTGCATACATCATTTAGTCACAAGGTGATTTTCGATATTCACGATGATGATGTTTACTGGTGCACAGCCGATATCGGCTGGGTAACAGGCCATAGTTATATAGTTTACGGCCCGCTCGCCAACGGGGCGACATCAGTGATGTTCGAAGGCGTTCCTACTTATCCTGATGCCGGCAGGTTCTGGCAGATAGTTGACAAGTTCGGCATTACTGTATTTTACACAGCGCCGACAGCCATCAGGGCACTTATGAGACTCGGCGATGAATGGCCGGCAAAATATAAACTGGATTCTCTGCGGGTTCTCGGAACAGTAGGCGAACCGATTAATCCGGAAGCATGGATATGGTATTACGAAAAGATCGGACACGGCAGGTGCCCGATAGTTGATACATGGTGGCAGACTGAAACCGGCGGAATATTGATAACACCTCTGCCGGGATGTCATACACTAAAACCAGGCAGCGCCTGCAGACCTTTCTTTGGCGTCAATCCTGTTATTCTGCGTGATGATAAATCAGAATGTAATGCCAACGAAGGCGGCAAACTTTGCATTACAAAACCATGGCCCGGAATGATGGTAACAATGTGGGGCGACCATGACAGGTTCATCGATACATACTTTACGATGTATGACGATATGTATTTCACAGGTGACGGCTGCAGACAAGACGACGACGGTGACTACTGGCTGATGGGAAGAATTGACGATGTTGTCAATGTCTCAGGCCATCGTATCGGAACAGCAGAAGTCGAAAGCGCGCTGGTAAGCCATGACAAGGTTGCCGAAGCTGCTGTTTGTCCTATGCCGCACGATATTAAAGGACAGGCGCTTTATGCGTTTGTAACGCTGAAAGAAGGAATCGGTGAAAGTGACGACCTTAAAAAGGAACTCGTAAAGCACGTCCGAAAGGAAATTGGACCTATCGCAGCACCTGAGGCAATTCAATTCGCACCTGCTCTTCCGAAGACCCGTTCCGGCAAGATTATGCGGAGAATATTAAGAAAGATTGCAGAGAACAATACCGATAATCTCGGCGATGTTACGACACTGGCTGACCCATCAGTTGTTGAAAAACTGGTTGCGGGCAGAAGCAAATAAACATATTCGAATATTAACAAACGGCTGGACGTATGTTTATAAGCATACGTCCAGTTCCTTTAACAGAAGGGATTGACTATGAGCGAAGGGAAAGTAATGAACCGCTGGCTGGTTGTTGTAGGCGGCATATTGATCCAGCTCTGTCTCGGCGCAATTTACGCCTGGTCGGCTTTTACAAAGAAGCTGACGATGGAGCCGTACAATTTCACTAAACCCCAAACCCAGCTTGTTTTTTCAATTGGCCTGGTGACATTCGCAGTTATCATGGCTCTTATCGCGGGCAAGTGGCAGAAAAAAGCAGGACCGCGTATAGTTGCCCTTACAGGTGGTCTCGTACTTGGCGCCGGTTACTTACTTGCTGGATTTTCAGGAACAAATTTCCTGGGTATGCTTATTGGTGTTGGCGTACTTGGAGGAGCCGGCATAGGTCTTGCCTATGTCTGCCCGATAGCGGCACTTGCAAAATGGTTCCCTGATAAAAAAGGCTTGATAATGGGTCTTGCCGTGGCCGGATTCGGCTTCGGTGCCCTTATCTGGGTAAAGCTTACACAGGGTTTTCAATTCGGCCCGATAGACCTGACGCCCGGCTGGACCGGTCTTTACGGCGCAGGTTATACTGTCAGCGGAGTATTCAAGCTTTACGGAATACTCTTTGCCGTTCTGGTCGGTATCGGCTCGATAGTTATGATAAATCCCCCCGAAGGCTGGCTGCCTGTCGGCTGGACTCCACCTGAGACCGGTGCAGGCAGTGAAGGTCGTGCTAATTTTACTCCGATCGAGATGGCCAAAACATATCAATTCTGGCTATTGTTCTTCAATTTTACCGTTGGGGCAATGGCAGGCTTGATGGTGATAGGTATTATTAAACTTTTTGGTATGGAAGCCTTGGCCAAAAATGGAATTGATAGTACTAAGGCCAGTATCATTACTGGAACTGCTATGGGGCTTTTCTATGCCCTGTTCAATGGTCTTGGCAGGATTATATGGGGTACAGCTTCAGACAAGCTTGGCAGAAAGAATTCAATTATACTTATGAACCTGCTGCAAGGCGTTATGATGATAGTATTTTTCTTTCTGGGCGGCAATGAGTGGGGCCTTTACATTGGTGCCACTATTATAGGATTTAATTTCGGAGGAAACTTCGCGTTATTCCCGGCGGCGACCGCAGATTTATTCGGCAACAAAAACGTTGGACTAAATTATCCATGGGTCTTTATGGCTTATGGCGTAGGCGGTCTTGTTGGACCGATGCTCGGCGGATTTATGGGGAGCCGCCAGATGTGGATAGGTGCATTCATTCCTGCCGGCATCGCTTGTATTATTGCAGGTGTTTTAGCTACTACTTTAAAACCTGTCGTCAAAACAGCCGAACCTGCCGCGGCATAAATGATATGTATTTAAACATAAAGCCGGCTTACTAATCATAAGCTGGCTTTTTTATTAACACGCCCGACAGGATTCCGGTCTCCCATCTTCGCCAAGGCTGCGATGGGCAGGTCGACCTAGAACCTAAATTTGCTTTCGCAAATTTCCATAGGGGCTTTGCCCCTCTGGCGGTCGCTTTGCTCCCTGTCACCCCGAAATCGCGGGAAAATTCTTTTCCCGCACCCTTTGAGGTTCGAATCCTGTCATTTGTTAGCACGCCCGACAGGATTCGAACCTGTAACCTTCGGTTCCGTAGACCGACGCTCTATCCAATTGAGCTACGGGCGCAAATTGTTAAGTCATTATAATATAATTACTTGATAGATGTGCGTCAAGTCTTTTTAAATGGCCAAAACCGTCCAAACAGCTATTTACGTTTGTTTTGCGATAGTTATTTTTTTGGTCAACATATAATAAATGGCTAACTGGTAATTCTTTACTAAAAACTTAAATTGCTTACCCTGAGAACATAGGTTATTATCTTGAAAAGTCTGTTATATGGTTGTAAATAATTATCAATGAAAGAAAAGAAGACATACGAACCTTTACTTGACATTGAGAGCGTCCAGGCTATTCTCAGCAGGATAACCATATTCTCAGGCCTGTCAGATTCTCAGTTATATACTCTTTTCAGACTCTTAAGCAGTGTCTCTTATGAAGCCAACGAAGCAATCTTTGAACAAGGGACCGAGCCGAGCCATGTTTATATAGTAAAATCTGGCAAAGTAAAGTTAGTCGTCTGGGAGCAGCAGATACCTCTTGAGTTGGTTGTTTTTGAAGAGGGCACTTGTTTCGGCGAAGCATCAGTCATCGGCATACAGCCTCATAAGGGAACCGCAATTGCCTTAACTCATACCGAACTTATTGTCCTGTCGCGAGATGCCTTGCTTTCGATATATAATTCCGATAAGGAGCTTTTCGGCATTCTAATCCTTAACATTGCAAGAGAAGTATGCAGAAGGCTCCATGCATCTGATGATGTACTTCTGCATTACCTATTAGAGAAGTAGTTTTATCAGATGATACTGAATGTTTTTTTAACAGGCCTCAAATTTCAAATTAGCAGAATGTGTGCTAGAACACCCCGGCGATCTTAACTGTTTATAAACGAAAGATTTATGGTTGCCTATGGTTTTTGAAAAGTTATCATTTTGACAGATTTAGAGTGGTTAAATTTGCGGAATTGCACAACTTTTCAGGTTTACAATCCAATTATACTGCAAAAAACTGGAAAATTAAGTCGAATTTGTATATATAGAGTATATGAATAGACTGCTCATAGTCTCCAACAGATTGCCTGTTAGTGTGACTAAGCGTGCTGACAAGCTTCATTTTCACCCAAGCGTAGGAGGTTTAGCCACAGGGCTGTCCTCACTTCGTGCCTCTCATCAAAGTCAATGGATAGGTTGGCCCGGCATATCAGAAGATAAAATTTCAGTTCCTCAAAAGAAGGAAATCATCAGCAAGCTTAAAGAACATCATTGCAATCCGGTTTTTCTTTCCGCTAAAGATATGCGTAATTTCTATTACGGATTCTGCAATAAAACTATCTGGCCTTTATTTCATTACTTCCCTTTATATACTGTATATGAAGATCAATATTGGCAGTCCTACAAAAAGGTTAATGAGGCTTTTTATCAAGCGGTTATCAAAGTTGCCAAGCCTAATGATTACATCTGGGTTCACGATTATCAACTGATGCTGTTGCCTTATCTCCTGCGTCGAAAGTTGCCAAATGCTCAAATCGGATTTTTTCTTCATATCCCGTTTCCTTCTTTTGAATTATTTCGCCTTTTACCCTGGCGAAAGGAAATACTTAACGGCCTGCTCGGCTCAAATCTGATAGGATTTCACACCTATGATTATGTGAGACATTTTCTCAGCAGCTTAACGCGAATTACCGGAGCGGAACATTCAATGGGTTCATTAGTGGTAGATAACAGAATTTTAAAGGTAGATGCCTTCCCGATGGGTATCAATTATGAGAAATATTCAACTGCCATAAAGAAACCTGCTGTCAAAAAAGGACTGGCTGCAATCCGAAAGGAAGTTTCAGACCGCAAAATCATTTTATCTATCGACAGACTGGATTATACAAAGGGAATTATTCAAAGACTCGAGGCGTTTGATTTGTTCCTGTCCCAAAATCCTGAATATAAGGGAAAGGTTACTCTTATCCTTGTAGCGGTACCTTCCCGTACCGGCGTTGAAGATTATGCGGAATTGAGAAAACGCCTTGAAAGTCTGGTTGGCAGAATCAACGGCGAACATGGAGCTTTGGGCTGGGTACCTGTATGGTATCTTTATCGTTTTTTGCCCTTTGAAGAGATTACCGCCCTTTATAACGCGGCAGATATAGCCCTGATAACACCTTTGCGGGACGGTATGAATCTGATAGCTAAAGAGTTTATAGCAACTAAGACAGACCATAAGGGGGTCTTAATTCTTAGTGAGATGGCCGGTACCGCAAGTGAATTAGGAGAAGCTGTTGTTATAAATCCGAATAACAAACAAGCAGTAGTTGATGCTATAAAACAATCGCTTGAAATGCCTGTAGAAGAACAAATTGAACGCAATAAATTAATGCAGGCTCGCCTGTCACGTTATAATGTTACAAGATGGGCCAACGATTTTATGGAAAGACTCCATAATATAGAAAAAACTCAAGTCGAACTTTCTATCCATAAGTTTGGCGGTCCCGACAGGAAAAAGTTAGTTGATGATTACCACAAAAGTACAAAACGATTATTTTTGCTCGATTATGATGGGACACTTGTGAATTTTGCTGACAGACCCGAAAAAGCCAGTCCCGATAAAAAATTAAGCCAGTTGCTGCGGACTTTCGCAGCAGATGAAAAAAATGAAGTCGTGATAATCAGCGGCAGAGACAAAGAAACCCTGGATTCCTGGCTTGGCGATACTAATGCTGCGTTAATCGCGGAACACGGAGCGTGGATTAAAATCAAAGACAGCGACTGGAAAACAACAGAGCCTATCATAAACGATTGGAAAGCAACTATAAGGCCTGTGCTTGAGTTATATGCCGACAGAACGCCTGGTGCTTCTGTCGAAGAAAAGAATTTTTCTCTGGTTTGGCACTATCGCAAAGCTGATACTGAACTGGCCTCTCTAAGGGTCCAGGAACTGCGAGATGCCGTCTTAAACCTCACTGAGAACCTGAATCTCGGGATATTTGAGGGCAGTAAGATTCTTGAAGTGAAAAATGTAGGTATCAGTAAAGGACATGCTACGAATCAATGGTTGACAAAAGAAAAATGGGATTTTATTTTAGCAGCAGGCGATGATTATACTGACGAAGATATGTTTTCTATTTTGCCTGAAAAGGCGTATTCAATTAAAATAGGACGTGGTATTTCGAAAGCCAGATTTAATATGAATTCTGTAGATGAATTCAGAAAATTGCTTAAGGGATTGATAACAAAGCAAAAGGATTAGGAGCTGTCATGTTAAAACTTGAAGATTTTCGTTACACTGTACCGGATGAGACGTTAGCAGAAATTTATGCCAGAGCCAGAAAACTCTATGGCAAGCACGTTGTTCACCTAAATGCAACATATCAGGGAGGCGGTGTTGCAGAAATTCTATATTCGTTGGCACTGCTTATGAATGATGTTGGCATTGATACCGGCTGGCGGATTCTGCACGGCAGCCAGGAATTTTTTGAGATCACAAAGAGTTTCCATAACGCCCTGCAGGGTGCGAAAATAAATTTAACGGAACAGAAGAAAAAAATATATATGCAGGTAAATGATAACTTCTCTAAATTTACACATCTTGACCATGACTGTGTCATAATACACGATCCGCAGCCGCTTTCTCTTATAAGTGCTTCGGGAAATAAAAAGGGTGAGCCGTGGATATGGCGATGTCATATAGATCTGACAAATCCTAATGAAGAGCTATGGGAATTTTTAAAAGGCTTCGTATTGAAATATGACCAGGTTGTTTTCTCAAGTAAAAAATACTTTAAAGAGGATCTGCCCATTGACCAGCGGCTCATACTGCCGGCCATTAATCCCTTGAGCGAGAAGAATAGAGACGTTAGCGATAAAATAATCGCAGAACATATTAAAAAAGTGGGAATTCCAACAGACAAACCGGTTATCACCCAGGTTTCCAGGCTTGATCCCTGGAAAGACCCTGAGGGGGTAATAGAAGTCTTCAAACTGGTAAAAGAGAAGGTCGATTGTAGGCTTGTTTTCTGCTATAACGCCGCCAGTGATGATCCTGAAGGTTTGAGAATGTACAACAAAGTTTATAAAAAAGCCCATCGCCTTGTAAAAACCGGAGATATTATATTTGTTGTGGGCAATAATGAAACATTAGTAAATGCAATTCAGAGATATTCAGATGTTATAATACAAAAATCTACTAAAGAAGGTTTCTGTCTGGCTGTTACCGAAGCTCTTTGGAAAGGAACACCTGTCGTTGCATCCAATGTCGGCGGGATACCTATGCAGATTGAAGATGGCCAAAACGGATTTCTGTTGGAGCCGACAGATACCGGAGGATTCGCGGACAGAATTATACACCTTTTAAAAAATCCTAAAGAAAGCAAAAAATTAGGCAGGGAAGGTAAAGAAACTGTCAAAAATAAGTTTCTAATTACTCGTTTACTTTCTGACTATCTGTATATGCTGAATTCCATTATTGGATAACATCAAAAAGAAGATTACTTATCTACAATAAGGGCCTTGGCTTTAGCAAGAATGCTTTCAGGAGTCTCGTCATTAGCTAAGTCAAACCAGTTTACGTTTTTGAAAGTCTTGAACCATGTACGTTGAGACTTGGCAAATCGGCGGGTATTGATCTTTATACTTTCAATGGCCTTTTCAAGTGTTTCTTTGCCCTGAAGATGATTGATGATCTCAGCATATCCTATCGCACTTTTGGCCTGGTCACTCATAGGTTTTTCTTCAGCAAGTAAACTTTTCACTTCATCAACAAGGCCTTCTTCGATCATTTTTTTGACGCGAGCGTTTATTCGTCTGCTTTCTTCGCTCTTTTCTCTTCTTAAGCCGATGATTTTCCAATTACCTTTTGGCGCAGGCAGGTCGAATTGCTGCTGGAAACTGGAAATCGGTTTTCCAGTAAGCTCGTAGACCTCGAGCGCTCTGATTATTCGTTTTTCATCATTCAAGTGGATTCGCTCAGCAGCATCAGGGTCAACAGCGGCAAGCTGTTTATGCAATTCTTCAAGCGAGGTCTGTTTGATCCTTTCTTTAAGTTGTTTTCGTATCTGTTCGTTTGTGCCAGGGCCTTCGAATATGCCGTAGAGCAAAGCCTTTATATACATTGCGCTTCCGCCGACAGCGATGACGGGTTTGCCTTTGGATTCTATTTCTTTAACGGCTGTATCTGCCAGGCTCAGGAATCTGTCAACGCTGAAAGACTCGCTTGGCTCAGCAACATCGAGCAGGTGATAATTTATTTGCTTTTGCGCTTCTTTCGAGGGTTTTGCGGTTCCGATATCCATTCGCCGATAGACTTTCATCGAGTCGATACTGATTATTTCGGCATCGATTTTTTTGGCCAGCTCAAAGGCCAGTCTGCCTTTGCCGGAAGCCGTTACGCCCAGAATTAAGAGCCTGTTTTTAGCCATAATATCTCTGGTAAATTATATTTGACAACGAAAAGTATAATAATTACTCTGTTTATTGACAATTAAATATTGAAGTTCACTGAACCAGTGAGCGTCTCGCACTAAATCGCCAGGTATTTTTATCAGCAGACGTGCAATGGTCGGTGCCCGATATGGGCACCGTTTGCATGTGTTGCTGATTAGCTCTGGCGAGCTAAGTGCGGGCATTTTGCGGCGGTGCTCTTTTTAAGTGCGCCGGGAAAGATAATTAGAGATTAGGAGTTTACAGGAGAAAGAAAATGAAACCAATTCTATTTATTTTGTGTGTTGTGTGTCTGGTTAATTGCTGTTTTGGGATTGATACAGAAAAACTTTCTCGTGACGAGGTAGAGATTTTATATCCTGAAAAAGTCAAAGAACCTAACTTTGTGTTCAACTGCAATTCAAGAGTCGAGCTAAATGCTACAACGGCCTTGGATGTTATAGACATTAAAAATTTAATGCCGAAGAAAGCTAAAACAGGTTACATAAATTTAGCTTTAAAAACAGCCGATATTCATGGAGTAAAAGCCACAATGATTTCGATGCCTTCTGTGATAACAGGCGAATTTATATTAGAGCCTAATAATGTGTATCATGCGACAACAGATGTTACTGTTCAAAGTGGTGGTACTTTGAGACATATGCCGGGTGCTGTTATTAAATGGGCGGCGAATACCGGCTTATATATTTTAGGTGGCGGCAATTATATTGCCAGAGGTGCTCCTTCGGCAATGTGTGTTAATATTGCTGATATTGATGAGCCTCCGTTTGGATATTGGAAAGGAATCCAAGTTGAAGGTGGAGATGCCTATGTAAGTATGAGTGAAATTATTTATACTTATGTTTCTTATGCCCAAACTGGGATTTGCTTACGTGATATTACTCTTAACAGGGCATGTGAAAACAATTTTTTGGAATACTGCAATCAAGCCATATTAACTTACGGTATTCGCCAAACAAGAATTGCCAATAATGTCTTATATTGGAATGGCGTGGGCATTGAAGTATATCATGAGAGCTTTAGCGGGGAGGAAGATCCAGAAAGCGTAGTTGAAATTGTAAGTAATACCTGTTATGAAAATAACTATGGTATTGATGTGCATGGCTCGTCATCACAATCGCTTGCCGGAGTAACAATGATACAAACAAATATATCAGCAGCTTCATATTATTATAATTATCTTTTGGAGGCTGGAAGCGGCGGCGGGTATTTTAATGTGATAATCTCTGACAATGGCAGATGGCTCAGCTATCCGGGTTCTCAAAATACTAATGGATTTCCAGAGGATAATCCTGTCGAGGTGTTTTCTAATCCCTTTGTTCAAGGAAATGGATATTTTGATATAGTGCGGCTCGATCAATCGTGTGCTTTTGTCAACGCTGCTTCTACTTATATTTCTGAATCTCCATATATTGGGTTTACAACAAGCATCAATGATGTTCCTGACGTAAATATACTCGACCTCGGATTCCACTATCCTAACTGGGATTATAGCAGCACTGTCCGAGCATGTGATTTTAACGAGGACTCAATTGTAGATATAAGTGACCTTGCAAAACTGGCAGATTACTGGCTTTTCGATTATAATGATGCCCGTCAGACAAGATTAAATGATTACGATAATAGCGGCACAATTGACCTCGGAGACCTTTTAGAAATTGCGGAACACTGGCTTGACCCTTATAATTTTCAAACTTTTGCTCAATTCGCGGAGCAATGGCAAAAAGAAATCGACCCAAGATTTTTTGATTCGCGACCTGACCTGAACAAAGACGATATAGTTAATTTTGAGGATTTTGCAATTTTGGCTTCTGAATGGCAAAAAACCGGAGAAAGTTATCCTCCTGTCACGGCAAGTTTCTCAGATGGGCAATATGGAGGAACTGCTGTTTCTGTATCAGGTTATGACTCGGATATCTTTAGAATATTTCTTTTTGTAGATGGTTATTTTGTCAAAGAAATCCCTTTGGGTTATGGCTCTTCATCTTCAACCAAGGAAGTATTTATGCCCTGGCTTGAGGTTGGCAGCCATGAGGCAAAAATAGTTGCCTTTAATATGCAGGCAGAAACTATTTGTTATCCTCCTCAACAAATAGTTATAGATCGGCAAATATCTAAGTGTATTGTTCCTTCTTCTTTCAATAAAGGCGCTATAATTCCTTTTAGTGTTTCCTCTACTTTATCTGATGTTAATGTTGTAGCAATTTGTGATGGAGAGATAGTTTGGAGTAATACTTTGCCTGCTAATGATTATATTTATGAAGAAATTCCTTTTTCCGTTACTGATGCCTACGACGTTGATTGTTTACAATTCCTTCCTGCAGCCCCTGGTGGTGCTGCGGTAATGGAGAATCATTTTAGTTCTCCAGAAGATATTCAAATGAGAACTTCTTCTGTTTTCGGGGGCATAGTTGTTCCAATAGCATCAATTATGGGTTGGCTTTATGGATATGATGCTTTAGTTCTTTGTCCAGATCCAGACATTTATCATTCTTCATGCTTACGTCCCTGTGTTACAAGAGAATTAGAGGGCTTGGGATATGAAGTTAAAGTAATGACTTATAATGCAACACATAGACGGGTAATGAATTACAATAATGTCCAAGTTTTATGTTTCATAGGGCACGGACATTATAAGGTTTTTGGAGACAGTTGTTGGAGAACTACTGTTGGGTTGGATGATGGATATTGCGTTAGCGATAAGGTTTCCAATTATGCCCCGGGTTCAGCCCCTTCATGGTTAGTTTCATTACCTGCTTCAACTGAAGCTACTGTTAAGACCTGGAAAGAAATGAATTTTCAAAATCTGAAGTTTGCAACCTTTGATTGTTGTTTTGGTGGGTTGTTACGAATACATAGCTCTGGTTCTTTGGTTATCAGCACGGCTAATTATGATATTCGAAGTGATTTGACTATGGCCTTGAATCTTACAGATGAGGATGATTACTTCTTTTCCTGGGGCAATTATTGGAATTCCGGTTGTACAACCGAGTACAGCAAGTTCTCCTGCAATATGTGGAATAAATTGGGTGAAGGATATTCACTTGAAACAGCAATTGGTTATGCAGTTGATGAAGCGCAGACGGAATACATGTATATAGAGGAAGAGGGGGAGTGGCAATGGGTGGATCCTAGAGATGATTGGAGGATTAGAGGCGTAGGATATTGGCAAGACTTTAGATTGTAATACTTGAAAGGGTTATAAAGTATGAAGAGAAAAATTATAATTATAGCTTCATCATTCGCAGCTATTATAGGGATGATACTATTGTTCCTTTCGCACCACCCGAGAATTGTTGGCGAAATTTTTGAGCATTGTAAAGTTATTGATTTAAGAAAAAATCTGCCAAAAGGCCGGTTCCAAAAAGTTAGTATTGTCTTGCCAATCAATAAAAATACTGAGTATGTCAGTTTTGAAGTTCCTGACGACAAGATGGAGGAATTTGAAGCCGGTTTTCGCAGATGTGTTCGAGACGCACACCCAATTAAGGGATTTCCGCATTGTCTGAATCCTGATTTGAGAATAGTAGCGGACAAAGAGGAGTTTTTTGTTGAAATTGGCTATAGTGACGAAGGTGTTGCTATTTACGGCGGTTTTTTTCATCGCGGCTTTAGCTCACGAGAACTAAGAAAAGTTTTTTATGGCGCGGGACTTGAATACTCTGCCGGAGGACCCAAAGAAAAAGAAATAAACGAGCCTAATTACCAGGAAATTATTCGGGAAATTGGCATAAAAGCAGCGGAATACGGTAGGATGGTAAAAGAAGCCAAAGAGGGAGAGAATACACCGAATCAGCCTTTGCAAAAACATTCCGACTAAAGATTAAAGAGGCAGTATGCTTTTTGGCAGCAATAGCCTGTTCTTATAGGGTATTTTAAATCCACCTAATATTTTGACTGTATCCAAACCTTAAAGGACTGTATAATAACGAGTTTATGGCGATAAAAACAGGAAAAATAGATATTTCAAGCGAACTTAAACAGAACGCAGAGCTTATTAACGGCGTTATTAGCGAGGCTGTTAAGGGTTTCGATGGTATTGGCGGCAGGTTAAAAGAAGCTATTGAATATACCCTTGGTTCGCCGGGGAAAAGGGTAAGGGCTGCGGTTGCATTATGGTGTTGCCAGGTTGTATCTGGCGATATAAATAAAGACGCCCAGACAGCAGCCGCGACAGTTGAAATGGTTCATACCTATTCACTTATTCACGATGACTTACCGGCCATGGATGACGATGACTATCGCCGAGGTAAGCCGAGCTGCCATAAAGCCTTTGATGAAGCGACAGCAATTTTGACAGGCGATGCACTTTTGACGATGGCTTTTGAGCTTTTGGCAACGAAGATTAGCGAACCTGAAAAGGTGGTTGAAATGATAAAAACTCTTGCCCTTGCTGCAGGACCGGCCGGTATGGTTGCGGGCCAGGTTGACGACCTGCAGGCTGAAAACGGCACCGGCAGCGGAGATGATTTACACAATATCCATATGAATAAAACAGCAAAAATGTTTTCTGCATCTGCCCTTTTAGGAGCCATTGCCGCCGGGGCTTCTCAGGACCAGAAAGACCTGCTTGGCCAATTCGGTCTTAAGATGGGTCTGGGATTCCAGATTGCTGACGACATACTCGATGTATCTTCAACGAGTCAGCAGCTTGGAAAAACCGCAGGAAAAGATGTAAAACAGGGCAAACTCACATATCCGGGCGTTTTCGGCCTTGCCCAGTCGAAAGAAAAAGCACAACAAATAGCGCAAGAAGCGATAGAGCTTCTAAAACCATTTGGAGATAAGGCAAATATCCTGAGGGAACTTATTTTTGCGCTTTTACACAGGACAAAATAAAAAATGCAATATGAAATACTCGAAAAGATTAACTCACCAGCGGATTTAAAACAACTTCCTGTCGAACAGTTGGAACAACTTGCTTTAGAACTGAGTGATTTTATTACTCAGTCTGTCAGTAAAACAGGAGGGCATTTAGCAAGCAGTCTTGGAGTTATCGATCTGACGATTGCGATGCATTATGTGTTTGATTTTCAGAAAGACAGGCTCCTGTGGGATGTGGGTCATCAGTGTTATGCACATAAAATACTCACCGGCAGAAGAGATATGTTTGAGAAATTACGTCAGAAGGATGGTATAAGCGGTTTTCCCGACCCTGCTGAAAGTCCTTATGATCATTTTACTGTAGGGCACGCGGGAACTTCAATTCCAACAGCACTTGGGATTGCTTTAGCTTCGCAGAATCTCGGAACAGATGAGAAGATAGTTGCCTTAGTCGGAGATGCCAGCATTGTCAACGGCCCGAATTTCGAAGCACTGAATAATCTGGGACTGGTAAAAAGACAACTGCTTGTGATACTGAACGATAATTCAATGGCGATAGATGTTACACAAGGCTCTATTGCAAAGTTTCTTTCCAAAGTCAGACTGAGTCATCAATATACCGATTTGCGCAAGACCACTAACAGAATACTTGAGCATCTGCCGTTGGTCGGCAAAAAAATGGAAGATGCACTGGAAAACTTCAAGAGAACACTGCGTATGGCAATTACACCGAGCAGGCTGTTTGAAAGTCTGAATATTCCCTATTTCGGGCCGGTTGACGGCCATGATATAGATTCTCTTATAAAACTTTTCGAGGCCATTTCTGACCTCGAAACTCCTGCGATACTGCATGTCTATACCAAAAAGGGCAAAGGTTTTACTCCTGCAGATGAAGACCCTACCAAATTTCATTCTACAGGTCCATTTGAAATCAACGGAGAACAGTTGAAAAAGACATCGAAAAAAACTTTTACTCAGTCTTTTGCTGACTGCATTGTTGCCTGTGCCCAAAAGGATGACAAGATAACTGCAATTACCGCGGCGATGTCTGATGGTACCGGTCTAATGAAATTCAGACAGGCCTTTCCTGACCGTTATTATGATGTAGGAATTGCCGAATCAGTAGCGGTGGATATCGCAGCCGGCCAGGCAAAGCAGGGGCTTAAACCTGTGGTGTGTATTTATTCAACGTTTTTACAGAGGAGTTTCGACCAGATATTCCAGGAAGTTGCGCT
>JAFGGI010000043.1 GCA_016930635.1 Sedimentisphaerales bacterium | reverse complement strand
GAATACTGGCTAAGTCCGTTTGATTTTTCTGAATTTACTGATTTTGCACGTCAATGGAAAAGAGAGGTAGATTCTCGCTTATTTGACACCCGACCAGACTTCAATTGGGACGATATAGTTGATTTTGAGGATTTTACAGTTCTTGCAAATGAATGGAGAACGGTGACGGAGGGAAATCCTGCCGTTTCAATATCTGTAGATGGTGATGCTAATAATTTAAGTGGCGAAGTTGGCATAAGTGTTACCGGCTGTCCGTATTCGACATCCGAAGTATATATTTTTATGGATGGTCAACTTATGGGAAAGTCTACGTACGAATCTGACAGTATTCCCGGGATGATAATAAACACACCTTCTTATGCTAACGGCAGTCATTCTCTTAAGGCTGTTGTATGCGACTTCAATAATCCATTCACTGTTTCCGCAAATTTGGCGGTTGATTTTAACAATCCGATATATTATCTGAATATAGAGAGTGCTTATGAACCAAATCAGCCGTTTCAGATTTTGGGAGTTAATGCCGCTGACGGCAATTCAATAGTGAAATTATCCAGGTGGTGGAATGAAGAGGTTGTATGGTCACAACAGGTCTCTGGTGAGCTAAATATAGATATCCCCGGCAGTGTTCTTGAAGGTCAAATATATGATATAAGCATAGAACAGGAAATAACAACTGCATCAAGCAGTTCGGGTTCACAGCAATTTGAATCCAAGTCAAGTTCTTTGCCGGAAATAGATTGGGAAACGATTTATAAGAAGGGAATAACTGCTAAATATAACCCTAACGAACTGTACAAATTTGCCATATTTTTGCCTGATGCGTATTATTGGGAAACGTTATCGCTCTTCAACACAGCTGATTGTCGAAGAGATGCTGTGGCTGGTATTGTAAACAGGTGTGAAACAATGGGGATTAAATATATAATTTTATATAGAGACCAGTGCACATGGGAAAATTTCAGCAGAGTTCTAACAGGACCAACAAGTCCAAGTGTTATTTATGCCTATGTGGTTTCAAGAGGTAATATTGCACTTCCTGGTGAACATGTGAATAACCGCACATATTTTAAAATTTCAAATGGATATGTAGTTTCATATCTTAGCCCTTCTGAGCCGCTTGGTGGAGGATGGGATGGAAACCCTGAAGTTCATTCATTGGCATCTTTAGGAATAGGAGGTAACCAGTTTAAATTAGTCTGGATAGATATTTGTTATAATGGCTACAATAATGATATGGCTCAATCCTGGATGAATTTAAGTGGAAATCCTATACTCAACAAGCTATATGTTGGCTGGTTTAATGCGGTAAACACATCCAATAACTCGTGTTATGGTCAGTGGTCGGCGTTCTTTTGGGGCTATCCTGACCCAGATAAAGGTTTTGGTGTAACTGTTGATACACGCTATCAGCAGGCATTTGACCAAGTACAAAATACACAAGAGGGCGGTCTTGAATGTGTGGGCAATTCGATTTTACAAAACAGTCTACTTGGAACCAAAGGTGATACATCCATAAGATTCTCACCAAATCGTTACGATTATAAATAAGGTGATTTATGAAGATAACAAAAAAAATATTTCGTTGTTTATTATTGTTAGTAGTGGTTTTTTTAAATTCTTGTCAAAATAAGACGACTTATGTTTCTAACAGCCCTATTAGTGAAATTCGTAAAATGCAACCAGTCAAAATTATAATCGAGCAATGTATTATTAGAGAAGGAAATGATGAAAAAGAGAACTTTTATCCTAATGCTCAAATAATACAAACAAAACAACAGGCTGTACAAATCATTGAAAATCCGGAAAACTGGCAACCCTTTATGGAGTATAATGAACCCGAAGCTATAAAAAATATACAAGATGCTTTTACTAAATCTGTTAAGCCCTTGAAGAAGTTTAACTGTGTATTTGCGGCAAACAAGAAAATATCTTTTATAGATAAGGGTGGAAACATAAAGTGGATATGTTTTGTAAATGCTCGCCCTTTAAAGGAATGATTTTTCCATATAAAAGTACTTTTATTTTATATCTCTCATTATGCAAACAGTAAAAAAAACAGGTTGTCTTTTGCTTTTAATAATAACTGTTTTTTTAGGTTCTTGTAATCAAAATCGAAAGGATAATCCTTTTGGCATTTCGCCGATAAATCAGATACTTAAAATACATCCATCTAAAATTACAATTGCGATTTGGAATAGTCCAAGCGAAGTAGGAATGACAGACCAGTTATTTATAGAGGCTGTTAAAAATCCTGAAAACTGGATTGTTGAACTTGAGATTTCAGATGCTAATCAAATCAATATGATAATGGTCGCTTTAGCCAAGCCACCCGCCGAACCGTATAGCTCATATATGCTCCCCATGGCATATAAAATCAGTTTTGAAGATAAAAACGGCAGGATTAAGTGGACTTCATTAAACATACTTAGACCAGATGAAAAAGTTTTTCTTTCAGATATTATTTATGGTAAAGAAACATATGATGTTTTTGCGAAGATTCTAAATATAAAGCCGATGTAAAAGTCCTCTTTGCCTAAGCAAAAACTTTCCGAATAATAGTGAATTATGAAAATAACAACTAATATATGCCTTGTTGTAATGCTGGTATTTTCAAGTGGTTGCCAAAGAGAGTACTTTCGTACCGCTATAGGACCGGAAGTTATCTCTATGCAGGAAAAAATTGTAGAAATTAGTGTTTGCAGTTCAAAAGGACGTGAAGCGTTTAAAGAGAAACCCATTGGATTAAAAGAAATAGCAAAGACAGATTCTCCTAAAGAAATAAAAGATATTATGGCAGCTCTTGAGAAAGCTGAAATCACTAAACATACTTGGGATATTCCTGACGGCTATCACCTAACTTTCAAAATAAACGGCGAAGATGGATGTAACAAGTATATTTACACCTTATGTTTGGATATGAACTTGGATTATGAAAGAAAAACAGTTTACAGCCATTTTATCTATGACGAAACGGGTGTGCTTTTTGACGCATTAAAAAAAGCAAATCTGGTACAACCACTTAGGAAAATGAGTCCAAAAGATTATCCTGTACGTTATAAATAAAATCCTCCGAATAACGGTGATTGACACAGCAATACACAGTAACTGCTTTTTTAGTTTTAGTTGCGGGGAAACCGCTGGAAAATCGGAGTTTTTCTATCTATAACTCTAAAAATTCCTTTTAGGGTTGACATGTCTGCGAATTTAGCTAAACTAACGCCTCTTTATGACCTTTTAATATCCCTGGATAAAAGGAGTTTAACTTGGCTTATAATTGTGTTGTGCCGATAAAGCAGGTGCCTGACACCAAGCGAATTACCGGCGATGCCATGAACGATGATGGAACGGTCAATCGGGGTTCGCTTCCCGCGATTTTCAATCCTGAAGACCTCAACGCTCTGGAAATGGCACTGTCTATCAAGGACAAGTTCGGTGGCAAAGTTACCGTGATAACTATGGGACTGCCGGCGGCAGGTGCTATCCTGCGCCAGTCGCTCTATCGCGGTGCTGATGAGGCGATACTTATCACAGACAGACGATGCGCAGCCAGCGATACACTCGCTACCAGTTATATCCTCAGTTGTGCCGTCAGAAAGCTTGACTATGATATTGTATTGTGCGGAAGACAGGCTATCGACGGCGATACCGCACAGGTAGGACCTCAGCTTGCCGAAAAACTCGGCATTCCTCAAATTACCTATGTAGAAGAACTCCTTGATATTGCAAATGGTAAGATATCTGCAAAACGCAATATGGGCAACGGCTGGCAGGAAGTGAAATGCAGGTTGCCTGTTTTGCTTACTGTTATTGATGAGGCTAATGAGCCGAGAGTTGCAATAGCGAAAAAACTTATGAAATATAAAAACGCCAGAACGCCGATCGAAATTCAAATGCAGCTTAAAGAAGATAACCCTGATGCAAGCGAAGATGAACTTGCAGCTCTGGCAAAGGGCAAAATAGGCACACTAACCGAGAAAGACCTTGTGATAAAACAATGGGACCTTGATTTTCTCGGTGCCGATCTGGAATGGTGCGGCAGAGACGGTTCGCCGACAAAAGTTCACCGGATACAAAGTGTTGTTCTGACCGCAAGGGACAGCAAAACTGTTGAGCCAAGCGAGCAGAGTATTTCGGATATGATTCACGAGTTAATAAGCGATAAGACGATAAGTTAGTTTCAGGACAATCTATGATTCCAGTCAACAGAAACGGAGAAGTCTGGGTTTTTGCTGAGCAGCATGAAGGCAAGCTTGAGGATATTAGCCTTGAACTGCTCGGCAGGGCAAGGATGCTCGGCGATAAGCTCGGCGTAAAGGTCGCATCTGTCCTTATTGGTGATAATGTCAAGTCTCTGGCAAAAGAGCTTTGTCATTACGGAGCCGACAAGGTTTACGTACTTGAGCATCCTCTGCTCGAACACTACCAGGCCAACAGCTATGCACGTGTGATATATAATCTGATACATAAATATGAGCCGCAGATAATGATTTATGGTGCCAGTCCTTGTGGTAGGGACCTTGCTCCCCGAGTAGCAAGTGCAGCAAAGGCGGGACTTACCGCGGATTGTACGGACTTGCAAATTGGCGACCATGAAGATAAGCAGGCAAATACGGTGCATAAGAATCTGCTGCTGCAGATAAGGCCTGCGTTCGGCGGAAATATTATCGCGACGATCATTAATTATGACCGCTGGCCGCAGATGGCGACTGTCCGTGAAGGTGTTATGCCGATGCCTGAACCGCAGGGTAATAGAAAGGGTGAAATTATTGAAGAAGAAGTTCACCTGACACAGGATGAGCTGCCTTTGGAAATTCTTAAAGAGCATAAACAGGAAAAAAAGGTCAATCTAAAAGCGTCCAGAATTATAGTCTCCGGCGGGGCAGGTGTAGGCAGTAAGGAAAATTTCCGTCTTATCTGGGACCTTGCCAATTCGCTTGGTGCTGCTCCTGGGGCTACAAGAGCAGCAGTTGACCTGGGCTTTATCGATAGAGACCACCAGGTAGGCCAGACCGGTACTACGGTAAGGCCAAGCTTGTATATCGCTGTTGGTATCAGCGGGGCTATTCAGCATCAGGCAGGTATGAGCGACAGTCAAAAAATCATTGCTGTAAACAGCGACCCGGAGGCGCCGATTTTCGATATCGCTCACTATAAAATCATTGGCGACCTTAATGAAGTTGTTCCGAAGATGATAAAAGCAATAAAAATGAGAGTATAAAAATATGGCGAATTTTTATAGAGATAATGACGATATTCAGTTTTTGTTCAGGCATCTGAATCTTGGCTGTGTTGCCAGGATAATGGAAGAAGGCTTCAAATTCGCAGAAGAGTTTGATTATGCCCCGGCAGATGCAGATGAGGCAATTGCTAATTATGATCTTGTGCTTGATTCACTGGGCCAGCTCAGCGGCGATTTTATAGCTCCTCGTTCCGAAGACATAGACAGGCAGGGAAGTACGCTCAACGAAGATGGAACGGTGAGTTATGCTGACGGCATAAGAGAATCGCTTGAGATGCTTGCGAAAGCTGATGTAATGGGTTTTACGATGCCGCACAGGTTCAATGGGCTTAATTTTCCCAATGTGATCTATTCGATAGCTATTGAGATAGTTTCACGGGCAGATGCTTCGCTTATGAATTTGTTCGGACTGCAGGGTATTGCCGAGACTATCAACTTTTTCGCTTCTGAAGAGATAAGGCAGAAATACCTGTCCAGGTTTTCGGCCGGCGAGGTAACCGGGGCTATGGTACTTACTGAGCCTGATGCAGGCAGTGATTTGCAGAGCTGTAAATTAAAGGCGTTTGCAGATGATGCCGGCAACTGGTATCTGCATGGTGTCAAACGGTTTATAACTAACGGTTGCGGTGATGTACTACTGGTTCTTTCCCGCAGTGAGCCTGACAGGAGCGGCGGATTGGGTCTGAGTTTATTTGTTTGCGACAGGGGACCTACCGTTCATGTCCGCAGGATTGAGGACAAACTCGGTATCCACGGCTCACCTACCTGTGAGCTATTCTTTGATAATACTCCCTGTGAGCTTATAGGTGAAAGAAAACGCGGCTTAGCTCCTTATGTTATGAGTCTGATGAACGGGGCAAGATTGGGAATATCGGGTCAGTCGCTTGGGATCGCAGAAGCTGCTTACAGAATAGCCAGGGATTATGCAGCCAGCAGGAAGCAGTTCGGCGGACCTATTGAAAAGATCCCTGCTGTCCGTGATATGGTAATCAATATGAAGATGGATATCGAAGCGGCCAGGGCCCTGCTTTACGAGACGAGCAGAGTAGTTGACCATGATAACGGCTATGCCAAACGGCTGGAACTCGATCCGCCTAAGGATAAAGAAGCTTTAAAGCAAATTAAGGATGCTTCCCGCTATTATAAGCGATGCGCAGGTATGCTTACGCCGATGACGAAATATTTCAGTTCTGAAATGTCCAACAGGGTCACCTATGATTCGATTCAGGTTCTTGGCGGAAGCGGCTTTATGAGGGATTATCCATGTGAGAAATTTGCGCGTGATGCAAGAATCACAACTATATATGAAGGTACAAGCCAGTTGCAGATAGTAGCAGCAGTTCGGGGTGTATGCAGCGGTACAGCAGAAAAATATTTACATAATCTTGAATCCGAAGATTATGTTAAGGAAGTTAATGACCTGCTCAAGATTCTGAAGAAAGGAACAGAGAATCTGTTCAAGGCTGTTGCTTTCGTAAAGGAAAAGGGCGTTGATTATATGGACCTTTACGGCAGGGACCTTGTGGATATGGCGATTTGTCTTATTTGCGGTTATCTTTTTTGCGGCCAGGCGAGCAGTAAAGCAGATTATGAAATTGCTGTTGCCGATAAAAGAGGAAACGGCCAAAAAGAAACTATAGATATGAAAAAACGCAAGGAAATGATAGCCCGCAGGTATATAACGAAAAATGCAGCTTTAATAAAAGCCCTGTCCGAGAAGGTGCTCAGCGGCGAAAGATCGACATTCGAACAGTATCAGACCCTTGCCGGGCCGGTGCCAGAGGAAAAATAACGGTGTTAAAGGCGTTCATATTTGATTTTGATGGAGTAATTGCGGATTCCGAGCCATGTCACTATGCAGCCACGAATGAAGTGCTCGCACAATTCGGAGTTAAGCTTGCCCAGGAGGACTACTATACAAATTATCTTGGATATACAGATTATGAATTGTTCGAAGCTGTCCGGAAGGAAGAAAAGGCAGATTATAAGGACATTTCTATAGAGCAGCTTACGGAACAGAAGGCAAAAGTATTTGAAAAACTTATTAAGCAAGGCGATTGTATAATTGACGGTATCTCGGAGTTTATCGAAAAGCTTAAAAAAGAAAAGATAAGAATTGCTGTAAATTCCGGTGCAAGCCTTGCTGATATAAATATAATGCTGACAGGAGCAAGCTTTGAAAATTCTTTTGATATTATTGTCTCTGCTGATGATGTTACAAAGGGTAAGCCTGATCCAGAAAGTTATCTGTTGACCCTTGAAAAACTCAACGATATTTCAGATTTACCGATATCTGCGAGTCAATGTGTGGTGATAGAAGATTCACGGTGGGGTATTATATCTGCAAAGAAAGCGGGGATGAACGTAATAGCTGTTACCAACAGTTATCCGACAGAAGAATTGAAAGATGCGGCCATAGTGGTTGATTCTGTAAGAGAGATTGATATCAGTCAATTGCACAAGTTATGTTCTGATTAAAACAGGGCTATAACTTTTCGATAATATAATCGACTATTTCTTCATCCAGGCTGCTGTCGAAAATCACTTTCGTCCATATATTACCAATAAGTATACTTGTAATAATGTCAACCTGCTGCTGGGCTGAGAGTTTATCGCTTGTCAGATTCAACTGGCGGCATTGTGTTATAAGCTGGTTAAATTGGCCTGTATACCATTTCCAGAAATCATCGAGCTTTTGTTCTATTGGGGTCTGCATTAGCTGAGCTCTTCCGCTGAGCCGCAGCATAAGCCTGCAATTGACCCATTGGCCGGTATTGTTGAGGTGCAGGATTTGTTTAATTAATGTTTTTAATTTTTCCAGTGGGTCTAATTTGCTCGATAAAGATTCGAAGATATTATGATATTCGTCTTGTATGGAATCGATGATTTCGCCGCAGATAATCTCTTTGCTTTTGAAATAGTGATAAAAAGCGCCTTTTGTAACACCGGCGGCAGTTATTATGTCGTCTATCGTGGTTTGGCTGTAGCCATGTGTGCTGAATAGATTTTTTGCAGCGGCGATAATTTTCTGTCTCGTGGTTATTTTTTCAGCGGTCATTTGGATAAATCCTGTAATGAATGTTCTATTGATTTTAAAATAGCGTCCCGGTTCTTGTCGATCCAGGAGCACTTGCGATGGATCATATTAAGAAAGTCGGCATTTGGAAGGTTTATAAAGGAACCTATTGTAGCTATGGGTATAACGGCCTCGGCAATGAGTGTTTCGATCATCAAATCCGGCAGGGTTTTTAGCTGGTCATTTTCAAACCTGTTGACTTCGTAATAACTCGAGATGAAATGTGCCAGTTTTGACTGATCGAGATAATCGGGCCAATCGGCAGGATTTGGTCTTCCGCCGACGATCGAGAACTGCAGGGCGCCGTTTGCAAGGTCTGTAACAATGTTCGAAACCTTCAATGAATCGAAATCAAGAATTGCAACGATTTTTCCATTGCTGAAAAGCATATTGCCCGGATGCCAGTCTCCGTGAATGATTTGTTCTGTCCAGTTGTCGAAGCCGAGTTGGTTAACATTTACACTTGAACTGTTATACATTGTCATTAGAGACTTAATCATTTTTCTTGAAACCTTATCTGCAATCTCTTTACTTTTCTCTTCGGCACTGATTTTTTTTAGATATCCGCGTATGGAACGGGAATCATGAAAGGTTCCTCTTATCGGCATCTGCTGATATGAGAAATCACTTAAAAAGACGTGAAATTTTCCAAGGACAGCACCTGCGTCAATAACAGATTCGAGTTGCCCTCCGAAACGTATTCCGGTTACAAATTCAAAAAGCTCATAGGTATGATTATCCAGTTCAAGGAAGGTATTATTCTCTTTTGTAGATATGAGTCTGGATACCGGGAAATTCTTTTTCTGAAGGCACTGCTGTACAGCGTGTGCAAATGCGACACGATAGCGGTCATCCTTGCCTTTTGCCCGTCTTTTAAGTAAATATCTGCCTGTGTCGGATATAATGATTTGCTTTGGCGCACGTCTGTTGCCTGCAACGAGAGGCTTTATCTGCTGGATAATGCCGATGTCGTAATTACTCAGCACAAGAGCAAGCTCCTGTGAAGTAAAATGAGCACCGCCTTTAGACATAAAAACTCCGTAAATATCAATCTACTTAATAATATAATGAGGAAAAAGAGAGAGTTAGTCAATGTAAATCACAGAATGACTTACTTCGAGGAGAGAATAAAGATAATTACCAGTACCAGTACCCCGATAATTGCGCCTAAAACGGTTGAAATAACCTTAAATTTGCTGATGGTCTGTTCGTATTCTATTCTGTCTTCCTCTGTAACCGTGTCAATTGCCTGGCCCTGTTGAAGCTGTTCAAGCTCGCCTATATCGAACTTTTTCCTTGCTCTCAGAGGCGCTTCACCCCTTCGAACGGCATCGAGATCTACCAGCAACTCTTCCGCTGAAACATATCGGTCCTCTTTGCGTTTGGCCATCATTACTTCGATAACCTCGGAGATTCCTCCTGAAAGAGATGTGTTGATATGGTCAGGCGGAACCAGAGGTTCTTTAATGTGTTTTTTCATCACTTCCGCAGGAGTTGAGGCTTCGAACGGTACCTTGCCGGTGACTATATGATAAAGAGTTGCGCCGAGTGAGTAAATATCGCTTCGGGCATCAATATCCATTTCGCCCCTTATCTGCTCCGGAGAGATGTAGTATGGTGTGCCGAAAGCCTTACCTGCTTCGCTTTTGGCCATTTGGACGTCATCAGTAGCGCGGGCAAGACCAAGATCTGCCAGTTTGACGATACCGCCCGGGTTAATCATTATATTTTTGGGCTTTACATCCCTGTGAATAAGGCCGCGAGTATGGGCATGTTCCAGTGCCCTTGCCACCTGGGTAACAATGTCTATTGCCTCCTCTTCAGAAAATATTTTGCCTTGAGCAAGATCTTCGTAAAGCGTTTTGCCTTCAACGTATTCCATAACGAAATAATGATATCCGCCGGCTTCACCGACGTCATAAGCCGCCACTATATTGTTATGATTAAGCTTGGCCGCAGCTTTTCCCTCTTTGTAAAACCTCATGACATAATCAGGATTTTCACTGAATCTTTTAGGGAGGATCTTTATAGCCACGATACGGTCGAGACTAAGCTGTTTTGCTTTGTAAACGATAGCCATTGCACCGGCACCGAGTTTGCCCAGGATTTTGTAACCTGGAATATGTTCTGCTGCATCTTTAGACTCCTTAGTTGCCTTTCTGACTCTCTTGGCCTGGTTAGGAGTGAGGAAACGATTAGATATCAACAAATACTCAAGTGTTACCGGCTTGTCTTTTGTCTGCTCTTTGAGCAGTTTTTTGCAGTGAGCTACTTCTTCTTCGGTGCAGAACTTTTGTTCAAGAACCAGCTTGCCGAAAAGGGAATCATAATTTGTTTCGCTCATTAGACTTCCGCAAAATAGTTATATATAACATTCTTTTGGGCCAATTATCGGTCCGAATAGGCCTTTGTCAAAGAAAAATCGTCGTAAATCAGTGCATAAATGGCACTTACCTGCATATAATCGGTATTTTTTGTATCCCAATTTAGTCGCTTTTTTTAAAAAACCAGCTGGTCCTTTTTTAAATAGTACGTCCAAAAACTCTTCTTTGGCTGGATTAAATTTTTGCCAGAGCACATCGAGAGGGTTTTCGTTGATATTTCCAATAACAATGCCGCTGCATACACCGTTAAAAATATTGCCAAAGGGGTCAATATGTACAGATTTTGAGCCCAAAAACGCCTTTTTGCAGTTTTCTTCTGCAATCTGGTCCGTTTGTTTATCAGCGGCTTTCTTCGCTAATTTACCAGCGGCTTTACCTGTGAACCGGAAGGGATATTGTTTATGAGATTGTAGAAAGACATCCAGTTTCTGTTCTTCCGACAGGCCTTTGATTTGAGGCGATTGTTCAAAGTACTTCTGCCAGCGGAGCATTACTCTATCATGGCCTAAAAGGTCACAGGCAGTGGTATAGAGCAATTTAATCCGGCTGAAATCTACAAATTCAGCATGGAACGGATCGTAGCTGATTTTGAGCCTGCTGACATTATGGTCATCAAGAAAGCGGAGCCTTTCAATTATATCCTTTTGTTCCTCGGCCCAGTATGCGTTTGTTTCTATTACGTCCACCGGCCCCATAGACATTGCCTTTGCTTTTGAGAGTAGTTGTTGAAGATGGGGCCACTGTAAGAATGGTTCGCCTCCGGTTAAATGTATTTTTGCATGTTCGCCGGCAATATTCTTTAGCTGCTGCCAGGCGTTAACAGCATTTTCAATGCTTAGCAGACCGGACTTTTGAGGATTGCAGTTATAATAACAGAATTCACATTCGGCAGGGCATTGATAAGTCAGCAAAAGCCCCATGGAAGTCCACAATTTCAGTTTAGGCTCATCCGGGGCCGTCATTTTGTTATATGCATTGTCATTTAGCTGAAGCATTTTTCCGTCTAAAGAGATTTTTGTGCAAAATAATCCCTGCAACTTTCACTTCAAATGCTGTTTTTATAGGACAACGGAACTGCCCGGTCAGGCCCCAGCCAGTTAATAACAATATAATGTAATTTCCGGATAATACAAGCAATATATAGTGGCAATTATTATAGGTCTTTAAGTTGTTATTTATAATAGTCTTAAAGAAAAAACGCCATGTGTTCCGATATCACTATAAACTGAATAACGTAATCTGATTTTGGAGATATGAAAGTGAGCAAACGAGAAATAATTGATTTTATCTGTCAGATTAACCGGAGTGCAAAACCTGATTTTCTGGCTCGTTTTCCAATTTCAGAATTGAGTAAATATCTTGATCACCTGATGGAAATCGACACTAAAGAATTAGAAATTATAAGTTGCTGATTCTTTATTCCTAATAGAAATAACTGTGTTTATAACGGCGGAGGGATTTTTTCACCACTTACCAGTTTTTGGATGGAAGCTGCTCCATTCTGTTTAAATTTCAAAACTACTGGTGCAGTATCAGGCGGTATGAGAAAGACGATATCAAGTTCTTTTGATTCAATTCTTTCAGTAAGATTTTTCTCTTCAACGATATTTTCACCGTTGAGATATCCTATGGGCCGAATGATTATACCTTTGCCGCCTAAGTTGTTGGCTGAATCACTGTCTTTGCAAACCAATCCTACCTGGGCCAACGTGAAGGCCATAATCTCTCTATCAGGGCGTGCTCCACCTTCCTGAATTGTATTGAGACTTATAAGAACTCTGACGATAATTGCTTTTTTGCCTGATGTATTTATGGGTTGGTTGTCCGAAAGTGATACTAATTCTGCCTCTGGTTTCCATGCGGCCTTAACGGAGACGGCTTCTGCTCCTGTGTAAGGCTTATTGTCCTTATCCCAGCCAAGTTTGTTGAGATGTATTTCATTTATAAAATCCGGATGGAGAGTTGCAAAACTTTTATTACTGCTCATGGAACCACGACTTAGCCAGGAAAAAAGACCTGTAACAAATCCGTCGGCGTTTAAAATCAGTTTTTTGTCTGGTTTAATGCTGTTTGTCACATTTTTTGTAAAACGCTGGTATGGCAGCTTGCCTAACGGCATCATTGAGGCTGCTATTAAAATGATTCCAGCAATAATAAAACCTGTAAAAGATGCGATCAGGCACTTGACAATATTATCTGTCATCTTGTTATAAGACAACTCGGCAGTAACCAATTTGCCGATGAGGATATTTAGTATTATCATAGTGGCAGCAAAAAGCAATATAAAGCTGACAGGCAGTGCGATGCTGATTATAAAGCCGTGACTAATTATTAGTTTTGCCAGATTCTCAAAAAATCCAAAGGTGACAGCTGTGGCAGCCAGAGTGCTTATCAAGAGCAGAGATGCTTTGATAATTGCGCCCTTTACATAAACGAACGCAACGACTATAAGTATAGTTATAAATACAATTAATTCGCCCAGCATTTTTTTACCTTTCAACTTGCCTTTTCTGAGGTTTTTCTTCTTGCGGCATTTTGCTGCCCGGACAAGGCACGAACAACTTCATTTATTGAGGTCTGCCCTGCTGCAACTTTTCTGATAGCCTGGTCCTGAAGATATAACATTCTTGCATGTCTGAGGATATTAGCGATATCGGCGGTGGACTTGGCCTGTTTCAATAATTTCCTGGTTTCATTGTCTAAAATGATTGACTCAAATATTGCTTCTCTTCCCAGAAATCCTGTGCCCTGGCAATATTCACATCTTATTGGTTTGCCTCTTTTGGTGTGTTTTACCTGTCCGGGGCGGTAGAACTGTTTTACTTTTTCAGCAGGAATATTAAACTTTTTCAACATATCTTTGTTTGGCTCGTATGGCTCTCTGCAGTGTTCGCATAGTTTTCTTATGAGCCGTTGATTACTTACTCCTACCAGGTAATTTATAGCTGCGTTTCTGTCGCCTATAAGCTGCATCCATTTGCCTATTGCCTCGTTAACGCTGTTAGATTCCATGGTTACATAGGTAGGTTTCTTATCCCTTCCAGCCGAGCAGGCAAGTCGGGCTATCTCTTTCTTTTCACAGTATTCGACACCGATGATATCCGGGTCGGTCCTGAGCATAAATTGAAACTTTTCAGCATAGGAAGTGGTTCCTGTGTCGCTCAAAGAGTATACAACCTGAGTGATATTAGCCATCTCAGCAATAGGATTTTTTTCAAGGATATTTATATTGTTCAAAAAAGGGTCATTATTTTGCATGAGAGCATAAAGTGTTGAAGTAACACCATTTTTTTTTGGCCCGGATACTATAAAGACGCCCTTTGGTCCGTCACGCAGAGACTGAAATTGTTCGAGTTGACTGGCCGTGAGCCCAAGGTCAGGCAGTTTAAACAGGCTTTGGCCTGTCCGTCTTTTAAGCTTTATCTGTTCGCCTGCTGTTGTGCCTGCTGAAGTAACTTCCCAGACGTATGATAAACCATCTTTGACTACAGAGAATCTGCCTGTTTGGGGTTTCCTTTTTTCCTCAACATCAAGATCTCCAAGATTTTTGAGGTATCTTATAAAGTGTTCTGCCTCATCTCTCTCCAGCGGTTCCTGTTTTTCCATTACTCCGTCAATAATAAAATGGACGTGGTACTGTTGCGAAGCAGGTGTTAATGCGACATCACTGACGCGTCTCCAGATGGCATCACTGAAAAAGTCCTGTGATGTTTTGAAACCGGAAAATTCAGCTGTTTTCGGCAGCGGGGCAGGTACTTTATTATTGTTTGCCGTTACAAAGACAAGGCCTTTGGAAGCCTGTTCGATTAACTTTTCCTCATTTGTCATCAGGCTTTTTATGTGGTTGACAGTCAGGATTTTTTCGTATTCATCGACTATACTGTTGCGATGCATTATATATAGCACTGCAGATGTTCCCACAGCAATTATGTATATCGGCAGACCGATTATAAAAATCGGCATAATCAGCCAGATCAGCGCGCCTAATACGCCTGCCAGGAAGATTATAGTCGTCCATTTCTGTATATCTGTATTTACCTTTTCAGTATCTTCATTAATCCAGGTAATCAGTGGCAGCCATGCAAAAATACTGATCAGAAAAACAACGATCTTTACAATTGAAATATATGCCCCCATCTGTATTGCCGCTATAACTGTTGACATTAACTACTCCGGTCTTTTTTCCTTTTATAGAAACATAATTCTAACTTCTTGCTCTTATGCCTTTGAGGGCCATTTTCAGCTCGTCAACATTAGGAGCATACTGCAGGGCGACTTTAACGTCGATCCAGCCGCCTGCGACAAGCGAATGCAGACTCTCTATTATATCCTGCATTCCCTCGTTTTGGAAATCTTTTATTACTCCTTCAATCTCAGAGTCACGTTCTTCCAATATCATCTTCCTTATAATTGAGTTGGCCAGGAGTATTTCTACAGAAGGTACTCGTAGGGCATCTTTTTTGATTCCTGGAAGAAGATTCTGATTTATAATAGCCCGAAAAGTGGTAGCAAGTGACTGTCTGGCAAGATGCCTTTCTCCGGCCGGGTATAAATCCAGTACTCTTTGGATAGTTTGTGCAGCACTGGAAGAGTGCAACGATCCAAAAACCAGGCATCCTCTTTCTGCGATTCTCATTGCGGTAGAAAAAGCTTCTTTATTTGCCATATCGCCTATCAGTACTACATCTGGGTCTTGCCGTGTCAGTGACTTTAGTGCGTCATCATAATCCTTTACATCAATGCCGATCTCTCTCTGTGAGACGATGGCTTTTTTATCAGTATGAATAAACTCAAGAGGGTCTTCTACTGTGATTATATGGCATGAACGTGAGCGATTAATACGATCTATCATTGATGCTATCGTAGTGCTTTTTCCGCAGCCTGAGGGGCCGGTTACAAGGATAAGGCCTGCATATGAATTATCGGCCATTTTCTGGATAAAGCCGGGCAAATGAAGCGTCTCAAATGGCGGAATAGTTGAAGTTATTCTCCTGGCGGCAAGACTGACTTTGGTTCTTTGTCTGAATATACTTACCCTGAATCTGTCTATAGGGCTGATTTCATAGACGAGATTAATCGTTCCTGTCTCTATAAAGAACTGTTTTTGTTTATCGGTTAATATCTCAAAAACCAGCTCTTCAATTTTCTCTATAGAAAGCTCTTCGCCCGTAGTGCTTCTTATATCGTCGCCGATTCGCAACTTTGGTGTTTGACCAACCTTAAGGTGCAAATCGCTGGCATTTGCCTTGATTACAGCCTTGAAATACTTGTTGATCTCAGGCTCTTTTTCGAAATGCGTTTGGCTTTCGATAGGTTGCTGTTCGTCTGTCATTCGATGCTCCAGACTATAACTGCTTGCCCATAAAAAGGTTGCAACAAATCAACTGCGGCTACTGCCTGCCGCATTAAGGCTCAGGCTTTTACTCGAATTATGTATTCTACAAGTAATATAAGTTATTGTCAATATAGATGTTGGACTTTTTTGAGCAGGGTCTAAATCATGTTAAATTGTTGAGATCGTAGTGTTTGTTGACGTCTCTTGTAAGTTACTCTATAATCACCATTTTGAGTTTTCAGAGAATTTGACTTGTTTGGGAAAGGGTAATGGCTAAAAAAAAGGCAAAAAAGAAAGTTTCGTGTTCTCAATGTACTGGACTGTGCTGCAGATATATGGCTTTGCCTATAGAAACTCCTGAAGACAGGGAGGACTTTGATGATATTCGCTGGTATTTGGTCCACAGGGGGGTTTCTGTGTTCGTGGAAGATGGTGACTGGTATCTTAATATAGAAAACAGGTGTAAATATTTATCTAAGGACCACCGTTGTAAAATATATGACAAAAGGCCTCAGATTTGCAGAGATCATAAGATCAAGGACTGTGAACTTACACATGATGAATTTGATTATGAGATGTATTTTGGTAATGACAAGCAGATGGAAGAGTATATGAAAATAAAATTTGATAATAATCATCTGCATCATCCTCGCAGTAAAAGTAAACTTAAAAAACGTATACACAAGAAAAAATAAGTAAACGGACAAAACTGATATAATGAAGATTCAGCCGGTAAAGGGTACAAGAGATTTTTATCCAGAAGATATGGCTAAGCGTAATTTTATAGCTGATTGCTGGAAGCAGGTGTCTCTGCGCAATGGTTTTGCCGAGTATGATGGACCTATTTTTGAGTATCTTAAGATGTATCAGCTCAAGAGCGGTGACGAAATAGCTTCACAACTCTTTGCATTCGAGGACCGCGGCGGCAGAGATCTGGCAATTCGGCCTGAAATTACTCCAACACTGGCTCGAATGGTAAATCAGCGTATAAACACACTGCCCAAGCCTATAAAGTGGTTTTCTACTCCCCGGCTCTGCCGAGCAGAACGGCCGCAGAAAGGACGTCTTAGAGAATTTTTCCAGTGGAACATTGATATCATCGGCGTTGATGATTGTCTCGCAGATGCGGAAATTATTTTTTGTGCGGTTGATTGTCTGCAGCAGATCGGTCTTACGAGTAAAGATGTTGTTGTAAGGATCTCCAGCAGAAGACTTTTGGCAGCATTGCTCGAATATTTCGGCATAAAAAAGCAGGGTATCGAAAAGGTTTATACCGTTCTTGATAAAAAAAGCAAAATACCGCAGGAAACTTTTGAAAAAATGCTCGAAGAAGTAATTTCTGATCCTGCTAAAAGGCAAAAGATTCTGGATCTTATGGCAGTTGAATCATTGGAACAGCTCGAAGATTTTGCAGGGGCAGACGAAAATTCAAAGGCGGCAATTGAAGAGCTTAAACAGCTTTTCGGATATCTTGAGGTTATGGGCATAACCGAATTTTGCCGATTCGATATAGGTATTGTAAGAGGACTTGCATATTATACCGGTATAGTATTCGAAGTATACGATATATCTGAGCAGTTGCGGGCCATTGGCGGAGGAGGCAGGTACGACAACCTGCTTGCGGACTTCGGCGGCCCGAAGATCAGCGCTACAGGTTTTGGTATGGGCGATTGTGTTCTCGGCATTGTGCTTGAGGAAAAAGGTCTTTTTGAGAAACTATCACAGCAAAGCGTTATTGATTATTTCGTTGCCTATACAGACCAGTCTTTGCAGAATAAATCGTTGGAGTTGGTCTCCAAACTTCGTAAAAGTGGGATAAAAAGCGATTTTAGCTATAAAGGCGGAGCGCTTGGCAAGCAGCTTAAACAGGCTTCTATGGTAAATTCAGCCAAATGCATAATCCTCGGCGATGAATTCACACAAAAAAAGCAGCTTGTCATAAAGGATATGGCCAGCGGTCAGCAGGAAACCGTGGAAATTGAAGACTTTTTCGGCCGGCTGGGGTGAAGCCGATGGCAATGCTCAGCGGCAATCATTATGAAAGAGCTTTTCAAGCCTGGCTGAAAGATAATGGGGTTCAATATCTTACTGTTGACCAGCAAAAAAGAGCAGCATTTGCCAGGAATAAAATAAAAAGTTTCGATTTCATTTTTTATTCTCCTGACGCTCAGGCCTGGCTTGCTGAGGTAAAGGGGCGTAAATTCAGCGGCAAGACATTTACTGCCTTCGGCTCTTTACCGAACTGGGTGACAGTTGATGATATTAATGGGTTGAATAACTGGGTCGAAATTTTTGGTAAAAGATATCAGGGACTGTTCATTTTTGCGTATGACCTTGAAAATATCGATGTTGATACCGATGGCAGGGAAATTTTTGAGTTCGATCATAAACGGTATGTCTTTATTGCCGTCAGACTCAGTGATTATCAAAGAGGACAGACCCGGCGAAGTGAAAAATGGGAAACGGTGCATCTGTCTGCTGATTTTTACAAAAGTTGTGCTCTTGACCCTGATGAATTGATTTGCAAGAGGATTCGTACGTGAATGAAAAAGTGACTAAAATCGCAAAGCGGGTTCTAAATAGCGAAGATATTGATAGGAGCCGAATCGAACACCTTTTTTCACTTGGAGATGAAGATTTTGAGGATCTTTTGTACTGGGCAAATAAAATCCGTCAGAAATTCTTTGGCAATAAGATAAAAGTCTGCTCGATAGTGCCCGGCAGACTCGGCGGATGCAGTCAGGATTGCAAATTTTGTGCTCAATCGGCCCGATACGAAACATCTTTTAAAGAGACAAAAATCCTTACAGACGCCCAGATTCTCGATGCTGCAAGAGAAGCAAAACAAAAAGGTGTTCCAAATTTCGGTATAGTTTACAGCGGAAGAAGCGTCACTGAGAAAGAATTACAAAGGCTTGAAAAACTAATTGGCGAGATGAAAGATACTATTGGTATTGGTGTTTGTGCATCGCTCGGAATAATTGATTTTGACCAGGCCGAGCGTCTGGCTAAAGCAGGTCTGGCCCGGTATAACCATAATCTTGAGACTTCACGAAATAATTTTAAAAATATTGTAACAACACATGAATATGATAAAAGGGTTGAGACGATCAAAGCTGCTAAAAAGGCCGGCCTGGGTATCTGTGCAGGCGGCATATTCGGTATAGGTGAGACAGATGCCGATAGGATAGATTTAGCGATTGAGCTGTGTCAGTTGGACGTTGATATGGTACCGATGAATTTTCTTCATCCTATAGCAGGGACGCCTTTGGCTGATTTTCCAACAATGCAGCCGAGAGAAATTTTAAGGCTTATTGCTTTATATAGATTTATTTTGCCGAAGGTCGATATAAAAGTGGCGGGCGGCAGGGTGCTTAATTTGCGGGATATGCAAAGCTGGATGTTCCGTGCCGGTGCTACCGCGATACTCAGCGGTAACTATCTTACAACGGCAGGCAGGGCAGTTGAAGAGGATTTACAGATGCTTGAGGATTTAGGTTTTGAGGCAAATTTGATATGCGGATAATTTCAGGTACAAAAAAAGGAATGAGGCTGCTGCCGCCTAAGGGCCATACAACCCGGCCGATAATCGACCGTGTCAAAGAGTCCGTATTTGATGTGCTGTATAAATATGATCTCATTGAAGATAGATTTGTAGCGGATCTGTTCTGCGGCACAGGCTCATTCGGTCTTGAGGCGCTTAGCAGGGGAGCAAAAGAGGCTGTGTTTGTCGATATGGGCAAGCCTGTAATTAATATTCTCAAAAAAAATATTACGAAAACAGGTTTTGTATCGCAATCCAGAGTCGTCTGCGCTAATGCTTTTAAAATCGGCACGGCCACTAACAGTGATGAATATAAATCCTCACTTGTTTTTGTTGACCCGCCTTATGAGATGAGTAAGGATACAGGTGTCGAATCTCATCTGGGGCGATTATTGGAGCTGTTATGTCAGCAGGTAGCAGATGATGGATTGGTTATAGTGCGGACGGAAAAAAGGGTAAATCTTCTCGACAGTTACGCCGGTTTGAGGATAATTGACAGGCGAACCTGGAGTTCAATGGCTGTAACTTTTCTGGCGTTAAAAAAAGATGACGAATAAACAGGCTGCAATAATGATAATTCGCAAGCTCCGCAAGGCCGGTTTCGAAGCCCTCCTTGCTGGAGGATGTGTACGTGATATGCTCTGCGGCAAGAGGCCTAAGGACCATGATGTTGCTACCAGTGCAACTCCCACCCAGGTATGCAGGATTTTCAGGCGGACAATTAAAGTCGGTGCTAAATTCGGTGTCGTTATTGTTCTTATAGATAATCAGCAGGTCGAAGTTGCGACCTTCAGGTCTGATGTAAGTTATAGTGACGGCAGAAGACCTGATAAGGTCAGATTTACCTCTGCCAAAGAAGATGCCCTGCGAAGAGACTTTACAATTAACGGGATGTTTTACGATCCGCTGAAAAAAGAGGTAATTGACTATGTTGGCAGCAGGGATGATTTAAGAAAAAAGACCATAAAGACAATAGGTAAACCTGCTGAGCGGTTCAGTGAAGATTATTTAAGGATGCTAAGGGCAGTTCGCTTTTCTGCACAATTGGGCTTTAAAATTGAGAAAAACACCCTAATCGCAGTTAAAAAACATGCCGACAAAATTACCAAAATCAGCGGCGAAAGAATAGCTGTTGAGCTGGAATCGCTCTGCACGGCACATGACCGTAACAAAGGCGTAAAATTATTGATAGAAACAGGTCTTTTGAAAAATATCTTTCCTGTTTTCAAAAAATCAGCTCCTGCGGAATTCGGACTGAAAGTTTTTTCGTTTTTACCAAAGAAAATAATATTTCCACTTGCAGTTGGCGCCCTTTTTTCAGGTTGTAAGACCAGAGATGTTATGGAAAATCTGAAAGTGTTGAAGCTTAGCCGAAATCAGCTCAAGCACATAAAGTTTCTGCTTGACAAAAGAGATTATCTGCTTGGCCAATTACCGCTTGCCCAGCTTAAGATGATTGCTGCAGAGCCTTATTTTGAAGATCTGTATTCACTGCAAAAAGCAATTCGAAAAGCTGAAAAAAAGAGTATCGCACCGCTTTTATCTATTCGCAGGCGGGCAAATGCACTTGCCGATAAGGTGTTAAAGCCCAAATCTTTGCTCGACGGCTATGAAATTATCAAGCTTGGCGCAGAGTCTGGTCCACAGGTAGGGCTTATTTCTAAGGAGTTATATATTGAACAGCTTTCCGAGAGGATTACTGCTAAGAATGAGGCTGTCAAATGGGTTGAAAACTGGCTAAAAAAGCATAAAGAATAGAAGCCTTGCAAAGAAAGATTTGTTTTGTTACTATTTTGTCAGACGGGGCCATAGCTCAGCTGGGAGAGCGCTTGCATGGCATGCAAGAGGTCGCAGGTTCGATCCCTGTTGGCTCCATTAAGTAAAAAAAGCTGCCATAAGAGCGGCTTTTTTTTGTTTTGAACCAATGAAATGAGAACCCGAGGGGGTTTGGGGGAGAAACTCCCCCATGCTTTTGGGGGTGACAGTGAGCGAAGCGAACACCAGAGGGGCAAAGCCCCTATGGGGAGCGAATAATAATGAGCGACGGGTTCAAGGGCGGAGCCCGGAGCCCCTTCGGCCTCGTTGTATAAGACCTTGTAATGAAAAAAGTTACAAGGTTTTATTTTTGGATGTGTTCAGTGGGGATTTAGGCGCGCAACAGATTTTGGTTACAGTGTTATTTCCTCCTTTAACAGGCATTTGGCTTTTGTCATTTCGTATATTATATTTTAATTGAGACTGTTTTATAAAGAAAGATACCGATAAAGGCAAACCCCGGGTGACCGGGGGGCGCAAAGCCGTAGGTCCTGAAATAGGACAGCAAGGCTGCCGAAGTGAGCAAATCAACTAGTCATTTCAGGATTGCTAGGCTGCCGAAGGTTTTCTTATATCAGAAGAGGACCCTCGGTTTTTTTGATAGTGCCTGAAGAAAAAAATCAGGATGGATCTGTCATGAAAAAGCTCATGTTCAGTTTAGTAGGAATCTATCTGCTTTTTGCGGTTTGTCCTGCCTATGCCTTTAACTATTATATCGATCATAATGGCAGTGATACTACTGGCGACGGTTCCATAGGAAATCCCTGGCAAACGATTCCACAAGCAGTCTCGGCAGCAGTGGCGGGCGATACTATTTATCTTCGCGGTGGGACGCATGAATATTCAGCATCTATCTCAATTACGACAAGCGGCACCTTGTCAGACTATATTACATTGCAGGCTTATCAGGATGAAGTTCCTGTAATAGATTTTTCTGCACAGCCTTATGGTAGCAGCCAGAGGGGAATTATTGTAACCGGCAGTTACTGGCACTTAAAGGGTTTTGTTGTTCAAAAAGCCGGTGATAACGGCTTGAATCTCGACGGCAGTTATAATATCGCAGAACAGATTGTTGCACGAATGAACAGGGATTCCGGAATTCAGTTAGGTTCGACGAGTTCTTACAATCTGGTGCTGAACTGTGATTCCTATTTGAATTACGATGCTCCTAATAATGGTGAAAACGCGGACGGTTTCGCTTCTAAATCGTCAACCGTTGGCCCGGGCAACATTTTCAGGGGATGTCGGGCATGGAACAACGCTGATGACGGCTTTGATTTATATTACACCGAAACCGCTGTAGTATTTGAGGATTGCTGGGCCTGGGGAAATGGTGTAAATCGCTGGGGCACCTCACCATGGAATGGGGATGGGAACGGATTTAAATTAGGCCTCAGCAGCGGCGAACATGTTTTGACCCGATGCATGGTTTATAACCAGTGGCATAATGGTATCGATATAAACGGTGATATACTTCCGGTCGAGGTTTACAACTGCACTGTCTATGATTGCGGCACTAATTATTACTTTGATGAACATATTGCTTCGGTATTTCGCAATAATATCTCGTATCAGGGCGGGGAGAATCTTTATGATGAGGTTGATGATCAGTATAATTCCTGGAATTCTGGTTTTTCAGTCAGTGCCACTGATTTTGTAAGTCTTGATCCTACTGGTATCGATGGTTCGCGTCAGTCGGACGGCAGTTTACCTGATCTGGATTTCCTCCGTCTTGTTGAGGGGAGTTCATTAATAGACGCGGGGGCTGACGTAGGTGAGCCTTATAACGGCAGTGCACCTGATCTTGGCGCCTTTGAATTTAACGGTAATATTGACGGCGACGAGACCTTACTTCACGAATGGAGATTTGACGAAGATACCGGCCAGACAGGATATGATTTGGTAGGAGACAGTGATGGAACTGTTTATGGCGCAGCTTGGACAACAGAAAGTAAAATCGGTAGTGCTTTGGATTTTGATGGGACAGATGATTATGTATCTGTCCCACAAGGGGAAAATTTACTTACCGGCACAGATGATTTTACCGTT
>JAFGGI010000042.1 GCA_016930635.1 Sedimentisphaerales bacterium | reverse complement strand
TTCTTCACGTTCCGCCGTCGTTTCCTCCTTCGTGAGTACTATGGAGGACAAGAAAACTGTGGCGGACAAGTCGTTCAGAATGACAGGGACCCCCACTAAAAGTGGGGGCTAAGCGACTATGGATTCCCAATCGGGTTGGGAATGACCGTGACCATTTGATGACACGAACCCTGCCATCGGGGATGGCAGGGCTAACCAAATACAAATCCGATTAATCCGTGTAAACTGCGGTTAGAAAAAGAGCCACCAAGACACTAAGTCACAAAGTATTATTAAGTTTTTTTCTTAGAGCCTTTGTGCCTTTGTGGCTAAGTTTTGTCTTGATTGGGTCGAAAATGCGCAGGAAAAAACCTGCGCGCTTCAAAAAAATGAAAAAATTTTTCTCCCTGCCACACAAAGACTTACGATTCCGGATAAAATTTTCTTTTGCACTTTTTTTAAAAAAGCGCGCAAGTTTTTGGCTATATATAGAGGCGCTACTTTTTTGCAGGAGCAAAAAAAGTAGCGCCAGGCGTACAGCATAGAGCGAATGGGGCAAATGAATTTTGAAGGTAAACCGCTCCATTACTGTCGCGGCTCTGATTGCTTCGCTTCGCCCCTAAGGGGCAAGCTCGCAATGACATTATTAACGTTGATTAAAAATCAATGAAATCTGCGTAATTTATGCCCGAGGTATCTGTGGTTAAAAAATTCTATGACGAAAATAAATATCAATTTTAATATCTACTACCCGGCCATTATTGAAAAAATCCTTGTCTTCTTCGTCCTGCGCTACAGAAAAAAGCGTTTCGGCTTTGAGTTCAGAAAGATCAAACTTGCCCCGGGAAAGTTTACTATTATCAGCCCCGAAGATTACCCCGAAATGTCAAAATATTGCTGGGTACTTTTGGGCAGTGAGCCAGGTCCGTATTACGCAGGTTGTCTGGAGGACAGAAAAATAATATATATGCACAGAATGATTATGAAGGCGCCTAAAGGAATGATAGTTGACCATAGAGACCGCCAGGGCCTCAATAATACCAGAGCTAATCTGCGTTTTGCAACACCATCGCAAAATAGTTGTAACATTAGACAAATAAAAAAGAGCAGTTCCAAATACAGGGGCGTTCGTCTCGCCAGCTCGGGTAAGAAATGGCGGGTGTCTATATCGTCTAACAGGGTAAAGAAGAATTTAGGCTCCTTTGATGATGAGATCGAGGCGGCGAAGGCGTATGATGCGGCCGCGAAGAAATATCATGGCGAATATGCCGTGCTGAATTTTGAAACGGACCAGGTCGAAGACAAAGGCAGAAAACTAAGAAAAGTGATGGGCATTAAACCTGAATAATACTATTCTTGACCCGAGAACTCTATTCTGTTATCGTATTTAGCGATAATTTATTGAAAGTTTACGAAATGAGCGCAGTAGGGCGTATATTTAAATATATCCGGCCGCAATGGCCGAGGGTAATAGTCATAGTTATCTCGGCGTTTGCGGTAGGTGTTCTGTATTCGCTGAGTTTTGCGACTATTATGCCTTTGCTTAAGGTTATGATGGGGGAAGAAGGGCTTAGCTGCTGGGTTGACAGGCGGGTGTGTGAATGGCGGTATGGGCTGGATTTTTATGTTCCTGATACTGCCGACTATACGAGTACTCAGACCAGGGATATTGCATATTATCTTCTTGTTACAAATATAAAGGATGATGAAGCTGCGCAGGCGGCGAGACTGCGGCAGGGCGATATGATCGTCGGGGCCGGCAAATTGCTTGTAAATGATGTTAATGAGAGGATATTGTCGCCTGAGCTTATGTGTGAAATTGCAAATGCAGGTGACGGTGAGAAATTAAAACTGCAGGTCAAGCGTCACGATTCGCTGGGGGAACTTGTGCCTGTCGAGCTTGAGATGGACTGCGGCGTTAAGCGGGCATATATGGACTGGGCTCAATGGCTGGTAAGTTTTGTGCCGAGGCAGCAGTCGAAAGAGACGATGCTGAAGGTTGTTATTATGATAATCCTGCTTATGTCTGTGGTTACGATTTTGCGGTGCATTGCGAGATTTGTACAGAGATATATGGCGAGTAAAGTTGTGCAGACGGCGATCACGCAGCTCAGGACGGATGTTTTTTCACATTCTATGGATCTGCCTTTGGGATTTTTCTCCAGTGAAGGCACAAGTGATATCACGAGCAGGCTGGTTAATGATATTGCAAACTGTGCGAAGGGGGTAACGGTTCTGTTCGATAAGGCTTTGCGGGAGCCTTTGAAGGCGCTTGGCACTTTGACTTTTGCAGCGCTTATAAACTGGCAGCTTGTGGTTATTTTTCTTGCGATTGCGCCGGCGACGATAGGGTTTGGTGAGTTTTTGGGCAGGAAGATAAAAAAGGCTTCCAAAAAGGCGCTGGTGAGCAGTGCATTGATACTTGGCAAGCTCGAAGAGGCTATGAAGGCGATCGCGGTGGTGAAGGTTTATAATCGCCAGGGGTATGAGAGGGATGTTTTTAATGATGTGAATCAGAAATATCTTAAGAGGGTTTTGAAGGTTGAAAAGGTTGATGCGGCGACGGGCCCGATAATGGAAATTATTGGTATGATAGCGGGTTCGACGGCGCTTATGGTCGGGGTGTACTGGGTGACGAATTCGAGGATGGAATCGAGTGCGTTTTTTACGCTTCTTGTTATGCTTGGCGTGACGGCGGAGTCTGTTCGCAAGAGCAGCGATGTATGGAATAGAGTGCAGCAGGCAAATGCCGCGGCGGAGAGGATTTATGCGGTTATTGATATGTCGCCGGAATATGAGAAGCCTGGTGCGGTGGAAATGGAGGTTTTGAGGAACAGGATAGAATTCAGGAATATATCTTTTCGTTATCCTAAAAGCGATAAAGATGTTCTGGAGGATCTGAATCTTGTGATAGATGCAGGACAGACCGTTGCGGTAGTGGGTCCTAATGGGTCGGGCAAGACGACCCTTGTTAATCTTCTGCCGCGGTTCTATGATCCGCGGGTCGGGCAGGTGATGTTTAACGGGGTCGATATTCGTGATATGAGCTTTAAGAGCCTGCGGGACCAGATAAGTATGGTCAGTCAGCATGTTGTTACGTTTAATGATACGGTAGCTGCCAATATCGGTTACGGCAAGATGGATGCGAGTATGGAAGAGATAGTGGCTGCTTCGAGACGAGCTTATGCACATGAGTTTATCGAGCCTTTGCCTGGCGGTTATAATACGGTTATCGGTGAACACAGCGCGGGCTTTAGCGGGGGGCAGCTGCAGCGGATAGTAATCGCACGGGCGATGCTGAAGAATCCATCTATATTGATCTTCGATGAGGCGATGAGCCAGGTTGACGCGGACAGTGAAGCGAAGATTCATGATGCGCTGTCGGAGATTATGCAGGGCAGGACCTGTTTTGTTATAGCACACAGATTCAGCACAGTAATATCGGCTGACAGGATAATAGTTATGGATCACGGCAGAGTTATTGCCCAGGGTGTTCATGAAGAGCTTGTAAAGAGCTGTAATTTATACAAAGGCCTTTATGAGACACAGTTGATAGTGACCTGATCGCGGGGTGATGTTTGCAGGAATTGAGGTAGCGGATGGCGCCGAATATCAGTGTTTGTATTCCAACCTATAACAGGGAATTTCTCCTTAAAGAGACGCTGGACAGTGTTTTTGTGCAGACGTATAAGGATTTTGAAGTTGTTATAGTTGATGACGGTTCGACCGACGGCACGAGAAAGATGCTTGAGGATAACGGTTATAACGTTCGTTACTACTGGCAGGAAAATGCCGGCGATGCGGCAGCGAGGAATAAACTTATCGAGCTTGCGAAAGGAAAGTATATATCATTCCTTGATTCAGACGATCTTTTGTATCCTGATGCGCTTGAAAAAATGATAAAGGCTATGCCTGACGGGGCTGACGACGTGATTGTTTACGGGCCTTATGTTGCGATCGATGAGAATGGTGATATTCTGCGAAGGAGAAAGCGGAAGCTTTACAGCGGCAGGATCACCAGATACCTTTTTGAGAATATATTGATACATTCCTGCGGTTCTCTTTTTCCCAACAGGATGCTGGTCGGTGAAGGCGGGTTCGATGCATCGCTTCCGGTGTGTTCTGACTACGATCTGTGGCTGAGGCTTTCGATGAAATATGATTTCATCGGTCTTCAGGAGCCCGTGTTCAAGAGACGAAGACATAGCGGCAATATATCTCAACTGTCTTTTGTTAACAGGAATACAGAGTATAAAGTGCTGGAGAATTTTTACTTTAACAAGGGCGGCAAAGATATTATTCCCGGCAATCTTGCGATGCGTCGATTGAGCAAGGAGCAGTACAGGGCTGCGAGGAGCGCTATCAGGGAGTCGAAGGAAAAGGAAGCCTGTGAGCTTTTGAAAGACTCTTTGCGAAGGCATTTTAATTTGAAATCTTTCTGCTGGCTTTTGCTGGCGCAGAACAGGCTTCACCCGGCGTTACGGACTGGTGAAAAGGATATTGCCGGGCGGCAGCAGTTGGCTGTTAAAAAGGCGAGGTCTATATCGGATATTAAAATAGCGATTGATTTTAATCCTGTTTTAGTGAACAGGTTTTCCGGTTTTTACACATTCGGGACGGGTATTCTTGAAGGTTTTGCCAAACTTAAGGAGAAGCCCGAAATGATATTATTTCATTCGGGCCGATTTGCATCAAGAGCAGAAGAGGTTGTGAAGTATGAGCTTCGCGGTATCACGGAGCAGAAGACCTTAACGGTCAAGATGCGGTGGCTGGAGAATTTCTGGAATCATTTTGACTATCCCAAGCTCGAATCTCTGACAGGTGATTTTGATATTTATCATTGTTTTCATCATTTAATGCCGCCTACCAAGACCAAGCCTCGTTTAATGACGGTATATGATCTGAGACGTTATAAGCTGCCTCGGTTATATAAGAGGTCAAAGCTCGGATTTTTTGAGTCTGCGGTTAAAAGGGCAGACCATTTTCTGGCTATTTCCGAATCGACGAAAGAGGATTTGTGTTCTGTGTTCGGCATCAAGACTGAGAAGGTTGATATAGTACCTCTTGCACCGGGTATTGATCCTGTTTTTTATTCGGCCGGCGAACAGGAGGAAATTAAAGACAGGCTGTCGTCGGCTATCGGGGAAAAGTTAGATAATTTTCTTGTGGTTATTTCTTCACCTGACAGTCGGAAAAATATACCCCGGATAGTCGAGGCGTTCGAGGGTTGCCGATATTTACTGGACGGGGATATGAAGCTTGTAGTTGTCGGGCAGCTTGCCAAAAGGGAGCGTGAATTTTCGCGGAAGCTGAAAGCCGGTTTTTATAATAATGTTGTCTGGGCGGGGATCGTTGATGATCTCCGTTTGTGGCTGGGCTGTGCGCAAGGATTTATTTTTGCAAGTCTCTATGAGGGATTTGGAATACCTATTCTTGAAGCTTTTGCATGCGGTGCTCCTGTGATTACTTCTAACTGTTCTTCTATGCCTGAAGTTGCCGGGGAGGCGGCGTTATATGTTGACCCGTTCAGTACGGAGTCAATATCTGAGGCGATCGTGAAGATATCGACGGATAAAGATTTAGTTCAGCGGCTTATTAAGGCGGGAAGGGAAAGAAATAAATTGTTTACATGGGAAAGAACTGCCGGGGAGGTTGTAAAGGTTTACAGGAAACTGGCCAATATTTAACAAGCCAACAATTTTAATGAGCATTTGCAGAGGAATAGGAAATTTTCTTTGGCTTTATCGAGTTTTTGTTTATCCCGGAAAAAGGTGAAAAGAGCCATAGTAAAATTTGTAATGGTTTTAGTTAGATAATATAACAAGGTGGCGGGTTTAAATATCAGAGAAAATAAAAAAGTATTAAATTGTCCTCGATGCTTTCTGAAATAATAGAACATACTTTCGTAGAACATCATATCTGTTTTGTACTCGGGCAGAGTTTTGGAGCTTGCCCGGCCGATGTGTGTAATCTGTGAGTTCGGGACAAAATAGATTTCGAATCCTGCCTTTTTGAGTCTGAAACACAAGTCGACTTCTTCGAAGAAGAAAAAGAAGTTTTCATCAAAGTTTCCCACTTTTTCGAGGGCATTTTTCTTTGCCATCATAGCGGCACCCATGGGGCGGTCGATTTGAATAATGGAGTCGTACTTAAAGTCTCTCATTTTGTATATGCTTCTGCTTTTTTTGAAGAGATGCAGATATTTAAAGATGGTGTATGTTGCCAGAACAGAGCGGAATGTATTAAAAGAGTAAACATTCGGCTGGACCGAACCGTCTGGATTTATAAGTTTGGGTGTGCAAAGGGCTGTGCCTGGTGTTTTTTCGAGAAATTCGGCCAGGTTGTCTATTGAGTTTTTGGTTACAGTTGTATCGGAATTTAAAAAGAGGATAAATTTACCGGCTGCGATTTTCAGGGCCTGGTTGTTGGCGGGGGCAAAGCCTTTGTTTGTCCGGTTTTTTATCAGTTTAATATTTTTATAATTCTGTTCGACCATCCGGACAGAATTATCGGTACTTGCGTTATCAACGATAATGATTTCGAAACTGCGTGAAGGGGGATTTTCGAAGATGCTTGAGAGGCAGTTTATAAGCAGGTCGCAGCGGTTATAAGTGACTATTATTATTGAGATTTCAGGAGTCATTTGACAACGTATTTGTAATGGTATCTATGAACTTTTTTTCGAGTATTGAGACATCATAATCGGCTGCGATTCTTTTTGCTTCCTTTCCCATATTATGCCTGAGGCCGGGGCTGCAGATAAGCTTGTCGAGGCAGTCAAACCACTGCGAGTCGGTCTCAGCGAGGAATCCGTTTACCCTGTCCTGAACGAGGTCGGCATTGACGCCTACCGGACTTGCTACGACGGGCAGTGAGGCGGCACAATATTGGAGGATCTTAAAGCCGCATTTTCCTCTTGTAAAGTTATTATCAGGCAGCGGGGCAATACCTATATCGCTGTTTACAAGATTGGATATCTGGCTTGTCAAAGACCATTGTATTTTTTCGATAGAAGTATGTCTCATGTCAAGGAACTCATTACAGATTATCCGCAATACGACGTTTTTATAATTGGTACTGAGCTGCTCTATGGCTTGTCTGATTTGTTTTAGATAGGCCAGGTTGCTGCCTGAGCCTATCCAAACGAGTCGAATATTTTTATCAATAGAAGGTTTTCTTTCCATGTTATACTCGGCTGTATCGAGACCCGTAGGGAGGACTACGATGTTTTTGTTAAATTCTTTTGCGAGGTTGGCAAGGAAGTTATTGCCGGCGAGTACAGTGTCAGCCATTTTTACAGTATCAGCGAATCTTTTCATTTTTTTTATGTGCGGTATCTCGGGGTACTGGTAGTCGTACATTACAGCATCATCAAAGTCGTAGATTATTTTTTTTGCATTGCGGCGCAGGGAGAATCTCTGGACGGGATTCAGTCTTTTTTTATGCAGTATGACAGCGTCAAAGCTGTCTGCTTTTTTCAGTATTTTTATGGTTTTAAGAGAGCTCGCAGGCAGAGGTTCTACGTCATATTCTATTCCGGCGTGAGAAAGGCTTTTGAAATAGAGGGCTATTCTCTGCCTGAAACTGGCACTTTCTATATGTCTGGTTAAGATCAGGATTTTCGGCATTTATCTATTTTCTCCGCAACAAGGGAGCCGTAAAGGTCTTCGAGCCTTTTTATTATAGTATCATGAATGAAATTTTCTTTAATATATTTTTTTGCTGCTGAGAGAAGAGCATTTTTTTCATAGGGTGACATATTTGCTGCTTTGTTCATAGCTTTTGCGAGGGAATCTGTGTCTTTTGACGGTACGACCAGGCCGGCGGTTCCATTATTGAGAATTTCCGGTATTCCGCCTGCCTTGGTGCCAATGCATAAAGTGCCTGATGCTATTGCTTCGGCAAGTGATCGAGGCAGACCTTCGGCTACAGAGGACAGGACGAAGCAATCGGCGGCGCTATAAAATTGGCGCATATCATCGACATGGTTTAGAAAATGGACAGAGGACCTGCAGCCGAGATGGGAAGATAAGTTCTCGAGTTCATTTTTTAATTCGCCTGTTCCGGCGATTATCAATTCGGTATCGTGCAGTTGTTTTTTTACCTGTGCAAATGCCTCTATTAAATACTGCTGACCTTTTGTCGGTGAGAGCCTTCCGGCGGCAGCGAAGACGAATGATTTTTTGGAGAGGCCGAACTTTTTGCGGGCGCCGGCACTGTCCGAACTGTCTGATGCGAAGTAATCATAGTCTATAGAGTTTCCGAGATTGATAACATTTTCCGGTTTGATGGAAGGGTTATTTTTCCGGATGTCATCTTTTACGGCCTGTCCGACGGCGAGGATCCTGTCTGCCTTTGTCAGTATTAGACGATTGAGGATTTTTCTTCGACGATTTCTGCTTCTGCCCATGCCGTGGACGTGGGCTAAGATTATGGGGACACGTGCAAGTTTACCGGCGGTTATTCCGTAGATAGCGGCTTTGTGTTTGTGGCTGTGGAGTATGTCAACGTGTTCTTTTTTGAGAATGGAGGCCAATTTCAACAGGACCGGAAGCTTGAAGAAAGGCAGTTCGGAATTTTCGGTTATGTAGAAGACCTTTTGGCCTTTTTGTTCGAAGATATTGGGGTTGGGACTGTTCTTGGTGAGATAGATAGTTATTGTTTCGTATTTTTCAGGGTCTATGCCGAGAATGACCGGTGTTCTGGAAGGGATATCCCCGCCGAATTTTGTCCAGAACCTTGCTACGATGATCTTTCCGTTGTGCATAGTAAGAATAATAGCCAGTAAAGCGTAAAGAGGCAAAATAAAAACTGTGTTTTTGCCCCCCGGCACCCATCCTTCGATAAATCTTCGGAGGGCAGGCAGGTCCGGGGGCTAATAGATTTTTTTATCGGTCAGCATACATTTGCTGATAATATTGCTGATAATTTCCGCTTGTTACGTCATCGAGCCATTTTTTGTTTTGTAGGTACCAGTCAATTGTATTTTTTATTCCCTGGGCGAAGTTTGTTTCTGCGTGCCAGTTTAGCTGGGCATTTGTTTTTGTCGAATCTATTGCGTATCTTCTGTCGTGGCCTGGCCGGTCAGTTACAAAAGTTATCAGGGATTCAGGTTTATCGACGAGTTTTAGTATTGTTTTTACTACCTCAAGATTTGTTTTTTCATTGCTTGAGCCGATGTTGTAAACTTCGCCCTGGTTACCGTTGGTTAGAACTTTTAAAACAGCTCTGCAGTGGTCTTCGACGTGTATCCAGTCGCGGACGTTCAAGCCGTCGCCGTAAACGGGCAGGGGTTTGTTGTTTAAAGCGTTATTTATCATCAGCGGGATCATTTTTTCGGGGAACTGGTATGGGCCGTAGTTGTTCGAGCATCGGGTTATATTGTATTTAAGGCCCCAGGTGTGGCCGAATGCCTGTACGAGGAGGTCGGCAGAAGCTTTGCTTGCAGAATATGGCGAGTTTGGCGCCAGGGGGGTTTCTTCAGTGAATTTTCCTGTCGGGCCGAGTTCGCCGTAGACTTCATCGGTTGAGATCTGTATGAAGCGTTCGATTTTTTTGTCCCGGGCAGCCTGGAGCAGAGTTAATGTTCCGGTTACGTTGGTTTCTATGAATATTTTGGGGCCTGTGATGGAACGGTCGACGTGGCTTTCAGCGGCGAAGTTTATGATGACCTCAATTTTGTGCTCATCGATGATCTTTTCGACAGCCTGGCCGTTGCAGATGTCTTCTTTTATGAAAACGTGGTTTGGGTGTTTGAGGAAACCTTCGAGGTTTTTAAGATTGCCTGCGTAAGTGAGCTTGTCGAGGTTGACGATGAAGTAATCGGGCTGTTCGCTGAGCATCAGCCTGACGAAATTGCTGCCTATGAAACCTGCACCGCCTGTAACGAGGATTCTTTTGGTATTCATAACGTTTCTAAAAACCTTTCAAGTGGTTTTTGCCAAACTTTTATCGGTTTGTCAAGCAAAGATTGTATTTTGTCACAGCAGAACCTGCTGTTTGCGGGCCTGGCTGCTGCGGTTTTGAATTCGTTTGATTTGCACGGCGAGAGCTTAATATCTTTTCTGAGTTTTTCGAATACGAATTTTGCTGTGTCGTATCGGCTTGCGAAACCTGCTGATGTATAGTGGAAAATGCCTTTGGGTTTTTTGGCGACGAATTCGCAGATTATTTTTGCGGCTTCTTTTGTAGAGGTTGGTGAACCGAACTGGTCGTCTACTACTTTGAGGTTATTTCTCTGCTGACTGAGAGAGATAATCTTGGTTATGAAATTATTACCGTTTTTGCCGTATGTCCACTGGACGCGGATTATTGAGAAGTAATTGTGGTTTTCGGTTAGTGATTCTTCGCCTGCGAGTTTGCTTTTGCCGTAAGTATTTATAGCATTTGTCTGGTCGGTTTCGAGATAAGGTAATTCTTTTTTGCCGTCGAATACGAAATCTGTGCTTATGTGGATGACGTATATATTTTTATTGTTAGCGATCTGGGCGAGATTTGCGACGGCTTCGGCGTTGACTTTAAAGGCCAGTTCGGACTGGGTTTCGGCTTTTTCGACATCTGTGTATGCGGCACAGTTGATTACAATATTGGTATTTTCGAGGACTTTTTCGAGTTGGGCCTGGTCGGTGATATCGAATTCGGGCAGGTCGTAAGGGGTTATATCCAAATTGTTTTGGGTGCATAGGTCATATACATCAGAGCCGAGCATTCCTTTGGCGCCGAGCAGGACAATTTTCTCATCCATCTTTTCGTGTCCAGTCGTATGGTATGTCATTATCGTGGGCAGGAATTCTGAATTCGTCGGGCAGTTTGTAGTCGTATGCTTCTGTGGTCATGTTGACTATGTAAGCCTCTTCGGTTCCTATGCCCATCCAGCCGTGGCATACGCCTGGGGGGATTCTTAAAACGGCCGGGCAGAACTGACTCATATATATCTGATTTACAGCACCTTTGGTGTTTGAGCCATCTCTGTTGTCGTACAGGCCGACTTTTATGGTGCCTTTTACGACATAGAAATGGTCGGTCTGTTTTTTGTGCCAGTGCCAGGCTTTTACTACGCCAGGATATGTTGTTGTGAAGTAGACCTGGCCGAATTTTTCGAAGAATTCGTCGTCGCATCGCAGGATTTCTCCGAGCCGGCCTCTTTCATCAGGGAAGACCTTTGCTGGTTTTGCTAAAACGCCGTTGATAAGCCCCGGCGAACCTGTAATAATGACTGAACCATCGGAAAATACTGTTTTTAGATCTGCAATTTTCTTTGTCATTGCGGCGGCTCCTTACTAACCAGTTCATTTGCCTTGTTTAACGACTCGAATGTTCCCGCATCGGTCCACCAGCCGGTGAGGATGTCATAATGGAGCTGCTCTCGCTGGATATAGGTATTGTTGACATCGGTGATTTCCAATTCATTTCGGTCTGATGGTTTTAGGGTTCTGATTATGTCAAAAACGTTATTATCGTAAAAGTAAATTCCTGTAACGGCGTAATTTGTTTTGGGCTCTTTGGGTTTTTCAGTAATTTTAGTGACTTTTCCATCAGCGATTTCAGCTACGCCGAACCGCTGCGGATGGGGGACTTGTTGAAGGAGCACTCTTGCGCCTTTTTGCTGGGCGATGAATTTTTCGACATAAGGTTTGAGCGAGGCTTCGAAGAGATTGTCGCCGAGGATGGTAACGGTATTACTGTTTGCGGCGAAACCTTCGGCAAGTGCGAGGGCGTGAGCGATACCGCCTGCGGTGTCCTGGACTTTATAGGTGAACCGGCAGGAGAAATCCCTTCCTGAGCCGAGCAGATTTACGACGTCTCCCATATGGTCAACACCTGTTACTATCAGGATTTCCTCTATTCCTGCGGAAGTGAGCTTTTCAACAGGATAGTAGATCATCGGTTTTTGGCCGACGGCTAACAAGTGTTTGTTTGTAACTTTTGTCAGCGGCATCAGGCGTGAACCTGTCCCACCGGCAAGAATAATACCTTTAATATCCACAACTTTCTCCATTTAAAGAACGCAATTTGAGAGGATTTTATACCCATTTAGGTTGTAAGTCAATTGGGGGCTTGTTTTGTTTGCAATAATATTAATATAGGTGATTTTATCGGGCCTTGCGTGAGCTTAAAAACTCTTGCTAAATGGGGTTATAAGCGGTATTATTTGCGAAAATCGGCCATTCGGCTATTTTTATTTATAGGCATATATGGCAAAGGAGGCTTTTGTTATTGCGGTATTTTGTACAACCGACGGGGGCGGAGTCTATTTAAATCTTATTAAAGTTTCAGCGGGGATTGTGAGTGACAGTATGATGAGGTGTAATTGATGAGAATTTTGCTGGTTGTTTATGATAACGGTTCGTATATACATGAGTTTCCAATGGGGATGGGGTATATTGCAGCGGTAATGCGGAAGGAAGGTTATGAGGTAGAGATATATAATCAGGACCAGCACCATTATCCTGATGATCATTTAAGAGGGTATCTGGATGATAATAAATTCGATGTTGTCGGGATAAGTATTATCGCAGGATATTATCAGTACAGGAAGCTTTTGAAGCTTTCAGAGGCGATAAACCAGTCCAAGAACAGGCCTTTCTATATAATGGGAGGACACGGGCCTACCCCTGAGCCGGAGTATTTTCTTAAAAGGACTGGAGCGGATGTTATTGTTATGGGTGAAGGTGAGGAAACGATAGTTGAACTGCTGGGCGCGGTTGGCAAGAAAAGTTCTCTGTCGCAAATCAAGGGTATTGCCTTTCGCGATGGCGACAAAGTGGTTGTCAATGAAAGAAGAGAGCTCATAGAAGATATTGACAGTATATCCTGGCCGGCGTATGAGCTTTTTCCAATGGATTATTACAGGCTTATGAGGGCGCCGCATTCGAAAAAGACGGATTTTGTGGCCAGGCTGCTGTCGGGCAGGGGATGTAAATTCAAATGTAATTTCTGCTACCGTATGGATAAGGGATTTCGGCCTCGGAGTTCAGAGGCGATTATCGAAGAGATATTCTTTTTGAAGAAGACGTACGGGATAACATATATTGCTTTCGGCGATGAGCTGCTGATGTCGTCTGAAGAGAGGGTAACAGAGCTTTGTGAGTCTTTTATCAAATCCAATGTGGATGTCAGATGGTGCTGTAACGGCAGGCTGAATTATGCTGTTAAGGATGTGCTTGAGTTGATGAAACGTTCAGGATGTGTGTTCATTAATTACGGTATCGAGGCGATGGATGATGCGGTATTAAAAAATATGAACAAGGCTTTGACGGTCAAGCAGATTATCAGGGGGATAGAGGCGACTCTTAGTTCGGGGGTAAGTCCGGGCTATAATATAATATTCGGCAATATTGGTGATAGTGCAGATACGCTGAGAAAGGGTGTCGAGTTTTTATTGAAGTATGACGATGGTTCTCAGATGCGGACTATCAGGCCTGTGACGCCTTATCCGGGAAGTCCGCTTTATTATCATGCTATTGAGAAGGGCTGGCTGAAAGATTGCGAGGACTTTTATGAGAATAAGCATGTCAACTCCGATCTGATGAGTGTTAATTTTACAGATATGAGCGAAGATGAATTTTACAGTTGCCTGCTGGATGCTAATACGAGTCTGATAGAGAATTATTTTACGAACCAGAAGAAATCCTTTATTGAGCAGGCTAAAGAGCTTTATCTTGAAAGGAATGCGGCATTCAGGGGGTTCAGGCAGAGCTGATGATGAAATTCAATAAGAAAATAAAGATCGGTTCATTCGAGATCTGTGAAGATTCGAAAGTCTTTATTATCGCAGAGGCGGGAGTGAATCATAATGGAGATATGAAACTTGCCCGGGGTCTTATAGATGCTGCGGTTGAGGCAGGGGCCGATGCGGTAAAGTTTCAGTCCTTCAGTACCGAGCATTTGATATTGAAAGATGTGACAAAAGCGCCATACCAGAAAGAGACTACAGATACAGCCGAATCGCAGTTTGATATGCTAAAAAGTCTTGAGATAACCAAAGAGCAGACTAAAGAGCTGAAAGGATACTGTGATAAAAAAGGTATTATATTTTTGACGACTCCATTTGATGAGTACAGTTTGGATGAATTAGATGAAATAGATTTGCCTGCGTATAAAATCGCATCGACTGATATTACTAACCTGCTGTTTCTAAAAAGGGTCGCCCGGAAACAAAAGCCTATTATACTGTCAACAGGGATGGCTTATCTTTCGGAGGTTAAGGCTGGGCTGGAAGAAATTTACAATTTTAATAAAGATGTAATCCTTCTTCAGTGTACTGCCAATTATCCTATAGAAGATGCCGAAGTTAATCTGAATGTGATCAAGACATATAAAAAAGAATTTGATATGCTGACAGGGTATTCGGATCATTCGACAGGGATCGGGGCATGTCCTTTGGCGGTTGCTTTAGGTGCCAAAATAATTGAAAAACATTTTACTCTGGACAGTGGTTTCGAAGGGCCTGACCATAGGATGTCTTTGGAGCCTGAGGAGTTGAAACAGTTCGTGATACGGGTAAGAAAAGCGGAAGAATACTTAGGTTCTATGGAAAAATCGCCAACACCTTCAGAGTCGCAGACGAGAAAATCTTTGCAGAAATACCTGGTTGCGTCAAAGGATATTAAAGAAGGCGATATTTTCAGCGATGATAATCTGAGTGCTAAAAGGACCGGCGGGGCGGGGATATCGCCGATACGTTATAAGGAAATTATCGGGCAAAAGGCCAAGAGGTCTTATCATGCAGATGAGGTTATAGATGAGTAAAAAAGCCGGCCAGGAAGTGTATCTGATAGGTGCAGGGGGACATACAAGGTCATTGATAAATCTTGTAGAGCTAAACGGATTAAAAATCCTCGGGATTTATGAAGATAATTTCACAAATGGAGAAGTGATAAATTCGTATAATGTGCTGGGGACAATAAGTGCAATTAAGGGAGATGACCTGCTGATATTATCTGTCGGAGATAATGTTAAAAGAAGCCGGTTGTTTGAGGAATACCGGGGGCAGCTTTATAAGGAGGCACTTATCCATCCGGATTCGATAATAGAAAAAAGAGTTGAAATGGGCTGCTGTAACCAGATATTTGCGGGGGCCTGTATTAATTCGAATGCGAAATTAGGTGATAATAATATTATTAATACACGATGTGTGCTGGAGCATGAGGTTATCATCGGCAGCGGTAATCATATTTCTGTGGGCACGGTAATCTGCGGCAGGGCACAGATAGGAGACAGGTGCTTTATCGGTGCCGCGGCGGTGGTTATCGATAAGGTACGTATATGTGATGATGTTACTGTAGGAGCAGGTGCTATAGTTGTAAAGGATATTGAAAGTCCAGGCACTTATGTCGGTAATCCTGCCAGGAAGATAAAATGATATATATTTCGACAGCTTATTTAAATAATAATAACTTAACAGAATGCCTCGAGCTGCTGGCTGAGAACGGATTTAACAATATAGAGTTGTCAGGCAATATTAATTATTATGATGGTATCGAAGAGGATCTTATAAATCTTAAAGCACAGCACAATTTGAATTATCTTTGTCATAGTTATTTTCCGGCTCCGAAGGAGCCTTTTGTGTTAAACCTGGCATCACTGGATGATGAGATTTATGAAAGAACGTTGTCGCATCTTCAAAATCTTGTTGTGCTTTGCGAAAGGTTAGGTTCTGACAGGATGGGATTTCATGCAGGTCATTTTATAAATATAGCGGTCGAAGAAATAGGTAATAATTTAAATCCGCAAAAGCTGTTCGAGAAGGGGAAATCTTTGGAGCGGTTTTGTGAGGGATTTGAGAGGCTAAGAAATACGGCAGGGGCAGTAGAGCTTTATATTGAGAACAATGTCATTTCTGATGCCAACCTGAAGACTTTTAATAATGTCAATCCTTTGATGCTGACCGGTTTTAATGATTTTGTCGAACTTAAAGAAAGAATTGATTTTAAATTACTGCTGGATATAGGACATTTAAAGGTTAGTGCGGCTTCATTGGGGCTGGATTTTAAAGATGAATTAAGTAAGATGATATCAGTTTCGGATTATCTTCATTGCAGCGATAATGATGGGTTGTCCGACGGGAATGAACCTTTGCTTGCTGAGAGCAGTTTGTTTGGTGAATTGAAAAACTATTCCCTGGACGGCAAGACAATTACTCTGGAAGTGGCAGGGACGATGGAAGCTACTAAAAATTCATATAATTTATTGGCTGGGATATTAAATGATAGAAAAATTTCTCTGTAAAAAAGATGATGCTTTATTAGATGCCCTGAGAAAGATCAACGGCAACGGCAAGGGAGTTGTATTTGTTACTGAGGCGGACAGGCTTTGCGGGATACTGACAGATGGTGATATAAGAAGGCTGCTGCTGAATGGTCATAACTTGTCGGAACGTATTGAGGGACTTGTCAAGAAAGAGTTCGTATATGCGAAGCAGAGCGAAGAATATAGCCAGATAATTAAAAAGTTCAGTCCTTACATCCGCATCATTCCTGTGGTGGATGAAGGTTTCAGGGTTGTCGATTACGCTGAGTGCAAAACTAATGTTCATGTTCCGCTGGTATCGCCTGACCTTACAGGTAACGAACTGGAGTATCTGGTAGAGGCGTTTTTGTCGACATGGATATCAAGCAGCGGTGATTACCTCGGGAAGTTTGAGAAAATGTTCGCTGATTTTTGCGAATGCCAATATGGTGTAGCGGTTTCGAACGGGACAGTTGCTCTGCATCTGGCCCTGATGGCTCTTGGGGTGGGAAAGGGCGATGAAGTTATCGTTCCTGATTTGACGTTCGCAGCTACTGTTAATTCTGTTTTGCACGCACAGGGGACGCCTGTGATAGTTGATGTTGAAAAGGACAGTTGGTGCATAGACCCGGCAGAGATCGAAAAGGCGATAACTGCAAAGACTAAAGCTATCATTCCTGTTCATCTTTACGGCCAACCTTGTGATATACAGGCGATCATGGATATTGCAAAAGCACATAATCTTTTTGTTATAGAAGATTGTGCAGAAGCACATGGGGCGCTGTTCGACGGGAAAAAAGTCGGATCTTTCGGTGACATCGGATGCTTTTCCTTTTTTGGCAATAAGATAATTACGACTGGCGAGGGCGGTATGTGCGTGACGGACTCTGAGAAGCTGGATGAGAAGATGAGAGTGATACGTGACCACGGCATGAGCAAGACGAAAAAATACTGGCACGAAGTGGTAGGGTATAATTACCGTATGACAAATCTGCAGGCTGCTATAGGTGTTGGGCAGCTTGAAAGGATAGATGACATAATAAGTGCGAGAGGAAAAATAGAAGAAAGGTACAGACGTGAGCTTGGGCGGGAAAAACTTATTGAATTCCAGAGGAATGACCTGCCGAGGCGTAAGAAAATAACCTGGCTGGTAAGTGTACTGATTAAAAATGGTATCAAAGAGGCCTGTATGTCGAAGCTGAAGGAAAGAAAAATTGATATCAGGCCTTTCTTCTATCCTCTGAGCCAGATGGATATCTATAAGAAATATACATTTTCCAATAGAGTAAGCTGCCAGCTGTCAGAACAGGGGATTACTTTTCCGACCACTGCTAATCTGAACGAAGATGTTTTTCGTGTGATAAAAGAAGTTATTAAAGAATCTGCAGAAAAGATGTCTGTAAGCAGTTGAGGTATCTGTCAGTGGATGATGCGATAGTTGTTGTTGGTTTTGGGTCTATTGGTAAAAGGCATACCAAGAATCTGCTTGATATGGGGATAAGACCTTTTGTGCTTACGCAGTATCCTGATGAGCAGATAGAAGCTAAGTTCGTATCGAAGCTGGAAGATATATTCGAAGGGATAAAATATGCTGTTATTTGTTCGGCTACGTATAAGCATCCTGCAGATATTTTAGAGCTGGCCAAATCGGGAGTCAGGAATTTTCTGGTAGAAAAGCCCATTGCTGCAGATATGACAGAGGCGCATAAGATTTTAGAACTGGCAGAGAAGGAAAAGCTTAATATCTCTGTGGCATATAATATGCGGTATCTGCCTTGTTTCGGCGTAATAAAGGATTTCATACAGCAAAATCTTTCGGCTATCCGGATGGTAGATATATGTGCGGGCCAGGACCTTCGGCAATGGAGGCCTTATAAGGATTATCGCAAGTCTTACAGTGTTGATAAAAGACAGGGCGGCGGAATCGACCTGGATCTGTCACATGAGATCGATTATATGTTGTGGCTTTTTAAGGAGCCGACAGGAAAGAATATTGTCAAGGCCAAGGTAAGTGAATTGGAAATGGATTGTCCTGATGTTTTTGTCGGAACGTATAAATATCGGTCTTTTGTTGTTACTGTAAGATTAGATTGTATAAGGCAGAAGAAAGAAAGGTATATAAAGATAATTTGTGAAAATGGGAATCGGCTGGAATGCGATTTTGTAAATAATGTTATAAAGCAAGTCTTGGATGAAACCGAGGAGATAATCGACGATAAAAGTTTGTTCGATATGAATAAAACATATATAGATGAGATGGAAGAGTTTTTAGGGATATCCGTGGAGACGAAATTACTGACTACTCTTGAAGAATCGGTCAAGGTTTTGGAAGCGATCAATTGAGTGTGAGGAAATAATGTATAAAGAACATAAAATCATATGTATTATCCCGGCACGCGGAGGTTCCAAGGGACTGCCAAGGAAAAACGTTCTGAAAATTTGCGGAAAGAGCCTGATCGCTTATACTATTGAACAGGCGCTGGCTTCGAAATATATAGATACGGTGCTGGTTTCAACTGAAGATGAAGAGATAGCGAAGATCGCGAAATCCTGCGGCGGGGAGGTTCCTTTTATGCGGCCGATGGAACTTGCACAGGATGATACGCCTGTTACGGATGCTCTTTTGCACGGTTTGAAATGGTTTGAAGATAAAGGACAGAATTTCGATATAGTTGTTATGCTGCATACTACTTCTCCTTTGCGAGCGGTTGAGGATATCGATAGTTGTATAGTTAAGCTCGTAGAGGAAAAGGCGGATAATGTTTTTTCAGTTACTGATTCTTATAGAAATCCGTATTTTAATATGGTTGAAATTGTCGATGGTAAAGTGGTGCAGGTTAAAACTGGTAATTATCCTTCGCGACAAAGCGCGCCGCCGGTCTATGATCTTAATGCTTCTGTGTATGTCTGGTGGAAAGATGTTCTGAAGAAAAAGCCAGGTGTTTATTATGAAAACAGTAAAGTTTATCTGATGCCTCGCGAAAGGTCGGTAGATATCGATGATGAAATAGATTTTGAACTGGTTAAGCTGCTTATGGAGAAAAAACTTGGACTCAAATAAGCTGGGCGGCAAAGTTGTTATCGTTGCAGGCGGGGCAGGGCTGCTGGGCAGGGAATTTGTAAATGCCGTTGTGGAAAATGGCGGCATAGCTGTGATAGCAGATGCCGATAGAGCCGGGGGGGAAGAGTTGCAGAAGAGTTTGAAAAGCAGCAAGGCCGAATTTATAGAGTTCGATATAACCTCGAAGGCATCGATTGAAAAGATGGCTTCTTCTCTTATGAAAAAACACGGGAAAATCGATGCTTTGGTCAATAGTGTATATCCAAAAAATGCGAACTACGGCAGGAAGTTCGAGGATGTTACGTATGAGGATTTTTGTGAGAATATAGATATGAATCTTGGGGGATGTTTTTTGCTGTGTCAGCAATTGATTGCTGTTTTTAAGAAGCAGGGTTACGGCAATATTATAAATATAGCTTCGATATATGGTGTTATCCCTCCGCGATTTGAGATATATGAAGGTACTGAAATGACGATGCCGGTGGAGTATGCAGCGATAAAGGCTGCGGTTATTCATCTGACAAAGTATTTCGCGAAGGCTTTGACAGGATGTAACATCCGTGTGAACGCGATAAGCCCCGGCGGGATACTCAATAATCAGCCTGAGGAATTTTTAGAAAAATATAATTCCTACGGCCTTTCAAAAGGTATGCTCGAGGCAAAAGACCTGAACGGTTCGGTTATCTATTTATTGTCCGATGATTCGCAGTATGTAAACGGCCAGAATATTATAGTAGATGACGGCTTTGTCCTGTGACAGATGCTGTCTGATATTGAAAAACGGGTTAAAAAATGTCGTTAGGTATTTTGGAGAGAGTTAAATTTTGGAAGAACGCCGACAGGATCGGCCCTGATATTCCTTATACACATTGGCGGCTGCATTTTAAGCCGGCGATGCGAAAGCTTTGTAAGAGTAAGTTTAAATATTTTGATGACACCGCGGAGTTCAGGCCCGGGGCTTATGCGATAGGATGTTCCAATATAAGCATTGGCAGAAGATGTGTAATAAGGCCCGGGACGATGCTGTTTGCAGACAGCTATGGGGAGGATATCGGCATCACTATAGAAGATGATGTATTAATCGGTTCGGGAGTGCATATTTATATAAGCAATCATAAATTTGACAATCCTGAGATACCTATTATAGACCAGGGGCATAATAAGCCTAAAGGAGTTGTGCTGAAAAAAGGCTGTTGGGTAGGGGCTAACTGTATAATTCTTCCGGGCGTTGTGATTGGCGAAAACGCAGTTGTTGGTGCCGGTGCGGTAGTAACAAGAAGTGTTCCTGACAGAGTAGTTGCTGCCGGCAACCCGGCAGAGATATTGAAAGAGATAAAGGGGTAAGACGGCTCGATGCCTTCAGATTTAAGCAAAGGGAAAATTGCTTATCTTTGTCCCAGGGAAAACTATCTTAAAGTTTATATCCCTGTTATCGCAGAGCATTTGAAAAATGGATTTGTGCTGGAGCCGGTGCTGATAGTGCCGGCCTCGGGGGATACATTTTGGGGTAATAAAAACGACACTGCAGCGACAGTAGATAAACTGGGCTGCTATGATGTTCTGAATCAAATCACAATACTCCAGGCAAAAGACGAAAAACATCTTCTGGAATTATTGTATGAAAATGATGTAAAAGTTGTTGTTGAATTTACCGCATATACAAATAAAGAGATATATAACTATGTTCTGCCTGAAAGTAAAAAGAAGGGGATCAAATGGTGCGTCCTTGGTTCGAATGGCGATGAGTTACGGGTTGCGGATACTGACGGCGGCAAATTGCTTGCGAACTGGGATTTGATCACGGTCATAAATGATCTTTGGCGTAAGTGGACTGATGAATATCTGGAAAAGGTAAATCCCTCAGCAGTAAAATATGTAGAAGCGTCGGTTGCTATAGGCAATCCGGTATTTGACCAGGTAGAGCAATTGGGCTTTGAACGCCAAAAGATATTAGAGAAATATAATATTCCCGCAGATAAGAGGATAATTATGCTGGTTCCCGCAGCGGATTATTCGATCAGTTGGCTCTATAAGCAGATATTTTTTAATAACCTTGCGACGAATCTAATAAATCTTGGCCTGTTTAAGCAGTTATTTAAAAAACATGCATGCGACAGGGAAGGGGCGTTGATAAAAGACTATGACAGGATAAGGAACTACGCAGTTGCCCTGAGAAAGATTCGGGAATTTGCTGACAGAAATAATGCTTTGATAATCTGCAAGCGAAGACATAAAGACGGGAAACTTAAAAGCTGTGAAAGAAAATACATCGATATGACTTTTGAGGAAGGGCGATTTTATCCTTTTTTAACTCTTGAGTTGCTGGCAGTTGCCGATATGTATGTCGGATTCGAGTCATTGTGTTTTCTGGAAGCGATAGGCATGTCGAGGCCTGCAGTAAACCTGATATCTCCATTGCGGATGTATTTTTCTGATGCCGGGCTAAACGGTGCATATTGGAATAAATTATGGCTGGGTGAAAATGCGATGTTTAAAATGAAAGATGTCTCAGAGGTATATAATATTTTCGAGGATAAGGACTGGGAGGCCTTTTGCGAAAAGATGCAGGGGTCTCTGGATGAGCAGACAGAAAAATATAACAAAGATACGAGAGAAGAATTTTTGAATATTTTCCTGGGCAGCAGCGAGTTTAATTCTGCCAGGCGATTTTTAGATGCTGTAGAAAAGATCCTATAGCATTAAACCGGCAATGATAAAAAATATCTATATACGAACTGCCACGAACGTTATTACTTCTGTGATAAGTGTTATTACCCTGGTTCTGATAATTAAGATTTTCGGAACGGAGGTTCTGGGCCGGGTTACTTACTATTACAGCATTGCAGGTGTCCTGGGCATCCTTTCTGATCTTGGGTTTTCGACAGCTTATAATAAGTTTCTTGCTTCTGAAGACAATCGTCGGGACATAGCTGCTTTTCTTTTTTTTAAGGTTCTGCTTATTGGGCTCTATGTAATTATTTTTGTCTCGGCATATTTTTTAAAATTTAATGATGGAAGGACTGATGCCAGGCTGTTGTGGATTCTTTTTTCTGTGTTAATGTTTGAAAAAATAGCTCAATTTTTTACAGCGACTTTTATCGGCAAGCGTGATTTTACATATATGTCTATTGCAGAGATAGTGGCATCGATCATATTTTTTGTATATACTTTGTTTATTTGTTTTGCCAGGCTGAGTATTTACGCCCTTGCTTCAACAAGGGTGGTAATTCCGGCAGTTACGATTCTCTGGGGAGTTGCATATTTTCGAACGAAAAAGATCAATGTTTTTCTTCTTCCGAGCCGGGCGGATATAAGAAAATATATGAGCTATTCTATGCCGATAGCCTTTTCTACTATTTCGTCAAACTTTATTCTTTATGCAGATAAGCTTGTTCTTGGCAAGCTAATGGGAGTCAATGAAGTCGGTCTTTATGACATAGCTCATCGTTGTTATGCGGCGGTAGATAAGCTTATCAAGCCTGTGACAAATACAATGTTCACTGAAATTGTCCATCGCATTGCAAATGTTCAGGACTTTTTCCACAAGCGATTTCAGGACCTGGTTCAGGTTCTTGGTTTCATAAGCGGCGTTCTTTCTATAATTCTGATATTCAGTTCAACTTTTGTTATTGCAACTGTTTTTGGAATTGAAAACAGCAGGAGTGCATTTATTCTCAAGTTTTTTGCGCTTTCGGTTCTCTTAAGGCTTTTCTGGAGGCCTTATACGAATGTCATTTACTCTATTGAAAAGCATCGTCTTGTCAGCATGATAGAACCGATCGGCGTTCTTATGATGCTCGGGTATTATTACCTGCTGATACCTTTGGAAATTTCCGGGGTGGCTGTCGGTGCTGCGGCACTGCCCATAGCGGAATTTATTATGTGTATCATTCCTGCCGGGGTATTGAAACTTTTCATACTTAAACGGCATTTTGGAAGACTTGGAATAGACAAATTATTGATCAGCGTATGGCTTCCACTGGCAGTAATCATTTTTGGCGGATACTTTTTTAACTATTCGATATTTATGCTGCCAATAGCTTTGTTGCTGTTTGTCGGCGCTGAATTTTATATGGGGATATTAACAAAAGACAGATTTGACGAGTTAATGTTACCTATCAGGAAAGTTTTCCCGGCTTTATGACCGATATGTATTCTAATTGTACGGCTGAAGATTTGCAGCAGCAGTTTGACGATAAAATAAGAAAGCATCTACGTCATTATTATTTGGACTGCCTGGGTCTTTATGACTGGGAAAGAAGAATTGAGGACAGGAAGAGAGAAGTAGCCAGGTCCAGGGCCTGCTTAAAAGCGGTTGAGGAAATATCCGGTGTCAGTTTAAAAGATAAGAAGATGCTGGATGTTGGTTGCGGATGGGGCGGTCATATTATTGCGGGCGTGCAATTAGGTGCGAACTGTACAGGATGTGATGTTGATAGAGATGTTCTTGATGTGGCCGGGACAAGAGCGAAACTCTTTAAAGTGCAGGCTGAGTTTTTTCAAACTGAGGCGGAGAAACTTCCCTTTGCAGATGGCGAATTTGATTATGTTTTTTCTGTTTCTGTTCTCGAGCATGTCCGGGATGTCAATGATGCTGTCAGGGAAATGGTTCGTGTTTTAAAGCCTGGCGGTGTTGGTTTTGTGGAAGCTCCCAACTATTTTATACCGGTAGAGCCTCATTATAAAATCCTGTTTCCTCCCAAATGTCCCAAACCGCTTGCAAAAGTTTATTTGAAGCTGCTTGCCAGGCCGGCAGAGTTTATTGATACGATCAACTATCTCGATTATAACGGAATTAAGAATACTTTTGAAAATTTCGGAGCTTCGATAACGGATATCTGCAAAGAGTTCGCTGCTGTTTCGCATAATTATTATATGAAAGAATCCGAACAGGCCCAGAAGGTTATAAAAGTTCCTGTTAATTCATATAATGCTTTGGCAGGCAAGTTAATGGGGCGGAGCAGTGTGGCTGTAAAAAATGTTTTTGAGAAATATTTTGGTATAAAAAATATATTTTTCCTATTCAGAAAAAAATGAGATGAAACTGGCTCTCAGGATAGATGACATAGGAGCAAGCTCCAAAAGATTTGAAGTTTACTCGAAAGTTCCGGGCGGGAATATTTTGTTTTTGAAATGTTTACCGGCCTTTAAAGCATGGGGGCCTTATGAAGAACTCTCGGCTGGTCAGTGGGAAGGTATTTTTAGTATTTTAAGAAGATTTGGTGCGAAACTTACTGTATCTGTAACGGCCGGCTGGGTTGAAAAGGATGGTCAGCTTATACCTTTTATTCAAAAGTTTCCTTCTCAGGCTGAGGCGATTAAAAAAGCTCTTGACGAAGGCCTGGTTGAAATTGCCAATCATGGTCTTACACATTGTGTCATCGGGAGGCATTTGCCGAGGTTGTTTTCTTCAAATAGAACTTTTCACAGGGAGTTTTGGAGCTGGCTGGAAGAAGATGTGCATTATGAGCATATAGAAAGGGCGCAAAATATCCTGCAGGATTATTTTCAGGTTAAAGTTACAACGCTGGTTCCGCCAGGTAATGTTTTTTGTGATGCTACTGTAAAGGCAGCGGAAAAATTTGGAATAAATCTGATCAATTGTTATACTGAAACTAAAACTATCGGCTCTGTCAGGATAGTCGGAGAGGAAAATGTTTTTGCTTTTCATGACAGGGAGCTGATAATAGATGGTATAGGCTGGCTTGAGGGAAGGTTAGCATATTTCGAGAAGAAGAATATAGAATATTGTTTTGTTAAAGAGTTATGAGAACCTGCAGAAGAACATTACTTGATAAGGCCCTTAATGAGAATATTTCTCTGATGCAGGGCAGGGTTCTCGATATCGGCGGGGTCAAGGCAGGTAATCGCGGCAGGTTTAGACCGCCAAAACAGCAAACACAAAGTTGGGAATATGTCAATATCAATCCTGAAGCAGAACCTGATTACTGCTGTGACGCTTCCAGGATACATGTTGAAGGTGAAAGTTATGATACTATTATTATGACGGAACTGCTTGAATATGTCGAATCGCCATCGGCGGTGCTGGAGGAAGCCTTCAGGATATTAAAATATAATGGGCATGTATTGATATCGGTGCCTTTTCTCTGTCCTATTCATGGAGACTGGGAACTGGACAGGCAGCGATTGACAGAAACAGCATTAGTCGAGCTTGTAAAAAAGATTGGTTTCAAGCTCGTATCGATCGAGGCGATGGGATCACTGTTTTCAGTGAGGCATGATATTTGTTATGCAGCTTTCAGTTATGCGGCAAAGGATCCTCAAAAGTTTTATCTTAAATTAATGCGTATGCTTTTGAGGTTATTTAAGCCTTTTTGTCTCTGGGTCGATGCGAAGTGTCTGAAAGGTTTAAGTAAATACATTAATACAGGATACTTTCTGGTTTTAATAAAAGCCAAAAATAATTAGAGGTATAAATATGACCAAGAAAAATAAAATGCCCGCAGCTATGATACTTTGCGGTGGGCGCGGGACGCGAATTCGTGATGTTACCGAAGTGCTGCCTAAGCCGATGGTGCCTATAGGGCCTCATCCTATAGTCTGGCATATAATGAAAACATATGCTGCGTTTGGAGTGGAGAGGTTCATTCTTTGCCTTGGATATAAAAGGGATGTATTCATTGATTACTTTCTCAACTACAAAGCACACGCGCAGGATGTTACTATCAATCTTGCTAAAAAGGGCGATATTAAATATCATGGGACCAATGGCGAAAACTGGCAGGTAACGCTTGCGAATACCGGCGAGAATACTATGACCGGCGGAAGAGTTGCTATCGGTGCTGAATATATACCGTCAGATGAGGAGGATTTCTTTATGACCTATGGCGACGGTGTGGCAAATGTTGATATAAAAGCACTGTATGATTTTCATTTGAAGCAGAACAAGCTTTTGACCATTACCGCGGTGCATCCTTCCGGCCGATTTGGAGAGATAAAACTTGAACAGGGACAGATAAAAAGCTTCTATGAGAAACCGCAGACGGCGGAAGGTTTTATTAACGGCGGTTTTATGGTTATCAATAGAAAATTTGTCTCCGAATATTTGACGACTGATACTGATTTGATACTCGAACAGCAGCCGATGCACCAGGCTACAAAAGATGAGCAGATGGCAGCGTTTGTTCATAATGGTTTCTGGCAGTGTATGGATACGGCAAGAGAGCATAAGCTGCTTAATGACCTTTGGGAAAGTGGCAAAGCACCCTGGACAAAAGAATGGTAATGTTCAATAACTTTTATAAAAACAAACGGGTTCTTGTTACAGGCCATACTGGTTTTAAAGGATCGTGGCTTTGTCAATGGCTGTTACAGCTTGGGGCGGATGTTTGCGGAGTTGCGCTTGAGCCTGAAACTAAGCCGAATCATTTTGAGTTGTTGAAATTAGAATCTAAAATAGGCCATAACATCTGTGATATTCGTGACGCTGAAAAGCTTATCGATATATTTAATAAATTTGAGCCTGAGATAGTTTTTCATCTGGCAGCACAGGCACTTGTGAGACGTTCTTATGACGAACCTGAAGCGACTTTTGGGACCAATGTCATGGGGACAGTTAATGTTTTAGAGGCTGTCAGAAAAAGCCGGACTGTCAAGGCGGCTGTTATAATCAGCAGTGATAAATGTTATAAAAACCTGGAACGATCAAAACCGTATTGTGAAGACGACCCGATGGGCGGGCATGATCCTTACAGTGCTTCAAAGGGTTGTACAGAGCTGGTTGTTGACAGTTACCGCAAATCTTTTTTTGCTGTAGCCAATTTCGGCAAGACTCATAACACGCTCATCGCAAGTGCCCGTGCGGGAAATGTTATAGGCGGCGGCGATTGGTCAGAGGATCGTCTTATGCCGGATATAGTTAAAGCTGCTTCTGGCGGAAAGCCGGTTGTTATAAGAAATCCCGAATCAGTTCGTCCGTGGCAGCATGTACTTGAGCCGAGCAGTGCTTATCTTCTTCTTGGAAGCCGGCTAGGCAGCGGAGATACGAATGCTGCACAGGCATGGAACTTCGGACCTGATGATGGGCGGGGTCTGCTAGTGAAAGAGATTGTGCGGGAGGCAAAAGTCCATTGGCCACAGGTCGATGTTAAAATTGAACAGGACCCAGATCAGCCTCACGAAGCAAAACTACTGAAGCTGGATTGCAGAAAAGCAAAAGAAAATCTAAAATGGTATAGTACCTGGCCTGTTGTCAGGGCAATTGAAAGAACAGTTAAATGGTATCTAACATATTATGAGTCATCAAAAATATTAACCGAATCAGATATTGATGGATTTGTTGCAGATGCGAAAACAAAAAATCTGACATGGGCACAATAAAATTACAATGAGTGATAAAAAATTGCTTAAACAAAATATTCTTGATTCCGTAGCCCAGTACTATCAAAGTTTTTGTATCAATACGGAACCGTTTGAGTCCGGCAAGACACGAATACCTTATGCCGGCCGGTTTTTCAATCATGAAGATATGTGTAACCTGGTTGAGGCATCGTTAGATTTCTGGCTTACAGAGGGCAGGTTCGCAGGGCAGTTTGAAAAAGAATTTGCTAATTTCCTCAGCGTAAAAAGTTGTTGTTTGACTAATTCCGGCAGTTCGGCAAACCTTATTGCCTTTATGGCTTTGACATCACCGAAACTGGGAAAGCGGCGAATAAAAAAAGGTGATGAAGTAATAACAGTTGCTGCGGGCTTTCCTACAACAATTACACCGATAGTTCAGTACGGAGCAGTTCCGGTTTTTGTTGATGTCTGTCCTGGTACATATAATATAGATGCCGGTCAGCTTGAAGCTGCTCTTTCAAAGAAGACAAAAGCGATAATGCTGGCGCACACACTTGGAAATCCTTTTGATATTGCTGCTGTAAGAGATTTTTGTGATGAGCATAATCTCTGGCTGGTAGAGGACAACTGCGATGCTCTTGGTTCGCAGTACAATCTTAACGGCCAGTGGCAATATACAGGAACGTTTGGTGATTTTGGTACATCAAGTTTTTATCCGCCTCATCATATTACTATGGGCGAAGGCGGGGCGGTATATACCGATAATGAGCAGCTTATGCAGATTGCCAAATCGTTTAGAGACTGGGGACGTGACTGCTATTGCAAGGGTGGCTGTGATAATACCTGCGGCAAGAGATTTAGTCAGCAACTTGGCGAGCTGCCTTTTGGCTATGACCATAAATATATCTATTCACATTTTGGTTACAATCTCAAGCTTACCGATATGCAGGCCGCGATAGGTTGTACGCAATTAAAAAAACTTGGCAGTTTTATTGAAGTGCGGAGAAAAAACTGGCAGTATCTGACAGATAAACTCGCAGATATAGAAGAATTTTTGATATTACCAAAAGCAACAGACAACAGCAGGCCGAGCTGGTTTGGCTTTGTGTTAACTGTGAAAGATAAAGCACTATTTAACAGGGACCAGATAGTTAAACATCTGGAAAGTAAAAATATTCAGACCCGGATGCTTTTTGCAGGTAATATAGTAAGGCACCCCTGTTTCGATGAGATGAGAAAGAGTAAAAAAGGTTATCGTGTCATTGGCAAACTGGAAAATACTGATTTTATAATGAATAATACTTTCTGGCTCGGTGTCTACCCGGGTCTTAGCCAGGAAATGCTGGAATATATTAGTGACGAAATTCATGGGTTTGTTAAGAGTCATGTTTGAGATAAAAGAAACAAAAATACCCGGCTGTTACGAAATTGTACTTAAACCGATTAAGGACAAAAGGGGGCAGTTTATAAAAACATTTCATGAACTGACTTTTAAGGAGCATAATCTTGCTACGGATTTTGCTGAGGAATATTATTCAATCTCAGCCAGGAATGTACTGCGGGGTATGCACTTTCAGCTTCCCCCCCATGACCATGAAAAGATAGTATATTGCCCGGCAGGTAAAGCGCTTGATGTAGTGCTGGATTTGCGTAAAGGTTCACCTGCCTTTGGCAAATATGAATCTTTTGAGCTTTCGCCTGAAAAATGTAATATGATTTATATCCCTCGCGGCCTGGCTCATGGCTTTTATTCTCAACAGGATAATACACAGATGTTTTATAAAGTTACCACTGCATATGTGCCGGAATCTGACAGCGGAGTTCGCTGGGACTCGGCGAAGATAGACTGGCCATGTAAAGATCCTGTTATCTCGGACAAAGATGACAAATTGGTAAAATTTAAAGATTTTGATTCACCTTTTACTTTTGAGGAATAGGCGCTGACGACAAAAGCATTAATAACGGGTGCAACCGGTTTTGTGGGGAGAAATCTGACCGAAAGACTTGTCAAAAACGGCTGGGATATATCTGTCATTACGAGAGGCACTTCTTTTCTTGGACCGCTGGAATCGGTAAAGTCGAACATAAATATATTCTGTCACGATAGCACAACTGAAAGCCTTTGTAGTTTCCTTGATAAGGCCAGGCCTGATATTATTTTCCATCTTGCCTCGCTCTTTTTATCGAGCCATAAGACTGAAGATGTTGAGCCTTTGATACGGTCTAATATATTATTCGGCACACAGGTTCTTGAAGCGGCAGCTAAAACAGGGATTGGCGGATTTGTTAATGTAGGTACGTACTGGCAGCATTTTGATAATGCCGATTATAATCCGGTATGTTTATATGCGGCTTCCAAGCAGGCCTTTGTTGATATATTGCGATTTTATGTTGAGACTACTTCATTAAAAGCAATAACTTTGGAATTATATGATACCTATGGGCCGGGCGATCCGAGGCCGAAATTACTGAACATACTCAAGAATGCTGCGCAAAAAAAACAGGCACTTGATATGTCGGCAGGTGAGCAGAAGCTTGATATGGTTTATATAGATGATGTGATTGATGCTTTTGTCATAGCTGCTAAGAGACTGACAAATAATAAGGCGGAGAAGTATGAAACTTTTGGTGTGTACAGCGGAAAACCGATGACATTGCGGCAAATTGTTGCTGAATTTGAAAGGGCGAAAGACCTTACTCTTAATATCCAATGGGGCAAGCGTCCATATCGCGACAGAGAAATAATGACCCCTCCGAATCGCACTAAGAAGCTTATCGGCTGGGAACCTAAGGTATCTTTGCAGCAGGGACTGAAGAATGTCTGATAGTAATCCAAAGATGACGGTGCTTATAACCAATTATAATACGTCGCATTTTGTTGAGTTGTCGCTATATGCTCTGGAGAAACTTACAAAAAATAATTACCTTGTCCTTATAAGCGATAACGGTTCAAAGAGCCGTCATATTGAAAAACTTAAGAGAATAACCGCAGGCAGGGAGAATATTGAAGTTGTATGGAGAGATTCTTGTGACAGCCGGGCGTCTTTTGCACATGCACAGGCTCTTGAGGAACTGCTTGCAAAGGTTACTACGCCTTACACCGCGATACTGGACAGCGATTGCACTTTTTTATTAAAAGATTGGGATGAATTGTTAATAAGTTATCTTAACGACAAGGTCAAAATTACAGGAAGTGCCAATGCCAAAGGTAGATCGGGTCTTAAAACGGATGATTTCCCTCTTCAGTTTGCGGTTGTCTTTGAGACGGAGACTTACAGAAAACTGAATATCTCGTGTATGCCTCGAGATATACTCAAAGGTGAAGATACCTGTTGGGAATGGAAACCTAAGTTTATACAGGCTGGATATGAAGGCAGGATTTTGGTTACACGAAACACGCGCGATTATAAGCAGGGACCGTTTTCATCTTTAACGGGAGTGGAGGAATATTATACTGATGACGGTCGATTGGCAGCATCACATTTTGGCAGGGGCAGCAGCGGTGGCGCTGCAAAGTATCTTAAGTGGCTCAAACTCCCGGTTGTTACAAAACCTATAAAGCAAATATTCGGAAATATCGAGAGAGAAAAATGGATGAATATTTGCAAGAAAATTATTGATATGCAGATACAGTAGGGGTATATTTAGCTTAAGGCTCAAGTGATGAAAAAAGCATTTATAACAGGTATAACAGGACAGGACGGCTCTTACTTAACAGAACTGCTGCTCGAAAAGGGTTATAAAGTTTATGGTTTTGTAAGACGTGTTGCTCTGGAAGACTCGGAACACAGGATGAGCAGGATTCTGCATTTGATGCAGGATGTGGAGCTCATCTCCGGTTCGCTGGAAAGTTATCCATCAATTTACAAGGCTATCTCAGCGGTCAAACCTGATGAGGTATATCATCTTGGCGCACAGAGCTTCGTTTCTTACAGTTTCGAAGATGAGTTTTCCACATTGCAGTCAAACATAAGCGGCAGTCATTATATTCTATCAGCTGTTCACGATGTTGTGCCTGATGCCAAGTTCTATTTTGCTGCCTCGAGTGAAATGTTCGGTAAGGTCCATGAAGTACCTCAAAATGAAGAAACGCCTTTTCATCCTCGAAGTGTTTATGGTATTTCCAAAAGTGCCGGCTTTGACCTGGCAAGAAATTATCGTGAGGCCTATAACCTTTTTGCCTGCAGCGGTATTTTGTACAATCACGAATCGCCCAGAAGGGGGTTTGAATTTGTTACCCGAAAAATAACATCACATGTCGCAATGATCAAATTGGGCCTGAAAGATAAACTTCTGCTTGGTAATCTTGAGGCGAAAAGGGACTGGGGTCATGCAAAAGATTATGTAAAAGCAATGTGGATGATGCTTCAATATAAACAGCCTGATGATTATGTTATCTGTACGGGCGAGACACATTCCGTCAAGGAGTTTTGCGAAAAAGCATTTTCTCATGTCGGGCTGGATTACCAGAAATATGTTTCCTGTGACCAGAGATTTTTCAGGCCGGCAGAAGTTGATATCCTTGAAGGTAATTATTCCAAGGCGAAACAAACTCTCGGCTGGGAACCGACAGTTTCCTTTGGGCAGTTGGTTGCTGAGATGGTAGACTATGATATAAAGTATCTGTCTCAAAAGAAAATACTGTTATAACACATCCTTTAACCATTAAATTATTTTCACAGCTAAATGGATAATACAAACGATAAGTTCAAAATACTGTTGCTAAGTGTCAGCTCAACCTCTTTTTTTTATGACCAGGTTGTTATTCCTTTCGGACTTGTGAGCCTGGCTTCTTTTGTGGATTACCCTGACTACCAGATCAAAGGGATTGAATTGAACTGGCCTGCCGAAAAGATAATGCAGCGGTATTTAAAGGTTGACGATGAAGTTATGCAGCAGATCCTGGATTTTTCACCTGATATGGTGGCGATGAGCACCTATGCCTCTAATATGTATAATTGCCTGTTCTGGGCCGATGCGATAAAACGGAAACTACCGAACTGTTTTATTGTTGCAGGCGGCAATCATGTTTCTTATATAGCCAAAGAATGCCTGTCAAAGTGTGATGGCATTGATGCTGTTGTAAGATTCGAAGGTGAGATACCTTTCAAGATGCTCTGTGAAAAACGCCTTACAGGAAATACAGACTTTGAAGATGTTCCCAATCTTACCTGGCGAAAGAACGGCGAGATCGTAGAAAATCAAAAAACTATTCTCCTCGATAGTCTTGAGTCTTTGCCGATAATAAACAGGACTTATTTCTCATCACAGCAAACGAGCAAATCACTGACTCATGCCGATGTTATCAGCGCGAGAGGCTGTCCATTCCATTGTACTTTCTGTGACTGCAATCATTATTGGCAAAAGACTCACAGGACTCGCGGGGCAGAATCAGTGGTGAGAGAATTGACTTTGTTGATAAAGGATAACCCTGATATTAAAAGTGTCAGATTCAGGGATGAGTCTATCACTCTTAAAAAACCGTACTGTATGGCTTTATGCAAATCGATTATCGACAATGGCATCAACCTTGAGTTTCATGCTCATTCCCGGCTTGACGGTTTGGATGAAGAGCTTATTGCAACCCTTGCAGAAGCAGGTTTTAAATTACTGTTCATTGGCATAGAGTCCGGCAGTGAAAGAGTACTGAAAAATCTCAAAAAGGGTATAAGGCTCGATAGACTTGCACCTAATTTGGAGCTTTTAAGGAAATACGGTATTAATTTCCGTCTGTCCTTTATGTCTTCCACGCCTGGTGAGACTTTTTTTGATACATTCCAGACTGTAAAACTTATTAAGAAACTCAAGCTTAAACGCAATGAATATTATATGGGTATCGGTATTGATATTTATCCGGGCACTGAAGAATGTGCTAAATTTATAGAACTCAATCCGGATTATGAATGGATAAACAATAAGGATATTGAGTTTAACGGCAGGTATTCAGCAAAGAAGGATCCATTTGGAAACATAATAAATCCCAAGTTCAGACAGTACAGCCTGCTGAAATCTGCTGTGATATTTTTCCTTCTCAGTCCTTCTTATCTTTTTGAGCGTGTTACATCTGTTATATCCAAAAAGATAAAGAAGTTTTTGCCGAAGAAATAAAAACTGATTAAGGTTTAATGAGACTTTGGTAAATTTAGAACCTACTACTTTAAGAAATATCTTAGCTACTTTTTCCACCAGGCCGTACAAAGATATCCTTTTTGTTACAGAAGGTATTAAGTGGGTCACGAGCGGAGAGATAGACTCTTTGTCCGAGGTGTTGCAGTCGCTGGGGATATCTCGACGGATATCGGGGCCGATACTTGTTGGTTTTCCAAGACAGGCTATCTTTTATCCATCCGTTTATTTTCTGAGACACCCCCGCAGATATTTATTGCCTAAATGCCGAATAGCGTTTCCTTATTATCATGGCTATCCGGGCTCCGGCAAGAAACTATTCGATGTGTGTTTCAATAATTTAAAAAAATATCACCATAAAATAACGCGGATACAAACCTCTAATTCTTATATGAAAAATATTATATTAGAGAGCGGCATCGATGCGGAAAAAGTTTTTCTGATACCAATAGCGATTAAAGGCGAATGTTTTTCTATTCAGAGTCCTTTGTTGAAAGAGCAGGCAAGAAAAGCTTTTGATATTCCCCAAAGTGCAGTTGTCATCGGCTCGTTTCAGAAAGACGGAGAAGGCTGGAATGAGGGACTAAATCCTAAGATGGTCAAAGGGCCTGATATATTTTTAAAAACTATATCAATATTGAAGGCCTCCATACCTGAGCTTTTTGTTCTTCTTGCCGGTCCTGCCAGGGGATATGTCAAAAAAGGTTTAGAGGAATTGGCAGTGCCTTATAAACATGTATTTCTTGAAGACTATATGAAAATAGGCAGCTTGTATCATTGTCTTGATGTTTATATGGTTACTTCAAGACAGGAAGGCGGACCGAAGTCAGTACTTGAATCGATGGCATCTGGTGTGCCTTTAGTTACAACCCGTGTCGGCCAGGCTATGGACCTGGTTAAAAACGAGCAAAACGGGATAATTGTAGATATAGAGGATACACAGGCTCTTGCCTTTGCATGTGAGAAATTTTTAAATGACGGACAGTTTCGTCACAATATGATTACAAACGCTGGGGAAACTGCAAAAGCGAATACTTATAATGCTCATATTCCGCTCTGGCGGGATTTTTTTGAAGGATTTGTCGATATGAAGGGAGCTGAAAAATAATGGATGTTTTATCAGATAATCAGCGGCCGAATTTTTTTGATAATATGGCGGTAAATGTACCGAAGCTTTATAAAGAATTCCCGATCGTAAAGGAAGCGGATTCATTTTGCAATAAAGTCCCTTTCACCCGTGATTTCCTGCATCGCATTTATCGCTGTCCTATCATACCGGCTAAATACCGCAGTTTGGCACTGAAAGGCTTTCGACAGATAAGACTTGACCAGGGCTGGTTTCTTGAATTCAGAAAATACTGGTCTGAGATTTTAAAAGGCAGGCCTTTATGGGGTCTCGATGACCTGTATTTTTTGAAGAATATTTACAGGATGAAATTTCAAAACAGCGAGGTAGCAGACAGCAGCGACTCGACATCGCATTGCCAGGCATGGCAAAGGCCTGAAGTTCTGTATCAGCTGCTGCATCTTGTCTGCAGAGAAACGGTGATTGACCAGTTAAAGATATTGCGGATACTTGCAGGTCTTAAGCCCGATTTCAAAAAACTAAAGATGCTTGAGTTCGGCTGTGCTACAGCGCCAATTGCTGTTTCACTTTACGAATTCTTCAAACCCAAATTACAGTTTAAGATATATATATCGGATATACCAACGCTTGCTTTTCATTATGCTGCGTACAGATTCAGGTATTGTTCCAATGTTGTGCCGATACTGCTCAAGCCTGAGGATGATTTTGCTCTGAAGCTTAACGACAAGCTCGATGTGATATTCTGTATTACTGTCTTTGAGCATCTTAACCAGCCTTTGGAAATCGCAAAGACTTTTCATGAGTTGCTCCAGCCGGGTGGTCTTTTATTCTTCGATTATATAAAAGGCTCAGGTGAAGGCCTTGATACGCTCCAGGCGGTTAAGCAGAGAGATTTAGTAATTGATTTTATCAGGGACAAATTTGAACTTGTCCAGGGACAACTGGCCAAAGACAAAGATATGCATTTAACGATTGTGCAGAAAAAGTAGGACTCTGTGACAAAGGTTCATATAGCATTTGAATTTACCGATGATCCCTTTGGTGGAGGCAATCAGTTTCTAAAATCATTGAGGGACTATTTTATTTCTAAAGATGTTTATCAACAGGACATCAGCCAGGCGAATGCTGTTCTTTTCAACAGCCATCATCAGATTTCTCAGGTTGCCGCGGCAAAGCATAAGTATCCTGAAAAAGTATTTATCCATCGTATTGACGGCCCTATGAAACTGTATAATAATCCTTCCGACAGGCGGGATGATATAATATATACAGTAAATAAGATGCTTGCTGATGCTACGGTTTTTCAGTCTTTGTGGTCTCAGCAGAAAAATCATGAGATGAAACTGCCGCAAAAACCTTTTGAGGCAGTTATACATAATGCGGCTAATGAAAAGATTTTCAATGCTGTCGGCCGGGCACAATTTTCAACTGACCGAAAAATCAAATTAGTAGCTGCAAGCTGGTCGATAAATTGGAATAAAGGATTTGAAACTTATAAATGGCTCGATGAAAATCTGGATTTTTCCAGGTATCAAATGACTTTCGTAGGAAACAGTCCGGTAGAGTTCAAGAATCTACAGCATCTGCCGCCGATGGACAGCAAGGGTCTTGCGGAAAAATTCAGGCAAAGTGATATTTTTATTTTTGCATCGCGTATGGAAGCATGTTCAAATTTGCTTGGTGAGGCCATGTGCTGCGGTCTGCCGGTTATTGCGCCGAATTCAAGCAGCAACCCTGAAATAGTTGCACAAAGCGGCCAGCTTTTCGATAAACCAGAGGACATCCCGCGCTTGCTTGAAAACATCATAAACAACTATGACTATTGTTTACCTGCCATGAGAGCACCGAGCATTGACCGTGTCGGCAAGGCGTACTATGATTTTATGCAGAAGGTATGTGAGCAGACGACGCGTAAAAAGTTCGGCAAGGCTGCTTATATATGCCTGTTGGCAGAAATATTATTCTGGAAAATAGTTAATAAAATATAATGTCCATAAAATCTCTGATAATAAATAAAATAACAGCGAGAATGTTCTTAAGACCGTTCCTCTGGCTCCATTCAGCCTGTTACAGATGGATAAGCCGATTTGCAATAGCAGCAAATAACGGAGTGCATCCAAAACATTCGATCCTCAACTATGAGAAATGGTTCTGTGACAATGTCAAATCAGGCTGGTGCGTGCTTGATATTGGCTGCAATACAGGAATACTCGCAAATAAGATCTCACCCAAGGCTTCATTTGTTTATGCGGTTGATATCGACCGTAATTTAATACAAAAGGCCCATGAGAATAATTCTGCGGATAATATTGAATACATCTGTGCCGATATAAATTCTTTCGATTGCAGAACTGAAAAAGCTATAGACTGTATCGTAATGTCCAATCTCCTCGAACATATCGAGGATAGGATAGCATTATTAAAAAGACTTGTTCATAATGTCAACTGGACAGAAAAAACAAAAAAAGTGTTTTTGATTCGGGTCCCTGCACTGCAGCGGGACTGGATCACTGTTTACAAAAAAAATCTTGGGTCAGAATACCGTCTCGATAAGACACACTTTATCGAATATACTAACGATGAATTTGTCTCAGAACTTGCCCAGGCAAAGATAACGATCGTAAAGATGGAGATAAGATTCGGCGAAATATATGCCGTCTGCCAGTGCTTATGAAACTTGCACTTTTTTTTACTTTCGGTCTTTCTCTCAAACAATGGCTTGATACAGGCCTGTTCGGCAGAGAAAAACTACTTTATGAAAAACTTCTGCATAAACAAGTATTGTCAAAAGTATTATGGATTACATACGGCACCGAAGATAGCAAAATTGCAGAGCAGTTGAAGCAGGAAGGTAAATTACATGCAGATATTGAGGTGATTAAAATCCCAGGACTTTTCGGTGTGCCTTTGAAAAATTTTCTGCAGAAGGTAGATGTTTTGATGACAAATCAGATGTCCGGAAGCTGGTCGGCTGTATTAGCAAAAAAAACCGCAAAAAAACCGCTGATTATCCGGACAGGCTATACATGGTCCCGATTGAAAGAATCACAAAATACATCTGTGTTAAAAAAGATCTTTATCAAAAGAGCAGAAACATTTGCTTATAAAAATTGTGACCTTGCAGTGTTAAGTACACAGAGCCAGGCCGAGTTTATTAAGAACAGATTCAAAATTACAGAAGAAAATATTTATGTTATCCCTAATTATATTGATATAAACTTGTTTAAGCCTGACAGCTCGGTTGAAAAATATCCTGACAGGCTGCTCTATGTTGGCAGAATAAGCAAAGAGAAGAATCTGTTTAATCTTGTATCTGCAGCAGCCCAAGCTGATATGCAGCTTGATGTATACGGGGCAGGATCTTTGAGAAAAGAACTTAAAGATTATGCTGATAGAACTAATGCCAGATTAACTTTTAAGGGCAGTATAGCAAATAATCTTTTGCCACAGGTAATGAACAGGTATAAATTTTTTGTTCTGCCATCATTGCACGAATCACTTCCTAAAAGTCTGCTTGAAGCAATGGCCTGCGGTCTTGTATGTATCGGGACTGATGTAACAGGGATAAATGAAGTGATATCAGATGGCATAGACGGCTATCTTGCCGAAAATACTGACTCTAACAGTATTTTTGAAGCTATTAAAAAAGCTAAAAGTAATCCTGCCGAGTCGATTTGCAGCTCAGCAGTAGAGACTATTAAGAATAAATATTCGCTTGAGTATATTGTTGGTGAATATTCCAGGTTACTGGAGAAGATAAAAAATGCCTGCTAAGGTAGCTGTACTTTTATGTGCTCATAACAGCGAGAAATATATAAAAGAGGCGATTGATAGTATTCTCGCGCAAACTTATACGGATTTCGAGTTTATTATCGTTGAAAATGCCTCGACGGACAGAACGTGGGAGATAATAAAATCTTATGATGATGCCCGGATAAAAGCATTTCAAACGCCCGTTAAACAGTTATCTTTTAACCTTAATTATGGTATGGCACGGACCGAAGCTGAATATATAGCACGAATGGATGCTGATGATATAGCAAAGCCGCAAAGACTTGCCCGTCAGGTAGAGTTTCTCGACTCTCATCCGCAAGTTTGTGTGCTCGGCTCGGCATTTGAATCGTTTGGTGGCCAGAGTAAGATCGTCCGGATGCCACAGACCGACGAAGATATCCGCCGAAAGCTGCCGTTCAGATTCTGCTTCTGTCATCCATCAGTAATGTTCAGACGAAAAACAATTCTTGAGATTGGCGGATATCAGGGCAGCAGATTCTGCCAGGATGTTGATCTATGGCTAAGACTAAGCAGAGATAAAAATGTGAAATTTGCGAATCTGCCTGATGTTCTGCTCGATTACAGAGTTCATCCGAACCAGGCCAAAGGTAGTCGCGAATGTTTCGTTATAAATTCCAGCCAGCTTTTCAAAGAAGCCGTTGTCCAAAAATCACCTCGATTATTTGCCGGCTTTATCGTTTCACTGTTTAAAATCCTGCGGGCCCGAAAAAATTGATAATACATTTTATCCATTATCCAGTCAGCGCAAAACGTTTTGTCGAACCGCTTGTATCTGCTTTGAACAATGCAGGCTTTGAGACTGAATTATGGCTTGAGAACAGAACGCAGTTAGCGGATTTTATTTCTGCTATTAATTGCCCGAAACAATTTGCAAAATTTGATGTCAGTCTCAATCCCTTCGCGGTGATTAAAAATATCTTTAGCTTGACCAGAAGATTAAAAGCTGTAAAACCGGCGGCAATTCATGCACATCAAAGCCGGGCATCTTTCATACCTCTGCTTTCAGGACGGCTGGCAAAAGTGCCGATAAGGATATATCACAATCACGGCACACCATATCTTGGCCATAAAGGTATCAAAAAATGGGGCCTTTGGCTGCTTGAATTTATCAACTGCTTTCTTGCGACACATATTTTGACAGTTGCCCCAACAATAAGAGATAAAATGGTCGAAGATAAAATTGTTTCTGATAAGAAAGTATTATGTCTTGGCTGTGGTTCGGTATGTGGTATAGACCTTGATGAGTTTAAAATCGAAAATTTCAGCGATGGAGCCCGGAATAAGGCTCGTCAAAAGCTCGGTATTCCTGAAAATGCCTTTGCAGTTCTTTATGTAGGCAGACCATTTGTTCGCAAGGGATTTAACACGCTTTTAAAGGCCTGGGATATTTTCTGTAAGAAACAGTCTGATGCCGCAAAGATTCTTTTAACTGCCGGCTGTGATTTATCTGACATTATCAACACACAAAATCCTTGTCCGGAGACGATCATTCCTCTTGGTTATGTGACAGATATTCATCAATACTATGCTGCCTGTAATATTGTTACCCTGCCCAGCTGGCACGAGGGGATGCCTTATTCACTTCTTGAAGCTGCTGCTGCAAAAAGAGTCATAGCAGCCTCCGATATTCCCGGCATAGACTCACTCGTGAAACATAACGAAACAGGTCTTTTAGCCAGGCCTAAATCCGTAGAGGAATTTGTAAAAATCATTGATCTGCTTTTTACGCAACCGCAATTGCAGGCTGAACTTGCCGAAAATGCCCGCAGAAATATTGAAAAATATTTCGATAGAAAAATTTGCGAAAAATTATTGATAGATTATTATTATGATATCGGTATAGAACCTGAAAAATAAGACTGAATTCCAGAATTATTCATGCTCGTAAGATTGCTTATTTTTATTGTTGATATGATCCTGGTTAATGCTGCATTTCTGCTGGCATTTGCCTTGCGCTATGGTTTTAATATACCTGAATATAATTTTGCTCCCTATAGAGAAAATTATATCTACCTGACAATTCTGTATGTGCTTGCCTTTTTTATAATGAAACTTTTCAGAAACAGATTCCGCTCACACTGGGAACTATTCAAAAGCGTTTTTGTCGCATTTTTCATGGGTACCTTTTTCAGCGTCGGCCTTGTCTATGTATTCAGAGCCAGGTGGGAAAGCTTCCCTTCCAGCGTGTTTGTAATATCCTTTCCTATTGGAATCCTTTTTACTTACTTATCTGATTTATTGATCCTTCGCCATTTTGGCCGATTAAAGAAAAAAGTTGTAATTATCGGTAAAGGCGAACCTCTTGAGGTGCTTGAGGATAACCAGCTTCTTGAAAGGATGCACATTGATAATATTGAAGATTTAATGCATTATGAGGATATTGATGAGGTAGTGATACTCGAAAAAATACACGATGACAAGCAGCTCAATTTGTTGATATACCTGCTTTTGAAGCTCAAGGTCAGTGTGGTTTTTGGGCCTGCGATTTATGCCGAGCTTCTTTCAGAAAATGTTATGGAAGAAAATTCTCTTATGTTCCTTACGACTTTTATCGGCAGGAAGTCCGACCATGAAGAATTCATGATACGAGCCCTTGATGTCATCGGCAGCGTAATACTTTTTATAATATTTTTACCGTTAATAGCGGTAATAGCTTTATTGATCAGGCTGACTTCCCGTGGACCTGTTTTTTACAAGCAGGATCGCATTGCTAAAGATGGCGGAACATTTACTCTCTATAAATTCAAAACTATGATAAACAATGCAGAGGAAGAATCCGGCCCTGTCTGGGCTGCTGCGAATGACCCGCGTGTTACAAAGATAGGTCGTTTCCTTCGGGATACCCGGCTGGACGAACTGCCGCAGCTTATCAATGTAATCAAAGGCGATATGTCTCTTGTCGGTCCTCGGCCGGAGCGCCAGCATTTTGCCAAGCTGCACAAATCACTGCGACAGATAAGACTGGCCGTCAAACCCGGACTGACAGGTTTTTCTCAGATAAGAAGCCTGTATGACCTGCACCCAAGGCACAAGGCAAGATACGATTACATATATATCCAGAAACGGTCCTTTCTGCTGAATCTTTATATACTGGGCAAGACCATACCTGTAATTTTCTCGAGAAGAGGCCAATAGTTTACAGCTAATAGCTGAATATGACAGACTCACATTCATATAAGTCATCTTTATTTATCTCGGCAGTTATTACAGTTCTGACTCTCGTTACTTTTATGCACGTGCTCAGCGCAGATTTTGTAATGTGGGATGACGACCGAATGGTCTATCAAAACTCGAATCTTACCGGCCCAGGTATTGAGCATCTTGGCTGGATATTTACTCATATCGATGTTACCAGAAGATATACGCCATTAGCCGCACTGAATTACAGCATTACCTATCAACTGTGGAAATTAAATCCGTTTGGTTATCATTTGTCGCCCTGGCTGTTTCACGGCCTGAACGCAGGACTCGTCTTTTTTGTCCTGAGGATATTATTGGTGAAAATTTGTGCCAGGCAGCAAATAGACATAAGCCCGGGCCGGATTACCGCAGGCGCTGCCCTTGGTGCACTTATCTGGTCGCTTCATCCGCTGCGTACTGAAACAACAGCCTGGGTCGGAGCAAACTTTTATTCCCAGGCGATGTTTTTTCTGCTGCTGTCATTGTTATGTTATCTGTCGGCGGATAATGACCAGATAAGTTCAAAATCACATCTTAGGCGCATCTTTCTGTCAGCAGTTCTTTTTGCCGCCGCATTATTATCACATCCTATAGTAATAGGTTTCTTTGTTGTTCTTATCGCGTTGGATATTTATCCTCTTGGAAAACTCCGGCTAAAATGGTGGACCTCTGCCGAGGGACGCAGAACGTTATTGGAAAAAATACCATTTATCTCAGTTGGACTTATTATCACCCTGATAACAGTAATGATCCGTGTAAAAGATAATGTGGTATATGGACTGGTACCGCTTTCTGAGTTCAGTCTGTTCGAACGTTTTATGCAGGCTATGTATATCCTGGCCTATTACATCTGGCGCCCCTTTTATCCGGTTAATCTTGCACCGGTTTATACATCACTTGTTGATTTCAATGCCGTCTCGGCTATTTTCATTGCAAGTGCGATCACAGTTATAGGCGGTATTATCCTGCTTATTATTTTTAGACGGCGATGGCTCGGTGCCTTAATGCTTACGATTTGTTATCTGGCACTGCTTGTTCCGGTGCTCGGCGTTTTCGAACACCCGCATTATTCCAATGACCGTTATTCGCTGATAGTTTCCCTCTGTCTTTCTGTCGCGGTAGCTGTTTTTCTTATTAGACTAAAATCAAAGCCGATTTATTATGCTGCATTTTTTATATTGCTGATAATTATAATCACTTTAGCAGCATTAAGTTTCCGCCAGACACGCATCTGGAAAAATACACCTGCTCTGTTTGAGCACATCCTTAGTACGCTTGGCGAGGACTCTTACGCAGGAGATATCTACTACAGGTTTGGTTCGTATTATTTACAGCAGCCTGCGCAGGAAAACTGGACAAAAGCATTGTCGTGTTTCAACAAAGCTGCTCAGATTCGGCCGATGGATGGTGATGCCTGGCTGCAAATCGGTTTTTGCCACAGCAATCTCGGCCAGTGGTCTGATTCAATAAATGCATTTCAACAGGCCATAAGAATTAATCCAGAATCGGCTAAGGCATATTATAATATTGGTCTTGCCTATCTGAATCTGGGCCGTTTGGCCCCGGCAATAAATGTCTTCGAGCGAACTGTCAAAATCGCTCCGGATTACGCCGATGCATACAGCAATCTTGGTGTCTGTTATGCCGGTTTGACCCGCTGGCCCCAGGCGATAGAGGCCTTCAAAAATGCCGTAAAAATCAAGCCCGATTTTATCGATGCCCACCTCAATCTTGGCATTGCCTACCTTAACATCGGCGATAAAGACTCCGCAATGGCCCAGCACAAAGCCCTGGAGACATTAGACGAAAAAGCCGCCGGCGAGCTTTTGAGCCTAATCTCCAAATAAATAGCAAATCCTCCTTCTCGCCCCATAAAACTTTTTGCGATTCCGTAACGCCATGCCAAATAAGGAGTTATAAAATATGTGTGTTATGGGACGTTTTGGGCTTGACAAATAGGTAAAATATGGTATAATGCAGGCTGAAGTTAGGGAGGTAATGGAGAAAACGCGTTTGTCAATGATAGTTGGCCTTTGCGCGTTTTTTTTATGTCCAAATCGCACAAAACCACCTCAATTGACACTTGTTTAAGGTCTTTTTTAGTACTTGCCTCTTAAAAGACCTGACCGAACAGTGGCAAGGAGTAGGAAAGGAAGAAGTTGTAATGAGAAGGACGAAGAATTTTCTTTGTGCATTCCTGGTAGTAGTTCTGGTAATCACCCATTTCGCCCTGGCGTATCACGGCGCTGAAACAGGTACAGCAACCTGTAGCGTTGAAAGTGCAGGCCAGAACCAGGCTCTTATGCTCTTAGTTCCCGAGCACGTATTTGTCGTAATACTCGGGATCGGAGCTATGATGCTCAAAAGAAAATAATAACAACGGCTTTTCAGAAAAGACACGACCAGTAAGTTAAAGGAGTTAGAGTGATGTCAAGAGAGAAGAAGTTTCTCTGTGCGCTTCTGTCTATTTGTATCATTATGTATTTTATCCCCGCAGCCTTTGCCGACGGGACTATAGAAATGCAAATTGGCCGCTATGGTACTCCCAACTACGGATACGATGGTGAACTTATAATTACGGTGCTCAGCGGCCTGCCGGAGCTTCCGACTCAATTTGGTTCTTTTTGCCTGGAATTGGATGAGCCTATTAGTGCTGGTATTAATTACAATGCTGTTATCAATACTGAAGCTATTAAAGGCGGAGAGGCAACATCTGATCCGCTCTCACCGAAAACCGCCTGGCTTTACGATCAGTATCTGACCGGTGCGATTACGTTTAGTGATGATTATGATGCCACTCAGTTTCAGTATGCTGTATGGGCGCTCGAAGATGAAATTGCGCCTGGGTATGATGTGGGTAATGGAATTTATTGGAATTCTGTTGCAGCAGATTACTATAACGCTGCTATGGCTTCTGATTGGCAGGATATAGGTAATATCCGTGTGCTGAATATGGGAACTGCGGCAAATAACTACTGCTATCAGGACATCTTAGCTCCTATCCCCGAACCGGCGACGATCTTCTTATTGACACTCGGCGGATTAATATTAATAAAAAGAAAATAATCCGTAAAATCTGTGTAATCAGTGTTTCATTCAATAACCGATTAACCGTTTACCGACAGCCGAAACGAGCCTCGCAACCGCAACCATATAACGATCTCATTTATTCGTGGTTAATAATTCTCCTGTATTTTTAGTATCCTAATCTTATCACACTTGGCAACCCCAAAAATCAGCTTTTTCTCGGACGTAGGGGATACTTCTGCCGGAAAATAATAGAAGAAAAACACCATAATAGCCGATAAAGAGAGAAGCAAACTATTGTTTAGAAAAGCGAAAAGTGAATACAAGGAGAAAAATATGGCTAAGACAGGTGTCAAATCCAAGTCCAAGAAGCTAACCGACCGTCAGCTTAAGTCTAAGGCAAAGAAACTTGGTATAACTCCTGGAAACATGGGAAAAACCGAACTTATACGCTCTATACAGACAGCAGAAGGGTATGCTGCCTGTTTCCAAACAGCTAACGGCTACTGTCCTCAAGAGGATTGTTGCTTTAGAAGTGATTGCCTTAAATAGAAGATTATCAACGGCTGATAATTTAATTTAGCTCATATATTACTAATCTGTCCTCTTTTTTATCCGGGTCGATAAGGAAGGATATTTTCTGCTGACCCCAGTCGGGCGGTATGTCTTTACCCTCCACAAGTGCGACCGCATAATCTGCGCCGCCCAGACCAATTTCTTCGCGGGTTAATCTTCCGTTTCTCTCAGCGTAAAAACTTATTCGCTCATCCGGCACAACGATCAAATCCTCCGGCTTTGTGTAATGATTGAGCCAGTATGCCGCATCGAGAAAACCTGCCAAATCTCTGCGCTTAGGCCCCAGCAGCGTCGGCAGACAAATAATAACGCCCACTAATATAAGCAGGTGCACCCAGAACACGGTCTTCGAACCCAGAATAGAAAGACATCTCTTAAAAGGTAAAAGGATCTTCGGCGGATTTTTATCCAACGGACTGCAAACCGAGTCGAGTTTTTCGCCGATAGCTCTCAAGCCGATAGGGGCGTAAAGCAAGAACAGAAGACTCAAAGGCAGACAATGCCTTCTGCTTAAGTAACCAAAACTGTAGGAAAGCCAGCCCAGCATTATGACATTAAGTAAAATAAAACTTATTATAAACGTTTTTTCGATATCGCTTGTTTCTTTAAACTTCAAAATGAATTGTATATAAAAGCCTGTTAATGCAAATACGAGAAAGTAATGAAACATATTTTCACTGGTCCTCTCAAAGACATTTATTAGAGAGCTTACCAGTCCTTCTTCCTTATCATCGCCATTAAGTGTAGCGGTTGTTGTACTCTGTGACTCTGTTTCATTTTCGTTTATCTGCTCCTGGATTTTCTCAGGAACGAATTGTCCTTTGGTTTGCATATAAGGCAGTACCACTGCCGAAAAACAGACAAGTAAAAGCACCGCACAAAGAACAGCTTTGACTCTGGTCATCTGATATCTCGGCTTAATGAAACACAGCCCCAGCCATATAAGTGCATAGATGATAGTTTGGCCGCAATCGATTTTGATGAAATAGCCCAATCCTGCCAAAAGGCCTGATAAACCAAACATCCACCAGTGTTTACCTTTAGCTCCGGCAAGTAAAGCCGCAAAACTTAGACTCAAAAATAGCACGTAGGGCCAATCCCGCAGAACATCACAGGCAAATCTGACAGGATAGGGGAGAAAAGCAAGAATTATGAGGAAATAAAGTGTATTCATTTCGCCTATAAGATGTTTGCCAATAAAGTACAGTGGTATAAAGGAAGCGAGCATACACAAAAGGGTTATATTTTGTGCGGATACCGCCCAGCTTGTAGCAGCATCCTGGGCTCCGAATACCGAACATATCTTTTGAGTAGCAAAGATGAGAGCAGGATAACCGAAGTAGCTGTTTTTTATCACCTCAAGGGGTTCTGAGCCGAACTGCTTGGCTTGTGTGATATATAAAGGGCCGTCTTTGGTGATAAGGTATGTTTCTGCGATAATGTAGGTTCCCACAGCCAGCAGGCTCATCACAGGTATTAAAAGCAGTAGTTTGTGTTTCAAATCCATTAAAACTCCAGAACTAAAGGAAATGTATATTGCACCAGCCGGGATTTTGCAACTGTTTTTCCTGAAAAAACAACCGGTTTTTACTCAGATTTCTTTGGTACTGCCGGCCCGCCCCATATATGTTCGATTTGTTTCTTTATCGCTATATTAAGATTTGCGTTATTTATTATTTCAGCAGATTCTGTCAGACTCAAAGCTTTCTCTGCACTTGCATCGAGAGAAAATGCCCATGTTTTCAGCAGGGTATTGGCCTTGTCTATCCTGCCGGTGATGTAAAAAGCCTTAATTATGCAAAGCGGTATTGATTCTGACAAATCCGGCACAAGTTCCAAGGACTCGGCTTCATCGTATAGCTTTACGATTTGGTCATAATCTTTTAACTCTTCGGCAAGTTTTACTTTTTGTCGATAATATCGCCAGTCTTTCAGCATTTTTCTTTCATTAAACATCTTATTTGTGATTTTATCCATAACAGTTTCAGGTCCTGTTTTATCAGGTTCAGGTCCGAGCAGCCATCTGTATGGAAACTCATTATTGGTGCTGTCATAAATTATCTGCTCATCTGCGATTTTGGTTTTCAAAGGTGTCACATTTACAGTCCTGGTCGAATTTGAGTTATCAACTTCGTGATTCAGATACAGATATCCATCTTTATACGATGTGAGCATGAGTTTGGGAGGATAATACCGAACTGTACCTTTGTAACAGTCATACTCTACTGCCTCTTTGTCCATATTGTCGAGATAAAATTGTTCTGCAGTTTTATAGAAGGCCGTATAGTCGAAAGATTGTGCAAAATGATTATCAACTTCCTTCTTGTCTGACGATTTTGCGTATAGCATATTCAACGGACAGGCAAATTCCCCCAGGCCCCGCCATACATCGAAATAGTCGCTTTCTTCTCTTGGCATATCGACTAATAAATATGTACCGTCTTTAATGTCAGGCACCCGCCACATAAACTGCCACCAGAACGAACGCTGCTGTTCCCAGTCATTATTGTAGGCTTTGATTGTGGCATTGCATTCGAATACACCTACAAAGACGATCGCTCCGAACAGAAAGTAACCGAATTGCTTTTTGAAGAGTCCCTTGTAATAGAGTACGCCCAGCAGCGATGGTATAAATATTGCTGCGCCTACATTTGCCTCAAGTGCATGTCTGCTTTGAATGCCGAACGCCGGGAAACTGCGAACTATTATATAAGGGAACAAACCGACGAAGACCAGGAACAAACCAAAGCCGGCCGTTAATAAGGCCTCATTTAACCGGACGTTTTCTTTAACATTAGAGGCAGTACTGCTTTTTTTCAGAATAATGCATATAGCAAGTGCCGCAGCTACTATTGCCATTAACATCATAAAAAAGTCTTCATTTATAGAGCCCAGCCCGCTGGCAAAATGTGACAAATTATCTACAAATATGTAACGAAGAGCCGTTATGTAATTGCTGATTATTTGGAAGATGCTTTTATGCTCGACTTTATAAATGTCGGCGTATATACCGCTTCGCGGGATCAGTATTCCCGTATTGCGGATGAATACGAACATTGCTATCGCTATAAAGGGCAGCCAGTGAGCAATTGCTTTTTTAGCTTTCGTCAGGAAACTGTCATTTGTTATTTTGTAGAGTACGTAGAAAATAATTACAGGCCTGCAGACCTCAACGAAAATATAGCTTTCCATGCCCAATACAGAAAATGACAAAAGAAATATAGATAATACATAATAATGAAGTTTGAATTTATTTTTGGATGCTGCTTTAACTGAAAACAGAATAGACAGAAGAAAACTGCCCAAATACAGCCTGCGCACAAATTCCAGTGTACACAGATTTGTTATCACCGGCGAAACCAGGTAAATAATCGCTATGGCCTGGGGCAATATGGATTGCTTATTTAAAATATTTTTTAAAATGTAATACAGCAGGACAGGATTGATAATGAATATCACGAATTTTAATACGCTCCATATCTGTGTAGCCTTGCCACCAGCAATATCGAGCAGCTTGAAATTAAGATAAACCAATGACCCGCCCAGTTCGTGACACATACTTCTGCAGGGCTCTATAAATTCAGATAGATTTCCTGAGCCGAAGTAGTGCCACACCCACACCCAGTCTTCGACCCAGAGGCCTTTAAGAGTAAGGATCCTGCCCCAGCAAAGAACAGCCAAACCGCAGATGAACAGCAGATTTATATGTTTCTTTAGAAAGTTCATTGAGCAAATATTTTTATGCTTTTCCTGTGATTAATCAAACTAAATTTTATTCCGTTATATTAATAATCGCTCTTGCAACTTTGCGATTCTCTAAATCATCAAAAGCACAATTTACGTCATCCAGGCAATATGAATGGCTCAGGAGCTTTTCCAGCGGCAGCTTGCCGTCCGTGTAAAGCCTGGCAAAACGCGGAATGTCTTTATCGGGACATGATGCTCCTCCCCAGCTTCCCCTGATTTGTTTGCCCGAGATAAGAGCGTGCGGCTCGAGTTTGATCTTATCGCCTGCCTTAGGGTGTGTGGCAAATACACATAATCCTCCTTTTGTCCTGACAGACTCGAAAGCCTGTTCAATACTCGAGACAACTCCTGCCGCCTCTACGCTGTAATCTACACCAGCCCCTTCGGTAATCTGCATAATTTCTTTTACTGGGTCTTTTTTATTGCCGTTGATACAGTGTGTAGCTCCGAACTCTTTGGCTAATTTTAATTTATTCTCTTCAATATCGACTGCAATAACTTTACTGCAGTCAAATGACTCAACTGCCATCAGTGCGCTTAATCCTATACCGCCCAGCCCGAATATTGCTATACTGCTTTTTTCTTCAGGATTTATTTCGTTAAACACAATACCCGCACCTGTAGGGATAGCACAGCCGAAAAGAACTGCCACATTTAAGGGGACACCTTTTGGAAGTTTTACACAGCGGTTCTCCGAAACTACCGCATATTCATTCAAAGTTGTCACAGCCCCTGCATTGATAACGGTTTTACCTTTTCGATATTTACAGCCTCCCGCCTCTATTCCTTCGCCTTTTATCCATGTCAGGATCACCGGGTCATCTGGTTTTACTTTAGTTACCTTTTTGCCGATATCAACTACGATTCCCGAACCTTCATGACCTAAAAGATGAGGCAGATATTTATCCTCTCCGCGAAACCCGCGAATCTCCATTAACTGGCTGTGACAGATCCCGCTATAGGCAACCTTTACCAGGACCTGTCCATCGCCGAGAGGGGGGATTTCTATATTATCTTCAACGACTAATCCGCTTTTATATAGAACTGCAGCTTTCATTTTATCAGCCTTCTAATTTACAGTCTTTTTACGAAATACCCATAACTTATTTATAATAAATGAAGTGACGATTATAATCGGTACAATAATAGCCTGGCTGATTAATTTCCCGGCTCCTATATAATCAACAAAAATGGTAAGCAGCACCAAATTGAAAAAATATAGAACTATGTTCAGCAGAATAAACTTTAATAGTACTATCCTGCCTTTATTGAGAAATACAAATCTTCCGTTAGTATAATAGTTAAACAATACTGCCAGGATGGTACCTGCCGTTAGAGCCAGATGATAGTTGAGTCCGATCAGTACCAGTGCTGCATACATACTGTAGCCGAAAATAGTATTTATCACACCTATACACAAAAATCTTAAAAACTGGTTCTGCCAGAACAGAACACATATTTCCAACAATGTAGGTTTTCGCCGATACTCTGCGGGAATGAACTGGTTGCCCTGACCTAATATTGTGTATTTAAGAAATTCAAAGACCCAGAAGAGAAAAAGAAAGATTTTATTTTTGCCGGGATAGTATCGCCCATTTTTTTCCAGCAGCTGATTGCTTATTACCATTCTTTGCGCCCTGTTAGTAATTATATCGCCTGCGTTGTAACGGCCCAGAATCTCTTTCTTTGACATTCCTGTATCGCATCGGTACAAATCGTCCAGGACACGGATACGCAGAGAAACCACGGTAATATTTACGAAATGAAAATAGCAGTACCAAAGAGCACAAAAAGCAGTTGCGTTAATGATTAAAGATGCAAAGAGATCAAGGCAGATTTCCTCCGAGCTGAAAGAGCCCAGCGTAATAAATACAGCTATCGGCAGCCCAACGACAAACCCTGCAATTATACAGATAATGTTTGGTAAAGATTTTTTCAGCCGCAGTAAAATTATATGAACAAGCACACCGGCCGCAAAACCAATGATCGGAGTTAATACTAATAAAGGCGAATCAGGCGAGAGCATATATCTATCCTTCGGCTTTTAGTTTCAAGATTTTGGGCCAGAATGTAAGCAGCAGAAAAAGTACTTTTCCTTTTTTGGTTATTTTGTATCTATCACCATCAAGAACGATCATCCGGCTTTTGGTCATAGTCCTTAGTCTTGACATAATTAAAATATCATCGTTCATAATTTCTTTGAATTCATCCAGACTGCAGCCTTCGTCTTTGCGATGCTCGACAAATGCCGCCATAGTCATAGAAGGGCTGTCATCGCCCAGGCCCACATAGGTAAAAATAAAGCCGAACATCACCGGCAAATAAAATATCAGAACCTGCAGATTCTCCCAGAACCCGGCAGGCAAGAAACTGTATTGTTCATTTAATAAATAACAGGCCCCCAGTCCAGCTGCTAAAGTCATAAAAAAAACGGCCAGCATCACGATAAGCTGATTGCTGATCCGAAACATTTTAATTATTCCGATACTTAAAGTAGTTGCCAGAAAAAATAACGCGATACAGAAAAGAAGGATTTTCATACGGAAAGGTAACTCCTTTTAGCTTACGCAACAACGTTAACGCCGCATCTCCTCCGCGTGTTCATCCGCCATTGTTCCAACTCCTCCATTGTAATACCTTCTATTTTGGCAATCGCCTCACGGCGTTGGGCAGTGGCGAAATTAATACGATCCCACTCGAATGCCCGCAGTATCTCAAGTTCTGCCGGCGAAAATTCCTTTGTGCTGATTATACCTTTACCGTAACCGCAGGCAGCGTTCTCCTCGATATCGAAATCCGCCGGCAAAGAATCGGTCTTAATACACAGCTCCATCAATTCCGTTTTGGGCAGCGGTGTTGCCAGATGAAAATTGACTATATCGACGTTAAGACTTTCTGCGAATCGGAACGTCTCTCTTATCTGCTCCCACGTCTCGCCGGGAAACCCCAGAATAAAATTAACTATTACTTCGAACCCGAACGACTTTACCATATCCAGAACCCCGGGCACTGTATCCAGCTTTATTGGTTTCTTTATTATATTATCCAGAACGAACTGGTTCCCGGACTCTATGGATAGTGTCATCTGATAACTGCCGGTAGCTTTCATTAGTTCAATAATTTCTCTATCGAGATGATTAATCGCCAGGTTCCCGCACTTCCATGTCAGATCGTATTTACGCTCGCCCAACCCGTTCATCAATTCTATAGCGCGTTTTCGGCTCCCGAGAAAATGGTCATCAAGAAATATAATTTCCCGTATCCCTGCCTCATACAGAGCATCGATTTCACCGAGAATATTTTCTGCACTTCGCAGGCGGATTTTCCTGCCGCTCACCGTAGAGGCCGCACAGAAAATACATTTATACGGACATCCCCTTGATGTCAGAGTAACCGCATAGGGATATTGTCTGGGCAAAAGCCCGGGCGAATATTTAAGTACCTGATTGCCGTAGTTCAGTAAGTTGAGATTGCCGTAATCGGGATATGGCACAGAATCCAGGTCTTGAATAAAATCGCCTTTCGGATTGATTTTCGCCTCACCGTTATCCCAGTATGCCAGCCCCTCGATTGAAGACAGATCAGGCTTTTCTTTTTTGAGCTCTGCCAGTAGCTTTGGAAATGAAAATTCTCCTTCACCGACAATCCAGTAATCGACATTAAAATCTTTCATTGCGATATCGAGTATTACCGTCGGGATAATACCACCCTGGATTAATATCGTATTTGGCAGTGCTTTTTTGATAACGCTGTTCATTTTCCTTGCTGCCTGTATATACTCGGTTGAGACAGAACTGACGCCGACAACATCAGCCTGACTTTTTTTGAAAAAATTAAAGACCTCCTCCTCGCTCATATTATTGTAATTCGGGTCGAACAGTTCTACATCATAGAGTTTTTTATCAAGACAGGCATTGAGCAGAACCAGCGTATAAGGGGGCATTTTCCATACCCTCTTGCTGAACCATGCATAATTAGGCTGTGCTATTACTATTTTCATTCAGGGAATTCCAAAAAGATTTTGAATTAACGCGCCGAATTAACAGCTTTGCTTTTCTTCAAATGGCGATGATATATTCTGCTTAAACGCCTGAGAGTTAAATCAATGAACAACTTACTGACAGACAAGAAATTCCTTAACTGAAAAGCCGTCGATTTTCCTTCCTCGAGACGTTCATATGACATAACCGGCACTTCTATGTAGCTCATGCCCTCATCCAGCAAACGGGTAACAGTATCTGCCTGAAAACTGAAACCGTGGCATTTACTATAGGATCGCATAAGATTATAAGTGGAGATTACCGGTCCGCCGTTATAGTATTTTACTTTATGGCCGCTTAAGAAATTGACAAGCAGCACATAAGTTCTGGAAACTATCTTTCTTCCTAAAGAGCGTCCCTCTATTTTGGTGTAGTAGGGGATAACTATATCGGCTTTGCCCACAGCATTAAAGATCGTAACGAATGTCTCCAGCGGTTCTCCGCCGTCACCGCTGATAAGTTTATAATATCTACCCCTGGCCATAAAAATGCCGTCCGCATAATTCTGTGCCAGCCCGCGATTTTCTGTCCGTACCTTTAATTTGATATCGTATGAAGGATGTTTGGAAATAAATTCACTTACACATTCTACGGATGAATCAATCGAGGCATCGTCAATAATAATGATCTCCCAGCTAAGATGGCTCTGATTAAGTGCTGCAATAATGGTCTCCAGTGTCGTGATAATATTTGCTTTCTCATTATAGCAGGTCACCATAATGGTAATGTCCTTTTCCCAGTGGTACATTGACCTTATATGCTCTTCATCGAGATGCTCATAAGCGCAAAGTTTGGCAGCAGGCCTGATAACATCAATAGCCGCTGTTTCATAATTTGCTTTTTTCAGTTCCTTCGTGTCCATGATGCCTCCTTAACTCGCATATTCCTTTATGCCGGATACGGATATTAGTCCGCGATAAACCACCAGTAATCGCCGGTATATTCTACATCAGAAAATAATTTTTTCCAGTCGTCGATATGCATACAGGTAAGAGCAGTTACGTTCCATTTCGCCATTCGCTCTTTTTCTTCTTCATTTCGCCAGGCATTTACCGAAATAAACGCATTTCTTTTAGCCACCCGCTGAATTTCACTCAGCGCCTGTTTGCATTCTTCCTGCGGCAGGTGGTCGATTGTATTTATAGAAATTACCACATCGAACGAGTTATCATCATAAGGTAATTTCTTTGCGTTGCCAACTGTAATAAATGGTTTTATTTCCTCAATAGCATTATCATGTGCATATTGGGAAATATCTATACCCGCCACCGTCAGCTGCGGCAGGAGCTTTTTAAAATCATATAACATAAATCCTTTAGCACAGCCGACATCCAGAACAGAGGATTTCTCGGTTAGCTTATAGTGCTCGCTGAACTTTTTAACCGTATCCGTCCAGAAACGCGGATCATAATAATACCCTCCGTAGCCGTAAAGGCGGTCACCGTCAAAATATTCCTTGCCGAACCGCCTTGCTATGGTCAGCATTTTATGCTCCAAAAAGATATCGGTATTATCTAATTCTTCATCCTTTATCGCGATTTGTCCTGCCCCGGCCAGTATTTTTTTGCCCCTTTCTTCTATGGGCCGTTTCGAATGCGGGTACAGGTCGAGTAAATTTATCTCTGCCATTTTATATCTCTTATTTTTCTTCAGTTAAAGGTTTAACTATCATATTTTCAAGGAACTCGGCCCGACTGAGTAAAGGCTCCATATCCTCCAATGGTTTTGCTGCATAAGTGCCGTCACTTCTTTGAGTAAAACCCATATGAGGTATAAGCTGCTGCGTATTTGAAACCATTATCTCGCATACAACCGGTCCTGTATCTTCTAATACCGTTTTGAGTTTTTCTTTTATTTCCTGATGTGTATTTATCTGTACCGACTTTATACCGTAGGCACTTGCGATTTTTTTGAAATCAGGCAGGCTCAAACCGCCTTTGGCATCTGACCCTGCATATCGGCTTTCCAGGAATCCATCCTGCGTATGACGAATAGCCAGGTATCCATCATTGTTAAAGACGAATATTTTTATTGGAAGATTATGATGAAGTATTGTTTGCAGTTCCTGAATGTTGAACTGCATGCTGCCGTCGCCGTTGAGACATATCGTGCGTTTGCAGTCATTAGCAAAACATGCCCCGATACTCTCCGGAATAGCAGAACCCATAGCCCCGATACCTGCCGAAACTATTAAACGCTGACCGGCCTTGATCTTCATCCCCTGAAATGACATATATAATACTGTCCCGCCGCCGTCGATACAGATAACCTCATCACCAGCCAGTTCATCGGACAGCGTATCCAGGAAAATATACGGATTAACAAATTCTTTTTGCTCTCTCCACTCGGCAGGGGGCGCATTATACGTTTTGTATTTACTGCACTTATCATGCCACATAGCTATCTGTTTGGGCTTATGCTCGTTCCATTTAAGCATCATCTTCTCTAAAAACACCTTAACATCGAGCCGTATCGGCAGATGTACCTTCACAGTTTCATTTTCCAGCTCTACACGGTCAATATCTACCATTACTATTTTAGCTTCCCGTGCAAAGGCACCGTAATTAGTGCCCGTCATAGGGATACTCAAATGCGAACCTATACTTATCAGCAAATCACAGTTTTGAACCGCAAGATTAGCTCCTCTCTGCCCGGCAATACCGGATCTGCCCATATACAGTTTATCATCGGTTGGTAAAATATCGCTTGCGTTCCACGTTGACAGGAAAGGTATCTGTGTTTTCCTGATAAATGTTTTGAATTCCTCTGTTGCTCCGCCCAGCCTGATCCCGTAACCGGCTAATATCATCGGCCTTTTAGAGGTTATAATAAGTTCATAGCACTTCTCAATACAGTCTTCTATCTGGCTCTCTGACAATGTTTTTTCCTTCATAGAAGAAGGGTCGAAACCTGGGATTTCGTCAGGCTCTATAAAGGTCCACTGAAAATTCAAAGGAATATCTACCCAGACCGGACCAGGTCTGCCCGTCTTGGCGATATAGGCAGCCTTTTGCATTTCATATTTTATCATCTTCGCATCTTCCACCATAACCGCATATTTCGTAAGAGGCTCAACTACCGAAACAATATCTATCTGCTGACTGCCGAGCTGCCTGAAAGGCTTGTTCCGTGTCGAATGCTCTAACCGTGTCTGGCCGGAAATATAAATACACGGCACCGAGTCAAGCCAGGCCGCACATAAGCCGGTAATAGCATTAGTACCGCCCGGACCTGTAGTAAAAAAACCAGCTCCCATCTTATTATTTACGCGTGAATAAGCCTCAACTGCGAACGAAGCAGCCTGTTCATGATGTGTAAACACCGGCGTAATTTTCGGATTCCTGTAAGCCGAATCGAATAGATGTACTGCAGCACCGCCTGTTACTCCAAAGACGTGTTTGACTCCCTGTTCTGTCAGGAAATGAACAACATAATCAGTCAGTTTCAAAATTATCTCCGAAAAACAATTCTCTATCGCAGTTGCTTCTGCTCCGCTTTCCTTTTTTTATCTGCAAGGTCTATTGCAACCTCGACTATCATATCTTCCTGTCCTGCTACTACTTTTCTTCTGCCCAGCTCGAAAAATATATCTCGAGGGTCAACCCCGTACTGCATAGCCACTCTTTCGACATGTTTTGCGAATCCGGAAAATACTCCTGCCAGTCCGCTGACTATACAGATTGGGTCAACACCTTTGGCAACTTCAGCAAGCTCGTTTTTAACTATATCCGAAAGGTCTAACACCTTATAAAGGTCTATGCCCGTCCGATAGCCCATCTTATTCAATACTGCCACGACTATTTCCAGCATAGCATTCCCCGCCCCCGCACCGAATCCCCGTACACAGCAGTCTAAAATAGTCGCTCCTGCTTCTGCCGCAGCAATAGAGTTTGCGACAGCCATACCGAGATTATTATGAGCGTGAAAACCTATAGGTATATCCGCGGCATTGACCAGTGCCGTTATTCTCTCGGCCACATCATTCGGCAAAAATGCCCCTGAAGAATCCATCAGTATAACACCATCAGCGCCGTAAGACTGCATCTTGAGGCATTCTTCAATAAGCCTTTCCTTAGAGGCCATATGTATCATCATAAGATTGCCATAGGCGGTTTTACCCTTTTCTTTGACATACCCGATATGCCGTTGAGTAGTATCTGCTTCCGTGCAGTGTGAACTCGCGAACACCACTTCAACGCCTGCTTCGATAGCTCTGCTCAGGTCTTTATTTATAGTTGCAAAACCGGGTATCATAAAAACGCCCAGCTTTGAGTTGCCTAAATTCTCTCTTGCCGCTGCTATCATCTCCTGGTCGGACAAAAGAGCCTCGCCTACCTGCAGAGAAGAAGCCCCCAAACCGTTGCCGTGTCCGACAATAACAACGGGCACCGCCGCCGCCTCTGCCGCAGCAGCATAGTTCGATATCTGTTCCTTATTCAACTGATGACGAGTGGCATGATTGCCGTCTCGCAGAGTGGAATCAATTATCAGAATATCGTTCATATTGTCCTCGCTTTTGATAAATTAAGCAAACCGTTCCGGATTTGATCGGCGTACATCTCTGCCGTTGCTATCGCAGCACAATTTATAATATCAAGATTGCCCGCATAACTTGGCAGATAATCTCCCAGCCCGCGGACCCTGACCATAATGACGACTCGATTATTTTCATACACCGGCGGCACAATAATTGTATAGCCCGGCACATAAGACTGGATCTTCTTTTCCATTCGACTGACAGCATCTCTTATCTTCTCGATATCAGGCTTTTTCATCTTGGCTGATATAGTAGCCTGCATATCGATACAGGGTTCTGCAGGATTGAGTATAAGAATTGTTTTAAATCGGCGGCATCTGCAGAAAGCATCAAGCCCTTCCTCGGTGTTTTCAATATATTCATCGATATTTATCCGTGTTGCAGGCCCCGCACTTCTCGAAGCGATACTCGATACCACTTCGATATATTCAATACCGCTGCATACCTCTGTCAGTGTATATGCCAGCGGAATAGAGGCCTGTCCGCCGCAGCTTATCATATTAACGTTTCTGCAGCTGACCGCATCATCGAGATTGATCGCAGGGATTATCATTTTTCCTGCTTTCGAAGGAGTCATATCGATTACGATTTTATCCGTTTCTTTCAACAGCGACCAGTGATGCAAATGGTCCCTTGCAGAAGTGGCATCGAAGACAAGCTGACAGCAGTCAGGATTTTCCAGTATCTCATCTATGCTTTTGTCAGAAACTTTTATGCCGAGCTCTTTCGCTTTTGTTATTCCTTTGGAAGACAGGTCCCTTCCTATAAAGCGTGTACACTCTAAAGAATCACTGCGCAATGTTTTCATTAGCAAATCGGTCCCTATATTACCGCTGCCCAATATCGCGACTTTCATCCTGCCGTTATTACTCATCTTTATTACTTCTTGCCTACTCCAATACCGAACAGATAATGTGCCATAGGATAATAACCGGTATGAATAACTTCATCGTTCATTGAGAATATAAAACTGTTTACGAAATATTTATTCAGTAATTCCCTCAGTGTCTCGGCGGTTTTTAAATTTATATGCTGTATCCTGCTCCTTTCGGTAGCATATTTTTCGGATGTTTTATTAGGTGAGCCGATAATACATATACCGTCGTCTTTCAGGCACTGACACGTATTATCCATAAAAGGTTTTTCCAAAGGCGCATCGAGATGCTCGATAACATCGATGGAGAACACTGCATCGAACTTACGCTCAGGCACAGCCTGGCAAATATCGATCTTCTTAAACTCAATATTCTTGATTTTCTCCAGTCTGCCGCTGTTGCCGTCTATCAACCTGTCATCGACATCTATACCCAGCACATATTCTGCATCCTGGGCAATAATAGGTATACCGAACCCGTCACCGCAGCCGATTTCCAGGATATTCTTTTTGCCCTGCAGCATCTTCGCGCAGAATTTATACCTCGCCAGCACAAAACACATATGCTTGGGGTCGTTTAGCAGACTGTAAGATGTCCATGGTCCCAGCTGAATTGATTCCGTATCGAATTGATAACTGCTGGCTATAGCAAATGCCTCTTTTTGTGATAAATCCTTTGCCATATATTGTCCTTATATTAAAAAATCGTTCTTATGTCTCTTAAGCTTGTACATCTCAGGATCTTTTTTAAGCTCATCCGCTAATTTCTTACTGTCAGGTTCCCTCCATTTATCATTAACGATAGAAAAGTTCCTGCCGCTTGCAACCTCCTTACCTTGCTCACACAGCCATTGGATACATTTATAAATATCCTCCATACTCGTGCCTTTGCCGCTCTTGAGAAAATCAGTAATTTTCTGATATCTTTCATCATCCCTGGCGACATGCTGCAGAACGAATTCATGCGTTTTTGTTCTCGTCCATCCGGGCCCGACTATAAATATATTAATGTTTTTATTCTCAGCATCAAGAAATTCACACATCTTGATCAGCATTATTTTAGAAACCGTATAAGCCGAAAAGTTGATCACAGCGTTATTCACTCCTCCGCCTGCAAAAAGCACGATATCTGATATCTTACTTTCATCTCTATATGGATATATCTGGTGCAGTATTCTTAATTGTTCTATAGCGTTGACGTGTACGGAATCGCTCCACTCGTCAAAATCACATTCGAAAAAGGCTTTAAGCGGAAGCGGCGTACAAGGACAGGAAATAAATACATCCCATCTCATATCCAGTTTTTTATACCAACTGATAAATTTATCGATATTCTTTTTATTGCTGATATCACAGGAAAACAGATGACAATTCTCAAGATTTTCCAGCTTGCCCAGCAGCTCTCCCGAGCGATATGTCCCGACGACAATGTAGCCTTCTTTCGAATACCACTTCGCCAGCGCAAGTCCGATGTCACTGGTTACTGAAATGATAACGACTACTTTCTTTTTATCTTTCATAACTAAAAAGGACCCTTAAACCAATCGCCCGGCACGTCATGCAGAAAATCCTTACTCCTTTGAAAACTTTTCAGATCGATATCTTTTTCCAGCATCTTTCCTGCCAGTTCTATGATATCTTCTGCCTTTTTATAAAAAACTTTCGTTAGCGCCAAACTCGTCGGCGTAGGAAATTGCGGCAGCGCCAGTCTCTGCGGTGCCTGTTTCAAAACATCAAAACATTCCATACTGACTTGCGCAACTATCTCACCTGCAACCGAACAGATTTCTGGTCCCGTATCCAGAGCTATCAGTCTGCCGGTCTTTTTAACAGATTCGAATATCATCTCCCAGTCTATCGGGCTTATTGAACGCAAGTCGATCAAATCGCAGGATATACCCTGTTTTTCTAAAACCTCTATAGCATGCAGCGCCTCTATAGTCATATACGAAAAAGCAACAATGGAAATATCACTTCCTTTCCTCAGCCTTTGCGCCTTTCCGATAGGCACCCTGTAATCTCCAGCAGGCACATCACCTTTGAGATTATGCAGCCATCTGTGCTCGATAAAAACCACAGGATTATCATCGAAGATACTCGACAGCAATAAACCCTTCGCATCCGCAGCCATACTCGGCATCACAACTTTAAGCCCCGGCACATGTGCGAACCATGCCTGGAGATTTTGCGAATGAGTAGGTCCTTGACCCCAGCCCCGACCGACTATCAGCCGGATAGTAATAGGTACAGAACTTTGCGAGCCGAACATATAATGCCACTTCGCCGCATTGTTCACAAGCTGGTCCATTGCAAGAAGGAAAAAATCAAGCCGCTGATGACTCATTACAGGTCTTATACCGTTCAAAGATGCGCCTATACCGATACCGGTCAGCGCATTTTCAGATGTAGGAACATCAAAAACGCGTTCTTCGCCGAATTTTTCCTTCAGTCCTAATGTTGTGCCGAATATCCCTTTCGGATCATCTATACCCAGGCCGAAGCATATAACAGACTTGTCCATCTCCATCGCCTGGGTGTAACCATCGGTTATAGCTTCTGCAAAAGTAGTCACTGTTTATAAATCCATTTTAATTTTTATATAATCCGTCAAAGGCATCCGCATCAGCGGGAAAATCAGAACTCGCCGCATAATCAAAAGCCTCATCGACTTCTTTTTGAATATCCGCTTCTATTTTTTCGATCATTTTTTTTGAAATGGCCTTATCCGTAAGCAGCTTCTCCTCGAATAACACTATCGGGTCGCGTCTCTTCCAGCTCTCAAACTCCTCTTCAGTTCGATATCCGATATCATTATCAAAATTAGGCCCGCAATGCTCTCGCCAGCGGTATGTAGCAAACTCCAGAAATCGCGGCAGGCCGTCTTTCCTTATCGCATCAACTGCCCGACGGATTTTATCATAAACTTCCCCAGCATTATTCCCGTCGCCATGTTCACTTTCTATCCCTATAGAATTAACCATCTCAGATATCTTCCTGCCCACAGGCTGGCGAACACTTAATGGCGAATAAACCGAATAAAGATTATTTTCGCAGATAAACAGAACGGGCAGTTTCTTTACCGCGGCAAAATTGACAGATTCATAAAAAACTCCCTCTTCAGTTGCGCCGTCTCCGAGAAAAACCACGCTGACCTGGTTGCTCTTTCCCAGTTTTATCGATAATCCCAGTCCAACTCCAATTGGTATTGTTCCCCCTACAATAGCAGTGCTGCCCATGAAATTTACACTCTTATCTGTCAAATGCATCGACCCGCCTTTGCCGCCGCTGCACCCGCCGGCTTTGCCGTGTATCTCTGCGAGCATTTTTTTAAGATTTCCCCCTTTGCCAAGATAATGTCCGTGTGCGCGATGCATACTGACGACAAAATCATCTTTCCTTAATATAGTCCCAACCGCCGCTGCAACAGCTTCCTGTCCTGAACACAAATGCGTGGGACATCGCATCTTCCATTGAGAATATCGATTGGCGATAGCCTCTTCTGTTATGCGTATCTTCTTCATCAATTGATACATCTGAACAAATACAGAGGTGTTTTTCTTTGCTGTTTTCATAAATTATGGAATGAACCAGAAATAATCGCCCGTATATCCTATTTTCTCGAAGAACTGTTTCCACTCATCTACATGCATAACGGTCTTTGCAGTCAAATTCCATGCCTCCATCAGTTCTTTTTCCTCATCGTTGTGATATGCATCGACGGTTATGAAGCTGTTTTTCCTGCTTACTCTTTCTATTTCCTTAAGAGCCTGTGCGCATTCGTCTCGTTCGAGGTTATGGACCGTATTAATAGATATCACGACGTCGAAACTATTGTTTTCAAAAGGCAGTTTCTTTGCATTGGCAACCTGGACATGCGGTTTCATATCCTCGATAGTGTTTTCGATAGCATATTCTGAGATGTCGACACCTTTTACGGTTATTCCGGGTATCATCTCGGCTATATCGTGCATCATAAATCCCTTCCCGCTTCCGACATCCAGAACAGAGCTTTTGGCAGTCAGACCAAAATGCCTCTGGAATGCCGGAACAACAGGCTGCCAGAATCTCGGATTGTAATTGTATCCGCCGTAGCCGTGTTTCCTGTCGCCGTCGAAAAATTCCTCCCCGAATTGCCTTGCGATAGCACGGTCTTGTTCTGTCTTTTCTGCCCCGCGTTCTTTTACCTGCCTTTTCGTCTTTGGATAGTCGATAAGAAGATCTATTTCCTGGCCCATTACCTTCTCCTGATTAATATTTAGTTAGATCGCCGAGTTTCTTCATTACTCTTATATTATAGCATCCGTCATCATCTTTTAATATCCCCGCCTCATAGGCCTTAATGATATCGCCTATCCCGTCGGCAACACAGTATCTCGGCTCGAACCCGGTCGCAAGTAGCTTGCTCGAATCCAGCCGGTAAGAGCGGGGGTCATTAGATTCTGTAACGGTAATTTCTGTCGGTATCTTTTCCTTTATCCTCTGTGCTATCTCCATTATCGAGATATTCTCAAACCCTGCGTTATAAATACCCGTAGCCTTTTGACCTGATTCAAGAAAATGTATATAAACCCTGAGCATATCCTTTAGATGGATATTAGGTCTTGTTTGGTCGCCCCCGAAAACGGTAATTTTCCCCCGGCTAAGCGCCTGCATTGTCAGCATATTGACAGAAAGGTCCAGCCTGCACCGCTTCGAATACCCGCATATAGTCGCAGGCCTGAGACACTGAACAGCGATTGAATCCTGGTAGCTCAGCAGCACCCGTTCGGATATCATCTTTGTCTTATTATAATCAGATATAGGCACCAGCGGCAATTCCTCGGTAACTTTATCCTCTTCCTTAACGCCGTACACACTCCCGGAACTCGCATAAATAAACTGCTTTACCTTGCACTTTATCGCTCGCTCAACCAGTCCCATAGTTGCTAGCACATTAACCTCCCACGACAGCTTGGCGTCCAGCTCGCCGCAGGGGTCGTTAGCGATATTTGCCAAGTGTATAATAGTGTCTATCCCATCCATAGGAATATTTTCTGTGTTTCTGATATCTTCCTTCAGAACCGTTAGGTTCTTATGCTCGCCGAGATAATTACCGAACCACATAATATCCACAACAGTAACGTCATGACCCAGGTTTAAAAGCCCCTCTGTCAGCGCTGTCCCAACAAAGCCGCAACCTCCTGTAACGAGGATGTGCATATTAATATCTCCCTGATTTACGGTTTATGTATGTATTCCAAAGCCTGTTTTTCAAGTGCATCCAAATTGTTGCTGACCCAGGCAATAGTCTCTTTGATTCCCTGTTCCAAAGTTATTTTATCTTCCCAGTCCAGTAATATTTTTGCCTTTGAATTATCCAGCAGATACGCAGCATCCTTACCGCACCTGTCCTCGGCTACTTCAACGTTATCATCGAACGAAACTTCCATCTGCTTTGCTATCATTTCCACAAGCGACCTGATGGAAATGTTTTGCGATGTGGAAAAATGAAATATCTCACCAGCCTCCCCGTTTCGAGCTGCCTTTAAGGTCCCATCGGCCACATCTTTAATATGAATGAATGAACGTACCGAATGTCCGCCTCCGTGCAGCTGCAGTTTCCTGCCCGTCAGAAAATAAAGTATGGTCCTTGGAATAATCCGGTAAAGCTGCTGGCCGGGACCGTACACATTAGCTGAACGCGTAAAAACTACCGGGAAATTGTACGTCCGGTGAAAAGTCATCAGGCTCATATCAGCCGCCGCCTTTGAAACGGCATAAGGTGTGCTCGGATTATAGTTAGCACTTTCTTTTACGAGTCCTTCACAGCTGCCGTAAACCTCAGGCGTGGAAACCTGAACGTATTTTTTTAGGAACTCACACTTGCGCAGCTCGTTATGCAGATTTACATTCGCCACCAGGTTAGTCTCAAACCAGTGCTCGGGCTTGTTCCAGCTTTGTGCGACCATCCCCTGTGCAGCAAAATTCACAACATAGTCAGGCGCAAACAGATGAATAATCTCTACGATCTCATCAAGATGATGATTCAGATCGAATTTGTGGAATTGAAAGGCGGGATTTTTACGTTTTTTGTAAGGTAAAAACACATCGGCTGGCTCAGCGGACCTGCTGATGCCGACAACCTCTGCTCCGTTTTCCAGTAAAATATCGACAAAATTCGAACCGGAAAAAGAATTGCTGCCGATTACTACGAATTTTTCCTTCGCGTTTTTATTATCTTTTGTCACAGATATACCTATCTGCTGCAATTCGGTCTTTTAGAATACACCACGATACTGTTCCTTGTTATTTATCCCCGGCTTTTTCATGAATAATACTGTCAAGGATACAGTGGCATATGGAATGATGCAGGATCTCGACAGGACCATATGAAATCTGTTGTACGTAATAGTTCATATGTCCCAGAGAACGCAGGGGATTGTTCTCCTGAAAACCGGAAAGCGTAATAACGAAACAGTCCTTCTGATACGCAGCCCTTACCCCGTTTATAATATTTGCAGATGCTCCCGAGCTGCTTATGGCAAATAAAATGTCCCCGGCATCCGCAAACCTCTCGATAGGTTTTTCAAACACAGCCTCGTAACCGATATCATTACTGATACTTGTCAGCAGAGCCGTATCGTTAAAAGCGATCGCCCTGACCCGTGCATTCTTACTGAAATCACACGACATATGACTCGCGATGGAAGCGCTGGCCCCGTTACCGATGAATAAAAGCTTGGCTCCTGCCTGTGCCTGTTTAAGTATCAGCTTGACGGTGTATTCGACCGCGTCGTTCAGCGAATGGCTCCTGCCGTCTCTGTCCGTCGCTGCAATATTGTCAAGAGCGGTCTTTAAATTCTCTAAATATTCCGTAATGTTTCGTTTTACTTTAATAGTCGTGTAATGAATTTAATTAAATTTACTTTGCTTATTGGTTCCCTGTTGCATATTACCTGCACAGCCAGTGAACCTACTGCGTTACCGATGAAAGAGACCAAATCAAGGGACATACCGGACGCAAAACACGGAGCCGCAAATGCAAAGAAAGCGTCACCTGCCCCTATAGCATCGACAACACTATACGAAAATGCCGGCGTTTCGTGAAATCCTTTTTGTTTCGAATAACCCAGAGACCCGTTCGCCCCGCGTGTTACGATAATATTTTCACACCCGAGTTTCTTGTAAACAGCTTTGGTATCATCCCGCAGGTCGCCTGTTTTATTGTGGGTTGCGAATCTAAGCTCCATTTCATCGGTACAGACAGAATTGGCTCTCGGATACTTGGTAACAAGATTGAACCCGATATTCGCACTGTTTGTCTGAACATTTAATGCGATATACCGGGCCCTTGCACATATAAAATCTATTAGCTTACTTGTCAGCAGCCCGTGCCCGAAATCAGAAATAACAACCAGGTCATAATTGCCGATTATCTTATCCAGATGCTCTATTATTTTCATCTCTTCGCTGACATCGATATCATCGTCTTCGATATGACATATCTCGAATAGTTTTCTGTTAAGACCTCTGCTTACGAATCTTTTCTTGACGATAGTTCCGCAGCCTGGCCTATAAAAGAAAAATGGAGTTATCCTCGGATTTAAATGACTCTGGATAAAATCCTTGAAACTATCTTTCTCCCCCAGAACTGTCAGCATATCGACACTGTTACAGACGCTCGCTACATTATTGGCTGTTGCCAGCACACCGCCTGCAAAAGATTCCTCTGATACATATCGATTGGCGACCAGGTGCTCTTTCGAAGATTTCCCCATAGGTGTGCAGTAATGATACTGATCGATAATAGTATCGCCTATTACCAGTACCTTCAGGTCATTCAGTGCCTCCAGCTTGCGTATTATAAAATCTATCGGATATCTCTTAGAAATAGCGTCGAGATATTTGACTGTCCTTGGAGGATACACATCCAGATAAGTATTGATCAAACCTGAGGAACTGGACGTAATATCATCGGTAAATACCATCCTGCCGCCGACTGATTTTACCGCTTCCTCTTCGTCGTAGATCTTCCCCGTTACATCCTTATCCTTATCTTTATAGTCGGGCCCCTTTGCATAAACATCGGGTTTTAATTGTTTAATGCAGTCTATCGCATTGGGCGAATCGACCAGGCCCACGTAATCGACTACGGACAAAGATGCCAGTACTTCTGTTCGGAGGTGTTCATTAAAGACAGGTCTGCCGGGACCTCTGTTAACGTGCTTATCTTTTGTGCTGGTAACAACCAGAACCTGACCTTCTTTTTTAGCCAGGTTGAAATGTCTGATATGCCCGATATGCACAAGATCGAAAACACCGTGACATTGAACTACTTTTTTCCCTTTTTTCTTAAGAGAATCCACTATCCCAGCCAGCTCATCTATAGATTTTACTTTTTTGTTGGTTTCAGAATTCATTACTGTTCTCTTAGATTAGGTATCAAAATCCATTTCTCTGTTAATCCGGATAAAAATTTCCTCGTCAGATGTTTTTTTGGGTAAAAAAACTGGTTTGTCCTTATATAATTTCCGTAATAATTATAGACTCCGTCCTTCTGGGTTACAATACACCGCTGATTATACTGATTATTCCCAAGGCGGTAAACAGCGGAATAAAGATGACCCACTCCTGAATTAACGATAAACGTACCGCCTGCTACATATATATCCGCCAATACCGCAACTGTCAATATTCAACTTTAAAACCGCTTTTTCCTGTTTTATATCTCTGCAAAGGCAATTTGTCGCCTGCTGAAAAAATTTATTTCCTCAAGCCGTTTTTTAGCCAAAATAGCCCATATCAGTATCAAAAACAGCTAATTTACTGAAGAAAAATACTTGCTTTGCCGATAACGCTCCGGTATAGTATCGCTCGCGTCCTTGTCGCAAGGGGTGACGATGGAATCTAGGGTCGGCAGTATCACGGCATATCCGGCTCTAACCTCCGACAGGACCAAATCAGTCCGGACTCAGTCGGACACCGTGAAAACAGAAGAATTGAAGACTTAATATGTTAGCTGTGATATTTAAATTATCCATGGACTACTTGTGTCTATTTTATGGCTAATTCTTTGATTTTAAAGGACTTATACCCGGTGGTGTAATTGGTAACACAGGGGCTTTTGGTGCCTCTATTCCAGGTTCGAGTCCTGGCCGGGTAGTTTAGGAAAGATGGTTAAAAGAAAGATTATATATGGCTGATAAAGTTGCAATAATACTGGCCGCCGGCGTCAGCAGCAGGATGAATACCAAGATAGCGAAGGTCCTGCACGAAGTCTGTGGCCGTCCGATGCTGGCATACGTAGTCGATGCTTGCAGAAGTGCCGGTATAGAAAAGCTTTATATAATCGTTGGATTCGGAAAAGAACAGGTAATTGAGAAATTCAACGGCGATGAAAATATCGTATGGATAGAACAGACAGAGCAAAAAGGTACAGGCCACGCAGTTATGTGCTGCAAAGACCAGCTTGCAGATTTTGATGGTGATACTCTCATCCTCTGCGGCGATGGACCTTTGATAAGACCTCAAACTTTGAAAACCCTGATAGAAAAGCATCAAAGTGAAATGCCCGCTGCGACTCTGGCTACCGCGATACTCGATGACCCAAAAGGTTATGGCAGGATTCTAAGAGACAGCTACGGAAATATCCAGGGTATCATCGAGGATGGCGACTGTAACCCGCAGCAAAAGGCAATCAAGGAAGTTAATCCGAGCTATTATTGCTTTAAAAATAAGGTATTGTTCGAGACGCTTGACAAAATTACGCCGGATAATGTCAAAAACGAATATTACCTGACTGATGCCCTCCATCTGATCATTGAAGCAGGGCATAAGGTTGTTGCCGTAACCGCCGTCGCCGCTGCCGATGCGATGGGTGTTAACAGCAGAGAACAGCTCAGCGAAGCAGGCAAGATTATGCAGGGCAGAATACAGGACAAACTTATGAAAACCGGCGTTACTATTGTTGATCCGCCTAATACCTGGATAGATGCACGTGCAAAAATCGGCCAGGATACGATTATTGAGCCTTTTACATATATCCACGGAGTAGTAACTATAGGAAATAACTGCAGAATCGGCCCATTTGCTTATCTTAGGGAGGGCACGGTTATTGAAAATGATGTAGTTCTTGGTGTCTTTACCGAAGTAAAGAACTCAACACTTTGTGATAGTGTAAGAGCTCGTCATCACAGCTATATCGGAGATGCCAAAATCGGCAAAGGTGTAGATGTAGGTGCAGGTGCCATAACAGCTAATTATGACGGCAAACAGATAAACACTACACAGATAGGTGATGACAGCTATATCGAACCGGGCTCAATACTCGTTGCCCCTATACAAATCCCGGCGGGCAGCCATATAAAACCCGGCTCAGTTGTAAATGCTGAAAATATTGAGGAATGTAAAAAATAAAGGGAATGAAATGTTTTTAAAAGAGAACATTAAGGTTTTCAGCGGCTCAGGTAATCCTGAACTTACAACCAAAATATGTAAATATCTCGGTGTCCCGGTAGGTGGGGCAAAGATAGAACGTTTTCCCGACGGTGAAAAAATAATAAAATGCGAAGATGACGTACGCGGCAAAGACTGTTTCGTTGTGCAGTCATGCTGCAGTCCTGTTGATACTAATCTTGTTGAGCTTCTGATATTTCTCGATTGTCTAAAACGCGCAAGTGCCAGCAGGATAACAGCGGTGATACCTTACTTCGGATATGCCCGCCAGGACAGGAAAGATGAGGGCAGGGTGCCCATAACAGCAAAACTGGTAGCAAATCTTATTACCGTCGCAGGTGCTGAAAGAGTTCTTGCTATGGACCTCCACGCAGCTCAGCTGCAGGGATTTTTTGATATACCTGTCGACCATCTATTTGCTGAGCCGGTGCTCAGCAGATATTTTCAGAGCAAAAAGATCGAAAAATTAACCATCGTATCTCCTGATGTCGGCAATATAAAAAGAGCCGCCAGATATGTCCAGCACCTCGGCGCCGAACTGGCAATAATCCACAAAAGAAGGATCAACGGCAGGGAAGTTGAATGCGGAGAAATAATCGGCGAAGTTAAAGGAAGAAATGTACTGATGTGTGATGATATAATTTCTACGGCAGGAACAATGTGCACTGCCGCTAAGATGCTTAAAGAAAAAGGTGCAGAAAATATCTTCATCGGAGCAACACATGCGATATTTTCCGACAATGCTGTTGATAATATTGCAGCCTCTCCGATTGATGAAATAGTCGTCACAGATACTATTCCGGTGCACGATGGCATGAAAAAACTCTCGAATCTCAATATATTGACGGTTTCGGATATTCTTGGTGAGGCCGTAAAGCGTATTCACAGAAATGAATCAATAAGCGCGATGTTTCATTGATTTCTTTTTTGAAAAATAAAAGTTTAGACTTTAGGTGAGGTAAAAATGGTAGCAAAAGAGTTAGTATTAAAGGCAGAATTAAGAAAAAAGCTTGGCTCAAAACATTCAGCAAAAGTAAGACAGTCAGGAAAGATACCTGCAGTTGTTTACGGACACGGACAGGAACCTGAAATGCTCTCTCTTGATGAGCATGATTTTGTCGAAGGGCTCCATCATGGACACAGGCTTTTCGATGTTCAGTTTGAAGGAAAAACAGAAAAATTGCTGGTCAAGGATATTCAGTATGACCATCTCGGAAAAAAGATAATTCACACCGATCTTATCAGAGTCGATCTTACCGAACGGGTCGAAGTTGAAGCGCCCCTTATCTTCAAAGGTACACCGGCAGGTTCACATGAAGGCGGCCTTTTGGAAGAACACCTCGACCATCTGGAGATCGAATGTACAGTTACAGAGATACCTGAGGCTATCGATGTCTCGGTTAAGCATCTCGGCATCGGCGATTCGATTCACGCCCGTGATATTAAACTGCCGGACGGTATAAAGCTGATAACTGACCCGGACGCTCTCTTGATCAGTTGTCGTCTGCCTGCAGTTACTGCCGCGGCACCTGCCGAGGAAGCAGCCGAAGAAGGTGAAGAACCAACTTCTCCTGAGGTTATTACTGAGCGTAAGCCGAAAGAGGGCGAAGAAGAATCGGAAAAATAATACAATTAAACGACCGGCATATATATTTCGGCCGGAATATAATTGATGGATGAAATAAAATTAATAGCAGGTCTGGGTAATCCGGGCACCGAGTATAAAGGAACTCGGCACAACGTTGGATTTGATGCTGTTGACCTGCTGGCGCAAAAGCTGAATGTTGATATGAACAGAGAAAAGTTCTCAGCAGCTTTTGGTCAGACAGAATTTGAAAATAAAAAGTTAATATTGATTAAACCGCTGATGTTTATGAATAACAGCGGACAGGTTATCACGGCTGTCGTAAATTTTTATAAGCTGCCTGTCAGTGATCTGCTTGTAATAACCGATGATTTGGCTCTTGAGCCGGGAATGATTCGATTAAGAGCTGCCGGCTCGGCCGGTGGACACAACGGCCTGTTGGATATCGTCGAAAAGCTCGGCACAGACAAATTCAATCGGTTGAGAATAGGCATAGGCCCCAGAGGCCAAACAGCCGGTGTTGATTATGTGCTTTCAAAGCCGCTGGACAGCGAACGACTGCTGATAGACGATGCAATAGCTCAGGCAGCTGAAGCAGCGATGATGTGGATAACCGAAAGTATTGAGACTGTGATGAATAAAGTCAATCGCAGAATAAAAGCGAATGATAATGACAGTGATGACAAATAATAAAAATTAAAAAAATAGATTGTTTTAAAAATTTTGTTAAGGAGAAATTGATTTGGAAACCGTAGCAAAAAGGTTGTATGAGGCTTTGTTCCTCGTTGATTCGGCAGAAGCTGCCACTGATGCCGAAGGTGTTAGTGCACATATAGAGAAAATATTTGAACGTAACAGCGCTGAAGTGGTCAGTATCCGTAAATGGGATGAAAGACCTTTGGCTTATGAAATTATGGGAAAAAGCAGAGGCACATATTTTCTCGTTTATTTCAACAGCCCTTCAGGCAGGATAACTTCTATTGAAAGAGATATACAGCTGTCAGAAAGGATAATGAGAGTGCTTATACTTAGAGCAGACCATGTAACCGAAGAAGATATGAAGAAGGATACCCCCGCTACGATGCTCGATAAAAAAGCACAGGAACTACAGGATTCAAAAAAAGCCCCTGATATCGACTATACTGCTGAAGCGGAAAACGAAGACCTTGATGTTGATTAGCAGGCTGATCTGCGTACAGGGCACAGTGAGAAGGAATAGATATGGCAAATTTTAATAAAGTTATTTTGGTCGGAAACCTTACCAGGGACCCGCAATTGTCTTATACGCCCAGCCAGACGGCCGTAGTGGATTTCGGCATCGCTACTAACCGCCGATGGACCGCTCAGGACGGCCAAAAGCGTGAGGAAACCTGTTTTGTAGATTGCAGAGCGTTTGGGAAAACCGCTGAGACTATTAACAAATACTGCAAAAAAGGAAGACCGCTCATGCTCGAAGGCAGACTTACTTTTGACAGCTGGACTGCTCAGGATGGTACTAAAAGAAGTAAATTAAGGGTGACAACGGAGAATTTCCAGTTCCTCTCGGCAGGCCAGAGAGATGAGCAAAGCATCGCAGATGATTTTGCCCAGGAATCACCCACAGATTACGGTTCACAAAATAATGCCCACCCCGGCAGTGATGATATCCCGTTTTAAAGTGAATAAAAAATATAATTTAAAGATAGATTTAGGAGTGCCTTTAAGTGAGATCGCAAGGTTTTAACAGAAATAAGTCAAAAACAAATAATAGCAGAAGGAGAAAACGCAAGGAAAATACCAGAGAGCAGAGTCAATGCCGGTTCTGCCGCTCCAAAACGAAATATGTCGATTACAAAGACCTTGATGTCCTGGGCAAACTGCTGACACATCGAGGCAAGATATTCTCACGAAAACGCAGCGGAAACTGTGCGAGTTGCCAGAGAAAAGTCAGACTGGCCATAAAACGTGCGCGTTTTATGGGCTTACTGCCGTTTACCAGTTAATTGTTTGTGAAATAACCGGGCTCTTGACCCGACAGATTGTTTTTTGGAGATAGTTAGTATGAAAGTTTTACTGTGTGAAGATGTTGAAAAACTTGGCTGGTATGGAGACATTGTAGAGGTCAACCAGAGCTATGCAAGGAATTATCTTATCCCTCAGAGAATTGCTACCATTCCAAGCGAGGCAAAGATAAAGGCAATGGCCGATGAAAAAGCAAAAAGAGCCGAACAGAGACAGGTCGTTATTGATAATCTCAAAAAGGCCGCTAATGCTGTCGATGGCGCAGAAGCTGTCATTGCCGCAAAGGCGAATGAGCAGGGTCATCTGTTTGGTTCAATTCATGAAAATCAGATCGCTGCAAATCTTCGTCTCCAGGGATTCGAAGTCGCCGATAAGCATGTAAAGCTCGGCGAGCATATCAAGGAAGTCGGCCAATATACTGTCAAACTTGTCTTTGCAGAAGATGTAGAAGCTCAGGTTAAAGTTACTATTGTACCTGAAGGTCAGGAATTAGAAACCTCTGACCATGACCAGAAAAATCAGAACCAGGACCAAAACGCAGAGAACGCAGAATAAAAAAGTTCAGACTGATAATCGAATGGATTCTTCGATAAGTCCAAATCTTGTTGCCGGCAGAACAATGCCGCAGTCGCTTGAAGCTGAAGCGGCACTACTTGGTTCGATGCTGCTCGACCCGGAATGTATCGGGCTCGTTGTCCAGAGAGTAAAAACCGAGGCATTCTATCGTCTTGAGCATCAGATGATGTTTGATGCTGTTGTTGGTTTATGGGAGAAAAAGGGCAGCCAATTCGACCTTGTATTGCTCAGAGACGAACTGAAAAAACGTAATCAGCTTGATGAAGTCGGCGGCGCACAATATCTTGCCAAAGTTGCCGAATCCGTACCGTCCAGCGCTAATGTCGAACATTACCTGCAGATCGTAAAAGAAAAGCAAATGCTCAGAGAACTTATCGTAGCTGCCGGCGAAGTTGTGACCGAAGCATTCGAAACTGCCGGCGACGTAGGTGACAAACTCGACAAGGCTGAACAGAGAATATTCAACGTAACACAGAAAAAAATTACCGGCTCAGCCGTAGCCATAAAAGACCTGCTCACTCAGGCATTTGAAGCGATCGATAAGCGGGAAGGACATCACGTAACAGGACTTGCTACAGGATTTGCCGAACTCGATGATTTGACCTGCGGCCTGCAGAATGGTGAAATGATTGTCATTGCAGGCAGGCCGAGTATGGGAAAGACAAGCTTTGCGATGAATATCGCTGAACACATCGGCGCAGACAATAATATACCTGTCGCTATATTTTCACTTGAAATGAGCAAACAGCAGCTTGCCGAAAGAATGCTGTGCAGCAGGGGACTGATCGATTCACAGCTCGTAAGAAAAGGCCTGTTAAATGATAACCAGTATCAGGAACTTGTTCACACCGCAAGTGAACTGAGTGAAAAACCTATCTTTGTCGACGATACCCCGGGAATAACTCCGCTCGAACTGCGCGGAAAAGCAAGAAGGCTCAGGGCTCAGCACGGAATAGGATGTATCATCATAGACTATCTCCAGCTTATGAGTCTTGGCGGAAAAATAGAGTCAAGACAGCAGGAAGTCAGCCAGATGAGCCGATATCTTAAAGCTCTTGCCAGAGAACTTGAAGTCCCTGTGATGGTTTTGAGTCAGCTTAATCGTTCACCTGAAGGCAGAGAAGGCCACAGACCAAGAATGAGCGACTTGCGGGAAAGTGGAAGTATCGAACAGGATGCTGATGTTGTTATGCTGCTGCATAGAGAGGATTATTATCATCGCGGAGAAACTGATTACGAAGAAACCAACAGTGCCGAGGTCATAATTGCAAAACAGCGTAACGGCCCGACTGATACGATTGAACTTAACTTCAACGGCACAAATACTCGATTTACACCCAGGGCCAGGGTGACCGAACCGTTTTAAAATGGCGGACTGTATATGTTAAAAAATTTGCACGAAAGGGATTTTATGCTGAATTTGAGTAGCTGCTCTAAAAATCGTAAACTGCTGCAGACCTTATTTATTGCACTTATATTATCTTTTATATTTTATGTCTCTGCACAGGCGGCCGACCCGGGCTCCGCAGCTTATGAAGGAAAAGTCATAGATACCATTGAAACGGTGGGCAATATTAATATCAAAAATCATGAAATATACTCGACGATAAGAAGCAAAGTCGGACGACTCTTCAGTGATGCCCAGGCCCAGGAGGATGTCAAAAGAATTGCCACCATTAATGGTGTCGAATTAGCCTATTACAGTATCGAACCGGTTGGCGATAAAATAAAACTTATCTTTGTAATAAAGGAAAAAACTCTCATCCGCGACGTAACCTTCAGCGCAAAGAGAAAATACGGGAAAGATAAACTGCTGGAAAAACTCGAATTCAAAAAGGGCGATTACCTCGATAAACTCACCGCACAAAATGGCGCCGAAAGACTGCTCAAGTTCTATCATACCACCGGTTACCCTTACGTTAAGATCGATTATGACATCTCCGGCATCGAAAAAGGAATACTGCATTACACAATCGACGAAGGACCAAGGGTAAAGATCAGCAAGGTAGTCTTTGAGGAAAATGATTCGATAAAAGATAAGGAACTAAAAAAGGTTATCAAAAGTAAACCCAGACAATACTTCTTCATGCAAAACTATTATCAGGAAAAGGTAATTCAGGATGACCTCGTCCAGCTGCAGAAAGCCTATGACAAAAGAGGCTATCTTGATACAAAGGTCTCTCACAGAGTGGATTTTTCCAAAAACAGAAAAAAAGCAAATCTTGTTTATGTGATAGAAGAGGGTAAAAGATACGCCATTAAAAAAATAGATTTCGTCGGAAACGAATTTTACAGTGACGCAAACCTGGCCGATACGTTCAGGCTCAAAGAGGGCGATTTCTACAGTAACGAAGAAGCCGATGAATGCAAAGACGAAATACTTGAGCGATATCGAAGAGCAGGTTTTGTTGATGTTGAAGTTAAAACACACAGACAGTTCACTGCGGATGACCAGGTAATTGCACGATTTGATATAAACGAAGGTCTGCGTTACCAGATAGGCCAGGTAAATATTTCCGGTAATTCTGCCACACAGGACAAAGTTATAAGACGCGTCCTCGACGAAACAGGCTTCACTCCCGGCCAGTGGTACAATGCGCATAATGCCAAAGGCGACGGCGAAGGAGACCTCGAAAAAGGCCTCAAAGCCACCATCTATGCCGAAACAGTTACCATTACGCCTATTATGCCTATAGAAGAAGAAAAACAGGATACCCAGAAAGATGCTGAGGTAAGAATCACAGAAGGCAAAACTGGTATGATAATGTTCGGTGCCGGCATAAGCAGTGCCGACGGACTGATAGGACAGGCCGTATATGAACAAAGAAATTTCGATTTCAAAAAATGGCCTAAAAGCTGGCGCAAAATCTTTTCAGAAGATGCATTCAAAGGCGCCGGACAGACTTTCAGAGTTGCTGCGGAGCCGGGTACAGAAGTAAGCTCATATTCGATAAGCTTTACCGAACCGTATTTCAGGGATAAACCTGTAAGTATGACCACTTCCGCTTCGAGTTGGCAGCGTTATAGAACAAGTTTTGATGAGGAAAGATTAAGCGGACATCTTGGATTTACAAAAAGACTGAAAGAAGGAAAGTACAGGTCCATATCATTTCGGCTTCAGAATGTCGGCGTAGAAAATCTCGCCTCCGACGCACCAAAAGAAGTAGTTGATGTAAAGGGAGATAACCTCCTCGCTGGTGTCAGCATTGGGTTCGGGAGAAATACAACAGATAAGCTGATCAATCCTACAAAGGGTAAAAGATATGGACTAAGTTATGAACAGGTCGCCGGAGACCATACGTTTGGCGTCATTGACGGCTCATGCAAATGGTACAAAGTAGTCAAAGAGGACCTGGCCAGAAAAAAAACCGTTCTCGAAACAAGAGTGCATGCCGGTGCTATCATAGGTGATGCACCGTTATTTGAAAAATACTATGCAGGAGGCCTGGGAAGCATAAGAGGTTTTTCGTACTATGGTATCAGCCCGCGTTCCGGACCGGATGATGACCCCGTCGGCAGCGACTGGATAGCCGATGCCAGCGCAGAACTTAATATACCGCTAACGGAAAAATCACTCGCAGGACTCTTGTTCGTCGACGGCTGTATAATTGACACGGGGGGCCTCCGGTCATCTATAGGTGTAGGTATTCAAATTATGATACCGCAGTTATTCGGAGAGGTGCCCATGAGATTTGAACTCGCATATCCGTGGATGAAGCATGGCGATGATGATACAGAAATGTTCAGCTTCTCTGTGGGCGGTATGTTTTAGAAAAGATAATTTTATTTGAAATTAGGAAAGGCAGATTATGAAAAGAAGAGATTTTGTTATGATGGTTTTTATGGCCAGCTTGACCCTGTTGGTAATAGGAATGGAATATTCACAGGCTGCAAAGAAAAAAGATATAGCCCCGCCGAGAATAGGCATCGTCAGTCTCAAGGAAGTTTTCGATAAATGTGATATGAAAGAAGAGGTCGAAAAGGACCTCAGCGCACAGGGCGATGCAAAATTCGAAGAGTTAAAACAGCTCAACGAAAGCATCGAAATAGATAAAGCCGCACTGGAAAAAAGAAAACAAACCAGCGACGACTATCTTAAAATGCTCCAGGAAATGATGATGAAACAATCACAGCTTGATGCTAAACAGGGATTCTATCAGCAGGAGCTTATCGTAAAGGAAATGCAGGGCAAGGAAAAGATATACCGAAAAATACTCGAAGTCATTGCAACTGTCGCTAAGGACAAAGGACTTGATATAGTCATCAGCAGAGATGATAATTATCTCAACCAGCCGGATACTTCTCCTCCCGCACAAACACCTGCCGATCTGGTTATGACCACAAAAACACATAAACTGTTTTATCATAATCCGGACCTCGATATTACAGAAGAAGTCCTTGAACTTATGAATAAAAAGTAAATAAAAGCGGTTTTTATCATAAAATATGACTAAAGATACGCAGAAGAAATACACGGTTACTCAGCTTGCCGAGATAACCGGTGCCCGGCTCGTAGGTTCCGGCAGCGCGCAAATCTCTCGAGCAGCGCCGATTGACTCCGCTCAAAAAGACTGCATTACCTTTGCTGTAAACGAAAAACTACTCGAAAATATAGCAGACTGTAATGCCGCTGCGGCGATTGTCTCAAAAGAAGTTAAAACATCAATTCCGCTTCTTGTCGTCGATAATGTCGAAAAAGCCCTGATTACGGTGCTGAAACAATTTATGCCTGAACTCACTCCGCCTGTCCCGGGTATTCATAAAACCGCTGTCGCCGAAGAAGGCACCTCAATAGACAAAACCGCATCCATAGGTCCTCTTGCCTGTATAAAAAAAGGCGCTAAAATAGGCCTGCAAACCGTTATAGGTGCAGGATGCAAGATCGGCGAAAATTCTGTAATAGGTGCCGACTGCAGAATAGAAGATAATGTAGTAATTTATCATAATTGTACCATTGGAAATAATTGCGTTATTGCCGCCAACTCCACAATAGGCGCAACCGGATTTGGTTATTATTTTATTGATGGCCGGCACAAACTGATTCCTCATACAGGCACAGTTGTTATTGAAGACTGTGTAGAAATAGGAGCGAACTGCTGTGTTGACAGAGCAAAATTCGGACACACTCTCATTGGTGCCGGGACTAAAGTGGATAATCTTGTGCAGATTGCACATAATGTAATAATAGGTAAATGCTGCTTGATTGCAGGACAGGTCGGCCTTGCCGGAAGTGCAAAGCTCGGCAACGGCGTCGTACTCGCCGGCCAGGTCGGTGTAAAAGACCACGTAACAATCGGTGATATGACACAGGTAGGTGCACAGGCAGGCATCGTAAAAAATATCGAACCGAATCAGAAGGTTGTTGGTTCGCCTGCTATAGATGCAAAAGAAAAAATAAAGCAGGTACTCATTCAGCAGAAATTGCCCGAAATGAGCAAACAATTAAAACAACTTATAAAGCGAGTCGAAGAACTTGAAGCCTCAAAGAACAATAGCCCAGGAGGCTAAACTTGCCGGTAAGGGCATGTTCAGCGGAGTAGAGTCAACCGTAAAATTCCTTCCCGCTGATGCCGATACCGGTATTGTTTTTGTCAGAACAGACCTCGATATGCCCGTACGCATAGAGGCAAATGTAAAAAACATTGCCGAGCGAGGCCGCAGAACCGCTATCGCCAAATCGAACGCTTCTGTCGAAACGATTGAACATTGTATGGCCGCTCTAAGCGCCCTGGAAATTGACAATATCATTGTCGAAGTGGCCGCCTCAGAAATGCCGGGACTTGACGGCGGAAGCAATGAGTATTTCAAAACTCTCAAAAAATGCGGCTTTGTCGAGCAGAAGCTGCCGAGAAAAGAATTTGCCGTAAAAGAAGCCATCAGCTTCAACGAAGCAGGAGCCTCCATTTATGCTCTGCCAAGCAGCAGCGATGGCCTTGAGATTACCTATGATATGGATTACACGAAACATACAGGTATCGGCAGACAGCTGCTCAGTTGTACAATGACCACAGAATATTTTGAAAAAAATCTCGCACCTGCCAGAACATTTCTGCTCGAAGCCGAGGCAAAACAGTTCCAGGCCCACGGTATCGGTACGCATTTGGGACCTCGCGATATACTGGTTATCGGTTCCGATGGCCCTATTAAAAATAGCTACCGATTCAGTGACGAATGTGTCAGGCACAAAGTCGTTGATCTTATTGGCGACCTGTCTTTGATCGGCAGAAAGATCACCGGCCGAATAGTCGCTTACAAAAGCGGCCACAATCTGAACCAGAAACTCGCAAAACAAATCCTCGCTCAGGCCGAAAACTACGACAGGATAAGCGAAGCAGGAACAAATGCACTGCTCGATATCCGAAGAATACAAAAAATTCTGCCGCACCGTTATCCGTTCCTCCTCGTAGATAAGGTCATTGAAATTGACGGCGACAGGTTCATCAAAGGCGTAAAAAATGTTACCTTTAATGAAATGTTCTTCCAGGGACATTTCCCGTCTACACCTATAATGCCGGGAGTCCTTGTCCTCGAAGCTATGGCACAGGTCTCAGGTCTGCTCTTTGCCCAGAAACTCGAGCATACCGGTAAACTTGCCGTCCTGTTGGGAATGGACGCTGTAAAATTAAGAAAAAGTGTTGTACCCGGCGACCAGCTCATACTCACCGCTCAAACCGTAAAGGTCCGAAGCAAAATCGCTGTATGTAAGTGTGAAGCGACCGTTTCCGGAGCAAAAGCCGCAGAAGCCGAGATCAAGTTTATGCTGGTTGACGATGATGCGGTCAGATAAGTTATTATAAAATTTTCAGGAAAATAAATAATGAGTAAAATACACCCAGCAGCAGTGATAGACACAAGTGCAGAGATCGGCAAAGATGTTACAATAGGCCCGGGCTGTGTCGTAGAAGCAGAAACCAGTATTGGTTCGGGCTGTGTACTGGATGCCAATGTTGTGATCGCAAAAAATGTAAAGATCGGGAAAAATAACCTCTTTTATCCGGGCTGTGTCATTGGAAAAAATCCTCAAATGCTCGGCGCAACACCTGATAGCAAATTCGGCGCCCTCCAGATCGGCGACAGCAACATCATTCGTGAATTTGTAACCATACATCCAAGCATATACCCGGACGGGATAACAAAAATAGGCAATGAGAATATGATTATGATAGGCGTCCACGTCGGTCATGATTGTGTAATTGAAGACAAAACAGTTATCAGCAACAGCACACAGGTCAGCGGCCACTGCAAGATAGAAACTGGCGTCTGGCTAAGCGGCACCGTCCAGATACATCAGTTCGTTACTATCGGCCAGTGGAGCTATGCCGCAGGCTTTGCAGGTCTCAATCGGGATGTAACACCTTTCGTCGTTGTCAGCGGCCACTATCCGCCCGAAGTCAGAACCGTAAACAAAAGAGGACTGACTCGCGCAGGTCTTGATGAAAAACAGCAAAAGGCGATTAACGATGCCTTTAAGGTTCTTTATAAAAAGAAAACCTCTCTCGTCGAAAACGCCAAAACTCTTGCCGCCCAATCCGGCCTCGATGAAAATGTAAAAGCTATGACCGATTCGGTTATCAAAAGCAGCCAGCATCGCTTCGGCAGATACCTTGAATCACTCAGAAGAACAGAACATTAAAAATTTGTATCAGAGCCGCGAACGTAAGTGAGCGGTAAAACAAGTGTTTATTTGTGTTAATTCGTGGTTATTTTTAGGTTGTAAATGGATAAGATAAGAACAGCAGTGGTAGGGGCAGGCAAAATGGGACAGATCCACGCCAAAGTCCTCAAAAAACTTCCCCAATCAGACCTTGTCGCGATAGTTGATATTCAAAAGGACAAAGCAAAAAAACTCGCAAAGGCGAGCAAGTGTAACTTCTTTACAGACTGCAAAGAACTTATAGGGAAAGTAGATGCCGTAACCATCTCCGCTCCCACTCAAAGCCATCTCACCCTCGCAGAAATGTTTATCGCTAATAAAATTCCAGTACTGATTGAAAAACCTCTCGCCGCCAGTACCGCCCAGGGCGAAAAAATAGTCTCACTCGCGAAGGAAAATAACACTATCGTTGCCGTGGGCCATTCTGAAAGATGCAATCCCGTCGTCCAGGCTATGAAACGTCTCGAAATCGAACCAAAATTCATCGAAGCAACCCGTATCAGTCCTTATTCATTCCGTTCGACCGATATCGGTGTTGTACTCGATGTAATGATTCACGATATTGATATCATTCTTGCCCTCGCCCAAAGCAAAGTCAAAAAAGTCGATGCCATAGGCGTAAATGTCGTCGGCGACTATGAAGATATATGTAATGCAAGGATCACATTTGAAAATGGCAGCATGGCAAACGTAACCGCATCAAGACTTGCACTTAAGACGGTAAGAAAAATTCGCCTCTTCAGTAAACAGGCGTATTTGAGCCTCGACTTTCTAAAGAAAGAAGGCATTGCAATTAAAGCAGACCCGAACAGTGATGCCGTCAAATGGATAAAAGAAAAACAGGCCGAAGGTAATTTTGATTTCAGCGGAGTAAACTGGCCCGACCTGCTTCACATCGAACAGCTCGATATCAACGACAAAGAACCTCTTCGAGTTGAGCAGGAAGCGTTTTTAAATGCCGTAGCTGATGCCACCCAAAGACCTGAAGTTACCGCCGAAGAAGGCCTGGCCGCTCTGCAATGTGCCGAGGAAATATTAAAGTCCATCAAACAACACAAATGGGACTAATTAGTTTAGCCCCCGGACCTGTGCCGGGGGGTATTATTGTTTAGGTTAGCCCCGCCATCACTATGGCAGGGTTTATTTCACCGGGGGTTGAAATCCCACAAAAAATTTCCGCCCCGCACCAATTTTTTATTCCGCTTTTCCCCACCCCGGTGGTAAAATTAAAAAAAATGGAAGAACAGGGAGATAAAAAAACTAAAACATTTATACATGATTTCTTCAAAACGTTAGGATTAAATAGGGACAGTCACCTATTTATACCACAGGATTAAATAGGGACAGTCACCTATTTATACCACTATTTATACCATGTATTTATGATTTATGCTTAACGTTTCAGAGAGCCAAAGGAAGTTAATGTGAGAAGAATAGCGTTTGTTTGTTTTTTGATGTTGCATAGTATAGTTTATGCAACTCAATACAGTGACCCTTGCCTCGGGATTTCTTTTACATTACCTGATTCATGGGAATGTACAGCTATTTCAGATTTGCCGAAAGACATATCTGCAAAATTAGTTAAAGCATTTAATAATGTTGTTACTATTTGCCATGAAGCAGAAAATAAGCCTTATTGGAGTCCGGGCATCTTAGTTGAGTATAGAAAGTTCGAGGAGGCTACCTGTGATGAAGCTGAAAGCTTTGCATCTTCTTTTGCATATAAACCACATATAGACACCGGATATCTTGCAGACTGGAGGATGTGGCAGATGAGGACGACGAGTAAGGAATTTACAGAAACAGCCTCTAAAGACTATTATGATTTGGACAAACATTTTGCTTACGCGATGAAGGAGTATGTGCATAATGACGGCAGGAAATTATGTGTGGTAGTTGTCAAATTATTAGGCAGTAATGGAATAACAGAACTTAATTGCTATTCACGTGATAAGGACTCGACTAATTTTTTAAAGATGATTGATGATGTTATAGCTTCGTTTGGGTATTCCGAGGGACATAAGTTTAAGAAGTCTAAGCTTACATCCCGGGAACTTAGTCGTAAAATGAGCGAAAAAAGTATCGGTCTGATTTCTAAAGTCCTTACATGGTTATTGATAGGATCAACTGTTTTATGGATTTTAGGAAAAATATTTAGACGCTGAAAGCGGAGTTAAATAGGGACGGAGTTAAATAGGGACAGTCACCTATTTCTCTCGCCACAGTTCTAACATCGGCGGAAGTGAAGAATCTCAGTTAGCCGTCGCCCGCAGCGACGATATTTAAGTCTTTTAAAACCACATTGCCGACAGGCAATTCATCAATCTTAAATATTCAATATTCAATCTTCAATTTCAGTTTTGTCACCGTCTGATGTGCAATTCTGCTCGGCTCAGGCAATCTATATTTCACACAGCAGTCAAGCACAATTCTCACCGCATCAGACAATCTGCATTTGTGACCGACCGAAACAAAAAGCGGTTTTACATTGTCCCGACTTCTAACAACTGAACCGATAGTTTTTCCTTTATTTATCAGCGCACTTGTTGAACCTTTAGCTAATCCGGGTTCTGTAAAATCCCCGATTAGCCTGCTTTTGGCGCATCCTATAGTTGGAATATCGATAAAAAGTCCCAGGTGACACGCCAGTCCCAGCCTTCGCGGATGCGCAATACCCTGGCCGTCAACGATCACACAATCAGGTCTTGTTTTCAATTTCTCCCACGCCGCAAGGCACGCCGGTGCCTCACGAAACGACAAAAATCCCGATATATATGGAAATTTCACACCCCTTACAGCATATACAGTCTCAATTACGTCGAAATTTTCAGCAGCTAAAACAACTACACAGGCGATAATTTTTTCTCCATCCGCCCTAAACGCACAATCAATACCTGCAATAGTCTTAATCTTCTTATTGAACCCCTGCATCTTAACCTTTGGCGAAAGGCCCCTTTGCAGCTTGACAGCCTCTTTTACACTGATATCCCAGCTATGTAACTTCTTTATTTGCATAGAAATAGTATCTTTAACAGTGTAAATCTGTGTTAATCCGTGTCTAAAATAATAGTTTACTTCTTGAATTATTTTGTTACAATAGCCAAATTGGCCTACTGTCTATTTTCTGCAGACAGATGCTAACGCTAAGTAAATGCCGAAAAGCAGGCAGGGAAACAAATAGTAAAAAACTTAACAGAGCCGCGACAGCCTGCCCTCCGTAGCTTCAGCGAAGGATGGGTGAGGGAGCGGTTGTTTCCGCAGGAAATATGGAGCAGGCTTTAGCCTGCGAGAAAAATAATGCAAAAATCCATAAAAATAGTTGGTGCTTCTCAGCACAATCTGAAAAATATAGATGTCGATATCCCTCGTGACAAATTCGTCGTAGTTACAGGCATCAGCGGCTCAGGTAAAAGCTCGCTTGCCTTTGACACCATATACGCCGAGGGTCAGCGTAAATATGTCGAATCCTTAAGTGCCTATGCCAGGCAGTTCCTCGAGCAGATGCAAAAGCCTGAAGTCGAGTACATCGAAGGTCTCCCCCCGACCATCGCCATAGAGCAGAGAAGCGCTGCCAGCAATCCCCGTTCGACCGTCGCCACAACAACTGAAATTTACGACTACTGCCGGCTCCTTTTCGCAAGGGCAGGTACACCGCATTGCTGGATTTGCGGAAAAGAGATATCCTCTCGCCACGCTACGCAGATAGTTGATGACATATTGACTCTGCCCGAGGGTACAAAAATTCAGGTCTGTGCGCCCCTCGTAAGAGGCCAAAAAGGTGAGCACAAGGATATTTTTATAATGGTACAGACCCAGGGCTTTGTACGTGTCCGTGTTGATGATGTTATTTACGACATCAAAAACCTGCCCAGGCTCGACAAAAATAAAAAACATGATATCGCCGCCGTAGTTGACAGGCTCATTATAAAAGATTCCATTCGTATTCGTCTCGCCGACTCTGTCGAAACCGCCCTTAAACTCGGCGACGGTTCTATCTTTGTTATGGTTCAAAAACCGGATGAAGACAAAAAGAACGGCGGCAATGGCGAATGGAAAGACGTCGTCTATAGTGAAAAATTCGCCTGCGACAAACATCCCGCAGCATCACTCGAAGAGCTTTCACCCAGACTTTTCAGCTTTAACAGCCCTTATGGAGCCTGCAGCAGTTGCGACGGCCTGGGTACAATTCTCGAATTTGATGAAGAGCTCATCGTACCAGACAAAAATCTGCCCTTGGAAAATGGTGCCATCGATGCCTGGCGAAAGGGCGGCAAAAGAATGAATATATTCTACAGCAGACTTATTAATAGATTCTGCAGAAATTTCCGGATTTCCAAATCCATGCCTTTTGCAAAAATACCCGCGGACATAAGGAAAATATTGATATATGGCACCACAGAAAAAGACGAGAAAAAATATGATATCCATTTCGAAGGTGTCATCCCGAACCTTAACAAAAGATGGGAAAAAACCGCAAGCCAGTTTGTAAAAGCAAGACTCCACGGTTATCTTTCCGAACAGCCCTGCAGAAGCTGCAAAGGCGCTCGCCTGCGAAAAGAAGCCATCGCGGTTACTATAAACGGAAAAAATATCAATGACATAGCCAGGATGAGCGTCGAAAAAGCACAGAAATTTTTTGATGAATTGCAGTTTGATGGTGAAAAAGCTCTGATTGCTGTCCAGCCTTTGAAAGAGATAAAAGCAAGATTGAAATTCCTTACAGATGTCGGACTGGGATATTTGACCCTCGACAGAAGAAGCGGCACATTAAGCGGAGGTGAAGCCCAGCGCATCAGGCTCGCCACACAGGTCGGAAGCGGACTCGTCGGCTGCTGTTACGTGCTCGATGAACCTACAATAGGTCTGCACAGACGTGACAATGACAGACTCCTGGGAATATTAAGAAGACTGACTGATATAGGCAATACAGTTCTCGTCGTTGAACACGATGAAGACGTCATTCGAAATGCAGATTATGTAATCGATATAGGTCCTGCTGCAGGCGACCAGGGCGGTCGCATCGTTGCACAGGGAACTGTTCAGGATATATGCAAATCTGCCGACTCACTGACAGGCGATTATCTTTCGAAGAGAAAAAAAATAGCACTTCCCGTCAAAAGACGGAAAATCAAAAAAAGTTACGCCATCGAGGTAAAAGCTGCTGCCGAAAATAACCTCAAGGATATCGATGTCAAATTTCCGCTCGGCGCCTTTATTTGCGTCACCGGCGTCTCAGGCTCAGGAAAAAGCACACTCGTTACCGAAGTCCTCCTCAAAGGCCTGAAAAGAAAATTATATTACACAGGCCCAAAACCCGGCAAACACAAAAACATCCTCGGCACCAGCCACGTCGACAAAGTCATAGAAATAGACCAGTCGCCAATAGGCAAAACTCCTCGCAGCAATCCCGTTACATACACAGGAGTCTTTGACCTGATAAGACAATTATTCGCAAAAACAAGAGAAGCTCGCATCAGAGGCTATACCCCCGGCAGGTTCAGCTTCAATATAAAAGGAGGCAGATGTGAACATTGCCAGGGACAGGGCACGAAAAAAATTGAAATGCACTTCCTCCCCGACGTTTATGTCGTCTGTCAGCAGTGCAAGGGAAAAAGATACAACCCCGAAACACTGCAGATTACATATAAAGGAAAAAATATCGCCGACGTCCTTGATATGCAGGTCGTCCAGGCAATGAAGTTCTTTACAAACTTCCCAAAAATTGTACGGCTGCTTAGAACGCTGAACGATGTCGGCCTCGGATATATGCAGCTCGGCCAATCCTCAACCACGCTCTCAGGCGGTGAAGCTCAAAGGGTCAAACTCGCCGCAGAACTCGGGAAAGCCCCGACAGGGCACACACTATATCTGCTTGACGAACCTACTACAGGTCTGCACTTCGCCGATATCCATAACCTCCTCAATGTCCTCCAGAGACTCTGTGACCTCGGAAACACGGTTATTGTTATCGAACATAACCTTGATGTTATCAAAATTGCAGATTATATTATAGACCTCGGCCCCGAAGGCGGACAGGCAGGTGGAAAAGTAATTGCCGCCGGAACACCGGAAGAAGTCATAGAAGTTAAAAAAAGCTATACAGCAAAATATCTCGCTGAACACTTGAATGGCGAAAAAACTAAGGGTTAATTGTGAAAAACTTTAAAACTCTGCAATGGATTGGTGATATCAACGGCTTTTTGAAACTGACCGACCAGCGAAAACTTCCTGAAGAATTTACTGAAATAGAATGTAAAACGGTACAACAGTTATATGACGCCATAAAAACCCTCGCCGTAAGAGGAGCTCCCGCAATAGGAGTTGCCGCCGGCTTCGGCATATGCCTTGCCGCTCAGGAATCGAAAAACTCAACAGCCGCCGACTCTGTAAAGAATATCCGGAAAAAAGCAGATTATCTCGCCCAATCAAGACCGACCGCAGTAAATCTCTTCTGGGCACTGGAAAGAATGAAAAAAACTGCCGATAAATTTATTACCGAAAACCCGAATGCCGAAACAAATGATTTAAGAAAGTCCCTGCTGGCAGAAGCACAGAAAATTTATGACGAAGACGTCGAAATGTGTCACAATATTGGTATCAACGGCGAAAAATTCGTCCCTGCCGGCGGCGCAGTCCTGACACACTGCAACGCAGGAGCTCTCGCAACCGCCGGCGACGGCACAGCACTGGCACCGATATTCGAAGCACAGAAAAACAGTAAAAAATTCAAAGTATATGCCGATGAAACAAGACCCCTCCTACAGGGCGCAAGACTTACCGCCTGGGAACTTGCTCAGGCCGGAATCGATGTTACCCTTATCTGTGACAATATGGCCGGCACTCTTATGAAACAGGGAAAAATAAACGCTATTTTCACCGGTGCCGACAGAATTGCCGCTAACGGTGACGCCGCTAACAAAATCGGAACATACCCATTAAGTATTCTCGCAAAAGCACATAATATACCGTTCTATATCGCCGCACCTTCCAGTACTTTTGATTTGAAACTGAAAAACGGCGACAGTATCCCCATCGAACAACGCCCGCCGCAGGAAGTGACTATGATTAAAAATATTCCGATTGCTCCGGACAGAATAAAAGTATATAATCCTGCTTTTGATGTAACACCTGCCGAAAATATCACCGCGATAATTACGGAAAAAGGTGTTATTACTCAGCCGAATGCCGAAAAAATCAAAAAAATTTTTACCCAGGCTTAAACAATGAAACGCAGAAGACCAAAACAGATTAAACCTTCACAGGATCCTGCTTCCGTCAAACTGCAGTTCGAAAAAAGAGAAAAAAATGTTAACACCTTCTTGTTCTTTCTCCTCCTCGCATTCGGTATCTACCAGGCTGTAATATACTGGGGACATCAGATTGTTCCCCATTTTGATTTCAATTGTTTTGCCGTCATTGGTCGAGAACTCCTGTCTTTTCAAATGCCCTGTACTTTTAAACGTGTCCCTCTCGTCGGAATAATGCAGGTACTGCTCGGAAAGATCACCGGCGGCCAATGCCCCGAACTGCCCGGCGGCTGGCTCCTCAATTCAATAGCACACTCCCTTACCATAGTATTCTTGTGGCTCACCGCAAAAAAACTCATAGGCAAAACCGCTGCCTTCTTTGCAATTATTGCTATAATCAATCCCTGGTCTCTGCAGCTCCTGACAGAAGCTATCGCCGAAACCACGCTGCTGTTTTTCATCTGGATAACTCTATACTTCATATTCATAAGGTCGAAATGGGCATACCTTTTCGCCTCGCTGACAACAATGACGCGTTATGAAGGCGCAACTCTTATCTTCGCCGCCTTCCTTATGGATATGATATATGCCAAAGACAAAAAAGAACGCATCATGGCTTTCGTATATGCATCAATTGCTGCCGTACCACTGGCACTCTGGATATTGGGAACTATTGCAGCATGGGAAGTTGAAAGCGGAGGAACACATTATCTGAACTCTTTATTCTCAAAAGCTTTTAGAGACCAGTTCGCCGGCGGCGTGGAAAGCAGGGTAGGAATTGCAATGCATGCAAAAATGTTATGGCAGGTCGCATTCTCCACGCTGTTTATGGTGCCCTCTAAAGATGCCAAAACTTTTGCTGCAGTAGTTGCTGCCTCAACAAAGATCTTTGCCGTTGCATCTTTCCTCTTTGGTTCTATCTACGGCCTGTGGAAAAAACAGTGGAAAATTCTCGTCTTGTTAATATTCCTCCTGCCGTACTTCTATGCTCATGCAAAATACCCGTATCCGCTGCATAGATATCACGCAACTGTCTTTGCTATATTTGTCCTGATATGCCTATACGGAGTATACAACTTATGGAAACTTATCATATCCACTGGAAAAATACCTCGACCGGCTGTCATCATCGCTCAAGCAGTAGTTTTGATAACAACTCTTATCTGGACTCTTACTCTCTTCAGCTATCTGCCGAAAATAGCGCCTATGAGTAAAGACAGTATCTCGTTGCCTTATGTTTCAATACTTGTTGTCTGTATAGCTCTCGCCGCAATATATTATGCTTATAGAGATAATTTATTTAAATATTTTGTGATACTGTCGTTAATGATTCTTATGATTGTATCTAATCAATTTGCCGTAGCAGGCGTCGTCGGCAACGGCGAAAGGGATGTAGAATTCAAATATCTTCTGGACTGGTACATCGAAAATGCCCAGCCGACAGAAAAAATGGTCCTCACTGTCCCCATTATCCTCCAGACAATGGCGCCAGATTACGCCGACAACTTCATACACACAGATACGTTTGACGCTAACGACCCGGCCGCATTTGCCGAAGAATGCTACCAAAGAAATATCACTTACATAGCCTGGGATTCGCGAATGGGACTTACCCCGCAAAATCACTATTACAAATTCTGGAAAATGTCAAACATCGCACCTCTCCAGGCTGCAAAGGACATCGGACCTTATCAGTTCATAAAACAGATTAGAATCAATCAGAGACGTTATATAAATCTGTACCGCTTAAGACCCCGGCCGGAAAAAGTAACAGAATAATTTGTTATGCCCCGGCACGGTCGCTCGGCTCGAATATCTTGAATTTTGCCAGCCCGCACTTTTGAAGTACGAATTGTACCAGTGAATATAATGTCAGCAGCCCGTATCTTGAACTGCGAACGAAATTGATGCTTGAAGCCTCGGCAAAATATCGGCAGGGCACCGGTGCATCCGACATCTTAAAACCGAAATAGGTCGCCTGTACCAGAAACTGTGAATCGAAAACAAAATCATCCGAATTCTCATGATAAGGTATCTTTTCCAGAACCGCCCTTGAATAAACCCTGAACCCGCTGTGAAAATCACCGAGATTCTGACCCAATACAAAATTTTCCGTAATGGTCAAAAGCCTGTTGCTTATATATTTATAGATAGGCATGCCGGACTGGATAGTTTCAGCTCTTGTACGTATCCTGCTGCCCAGCATCATATCGCAAATACCTTTCTGAATAAAACCTATAAAAAAAGGTATCAGCCTGCTGTCATACTGATAATCAGGATGCAGCATCACAACAATATCAGCGCCGCGCTCCAGCGCAGCATCATAACAGGTCTTCTGGTTCCCGCCGTAACCCGTATTCTTTTCATGCCGAATAACCGTCAGTCCGAGCCGCTCAGCGATTTCAACCGTGTTATCTTTACTGCAGTCATCAACCAGGATAATATCGCTGCGAAACTCTTCCGGAATATCGTTAACGGTATTCTCCACGGTCGATGCGGCATTATACGCCGGCATCACTATAACAACTTTAGGATTGTTTCCCGTATCAGACAAAGAAAATCGCCCCCGTTAATTTGCTGCAACAACCTCTTTGACTTCAGGCACCCGTTCTTTAAGCAGTCTTTCAACCCCCATCTTAAGAGTCATCTGTGCACCAGGACAACCCCGGCAGGCTCCCTGAAGACGAACCTTGACAGTATTATCCTCTGACAGTTCGACAAATTCTATATCGCCGCCGTCGTTTTGCAGCATAGGACGAATGCTGTCAATTACCTCGATGACCTTATCTTTTAAACCCTTTTCCTGATTACACCCGCAATGATCACACATGCTCGGATTCTCCTGAAAAAGTAATAAAATTTACGCAGCCTATTATAACAACCCTGATGCTTTAATTCCAGACATTAAACCAGTTATAATTTGGACTAAAAAATACCATTTTTTTCAATAAAATCGTGATTTTATATAATCGCTCATGTTGACAAAGGCCGATATACCTGTTAATATAGGTTTGTGACGTTGGGTCTTAAAAAGGCCCAGCGGAACCTGAAACGCCCGTTTTGGGCGATTATGGCGCTGCGGCGGGATGCAAATCCTGATCCGGCAGGCCGTAAAGCTCGTTGCTTTACAGTCGGCCCTTCAGAAAAGCCCCGAAAAGCCGCAGAGTGCTGGAATAACTGGATAGTTTATCAGGAGTGAAAAAATGAAAGAAAAACCCTCAAAGGGCGCATCTGCCCGAAGTTCCTCTAATCTCCCTATCAAGCTCGGCTCTGAGATTATCGTCGATACTCTAATCGAGCAGGGCGTTGACACTATGTTTGGCTATTTGGGCGGTGTAGTCTTACCACTGTTTGACAAACTCTACGATGCCCCCATTAATTTCATCATCCCTCGCCACGAACAGGGCGGCGCGCACATGGCCGACGGCTATGCAAGGGCCAGCGGCAAAGTCGGCTGCGTCGTCGCGACGAGTGGGCCCGGAGCGTGTAATCTGACGACGGGGATCGCTAACGCGATGATGGACTCGGTTCCAATGGTTGCAATAACAGGCCAGGTACGGACAAGCCTTATCGGTAATGACGCCTTCCAGGAAGCAGATACCACCGGTATAACCAGACCAATAACAAAACATAATATGATAGTAAAAGATGTTAAAGACCTCCAGCCTGCCATCCGCGAAGCATTCTTTATAGCTAAAACCGGCCGGCCAGGCCCGGTTCTTGTAGATATACCCGTAGATATCGAAGTTACACAGTGCCAGATGACACCCTTCAATGGAGTCGATCTTCCGGGCTATAAGCCAAAAGCCAAGGGCCATCACCGACAGATATCAATGGCTGCCGAGGCAATAAATAAATCCGAAAAACCCGTCCTCTACGTCGGCGGCGGCGTTATCAGTGCAAACGCCTCAGACGAACTACGCGCATTTGCCCTGAAAGCAAATCTGCCGGTAACAATGACTCTGCTCGGATTAGGAGCCTACGACCAGACCAGGCCAGAATCACTCGATATGCTCGGAATGCACGGCACAGCCTACGCTAATTACGCTGTTCAGGAATGCGATTTGATGATAGCTGTCGGCGCGCGCTTCGATGACAGAGTTACCGGCAAGGTTAAAACTTTTGCTCCCCATGCAAAGATTATTCATATAGATGTTGACCCGAGCAGTATCAGTAAGAACATTTCTGCTGATATTCCCGTCGTAGGTGATGCAAAATATATCCTGACCGAACTGACTAAAGAAGTTCAGTCAAGAGCACGCAAAGAATGGTTCTCAAAAATCGCAGACTGGAAAAAGCGGTTTCCTCTGCGCTACGATACCAAAAGTCCGAATATAAAACCCCAATACGTTATCGAACAGATATGGGAAGCGACAAAGGACCGCGCGATAATCGTTACAGGTGTAGGCCAGCATCAGATGTGGGCAGGACAGTTTTACAAACACACCAGACCCAGACATTTTATAACGTCAGGCGGTCTTGGCACAATGGGCTTCGGCCTGCCTGCCGCTATCGGCGCACAGGTCGCAAAACCAGATGCACTCGTTATCGATATCGACGGCGACAGCAGCTTCAATATGACAATGGGCGAGATTTGTACCGCTGTCCAGTACGAACTGCCTGTAAAAGTATGCATTATCAATAACGGCTGTATGGGTATGGTTCGACAGTGGCAGCAGCTTTTCTACGGCAAAAGATATTCAAAAAGTTCACTGCAGAATCCTGAATTTGCCGCTGTAGCCGAGGCCTTCGGAGCGGTCGGCATCACAGTCGATAAGAAAAGCGAAGTCAAAAGCGCTATCGATAAAATGCTCAAAGAAAAACGACCCTGCGTTGTTGACTTTAAAGTCGAACGTGAAGAAAATGTCTGGCCGATGGTTCCTGCAGGCAAAAGCCTGGAAGAAATGGACGGCCTGGATATATTTGAAAGTATGGCATAGATAGCCACTAAGGCACAAAGACTCAAAGTTTATAATATAAATATTTTTTTTCTTAGTGCCTTGGTGTCTTTGTGGCTGATACAAGAAAGGGCAGAAAGATGAAACATATAATAAGTGCATTAGTGCAGAACAAGCCCGGCGTTCTGGCTCACGTGGCTGGAATGTTCGCGGCAAGGGCTTTTAATATCGACTCACTGGCGGTCGGCAGGACCGATGACCCACAGATGAGTAGAATGACTATCGTCGTTATAGGCGACGACAAAGTCGTAGAGCAGGTGCGCAAACAGCTCGCGAAGATTGTCGATGTCGTAAAAATTCAGGACTTCTCCGGCAAAGAGGTGATCGCCCGCGACCTGATGCTTATATGTGTTCATTTGCCGCCTGAAAAACGCTCTGAAATACTGGCCTTAGCCGAGCTGTTCAAGGCCGAGGTGGTCGATATCGGCCAAAAGGTTGTTATGATCGAATTTGCCGGGCCTGAAGAAAAAATCGAAGCCTTTATAGAGGCCTGCCGACCTTACGGCATAAAAAATATGGTGCGTACAGGTACCATCGCAATGGCAAAATTCAACCAGGCAAATGGAAGCGAGAGTCAATAAATAGCCACCAAGACACTAAGACACGAAGTTTTTTAATCACTGATTACGCAGATTAAACGGATTTTGTTTTTGCCACAGAGAGCACAGAGGTCACAGAGATTTTTTAGCCACGGATCAAGCTAAATTATTGTTGGACGAATGTAATGAACAATATTGAGAAACGTCATTTTGATGCGGCAGGAGAAATGGTCGACATATTTGCTGGGAAACTCGGGGAAAACCGTGCGGTTCATCCGGAAACAGCGATTGCAGCGGGTGCCCGAATGGCTGGCACGATGCTCTTTCGTTCGTTTGGATTCGATACTACGACCATGTTGCCGGGATCAGCGGTACTTTCCAACGAGGCGAACGAGAAGTGGCCAGAGTTAGTGGATATCGTAGCTTCAATGCTATATCAGTTTGACCTGCCCATCGATAAAAAGAAGTTGGAGAAGAACAGTAGCCAAGGAGAGGCTCCTAAGCTAAGCGTGAATGAGATGCAGAAGCTTTTGGAAGAGGACCTGACCAGAATTCGTGAAAAGCATGGGCTAGATCTTGTGGAGGGGGCACGATCATGCGCTTTAGCGGTAGCTTTCCTCATTCGTGAGTGTGCTCCTGGCATCGGCTTGGAAGTTGGGTTCAATATCGCAACCTGCGGTTTCATTGAGGGATTGAAGACAGTACCCATTTCTCAAAATCTGAAACCCAAACAGCCATGGTATCGATTTTGGAAGTAAAGCCTAACCAGTCAAATGGAAGCGAGAGTCAATAAATAGCCACCAAGACACAAAGGCACAAAGTATTAAAGATATTGGTATCGGTATCGGTAACGTTGCGGTGTCGGTAAAGTGCGAAAAAGTGAGATGGTTGGGGGCGAAATTTTTTAATCACTGATTACGCAGATTAATAACGTATTTGGTATTTAGTATATAGTACTTGGTGCGATTTTTTAAATTCGGTTAGCCCCGCCATTGGCAATGGCGGGGTTTTTATCGTTCACATACAAATTAGTAATCTATATAATCCTCATTGCCGGGGACATAGTCGGGATCATAGGCAACCGGTGCAGGATCAGGTGGACGCATATAATTTTCAATGATCGGCTCAGAGCTGACAAATCTTAACGCTAATACTTGGACAACAAACCCTAAAGTTGTTGATATGACAAAAAATAATATACCGAATATATACAGCCAGGATATTTGCGGCGGGGATGTATAAAGGTTTGGCAGAGGCCTTAGCAAATATGGCAAGACAACAGTATTGACGAGAAAAACCGTTAATAATGTTTTCGCCTTGCGCAGTTTGATCTTCCACATACAGTCGAAACTTTTGGATATACTGTTGTCAGTGACGATTATTATTGGAAGAACTAATAAATTCAGCTTGGCAAATATTAACATTATGATAGTTACACCTATTTGATGCTTAAGGGTTACATTTCCCTTGACATCTAAACCGTAGGGGTTCGGCTTGGATTCAGTATTGTCCGAAGCTGTGTTCGGATCGACAGTGCAGGAAACTATGTTTGGTTCGGTACTGCAGGAGCCTGTTTTGCATCCAGATGGAGAAAAATCTATTCTGTTAACTAACATAAGAGCCATTAACAGAGGTGCCATCATGAGTCCCATTAGCAGACTAAAACCGACCTGTCTCCAAAAAAAATGTGTGCCTATCAAGATGAGACTGAAAGGCGAACAGGGCTTTTTTGCGTCAAGATAAATAGTTCTTAGAAAGCCCAGTGTGGCCAAGGTGATTAATACAAATATAATAATACCAGTGAAGAACAGCACAAATATATGTCCGGAAAAGGATGGAGCTAATCGCCTCGACAGCATTGCCAACAAAGAAAGACCGACTATAAACACAACTTCGCCCCAGCGTGCCTTAAGGATTGACAGTGTCTCTTTGAATTCGTCGATTTTATATCTCCTTGCTTAATTCTTTGTAATTCTACCCTGATTTTTTTGTGATTTCAATCCTTTTGTTTAGCCCCGCCATCGGCAATGACAGGGTTTATTATCTAATTTCTTTTTTTTGTTCACTCCTGATCAATTGGATTACACCTGTGAAGAAGAATATCCATGATATACATAACAAAAGAAAACTACCAATAGTCCAAGGCAAGACTTCATAACCAGCGATAACAGCATCTATGGTAACGCAGTCACCATCACTTATCTCCACAAAACGTCGAACAAAAGGAATAGCGACAATTATTGCCGCAATCCAAAATACATTACTAACATAAATTAATTTATATCCATTTTTCATTTTAATTGTTGATATTCAGTTCTCTCCTTATGTTATTTCCCCTGATTCTACCCTGATTTTTTGTGATTTCAATCCTTTTGTTTAGCCCTGCTATTCTCAATGGCGGGGTTCTCTCCGGGTTATTCATCATCACTTTCTTTGTTTAATTCAGTGAAATCCCAATTTTTCTTTGAAATATACTTTTCATAACAGCTTTCGCATATGTATACATTATTAGAGTTTATGTAACATACTTGATCATGACATCCCTTGTCACATATTGTCTCCCAGCATATACCGCAATGTTCGTGATCCCATCCGTTTTCTACTAATACCCATGACTTATCATCTTTTGGCGGAACAAAACCTGGAGCACTCATCACTGTAATTTTTCCGGTTTTTTCATCACGCTGTCCATAACAATCCTGTGTTTTAAAATCTATTTTGGTCCAAACCGTTTCCTCAAGAACAAATTGAGCTCTTTCTCCCCAGTAACCATCCATAAATTCATACTCTTCACCACTTTTAAGTCTGGAGATATCACTTGGGGTCTCCAGCGACAATTCACCTGTATTGTCAGATAGCAACTTGAACTTTCCACTAATCAGTTTGACAGGAGTTGCGAAAATATCTGCCCACCCATTATACATACAATCCTTTGAACTGAACTGTACTATGCAAATGCCGTCTTTGGCATTTGAAATTTTAATGATTTTTATCTTAGGCAAATTTCTGAAGTCAACTTTCATTTGATTTTCTCCTTATTTGTTTCCCCGATTCTACCCTTATTTTTTACAGAATTCAATTGGAAAAACCGAGATTGCCGCGGCCTTGATATCATAATACCTCCCTGCGCTGCCGCTTGGGCTCTGTTGCGTTGTGTTTGCACAGGTATATTTGCAGGATACCCCTCCCTTACGGTCGGGGCTCAGATTGCTTCGCTACGCTCGCAATGACATATTTATGTTAATTCGTGTTCATTCGTGGTTAATTACAAATCAGCGTAATCCGTGTAATCTGTGGATAGAAAAATAGCCACCAAGGCACGAAGACACAAAGTATTATTATATTATTTTTTCTTAGAGTCTTAGTGTCTTTGTGGCTAAGTTTTGTCCTTTTTGGGTCGAAAACGCGCAAGAAAAAACCTGCGCGCTTTGAAAAAATGAAAAAATTTTTCTCCCTTTTACACAAGGACTTAGAATTCCGGACAAAATTTTCTTTTGCACTTTTTTTAAAAAACCGCGCAAGTTTTTCCCTATATATAGAGGGCCATTGTTTTTTGCCAAAGGCAAAAAACAATGGAAATCCTAAATCCGAATATCGAAGCACTAAACAAATTCAAAATATGAATTTTCAAATGCTCAAAACCGTTTTGATCATTGGAATTTTGGTAATTTGATATTGTTTCCGCCGTAAGGTGTCCCATAGGGAGGATTTAGAAATTAGAATTTAGAGTTTCTTTTGGAGATAACATTGTATCTGAATTTTCGAATTAAAATACCGGTTATTATCGAAAGTATCTGTCTCTGGTTTTTATTGTGTTATCGACAAAAGCGCTACGGCTTTGCCTTCAGGCGGATAAAACTGCTCACAAACAAACCAGTCGATAAAAAATATCAATATGCCATCATCGACCCTGAAGATTACAAAAAAATATCAAAATATCCCTGGCAGCTCTTCGAGACCGTATGCAAAACCCATTACGCCGCCTGCCTCGATAACGGCAGAGTAATTCATATGCACAGAACTATTATGAACGCTCCAAAAGGAAAAATAGTTGACCATAAAAACCGACAAGGCCTCGATAACACCAGAAAAAATCTTCGCTTCGCAACACGCTCCCAGAACTCCTGCAACCGAATACGTCCGCAAACAGGCACCTCAAAATACAGAGGAGTCCACTATGCTAAAAGGGAACAAAAATGGCACGCAGCTATATGTTTTAACAGTAAAAGGAAACATCTCGGATATTTTGATAACGAAATAGATGCTGCCAGGGCATATGACGCCGCTGCGAAAGAATTACATGGCGAATTTGCGGTCCTCAATTTCCCCGCACCGGTTAAAAGCGGAATATAAAAATGGTGCGGGACAAGCAAAACTTAGAGGAGTAATTTTTCTGGATTTTTGGGCAATTTGTGGTATAATCAATATTTGGTGTATCTAACACAGATTGCAGGAGGGTATATGAAGAAGAAAAGAGGCTTTTTGCAAGTTATCAGTATCGTAAGTCTATCAATATTTCTATTGGCGTCCTGTTGTTTTGGCAAGTATTCAGGCGGCACCGGTGAGCCGAATGATCCATATCGAATAGGAAGTGCAAGTGACCTCTTGCAACTGAGAGCAGATGGGGGCTATTTCTACTATTGCCTTAAACTTATAAACGATATTGACCTGGCCGGTTATAGCTTTACTGGAGCTGTCCTTCCAAAGAATTTTAACGGTGTCTTTGATGGAAATGATCATGTAATTTCAAATGTGACTATCACCGGCGATACCTCTGATGGCAGTGATCTTTTTATAGGGTTTTTTCGAACAATGGGTTCAAGCGGTATTATAAAAAATCTTGGCCTTGAAAATATTAACATTATTGGCCGTATAGAGTATCCGTGGGATTCTGATATCGGCTCATTGGCGGGATCTTCCTATGGTACCATCACAAATTGTTATGCCACAGGTACTGTTAGTGGAAGTCTATATATTGGCGGTTTGGTAGGGACAGGTTGGATCGGCAGTAGTATCACTAACTGTTATACTGATATCCAGGTCGACGGCGGCTCTTATGTCGGCGGACTGGTGGGCCAGGGTTATGGAAGTGTAACAAATTGTTACAGTGCCGGAGAAGTGAACAGCAGTAGTGCTTCTCTTGGTATGGCCGGTGGTCTGGTGGGAGGCAATGGAGGCAACATTGTCGGCTGTTATGCTACAGGAGCAGTTACAGGAAAACTTTGTACTGGCGGTTTAATAGGGTATGATTGGGGAAGTTTCATTATTAACTGTTATTCTGCAGGTTTGGTTTTGGGAGATCAAGAAGTTGGCGGCTTGATAGGAAATAGTACATCTACTATTGTCGCGGGGTGTTTTTGGGACATCGAAACATCCGGTCAGATGACAAGTTCCGGCGGGACAGGCAAAACCACAGTACAGATGCAGGATGCCAATACATATATAGATTCCGGCTGGGCCTATCACAACTGGGTTATCGACGACGGATTGGATTATCCTCGATTAGCCTGGGAAAATAGCGGTGGTTTGCCTATTCCAGAGCCGCCGGCGGTGCCTCTTTCAGGCAGCGGCACCGAACAAGACCCTTACCAAATCTGGACGGCGGGAGATTTTGCTTTGTTAAGTCAATATACCAATATTCTGAATAAACACATTGCTCTAATGGCTGATGTAAATTTGGCAGGTACCCAAGTTAATCCTATCGGTGATTTTGGATATTTTACGGGTGTCTTCGAAGGTAATGGGAATACTATCCGCAACGCAGATATAAATATGCCTGACAGAAATTATGTAGGTTTGTTTAGCCGCACCAGAGGACAGATCCGTAATTTGGGTCTGGAAGATAGCAAAGTAGCTGGATACAGCTATGTCGGCTCTCTGGCGGGAGATAATGACGGCGGGGTTATCATTAACTGTTACAACAAGGGGATAGTTGATGGCAACTACTATGTTGGCGGATTGGCAGGATACAACAACGGCATTATAACTGGTTGCCACAACAGCGGAATAGTTTCAGGAGGCAGATATCTTGGCGGACTGGTAGGGATTAATGCGGATAGTGATATAAATCCGTTTGGTTATATAAAAGAGTGTTTCAATACAGGTCAGGTCAGTGGAGAAAATTATGTCGGCGGGCTGGCTGGAATGAGTGATGGCCTTATCAGCAGCTCTTACAGTACGGGTGCAGTTAGCGGAAACGAAGAAGTCGGCGGACTGGTCGGAACGACGCAATCTGATTTCAGTCTTATAGTAAACTGCTATAGTACAGGTTCGGTCAGCGGCTCCTGTGTAGGCGGTATTTTGGGAATGAATTGGGGTGCTTTTATGGGAAACAATTACAATATCAATATAAAGAATTGTTACAGCACCTCAGCAGTTACCGAAGGATATGGTCTGGTGGGCAGTGTTTTCGGCAACAATGATTTTGACAATTCTTTCTGGGACATAGAAACTTCTGGAACAACCGATGGAGTGGGCGATTGCGATCCTGATCCGAACGGAGCAACGGGATTGCCTACAGCTCAAATGCAGGATATAAATACGTATATAGATGCAGGATGGGATTTTTCGTATACGGACGGCAATGAGGCAGACTGGTTTATACAAATCGATGAATATCCGATTTTGGTCTGGCAGATATCGCCTGCGGACATTTATACGGACGGGAGGAATAACTTCAGAGACTTTTCAGTATTTGCGCAATTTTGGCTGCGGGATGATTGCGGGGTATATAATTATTACTGTGACTGGGCAGACCTGGATTTTGATGGAGATGTTGATATAGACGACCTTGCGATATTGATGGACTACTGGCTGGAGAGGGGGATTTACAATTAATCACCGCCGGATTGTCGAGGCAAATAGTCTAATAAATTAGCTTGCAAATGAGGCCTTTTGCGTGTACAAAATAGGGCCTAAAGGCTGCGTTAAACGGTTGCGGTCCCGTTAGGGATGCCTTACGGGACTGCGAAGCTCGTATCGGTTGCGTTTTACGTAAAACGGTGAACGAAACGAGCAGCACAACCGATAGACGAAAGACGTATATAAATTTAATTTAGGAGTTTTGGACAATGGCAAAGGTTTATTATGTAAAAGATGCGCCGATCGGGCCTTTGAAGGGCAAGGGCAAAAAGGTAGCTGTAATCGGCTTTGGCAGTCAGGGTCATGCCCACAGTTTGAATCTGCGGGATAGTGGAGTAAAGGTATCTGTAGCTGAGCTGAAGGGCACAGCCAATTATAAGTTGGCCGTCAAGTACAAGTTCAAACCGACAGATATCAAGACAGCTATGAAGGGTGCTACGCTGATAATTGTTACACTGCCGGACGAGATTCAGGCCAGGATATATAAGACGCAGATCGCGCCTAATTTGAAGGCCGGCCAGACGCTTGGTTTTTGTCATGGTTTTAATATTCATTTCAAGTATATTGTTCCGCCCAAGAACGTTAATGTTGTTATGATTGCTCCGAAGGGGCCTGGCCATTTGGTCAGGAGTGAGTATGAAAAGGGCGGCGGCGTACCTTGCCTGGTAGCTGTTCAGCAGGACCCGACCAAGACTGCCAGGAAGATCGCTCTTGCCTGGGGCAATGGTATTGGCGGGGCACGGGCTGGTATTATTCAGACGACATATAAGGAAGAGACTGAGACTGATTTATTTGGCGAGCAGGTAGTCCTTTGCGGCGGCCTGACCAGCCTCATCAAGGCCGGGTTCGAGACACTTGTCAACGCCGGCTACCAACCCGAGATAGCCTATTTCGAGTGCATGCATGAAGTGAAGCTTATTGTTGACTTGATGTACCAGGGCGGGATGAGCTATATGCGGTATAGTATTTCGAATACGGCGGAGTATGGTGATCTGACGAGGGGGTCGAGAATAGTAACCGGTAAGACAAAGGCTGAAATGAAGAAAATACTGGCCGAGATCAAAAGCGGGAAGTTCGCGAAAGAATGGGTCGGTGAATATAAACGCGGGATGAAAAAGTTTAATTCGCTCTACAAAAAAGACTATAACTGCAAACTCGAAAAGGTCGGCAGGAAACTTCGCAAGATGATGAAGTGGATAGACGCGAAAGAAGTATAATAACAAGCTAAAAACTTAAAATTAAAAGCTAAAAGTTGACTTCGACGAGCTCAGTCGAGTCGTGGAATTCGCCAGAGGCGAATAGCTGATTTATTGAAAGGGCGTCCTTGAAAATTGTAAATTTTTTGCTGTTGGCGGCAGTAAGCCTGGTAATGGTATTTTTGGCGGGCTGCGGGATCGAAGAGCCCGCTGAGAGGCTGACGCCGGAGCCGTGGCCTTTGACCTGGAAGATGCCCGAAGCTTACAGGGATATTGAAGTCGGCAAGAGCACCAGCGTCGAGATACTGGATGGTATAAAACGACATAAAAAAGAGATGATCAGTGAAAGCGAAAGCGTAATTGCAAGCTGGGGTGAGAAGAAAAAGGGGAGCCAGCTCTGGATGACTATGGTCGGATTCGATGAAGAAGAATTTACCGTAACCCGGAAATACTTTCTGACCGTTGATGAAAAGCCCTGGTATGTTAACCTTAATATCAAGACATACGGGCAGCAGATGCGGTTTGATGCGGAAATAACCGTGGATGAAGAGACTTTGTCAGAGCCTTATACGAGCCAGAACCAAAAACGTATTGCGATAATGAGGAAATCTTTGGAGGACTTCCGGGATGATGCTATGCAGGTACGTCAGGACAGTAAGGTTCTGGATGTCGGTGCGATGATGACTAATCAGACCTTTGAAACAATACTTGTTAAACTGGATCAATCGCCTGCGCTGGCGGCGAAGCTTAGTGAGAAAAATGGACTTGACTTTGACCACCCCAGTCTTGGCGATGGACGAGTGCAGATGATACTTAATGATAATATCGTTACGTTCAAAATAAGAGTTGCTATGGAGTTTGCACCGTTGAAGCCGATGTGGATGATATGGAAGGGGAAGTAAAACAGGTCGGTATTCAGTTATCGGTTATCAGTTGTCAATAAAATAGCGTGGAGTGTACAGCGTTTAGCGTGGAGAGGTATTTGCAATGTACAGTTTACAGGGGATAGGATGAGGAAATTAGCGGTTTTTAGATTGGTTTAAAACTTTTTAGCTGTCTGAAGAACCATGGCAGGCTTATAGAGAAGGCTACGCTGGCCCAAATACCTGTGAAAGTAAAGCATTCAACCCATATTTTTTCTTCCAGTAACAGGACCATAGGATTGCCTATGTACCATAGAGGTGATAACTCTTCCCAAATATTCTGCCGGAGCAAAAACCCGATTATAACGGGCAGGATGCTGCCGACTAAAAGGAATGATATAATGCCAGTCATTGTTGAATATGTCGAAGATTTTTTGAAAAAAGCAGCTTTAATGTTCAAGCTGGTTAGTGAATAGCAGCAGGCATATAAAGCAAGTCCGATAGCAGTTAAAAGCAGTTCCTGGTTACTATCTGAAAATGCTTTGAGCGGCGGGGCGATAATTTCTGATATTAAAGAATAGATAAGAAAGGTCATTGTGAGCATAATTATGGAAAAAGAGACACCGCCGGCAGGTCCGCTGAACAGGAAGAAGGCAGGGAGTCTTAATATTGGCTTTTTAGGTATATCTTTGAGTATTCTTTGTGATGGTATTTGGCGTTCACAGACACTTGCCAGCATATTTATAGCGAATGTTATCGTCATTAGCATGAGCCAAGCCTGGAGAAACGATCTATTTTGAGCGGCGAAGAACCATATTACAGAGATAATGCCGGTAGCCAGCCAAGAGAAGAGCAGATAAAGACGCACACTAAAAACTCTGTTAGCAGATGTTGGCGAGATAAGGGCGACGGAAATGACAAAAAGAAAGCCGAGGCCAATGAGAATATATGAGACTGATGTAAGGGCATGGCTCCAGAAATCCCAGGTAGTAATAGTACTGCCGATGCCCTTATGTAACATCTCGGATGAAGCGGCCCCAGCAATTTGATATACAACCAGAAGGATGAATAATGTGATAAGTAGGCGCATAATCCTGCTGACGATACCGCCCGGCAGGCAAGCCTGGAATATACAAAACTGGACGCAACCTGCCGTAACAAGAAAATTAAAAACTAATATTACAAAGATAGTCGGCAGGTCAAGTCCCCTGAGTAAATATGTAAGTGTCATGAAAGGTAAACTGGCAGTGAAGAAGAGTAAGATCACAATTATTGCGGTGAGCAGCTTGCCTGATATAATCTGAACTGGTTTAAGTGTAGTTATAAAGAACAGGTCCACGTTGCTGGAGGTTTTTTCAGATGAAATTCTGGTGCCTGTGGAAACGGGTACGAGGAATACGCAAACAAAAAGCAAAAACATTAACAAGCCTACAAAAAGGCTCTGGCCGATGCTGAAATTTTTTCCGATATCCTTACTGAATACCAATACGAAACCGATAATTATCAATTCAATTGCAAGAGTTAATATTAAAGTCCAGCTTGTAAACCTGCCTTTTACTGCCTGGCGTATTTCCTTGACTACGATCGGGTTGATACGGTCGGCGAATTTTACAGATGGAGAATTCATTAAGCCAGTTCTCCTTTAGTTATATTCATAAAGATATCTTCAAGACTGGTTTTTACATGTTTGATTTCTATGATTTCAAAGCCGTCTTTCACTAATGCAGCAAGTATTTTTCCTGATTCTGCTTCACTTCCTTTGATCTCTGCGGCAACACAATTCGGCATAACTTTTGCATCTTTTATCTGCGGCATTTTCTGCAGAGCCTGGGCGAGTTTTTGAAGATCTGAAGTAGAACGTATCATAACGGACAGATGCATATTTTCCCGGGAGATTTGCTGGATGCCGCCGGCTTTGAGTAATTTACCTTTTTCAATAATAACGACGGTGTCACATATTTCGGCGAGTTCAGAAAGAATATGTGAGCTTACAAATATTATTTTACCTTTTTTAGCAAGTGCTTTTAGAGATTCCCGCAGTTCAACGCGTGCTCTCGGGTCGAGGCCTGCGGCCGGTTCGTCAAGAATCAATACGGGCGGGTCGTGTATAATAGCTCTTGCGAGACTGACTCTTTGCTTCATTCCCTTTGATAGTGCTTTAAGAAATTTATCCTTGATAGTAATAAGATTTGTGAATTCTTCAGTTTGCCGGACAATTTTTTTTCTTTTTTCGTAGTCTCTTATTCCAAAAGCACGTGCGAAGAAATCGAGATAGTCATCGACTGTCATATCAGGATGTGTCGGCAGGAAGTCGGGCATAAATCCGACAAGTTTGCGAACTTTTTCGGGGTATTGTATTGCAGATATGCCGTCAATAAGTACGTCACCCTGGTCAGGTTCGTCAATAGTTGCCATGATTCTCATAGCGGTGGTTTTTCCTGCTCCGTTTGGGCCTACAAAAGCAGTGATCTGTCCGGAGAGGAGGTCAAAGCTGATATCATCAACGGCTTTGGTTTTTTTGAAGTATTTTTTCAGATTGACGACTTTAACTTCCATCTAAAGGGCTTTCCACAATTCCAATAATCAGTGATTCAGATTTTTTTTGTATCTTTGCTTTTTTCAGCGGCTGTTCAATAAAAGGTGAAGCTTCTAATACGGCTATATACGTACCCGGTCTTAAATATTTTTCTGGTTTTGCGATAATTCTGTCATAAGAATTTGCCCAGTTTCGGCTATAGATATTTCGCCAGGTATCATTTTGATATGACTCAGACAAGAGTTTTTCTGTTAACGTTAATTTTATTTTTGTTCCGGCAGAGATATTCTGGGCAGAATATATTTTACCGTTCTTATCGGCGTACCATAATTTACTGATATCGTCATCAAAGTGATTCTCAGCCAGCAGTTCGTTTGTGCTGTTTGGTATAATATTTATGTTTTCGGCAGTTACCCGGCCTTTTCTCAACAGGAAATATGCAGGTACCCTCCCCATAATCCAACCTGTTTCAAGATGCTGATCATTAGTCCAGTCAAGGACCCTTGAGCTTCCTCGCCGCCAAGTATCAATTCCTATAGGTGTTAGTTCAGTTTCATAATCATAGTGCAGTCCCTGTCGTGGTGTCAGTGGGCAATAAAATGCATTTATTCCAATAGTTGTTGCATTATTGAAGACCTGGTTGAGAATAGTTATCGTCCGGTTTCTGTAATTTGAATCGAGTCCTTCAGTACAAATGGCGTATGCGAAAACTGCCGCACTGGTTAGAATTGAAACGGCAGGTACAGTCCAGAGCATCCAGACCCTTTTTTTGATTTTACGAAGTATTATCAGATTTACCGGTCCAATTATTATCGCAAAGACAAGAACCAAAATAAATAATCCTCTGACCGGTATCGCCAGTGTAGGAACTATTTGAAATTCGTCATTTGCGGCAGCTATATCCTGGCATCTTGTCAATTCTTCTCCAGTTGGCTGCCAGGCTATTTTATTTAGCTTCTTCCAGGTCTGTTCACTCCATTTTGGGACATCATTTGCTTCATTGATGATGCATATTCCGAAATCAATGTAGTATAACTCTAATGAATCCGCCTTTTGTGCTTCATTTTGCCATTTTTTTATACCATTCCATTTACCGAGTATCAGTAATGAGCCGCCACAACGGAGATATTTAAGTAATGCAGATTTTATATTCTCTGGTGCGGCATACATTTCATCTGCAGTTAGAATAATTCCGTCATATGGTGTATAGGTAAACCATTGCTCGGACCATGCTTCGATTTTGGAATCGGAGATCACGAAATAATGCAGCCAATTTTCATCATCAGTCGGGAAGGTACTGGAAGTTTCATTAAGATTTGGATTTAATAAATAGTTTTTAAAGTCATCATAGCTGACATTTTGGCTTAAGAGTACATGCGGAGGAAAATCCTTTTGTTCGCAGGCAAACATAGAACATCTTCTGTAAAAAGTCTGGATGTCTGCGAATGTCATTTCGACTGGCTGTCGTTGTTTTTTATTGTCGATTATTACTTCAAGATTACGGCCGGACACGATTAAAGGGGGCTGGAAGATTGATACGGTTGTCTGAAAAACAGGTGGCATAACAATAGTTTTTGTTATTTTTTGGATTCCACCCCAGCCATAGTTGAATTTGGGAGCTGATAATGTAACTATATGAGTCTGATCGATAGAAGTATTCTGAACGCTGATTTTGTACTCCGCATAGCCATGCACTCTATTTTTTTGGAAGGAAGATATGATCGAGACAGTTATATCGCCGTAAGTTTGAGATTTATTTGATTGTTCAGCAGCGTATCCGCAGCTTAACAGCCAAAATAAGGACAAGAAAGAGGAGATGATATGCTTTGCTGCAATAGGTTTTTTGCCCATTCTTTGTACCTACACGATAATTTTTTGCTTTCACACGATAACGGGATCTTAATTATTTAATGGGCATTAGTCAAATGAATTATATAAATATTTATACTGTTGTAGTGATGGAGATTGCGGCGGTGATTATTAGCGTAGAGTGTACATCGTTTAGCGTGGAGAGGTGAAAATACATAAGTATTTGGTATTTAGTATATGGTATTTGGTGCGAGACAGGCCGAGATTGCCACGTCGTTACACTCCTCGCAATGACACGAACAACCCCCAGGGCAGGTCCGGGGGCTAAACAAAAAGCAACCCCACGACACGTCGTGGGGCTAAATATAAAACCCCGACCGCAGGGGTGGGGGCTAAGCGCGCGTTGTGTGGACACAGATTATTTGGAGGAGACCCCCAGGATAAATTCGGGAATGACTACCCCCCGGCACCCGCCTTCGATAAATCTTCGGACGGGCACGCAGGCCTGGGGGTTAAACGAAAAGCAACCCCACGACACGTCGTGGGGCTAAATATAAAACCCCGACCGCAGGGGTCGGGGCTAATCAACCCCCGGTAAAACCGGGGGCTAAATATTTTTTTAGATTGCCGCGGCGGTTTTCAACCGCCTCGCAATGACATTGGATTAGTTTGCGGAGAGGGTGATGATGTTCTGGATGTTCTCGAGTTTTCCGAAGCAAATCAGTTCGTCATCCACATTGAAAACAGTACCAGGGGACGGATTCGGTATTGTTTCATTGCTTCTTGTAATCGCAAGAACAGTTATATCGTGACTTCTGAGATGCGAATCAGCAAGGCTTTTGTCAATTATAGAGCTGTTAGGAGTGATCTTTATTCTTGATACGCCATAGCCTCCGGTGGCGATGAGGAGTTCTTCCGCTGTTACGGTTTTGATGATATCTTTTTTCATAACGAAATTACGGAGTAGATTTGTAACTTTTCCGGTGAAGCCGATATTTGTAAAGAGTTTATACATAACAAATATAATAGCCATGATTATAACGAGACTCATCCATGGCAGGACAGCTTCGGGGAGGAAATCCTTTAGGAAAGGCAGGGAGATTTTTTGGCCTGTGGCTCGTGGTCTGATAGAATTTGCGAAGGTGGCGATGAGTGTGACGAGGCCTGCGTTTCCGAGGACGATGAGCACGGAGGCGATCTTTCGTCTTTGAGGGTTCGAGACGATGAGCTCGGATTCTTTTGTTGTAAAGCCTGTGCCTGAAAAGCAGCTTAGTGCCTGGAATTTTGCGAGCGACCATTCAAGGCCTGTGAGCTGAAATGCGATGGCGCCTATGCGGACGACGATGAATGATATGACAAGGACTATTGTGAAGATGATGAGATTCATATTTTTTTCCTTACGACGAAAGTGAACTGGAAATTAAAGCCATTTTTTTCTTTTAAAGAAGTAGAGCATCGCGGCTACTATAATAATTATAGCAATCCAGAATCCGAATGGGTATGCCCATTTACAGTGGAGTTCGGGCATATGGTCGAAGTTCATTCCATAGACGCCTGCGAAAAATCCGAGTGGTATGAATATGGTTGCGATTATTGTCAGGACCTTCATTACGGCGTTCATTTTGTTGCTGAGGCTGGACAGGTAGAGGTCGATCATGCCGGAGACCATATCACGGAAGCTTTCTATTGTGTCGATAATCTGGATGGTATGGTCGTAAACGTCGCTGAAGTATGCTTCGGTTGCCTGTGATATATTTTTTGATTCGCTTTTTTTAAAGCCGTTTATGACCTCGCGGAGCGGCCAAATGGATTTTCTAATGAGAATCATTTCACGTTTTATCGAGTGGATTTTCCGGAAGGTTTTTTCTGTGGGGTCTGTGATGAGCTCATCTTCGAGGGATTCGATTATTTCGCCGAAGTTTTCGAGTATCAGGAAGTAATTGTCGACTATGGCATCTATGAGGGTATATGCGAGATAATCTGCGTTCATTTTTCTGATACGTCCTTTTGTCTGGCGGATTCTCTGGCGGATATTTTCGAATACATCTCCCGGTTTTTCCTGGAATGACAGGACGAAATTTTCCCCTAAAATCAGGCTGACCTGTTCGCAGTCGATGGTTTTATCAGTGTTGTTGAAGGTAAGCATATTAAGTGCAACAAAGATATAATTTTCATCAAAGGCTTCGAATTTCGGTCTCTGGTCAACCGAGACAATGTCTTCGAGGGTCAGGGGGTGTATATTGAAGATTTGTCCGATTTGCTCGATGAGTTTTGTATCGTGCAGGCCGTCGATATTTATCCATGTTATGGTATTTTTTTTCTTCAGGTCGGCGCACTGGGCGATATCGAGGATTTGCTTTTCTTCCAGGTGGTCGCTGTTATAGTCAATGGCGGTGATTATCGGCTGGGCGACTTTCTGCTGTCCTGTGTGTAGGAGAGTGCCTGGTGGCAGGCCTGACCTTGCGGAATGTTTTTTCAGCAGCTTTTTCATTCTTTATTAAGGTTATGCCAATGGGGGGCAGTTGTCAAGTGTGCTAAAAAAATCCCAGGCAGCCGGGTCGAGTCGGCAATGGATCCTTAATTTCTTCCATCCTGCCTAATTAAACTTCGACGGGGCAAAGTCCATTTTGCGGCTGCCTGAGGCGCTCTTCCGTTAGCGCATGGTTTTTGACTGCAAAAGCAGTTTTTTTATCGTCCGGTTTCATTTGCTGCTGAGCGGAGAGTATAGCCTGTGTCTGGAGAACAACGAGGAATCTGATAAATGAGGTTGAGACACAACGGAGGCCTGAGTTGAGTATTTTTTCTTCGACCATTGAGGCGATTACTCTTGCGGTGGTATTGTCGAGGTCGTACTCGTCGATAATATCGTTTACAATCCTTGATTTATTCCATTTTATCGGCTCCGATTCGGTGATGGCCTGGCGGAGCTTTAGGGAATCACAGATTTTGTGGACATCATATTTTTTAATTTCAATTCTTGATCTTAAGAGATTTCTTTTGTTGTGATGTTCGGCGAGATTTGCCGCTGCGTCATCGTATCCAGTGGAGGAAAGTACGGCCTGGATTATTGAGAGGATCTCATTACTTGTGATTTTATTTGTGGGATGGTTGTTGTATAAGTAAAAGGTGACGGTTTCGGCGAGTTGTCTGGCGGTAGAGGTATCCTGTTCTTCCGGGGCGTCGAAGGCGTTAACAAAGGCGGCAATGACCTTTGTGTGCAGGTATTGTTCCTGGCTGCCATCAGCTTTTATAACCTTCAGCTGCATCCTTGAGCTCCTTTTACAACGGAATCCCCTAGTCTGTAAACAGCTTCGGCTGATCTACATCATCAGGCTCTAAAATAGCCTGAGTTACTTCACTTATAAGCTCGCCGGCATCTGTAAATTGCCGGTATACGCTGGCGAAGCGGATATAGGCGACTTTGTCTACTGCTCTGAGCTGCTTCATAGCGCTTTCGCCGATAAATTTTGAAGTTACTTCTTTATCCGAGTGTCTAAAGATGTCTTCTTCAACTTTGTCCGCAATTTGCTGTATTTGTTCGGCAGAAACGGATCTTTTGTAGCATGCTTTCTGCAGGCCGGCAATAACCCTGTCCCTGTCATAGGGGAGACGTGAATTATCCTTTTTGATTACGCTCAGCTTGAAACTTTCTCCTGCTTTTTCATAAGTAGTGAACCTTCTGTTGCAAGCCAGGCACTGACGTCTTCTTCGGATAACTCTTCCGGCCTCGCTTGAGCGTGAGTCAATTACCTTGTCACGGTTTTCCTTGCAGTATGGACATTTCACGGTACTTTTCTGCCAGTAACAGCACAATATTTTGAACTAAGGTTATTCTAAGCGTCATATATTGTATGTCAACCAAAAAGATATAAAAATCTTATTGTCCTTTCGTACAAGTTATAGTCTGGTTAGTTTAACCAGCTTTTATGAGGAGATAGAGGAGTTGTTAGGTATTTTTTTTATTTGTTGTAAACGGTTTTGTTTAAGAAGTTAACGGCGGATGTGATTATAAACTCACAGTATGATATTTTTGCAGGTTGTTTTGGTGATACGTCAGGCAGTGAGCGCAAAAAAAGAGGGTCTCTGTGTCCCCTAATAGAACAGAGACCCGACCTACTCTTACTATACATATCCCCCCAAACAGGACAATCAAGAGGAACGCCCTTTTACAGTTACGACCGGTACGAGCCGGTTTTTAATGCGTTCCATTTTATTTACTTTTTTGTCAAGCTGTTGCTACTTTTGGCGGAGCGTTTTTTTCTATACTCTAAAGCTCTTTCGAGCTGTTTTTTTTGCCTGCCCTGGTTTAGTCCCCCCAAGGCAGGTAGCACAAGTTAAAGAAGGAGAGAAGAAGTCAATTTTTTGTTTTTGGCGATTTTCGACATTAATAACTAAAATATAATAAATAAACAGTGCGGAGGCAAATCGGGGGGGTATTTTTTTATTTTTTATGTTTTTGCAGGCTTTTTCCTGGTGATTAACAGGCTACTAATTGCCATTAGTATCATTGTAGCTGGTTCCGGTATCAGTGTGACCCCCTTTGTGATAAGAGCGATATCATTGGCATTGCCGTCTTCTTCGGCATCGTATGCATAAGTCAGGGTATAATGGTAGTTGGCGTTTTCATAGTTCAGGACGACCGAGGCTCCTTCTGCAGCTTGTTCGCCATTGACGAAGCTGAACCGGCCGTAGATATTTCCGCCGCTGGTATCTTCGAGGAGTACGATGTCCTGCATTATTGGTTTTTCGGTCAGTGTTACGACAAGGTTTGCCACTGAGGCGTCGTTTTGGCTGCCGTCGGGGTCGAGATAGATGCTTTCTGCTATTTTTATAGGGCTTACGCCCTGGGAGCCTACTTCAAAAGCAAGGGTTCCGATTCCCGGATACTGGCCTTGTGAATTTTTGGCACCGACGTACATTTTTCTCATAGCAATAAGAGGGTCTCTGCCTGTGACGGTCAGGGTTCCTTCGGCGCCGTCTTCGCCTGAGCCTCCAACGAAGAGGGTTCCCTGGCCGGTGAGTGAACCTGAGCTAATGGTATAGTTTCCTATGCCGTTTTCTTTATATCCTACGATGATCTTTCCGTTTATTGTAGTATAGAGCCGGCCTCCTGTCTGGAGGAAATATCCGATATCACCGTTAGCGGTGGCGGAGGCGTCGCCGATCCTGAGTTCGCTTGCTATACCGATGCGTCCTCCTTCGGCGAGATTAAGAACAGCGGCGGCTGTACTATCCGGGCCGCTGGCTACGGATATTTTTGCAATGGAGTAAATGCCTATGTCACTGTCTATTGTACATAGTGAGGCGGGAGCGACGATCTTTACAGCTTCAGTATCATCTGGAAGAAAGCCTTTGTCCCACATATTCGGGTCGGACCATGAGCCGGTTTGGCCGGTGAAGAAAATCGATGCTGAGGCGTTTAAAGTTATGGAAGTGATTACGAATAACACAACAGATACGTTTAATTTCATTCCCACTCTACCTTTCTGTATTACGGATACTATTATTTTCGCACACTTTTGCTATATATTCAGGCTTTTTGCCTTTTTTGATAGATAGAAGGCCTCCGAGGGCAAATAAGATGAAAGCGGCGGGTTCGGGTATCCATCGGAGTACAACGTCTTTATTATCATCTCCTCCGGTATAAGTCATAGCGTAGAGATACTGAGCGTCGCCGTAATTGAGGACTACAGAGGCACCTTCTTCGGCGGAGCTGTCATTAATCGAGTCAAAAGTTCCAACGATGGTGTTAGCGGCGTCAATTAGCAGGATATCCTCTCCTATTTGGGGAGTTGCCATTAAAGTAACAATGAGGTTTGCGATTGTGTCTGTTCCCTGGTCGATGTAGGCAGTTCCATTGAGTTCGATATGGCTTACGCCGGTTTCGCCGATGATAAATTCGAGGGTTCCGGTGCCGTAGTTGTATGGTGTACCGCCTGAGTTATCTCCTGCTATGTATAAATTTTTCATATGAATTACGGGGTCATCGCCTACGACGACGAATTTTCCGTTTCCGTCACGTGAGCCCAAGATCAGTTGGCCATCACATGCGTGGTCGTTAACGTCATATGTGAGAATTCCTCCGGTCATTGTGTATGTAGAGCCTGGAGCTATGCCGTATCCGTCCCCGATACCGAGTTTGCCTCCTTCTTTCATATTTCTAAGGAGGACTCTTCCTCCGGACTGGTTTAGGAAACCGACCTGGCCGGGGGTACCGGTCTGTTCGCCGATTCGTATCCAGCCGAAGCCTTTGAGATCTGCACCGTCAACGATGTTCATTGTTGCACCCTGATAAACTCTCAATCTTGTGCCGTTGCCGGTGTAATTCCAGTTGCCCTCTGCGGTATCTAATGTGACAATTGAGCCGGCGTGCTTTATCTTAACTTCATACATACCGTCTGGTTTTGTAACGGATTGGCCTAACTCATCCACCCAATGCATACCATCTTCATCATCCCAATCGCCTACAGCGTTTGCGTCCCAGTAAAATGTTATTGCAGAGGTGCTGTTTGTCAGTATAACCAGGGATAGCGAGACAATGAGCATGTTGGATTTCATAAATTTTATTTTTCCAAATCTTCTCTCTTTCATGATTAATCCCTAATACAAATTATGTCGTGTGGTATTGAAAATATAAGAAATGGATTTATAAATTGCAAATCAGGCGAAAATTAGACAAAATCCGTGCTGTTATAGGACGGAAACTGAGTAAAGACCTATAATAGGAACTATGCAGGTTTTTTAACAGGGGGTATTTCAGCCTCTTGCGTTTGCGTACCAGTCAACATCTTCGGCGAGTTTTTTTCTTGCCTCTATGGTCATCATATCAAAAGCGGGATGGGAGGACTGCCAGGAACGTTTTTTGTAATTTTTGTCCCTCATTTTTTCGATTTCCGGCTGGGCATCCCTGAAATAACTGCCATAGATGTGCATAGCATCTGTTATGTCAACATATCTGCCGACCTTGACGATTTTGCCGATTTTTATAGAGATTTTTTCGGCGATAGTTTTCTGGAGATCCGTTAAGGCGTAAACGTTCATAAACCAGGCTTTGTAGAGGTCTCTGCTTCGCCAGTGTGTGTTCATATTCAGAGTGAAGCTGTTGTCAGGATTTTGGGTGAGTCTGCACCATATCCGCTGCAGGCAGGGAGGGTCTTCGGTTGTAATATCAGCGGTCGGCATCCATGTGATAGCCTGTGCTCGTCTTGTGTATGCGGTTTGTGCCAGAGAGTCGATAATATATTGTATTTGGTCGACAGCGGCGAAAGGTTTTGGTGATTGAGGGTTTCTGATATTTTCAACGGGGCAATACGCAAACAATCTTTCATGATATGTATAAGTCCACTTTCCGGCGGCAGGGTCTATCCAGTGGTCGTGTATTCCGTCCACGACTTCCTGACGATATGCCTCGAGTTCTTCGGGGCCTCCGGGGAAATTTTTGTGTATTCTGGGCTCGGCAAAGGGGTTGTTTACAGTAATTATAGTGGTAGCGTCCCTGCTGGGCGGGTCGCCTGGTTTGTCATACTGGGTTTTTATTTTGGTTCCATTGTCCCAGACTGCCAGGACGGCGGCTTCCCAAGCCTGGGGCAAACAGTCTGCTTCTATATGAATTACAGGTATGTTGCTCATTTGCCTACCTCCATGTAAAAGTTGGTTTATAATCCTAATTCTTCATCAGTGATATTATACATTTTTCGATATTGCGGCGGGACCTGTCGCATGAGTATCTGTGCCTGCTGTACGTATTTTGTATTTGGATAATCTTTTATTACACGTCTGCACATATCGACAGGTTTTTGATATGAAGTATGCGGAAGTTTTTTGCTGATTTTGAAGAAAGTTCTGGCGCTTTCAAGCAGTGTTTCGGCCTGTGGTTCGAAGAAATCTTCGTCCATCTGATTACTTGCTTCAACAGGTTTTTTGGGTTGTTTTTTTTCTGTTTCAGCCGGTTTTGGGGGTTGTTCTTTTACAATTTCTATTTGCGGCTGTTCTTCTGTCTTCGCGGCAGCGGATTCGGCAGATTCATGAATATCAGTATCTTTTGGTTCAGCAGGTGAAGTATCAGTATCTGCAAATCCTGTTTCAGATGAATTTTTGAGGATATTGTTCAGAATCATTCCGGGCAGAAATCCTTCGAACCGGCCGGCGTATCTGATAGTATTGTCCGGTGTCAGAATCAGTAATGTTGGTTTATTGAAATCAGTTTCATAGTATGAGAACATTTTCTGCTTTTGTTCATCAGAAAAAGAATATAGCTGCCAGCTTTGGGGATTTTTACGCAGCCAGTTTTTGATATTTTTTTTCTTATCGGGGCTATTTAAATTAAAGCCTGCAAAGCAGATTTCCTGGTCTTTTTCGAACTGATTTTGCAAATTTGAAAAATCTTCGATTTCCGGTGCGCCTTTTATTTTCCATTTTTTGCTATTTGACGCAGGTTCAGGCTTAGGAGTTTTCGGCATATTAGGGTCATTGGGGTCATCAGGCTTGTTAGGCTCATTAGGTTCTATTATTTCAAATTTATCGAGTTCATCGGGGTCGAAACTCCACAAAAGAATACAAGCTGATTTATTTTCCCGCTGGTGCTGCCAGGAGTCGGCGGGGTCAGGTTTGAAATCGAATGTTTTTCCGAGCAATTTAATCTGGACGGAATTTACATCGAGCTCAATATATTCTGTTTCCATAGTTTTATCAGGTTCCTGCGATTCTTCTGATTCTTCTGACTCTTCCTGTTCAGGGTTGCTGGTATCATTTTTTATTAATGCTCCGATCGCGGATTCGTAATCGGCATAAATGACAGAGAGGGCAAAATATGTTTTTAAGACATCCGGATCCTGTGCGGCTATATTAGAGGCGGCATCGATTTGCTTTAAAGCCTTATCGTACTTTTGGTCAAAATGATATACCCATGCAGCGAGGGTGTGATACATAATTTTCTCCGGGTCGTCAAGTACGGGCAGATATTTTTTGTTTTTGACAGTAGTTCTGTAAGCCTGTTTAAGTTCCTGCTCGGAGGGTATTTGGCCGGAGTTGATGAGATCAACTAATTCTCTGTATCCATCAGTAATTTCTTCTATTGCATTATGCGACTCCTGCTCAAGTGCCTGCCTTCTTTCTTCTCTGGAGAGCCTCTTTTTTGAGCTGTTTCCGTATGGCGGCTGCGCTGAGAGCTGAGCTGCGAAAATGACAGTTAAAGCGGTTAAAAGAACGATTCTTGACATATTTCTATATTCTCTCATAATTTATCCGGTTTTTTTAAAAATTTACATTATAATATAATACTATAATACCATTAATTTTGTTGCTGAAAAGTCAAAAAAGTTTACATCTGCAGGGTATTTGACAATGTGCTTTGGCAACCCATAATGTCTGTAATCTATTGAGGTAGTTATGTTTACGGGGCTAATTGAATCTGTTTGTACAGTAAGTTCTTCAGTCAGGCGGTCAGGCGGGCTTAAGCTTGTTGTAACTGTCGGTACAGATGTGAAATATGGCGAAAGTATCTCGGTTAATGGCGTTTGTTTGACAGTTACCGGGGGCAGTAAGGGTAAGTTGGCGGAATTTGAAGTCAGTGGTGAGAGTCTGTCTGTAACGACTTTGGGGACGTTAAGGTCTGGTGATCAGGTGAACATTGAAAGGGCGATGCAGGCGGATAGCCGATTCGGCGGGCATTTTGTCCAGGGGCATATTGATGCGGCGGGCAAGGTGAAAAAGATCGAAAAACAAGGTGATTTTTGGCGGTTTGTTTTTACGGCACCACAGGATATCCAGGGACTTTTGATACCAAAAGGTTCTATCGCAATAGATGGTGTCAGCCTGACTATTACAGATATTGGAAAAGGTGATTTTGGAGTAGCGATCATTCCGGCAACGTTTGAGAATACTATTTTCAAAAATTATAAGGTTGGTGACACGGTTAATATAGAGACGGACATGATCTGCCGAATAGTAAAGAGGCAGCTTGAAAGGATGGCTGGTTCTGAACAGGGGCTAACAGTTGAGAAGTTGAAAGAGATTGGATTTTAAGAACCCTGCCATAGTGATGGCAGGGCTAACCGATATATGATTAACAATAACAAAAATAATTTTGAATCACCGATAGTTATAGGCATAACGATGGGCGATCCTTTAGGAATCGGGCCTGAGATAATTATCAAGGCTCTTAGTGACCCTATGCTCAGGCGTGGTGCAAAGTTTATTATCTTCGGGATGGACGAGTTTCTTGAATATGCCTCTGACTGGACGGAGATAGATCCGTATTGGGGGCGGTGCCAGCATGAAAAGTTGAGCAGGGACTATCCTCGCAATGTTGTTGTTGCTGACTATGATGATTATTCGGTTCCGATATGGAAGCACGGGCCGAGCAAGTCAGGCGGGGAGTCATCTTTGAGATTTTGTGTTGATGCGATAGAAGCGGCCAAGGCAGGTATACTTGATGCGGTAGTTACTGCGCCGATAAGCAAAGTGAGCTGGAATCAGGCAGGTGCCCAGTGGCCCGGGCATACGGAGCTTTTAGCTGAGATGTGCAAATCGCCTCGAAAGGTGATGATGTTTGCGGCAGGGCCTTTGAAGATTGCGCTTGCGACGATCCATGAAGCGCTGTTTGAGCTTCGGAATAAATTTACAATCGGCTGTGTTTATGAGCCGATAGATCTGCTTAATGATGCTCTGCAGGAGTTTTTTGGTATAAAGAATCCTCATATAGCGGTGGCGGCGCTGAATCCGCATGCGGGAGAGGATGGGCAGTTCGGCGATGAAGAACCTCGGATAATATCACCTGCGATATTGATTGCGCAGGAGATGGGTATTAACTGTTCGGGGCCTTATCCTGCGGATACACTTTTTCTGCGTGCCAGCCGGGGCGAGTTCGATGGCGTTGTTGCGATGTATCACGACCAGGGGATGATACCTGTGAAGCTATTGGCGTTTAAAGATGCGGTGAATATTACGATAGGTTTGCCGATAATCCGTACTTCGCCGGCACATGGGACGGCATTTGAAATTGCGGGTAAAGGTGTTGCAGATGAGTCAAGTATGAAGGCGGCGATAAGGCTTGCGATAGAAATGGCAAGAACCAGAAGACAGAATGCCGAACACAGGACACATCCGCCGTCGTCGAAACTATGGCGGACAGGGAAGACGGAAGTGAGAAAATAAATGTTAGGATAATATGCAGACGAAAACGGAGATACAGCGATTGTTGTCGAGTGCAGGGGTTGAGCCTAACAAGCGGCTCGGGCAGCATTTTCTTATCGATCTGAACCTTATGGAGCTTCTGCTTTCGAATGCGAATGTTACCGACAGTGATATAGTCCTTGAGGTTGGTTCGGGTACAGGTTCACTGACCGGCGAGCTTGTCAAAAGGGCGGGAAAGGTGATAGCGGTTGAATATGACAGTGTTCTTGCTGAGCTAACCGAACAGCATATCCGCAATGCGGGTAATTTTGAGATAATAAACGCAGATATTCTTGCAAATAAAAATTCGATAAATCCCGATGTGATCGCGAAACTAAAAGAGGCACAGCAGGAGGTTTTCGGTCGCGTTTTGCTGGTGGCGAATCTTCCTTACGGTACGGCATCAAGCGTGATGCTTAATCTTTTGACCGGGGATGTTGTTGCAGATGAGATGATTGTTACGGTGCAGAAGGAAGTTGCGATGCGGATGGTTGCCGAGGCGGGCAGTGAGGATTACGGGGTGCTGAGCATTTTTCTGGCGGCGACGGGCCACAGCAGGGTGCTGCGGAAACTTTCGCCGAAGGTGTTCTGGCCTCAGCCCCAGGTGGATTCGGCGATGGTTCGCTTCGACAGGGATTCAAAGAAAATATCACAGATCCATAATATCAATCTGTTTCGGGAGGTGGTGCATTTGTTTATGGGGCATCGCAGAAAGATGATGAAGGCTTGTGTGAAATATACAGAGGACAGCCTGGCAAATGTTCATAACTGGGAGGATATTTTTTCGAGGGCATTTGTCGAGCCTCATCACAGGCCTGAAGAATTGAGTTCGGCAGATTATGTTTCAATCGCAAATCTGTGCAACGAGGTTTTAGGCTGAAAAACATCTAAAGGCATCGCCGTGCCGGCGACGGCTAAACACTTAGTATTGACAATTTTTTTCAAACTCATCGAGCATCGTCATAAAGTTGTCGTATGGTATGCCGTAGGTTATTGAATGGCTTGGGCCTAAGATTATGCCTCCTTTTTTTGCTTTTTGACAGGCGTCTCTGACGTTTTTTCGAACATCGCCGGGCGAGCTGTGCAGGAGGATTTCGGCAGATATCCCGCCCCAGAAGATCATTTTGTTATTGTATTTTTCGTGCAATTTGGCGATGTCCATGCCTGCTTTTGCCTGTAATGATTGCAGGCAGTTGATTCCTGCTTCGATGAACATATTGATTAACGGTTCGGTATTGCCGCAGCTGTGAAGGAATATGAAATCTGTGTATTTTCTGATGTTTCGGCAGCGTTCTTTTAAGAGCGGCAGGCAGAATTCAGCAAACATTTGCGGTGAAATTAAAGGCGCACGGGTTGTGCCGTAATCTTCGCCGAGCATAGCGCCCAAAAGGCCTGGGCGGAAAATTTTTTCAGACAGGGCATTGTCCTGTGCTAAATATTTTTTGCCGGTGGTTTTCACGAGTTGTGGATTTGCGATGTATTCGGCGAGTCCTTTTTCCATTCCTCCGGGCAGCGGCATTGCGTATAGATAGCCCGGTGCAAGGACAAATCGGCTGTCGCAGAATTCATCTATTACAGTATTAAACGCATCGTAGCAGGTTTGGTCGAAATATGCCGGGTCTATCTCTTCAGGGAAATTTTCCGGGCGATATGGTTTTTGAGGTGTTGTCTCATCGGTGCAGATGAGTTCATCGCCTGTGTGGGATAATTTGTATATTCTGCCTTGCCGGTCTTTCCATGTGGAATTGTCTATTTGTTCGGCGCCGGGCCATTTTTTATTTTTTGACGGCAGGATGGATTCTTTATGGGTTATTATGTCGCACAGTTCTATTTTGCGATAGAAATCGACAACATCTTTTTTAAGGCTTTCGACTATTTCGTCCCGGCGGTTCTGCCAGAGGGCGATTTGCTGGGCGACTTTATTGCGGACAAAGGTTTCTCTGCCGATTACTTTTGAAACGATGTCACAATCGACCACGTAAAAACCGAGGGGGATCCTGTCGGGCTTTTGGCCTTTTAATAGAGTCAGGATGCGTTCTTTGCCTGTCATATTTCAATGGAACTATGACGATGAGCGTGACATTCGATATTAACTGCGACGGGAAGCGAGGCGATATGACAGGGAGCGGTTTCTATTGAAACTGCAAGAGCAGTTGTGTCTCCGCCCAGACCTGACGGGCCTATGCCGAGCGAGTTTATCTTCTGCAGGATATCTTTTTCCATTTGCCCGTAGAAGGGGTCGGTGTTTTGTGAGTTCAGATTTCGCAGGAGGGCTTTTTTGCTCAGCAGGCAGCACTGTTCGAAGTCGCCGCCTATGCCGACGCCGATAACAAAAGGCGGACAGGCATTTGCCCCGGCCTGTGCGGCTGTTTGTGTGACCCAATCAATAATCTTTTCCCTGTCATCAGTAGGCAGGAACATTTTGAACCGGCTTTTGTTCTCACAGCCGCCGCCCTTGGCCATTACGGTTATGTGTATCTTGTCACCCGGGATAATTTCAGTGTGAATCACAGCAGGGGTGTTTGTTTGGGTATTTTTTCTTGCGTTTAAAGGTTCTGCGACGACGCTTTTTCTCAAGTTACCCTTTTCGTAGCCATTTTCCACGCCCTTGTTGATAGCGTCAGAAATAGTCTGGTCTTGCGGTTCAATTTTTACCTGGCTTCCTATCCGGAGAAAAACGACAGCAAGGCCGGTGTCCTGGCAGATGGGCAGTTTTTGTTCTTTTGCTATTTTTGCGTTTTCGATGAGCTGATTTAATATTTTTTTTGCAGAATCAAGCGACTCTTTTTTTTCTGCTTTTTGAAGGGCATCAAGGACATCCTTCGGCAGGTCGAGACAGCTTTGGATGCAAAGTTTTTCAACGGCTGAGGCAATTTGTTCCGATTTTACAGTCCTCATATTCATTTTATATCGATATCAAAAGTTTTGTACATTGTGTTATTTTCAGCATCGGCTATTTTCACGGCCAGGACGTGAGGGCCCGGCTTTAAATCTGTTACTGTTATAGTAAAGTCTTCCTCGAGGGTATCGAAGATATTATCCTGCGGCAGGGCGGAGACCCATTTTTCATTACTGTCAACCGAATAGCTTAAGCTGTCAACAACGCTGTAGATGTCTTTTACTTTCAGTTCCAATACGGCTTTGTCATCGGAGGTTTGCAGTTTATGTTTGTCAACGACAGGCGGGGTATTGTCGACTATTACGGGGTCGCTTATTCTTGAACCTGTCAGTTTTGTGTCTTGCGAGTTGCCAAGTTCATCCGAGGCGGTAACTTTTATTTCATAGCTGCCATCCTCAACGGTCTTGCTGTCCCATTCGAAGTTTTCCTTGTCAAGTTCGTCTTCCAGTTCAATCCAGCCTGTGCGTCCGGTTTTTCTGAATTCTATTTTATATGTGAGTTTATCGGCATTTTTATCCTCGGCATAGAAGTCGATCTTGAAGATGCCGGGGTCTGCTTTTTTGTTTTTTCTCTCTACAGTTACCGTAATTACTTTTGGAGCGAGATTTGGTATTGCAAAAGCTGCAGCGACTTCGCGTATGAAAGGTGTTTTGTCCTGGCTGCCTTCGAGGGTGAGTTTGTACTGGCAGAATCTTCCAAGCGGTACGGTCAGGTCGATGGGGGTTGTTATTTTTACAGGTTCGGTCCAGTTGGAAAATGTCTGGTCGTTGACGTCGTCAACATTTCCGCTTCTTGCGGATAGCATTATTTTGGTTTTATCAGGTATATCAGCATCAAGCTGGAGTTTACCCCATTGTGCGGGCTGGCCTGCGTCGATAAGTGTCGATTCGAATGTGCCGCTGTCGGCGTAATTTGATTTGAGCAGTATGAGTTTAGCCGGGTTTGCGGTACAGAAGTATACATCTTTATCTGCTGATATTATGTCGGTTATCTGTGAGGCGGATTCGTCTTCATAAATAAGAGTTTCTATTTCGGTTTGAGGATTAATGCTGAACATTTGTGCTTCGTTCCCTGTTCCGAGAAGGATATCATCCTTATGTATATACAGGGCGAAAAAGACAGCGCTTTGGCTAAAGACTTTTGTTACGAAACCGTTTGGGTCTATTTTGTATATTTGACTGGCAGAAGACTGTCGGCCTCTTTTAAGACTGTCCGGCGGTTTGGGAGTCTCTTTGGGCTGGTCTTCTGAGCCGCTGTTAGGAATTGTAACTGAGGTTGTTTTGCTTTCGGATTCTTCGGTGTCATCTTCACTTTCGGGTCTGCCGGCAGAAAATACTGCTGGAGTAAAATCGGTTTTTTTCAACTGAGCTTTAATCGATTTATATGAAGTGGCGGCGGCGTAGAGTTGGCCTTTATCGTCGAAGACAAGATCGGTTATTTCGTCTTCATCGCTGTCATAAAGTATAGAAGCGGTTTTTTTCTTAGGGTCGACCTTATAGACGAGGCCTCTGGTGTCCGTGCCTGCATATAAGAAACCGTCATTGCCCATAGCAAGGCAGAGGACGTTTTTGTCCTTACATGTATAAATGAGTGTCGGGTTGGTTCCTTTTTTGTCGAGCTGCCAGATATTGCCTTTTGGACCAGTACCCAGAAAGATGTTGCCGGCGTTGTCGAGTTCGACAGCAAAAATGTATGAAGCATCATTCGGTTCAGGCTCGAAGAGTGTTTCAAATTCTCTTCCATTAAATCGTACAAGGCCGGCTTTGTCTCCGCTTATGCCTGCCATGGGTCTGCCGTAGGAGTCGAAGGCGAGTTTGAAGACGTGGAGATTTTGAAGGTGCTTTTGAGCGGGGCCGGGTTTTGGTGCGTTGGGATCATTTGGGTCGTCAGGTTCTTCTGTTTCTATCTTCTGGTTTTGAACGGGATAGATGCAGTTGGTTTTTTCATCTTTATAGGTATATATTTTTCCGTTGGGACTTGTGCCGAGATATACAGTACCGTCATCGCCTTTTATGATTGAATTTATTATCCAGACATTATTGAAATCCTGGGCTAATACCTGAGTTGCCCAGGCGAGGGTGATATTACCTCGGGAATTTACGACGGTATCTTTCGTTTTGCCATCAGAAAAATCATTTGCGGATTTATGCCTGATGATCCTGCTTGTAACGGCGAGACAATTAACGGCGACAGTTAGAATTATAAGAGTAAAAAACAGCTTTTTCATAATCAGCCTCATTTTTCAAATTTGTTATTCTTCTACCGTTATATTTATATATCTGCTGTCAATTATGATGGAATCGGTTGGTATGGTTTTTTCAAGCCATTGAGCAGCAGGTTTTGTGGTTATCGAGCGTTTTTTGTCTTTGAGCAGCATTGCTTTGCTGAGCGGCAGGTCCGGCAGCTGCGCAGTTTCGATAGTAATACCTTCGTCCGGCAGCTCGAGAATCATGTACATCTGATTTCTTTTTGTGTTTGCGATATCATTTATAATATTTATCAGGCTGGGCAGATTTTCAGGTGTATATTTATATGGTGCGGTTTTCATTATGAAGTTTCTATAGTTTCTTATGCCCGTAAGCAGGAGTTTGTATGTCCCCGGCGGTGTATTATCCGGGATAGTCAGCTGTGTTTTATAGTCTTTGTGACCTGTAAGGTAAGACTCGAGTGTTACGATAGCATTTATTGTCTGGCCTGGTTTTACAGTGGTATCCGAAAGATCGAAGCTCCATATGTGTGAGACTTCTGTTTTCGGCATTATCTTTACTTCGAAATCAAGCGAGGTTATTTCGCATTTGTCATATGGATTATTCATAATGAGCGCTAAAGCTCCTGTGGCGTCCATCAGACATTCTTTAAGATATATGGCGCTCGAGAAATTTTCAAAAGTTATGTCATCATATCCCTTTATACCGAGATGTATTTTATATTGTATAGAGTGGTCCATTGGAAGGTTGCCGAGCATTGTTGAGACTGCTTCGAGGCACATTCCGGCCAGCAGAGGGGTGAAATATCGATCCGATACGATCTGACAATCGTAAAGGCGTTCTTTTACATCATTGAATCTTTCTGTTTTCAATCGCATGGGAATCATTTTGGCTTTTTTGCCGATCTGGCCGACGATGGCAGTTGACTGGTCGGCATATACGGTTCCTACAATATCAATTGTCTGGCTGAATTTGAACGACCTGGTAATTCTTGCTACAATCGTGTGTACATATCCTTTTCCCATCGGAAATTCAACGGGTCCGTAACCGACGAAGCTGTGACCAAAGCCGTAAACTTTATCTCCTATAACTTCGGTGATTGTACCGGCAGCAGATAAATCTATGTCCCCATAAACGAGCGGCAGAGTGATCAAACTGCCCGGCTCGATCGGGGTATCGGCATATTCGGAGAGTCTGTCAGAGGTACCGGCCGGGACAGATACAGGTAAAAAACCGAGTGATTCAAATATATCTTCAAACTCCTTGAATGAGTTTTGCGGCAGAGAGGTAGCCAATGGACATGGGAGCATAGTCATTGGTCCGTTTTCAGGAGCGGCAAGCTTTACGTGGTTTATTGTTTGTTGGTAAGCTTTTGCCAGGTCGATCGGACTGGAGAAATCCAGTTTTGGTGAAATGGATGTTTTTTGTTCAGGGTCATATTGGCCTGCCTGGAGCATTTCAGCTATTGGTGTAATGCCGTAAAGGGGGTCTTTGCTGTAAGGCCATCCGAAGGCCAGCGCTCCTGCGAGCCTGTTGTCTATATATACCGGAGAGCCGCTGCATCCTGCGACCGGTCCGGTGTGGATAAAGCGTTCATCGGTGCCCATAACAAGGATGGCATCCCTGCCTGGTGAAATGTCCCTGACGACATCGACGACTTTCATATTGAATTTTTCAATCTCTACACCTTTATATATAGTCAGGCATACGGCGTCCATTTGGGGGGAAATCTCATCAATAGTTATATACCTGGTTTTGTCGATTTTAGCCGAACACGGTTGGGCCAGGAATGAGATACAAAGAATAGCGAGGATTGAAGCTGGCAGATAACATGTTGTCTTTAAAGGACTTATGCGTTTAGTACACATTAAAAATCTTCCCTGTAAGCGTGTTTTATTTTTTTAACCGGCGATGCAAGAATTTTAGTGATGTAAAAGAGATATTGCAAGCTAAAAGGCAAAAGACTATAATCGGCCCTGTTCGTTAAGAGATTATAATTCAAGAAGTAATGAAAAAAGAGAGGTAAACGATGAAATCAGAGCGTCGTCATGAATTGGCAACGAATGAATTGGCAGACTGGGTGGTGAATTTTCCGGAGTGGTTCAAGGAAAATATGACGACTGTGATAGCAGCGGCGATCATAGTTGTCGGCCTTATTGCTTATACGATATTCTTCTACAGCAGACAAAACAGGTTTGAATCACAAAAGGATGCTATAGCTACAGAGACAATTGAATTGCTTGATGTTCATCGTGAATCTATTCTGCGCAGAGATATGCAGGGTACGGATGTTTCCGAGAGTCTTGTTGATATAGCGGACAGGTTGGGTCAGGTTGCCATTGATGCTGAAAATCCATCTCTTTCTGCTCTTGCAATGATCAAGAGGGCAGAGGCTTTGCGCAGCAAACTTCACTATCAGACCGAAGTTGCAAATCCGGATGTACAAAAGCAGCTTCTGGATAATACCAGGCAGATGTATGCTGCGGCCCTTGGAAAAGCCCAGGGCCAGCCTGTAATAGCAGCCATGGCTGAATATGGTATGGCGTTATGTCTTGAAGATATGGGCAATTTTGCGGGCGCTGAGGCTCTTTATAATAAGATTATTTCCACGACTGAATATGAGGGCAGTTCATTTATTAAGCGGGCAAAGCTTCGCCTTAAGACTATAGAGGACAATAAGGGAAAAGTGCTTTTCGTCCAGGCAGCGTCTGAGCCGCAAGTGAATATAACACCTCCCAGGTCACTTTCGCTGGAAGCGCCGGTGACGATAGATGATATGGCAGGCCAAAAAGATTTAGATTTTAATTCAACTCAATAACCTGTGGGCGAAGAAAAAGACCAAGAATTACTATCGGAATCTGAAGGAGGGGAGCATCTTTCCTTACGTGTCGGGGATAATCTGAAACATCGCAGGCTTGACAGGTATCTGCAGGGCAGATTGAGTCAATTCAGCAGGACGATGCTTCAGAAACTTATAAACGAACAGGTTGTAACGGTTAATCAGAAAATCGTTAAGCCGAGCACTCAGCTTTCGCCGGGCGATATTGTCGATTTGATATTGCCGCCGCCGGAGACAAAGGAGATTCTTCCGGAAAATATTCCGCTGGATATTCTTTATGAGGATGATGATATACTTGTTATTAATAAGCAGGCGGATATGATAGTTCATCCTGCCCGGGGTTATAAGAAAGGTACTCTTGTTAACGGTCTTGTGTATCATGCCAAGCAGCTTTCGAAGGGCAGCGAGGAGTTTCGTCCCGGGATAGTTCACCGGCTGGACCGCAATACTACAGGAGCTTTAGTTGTTGCCAAGAATGATACCGCGCACTGGCGATTAGCGAGACAGTTTGAAAGAAGGCAGGTTAAAAAATATTATCTTGCCATCGTACATGGGACACCTGAGCTTGATGCTGATTGTATCAATAAGCCTTTGGCGGTTCATCCGACGATACGGGAAAAATTTGCGGTACGTTATGAAAACGGTAAAGAGGCTATTACATATTATGAGGTTCTTGAAAAGTTCAGGGGTTATTCACTGGTCAAGCTGGATATCAGAACGGGCAGGACACATCAGATACGCGTTCATATGTCTTTTATAAAGCATTCTATAGTGGGCGATGATATGTACGGGGGCAAAATTGTTTACCGCTGGCAGATCGAGGACAAAGAGGCAGTACCGCAGGAGCCGTTAATTGCAAGGCCTGCGCTTCATGCGTGGCATCTTGAGATAACACATCCTGTTACGGAAGAAAGGATGAAATTTGAAGCGCCTGTGCCGAGCGATTTTGAAAATATGCTCGAGGCGCTGAGAAAATTCAGACGTTTGTAACAGTTATTCCTGCGGCAGTTTTGCGAGGTCGGTGTCGGAACCTGCGACCATCAGGATATCACTTTCATAAATAATAGTATCGGGTAGGGGGACGTTTATTATTTCACCTTTTTGTTTTGCATCTTCTACTTTTTCACCTCTTTTTATCGAGACGAGGTTAACGCGGTATTTCTGCCTGAGCTGGAGGTCGAGGACGGTTTTTTCATGGAAGCTTGCAGGTGCGATAAGACTTGCGATCGAATAACCCGGGGCGAAATCGATCTTGTCAGTTATATGCGGTGTGATAAGTTTATAGGCCCATCGCTGAGCGGATTCGATTTCGGGATAAATGACTTCTGTGGCGCCGACTTTTGCGAGGACCTGGCCCTGAATAAGGCTTTCGGCGCGGGCATAGACGAGTTTCAGGCCCATTGCCTTTAGATTTACAACTGTCAGGATAGCTGATTCAAAGCCGCGGCCTCTCTGGCCTATGCCGACGATGGCGACATCTACTTTGTCGATTCCCTGGGCGCGCAGGGCATCTTCATCGGTACTGTCGAGTCTGACGGCGTGTGTTACCTGGTCACGTATTTGTTCGACTATTTCACGATTCTGGTCAATAGCAATCACCTCGGCCTCACTCATAGTAAGAGTGGTGGAGAGCTTTTGACCGAAACGGCCAAGACCTATTACAGCAAACTTTCTCATTTTTTTCTTTCTTTAAAATTATTTATTTAGTTTCCAGAGGTTTTTCAAAAAGGACTCGAGTTTTAGGTAAGGTATCAGGATAATTTGTGCGTATGAATTCCACAAGTTTTTCTCTGATATGACATCTGAGATTCCATGCTGTTGACGCATCGGGTGCGCTGGTTAAAGCCCTTAGTTCTACGGTTTTTTCTGTTGTATTTGTTACCTGAAGGATGCAGACTTTGCCGTCCCAGAGTTCGGATTTTTGCAGAATTTCCTGAAGCTGTTTCCTTATTTCTTCTACCGGTACAGTATGGTCGACATAAACAAAGACGGTGCCCAGGATGTCGGCTGATGTACGGGTCCAGTTCTGGAAGGGCTTTTCGATGAAGTAAGTTATAGGGACGATCAATCGTCGCATATCCCATATTTTGACAACGACATAAGTCAGTGTTATTTCTTCTATTCGGCCCCATTCGCTTTCAACTATTACGACATCATCTATCCTTATCGGCTGGGTCATGGCTATCTGTATGCCTGCGATGAGTGTACCGATAGTTCGCTGGGCAGCTATACCGACAATTATACCGATTATACCGGCTGAGGCCAGGATTGTGCTTCCGAGTTGACGGACCTTTTCGAAGTTCATCAGCATTGTTCCGACGGCCAGGATTATGACAATAACAACAGCAATGCGTTTTAGTACGCCAAGTTGTGTACGGACTTTACGTGCTTTAAGGTTGTCTTTGACGTCTACATCGAATTTGCTGAAGACATAGTCTTCCAGGACATATATGACTTTGATGAGCAGCCAGGAGGTAACAATAATGAAGAGAATACTCAGGAGTTGAGTTATCTTTTCGATATAAGACCTGGACGGTATTATCGGCAGCAGCCATCGGTATATCAATAATACGGCCAGCCATAGCAGGGGGCGCGAGCAGTGTTTTAAAAAGGATTCGTCGAATTTGTTTTCTGTACGGCCTGCGATTTTTGTAAAGAGCCTGAGTATCACAAAGTGTCCGAACAGTCCTGCAAATACTGCGATTGCAGATAACCAGATGACGGGTTGTATATTATTCTGCAGTTCGTCCATATTTTATCCCACCACTATGGATTCTGTCGGATAATTATAACGGGCCGGCTTTATATTAAAAGTCAAAACAGCCAGCAACGTCAGCGGCCCGAGTCTTCCAATAAGCATAGTAATAATGATAATGATTTTTCCGGCAGTTGTCAAAGACGGAGTAATTCCACAGGACAGGCCTACGGTACCGAGTGCTGAGCCTGCCTCGAACATAATGGAAGAAGTTTCGAAATCGTTATGCCTTTCAGTTATGGTCAGCAGAAAAGTAGCGGTGAAGAGCACGATTATAAAAAGCAGTACAACGGTCAGGGCTTTTCCGACTATTACAAGCGGTATGCAGCGTTTGAATATTTCTACTTCTGCTCTTTTTCTTATAGTCGAGTAAACAGCCATTATTATTACCACTAAAGTTACTGTTTTGATGCCGCCGCCGGTAGAGCCTGGCGATGCACCGACAAACATAAGCATCATCAGGATCATTTTAGCGGGCACTGAAAGAGCATTAATATTGATGGTATTAAAACCTGCGGTTCTGGCTGTGACGGACTGGAAGAGGGCATTGGCAAAACCGATATGTCCGCTGCCGGTGTTGTTCTGGATGATAAGCATACCGACGAGGCCGGCGGTGATAAGAATGACAGTTACGGTCAGGACTATTTTTGTCTGCAGATGTATTCTGGCGTTAGTGCTCAGATACGGTTTATTCGGCCAAAAGGCCTTATGAAAGAAGTACCTGGTTTTACCGGCAAAGACAGTTGTAAGGTTGTGCAGGACACCGAAGCCGAGGCCGCCCAGTATGATCAGCGGACATACAACGGAATATATTCTCCAGTCAGAGCTGTATTTTATGAAGCTGCTGGAAAACAGACTGAAACCTGCATTGCAAAATGCGCTGATGGAATGAAATATTGTACAAAACCATTGATTACTGATGTGTGCCGGTAATGGTGAATTTGCATCCCACATATGATAAAGTGATACGGCGCCGACAGCTTCGATGGTGATTGTAGTTATGAAGATAAATCCGATGATATTTGCTATTTTACTTACGGTTTGTGTGCTGAGGAGGTCCTGCATAGCAGCGGCCTGTCGGACGTTGAGAGCCTGGCCGAAGAACAAGGCAAAAACTGCACCGAAAATAACGATACCCAGGCCGCCGAGCTGGATAAGACAGAGGATTACGGTCTGTCCGGCGGTGGAGAAATCTGTGCCGGTGTCTTTTACAATGAGTCCTGTTACACAGGTTGCACTTGTTGCGGTGAACATGGCATCGACAAGGCTTATCGGCTGGGCAGTTCTGCACTTTGGCAGCATAAGAAAGACGGTTCCTATAAGAATTAGTATTACAAAACTTCCTATGAATGTGATGGCCGGGCTTTTGCCTGAGGCGGCGAGGTTTACAACGGTCCTGCATACCTTTGCAATAATCTGCAGCAGGAGATAAATACTTATTGCCAGCAGGAGCCCTGATGAGTACCAGAGCGACAGAAATACAGCGATGAACCCGAATTCGAACCAGAAGGCTTTCAGAAAATCCTTTTTTGAGCGTGCGTTGAAGAATCTTATTATCTTTTCGGCAATGAATAGCAGTGTGGCACTGATGAGAATTGCGTAAACGAGCGCATCGGATAGTATATGCTCGTAAAAGCCGAACTGAGCAAGAGCCGTTGCGATGACAACGACAGTTACCATAGCGTTTACAGCAATTAATAACCGCTCAAGTGTTCTGTTACGGTATAAGATATTCATAACAGGCTGGGATTTTATTCTAAATTACCAGAAAGTTCCAGCTAAATAAAAAGGGCCGTATTAACCTACGGCCCTTAAACTTTACTTAAATTAACAGTAGATTAGCTTTTTTTCCTTAAAATGAGATATCCGAGACTAAACAAAGCAATTGTTGCTGGTTCAGGAACATACTCGAAATTCTGGAATCTCAGACCTGCCGGGTCGGTGTTGTTATAGATGGTAAGCCCATTAAATGATCCAAACCCGCCGAAACTATAATTGTTATAGCCCAGTGTAAGCGGCTGGTTTACCGACTGTACGAGCGAACCGTTTAAATCAAAGAAGTCAATGGTGATCGGATCTTGAGAGTCGGCATAGCCCATTGTCCAGGAGATACTTGTGGCCGGCATATCCAACAGCAGTGACAGCGGGCCTGCGTTGCCTGAATCTTGCGGAAGGATTGAGTTAGAGCCATTCCAATAATCCACATCAAGTATGTAGGTTGGAGCCAGTGTCAGTGGGCCGGTTGGTGAGCCGGAAACCCCGGAGCCGCCGAGTGGAACCTGACCTGCAAAGAGTGACGCGAAGCTGCCTCCTGGCGCTATGATCATTGTCCCTGTTGAGGCACCGCTAAGATCGATACTTACAGCCTTTGCCGGGTTTGACAAAACCAATACTATTGAACACACTGCACAAATGACAGTTAACTTTTTCATATTCTCCCTTTCTTTTTATTTAGTTTATTTTTTTCTGCGAATGAGACTTAAAGCACCCAGGCTTAACATTGCAATTGTTGCCGGTTCCGGAATCGCGGTAAAGTTGTCAAAGAAGACGCTGCCGGGATATGGCCGGCCGGAATAGAAGTGTACGTATGCAATGTCCTCAAGGGTGGAAACAGAAAGCTTCGGGCCTCCAAATATATCTTTAGCAAGTAGTTTATAATCGGATCCAATTAACTGGCCGGTGGCGTTATAGGCTTCCAAATATAAAGGATCGTCATCAGCATCGTAGTCTCCCATGACCACTGATACAAAATTGATTCCCGGGACGAGGATGTTGGCTATATACCGTTCAGCAATGTCGTGAGTAACGGGACCGAGAACCGAATGTGTTCCGCTGAGTTCGGGGCCTGGGATATCATTCGTTACGAGAAGATTTCCCATATTATTTGTGAACTTAACCCATGGGTAAACAATACTTGAGTAGGAACCGTAATTAAGATCCTCGAAACCTGTCCAATATGCCTGGGCATGATTCAACAGGCTAAGCATAATCGCGCAAATTAAACAAATGGCAATTAACTTTTTCATATTCTCCCTTTCTTTTTATTTAGTTT
>JAFGGI010000041.1 GCA_016930635.1 Sedimentisphaerales bacterium | reverse complement strand
TATAAAATGAGTCCGGCCGAGGAATTTCAGGACCGTTAATGATTGTATCTGTTGCCACCTCCCAACTTATCAAGCTGTAACCGCTATCAATGACTAATATTGCATTTGATGGACTTGGGATTTTTGATATGCTCAAAGGTTTACCTACGTACTTAGAACCAAGCATTCCTGTAATACCATCAGCATCTTTACATATTGAACGGTTAACTCCGTAATTGCCGCATAAAATATTTCGTTTTGATGTAGGGTCTTTTACACATCTTGACGGACACCATAAAATCCTATCGTCTTTACATTCTGTATTGAACATATCATCCAACTGCTGAAACCACCATTTGCCTCTTTTGTCACCATATGTGACATTTCCAGGATAATATTCTGTAGGTGCGGCACTAAACAACATTGAATCATCAAATCCATAAGGAAAAGCTCCATTTTGCTGCTCATATATAGTAAGAAAGGATAGTATTTGTTTAATATTTGAGGAACAAACGAGAGCTCTTGTGTGTAATCGTGCGGTATTTAAAGCTGGGAAAAGTAAAGCCATGATAACTGCAAGTATGGCAATCACAACAAGTAATTCGACAATAGTAAAACCAAACTGCCTCATAACCTGCCTATTTTATCACTGCCGACACCATAGTAAAGAAATAATAGTAATAGAAATAGATTTTTCCATCAACATTTAGTGTATCACAATCGACCTCTATATGGAGAGGTTGTATCTGCCGGATGTAAAAGAAGATATGTGTGGAAAATAGAGAGTTGGTTTAACTGTTTCTGGAATAACCGGCTCCAATAAATGGCTTCTTCTGGCCACTTTAGGTTATTGATGGGAGGTCGGGTCGTACTTTTTGTGGGTTAGCGATACAAGAGCTGTGATTCGTAGCCCTACCCGGCCTCTACTTTCTTCGTAGAGGGATGTTCTTGGGGATTTTTTGGATGGGTGTACTAAAAGGTATGTCCCAGGCACTAAATAACACGAATTATTGACAAGCGCGAATATAATGAGGACGCCAGTATCCATCAATGATACAATTACCTGGTGCCTGTGGGTCTTCAATGCATGCTGAAGATAAACTGCCTACCAGGTCTGTACCATTGCATTCACCGCCATTCTCATCTTCTATACAGCCGTAGCGATTATACCAGACTGTGTACATGCCCCAGCATGGTATTAATGGAATCGGACTTGGCTGGCAAAATTCAATATTATATGCCTGAATCAAGTCTGTACATGAATACTTTTCTAATCCGGCAGAACCTACTATCTCACGGAGTTCTTCGGATGGGATTTCAGTATAAACATTCTGTAAATTAACCGCTCCATTCGAGATGAGCAAGGCAACTACATTTTCTTCTATACTGTCGAAATTGAATTTTGCAATTGGTAAATTATAACAGAACGAATTACTCGCTAAATCTATGACCCATACATTATCATTTTCGATATGACTGAGAACTACATAGTGTTTATTCCATGGCAGGTATAATATTGCTTTATAATCTGTCATATTATTCAGAGCTCGAATGTTAGTTTGTACTGCCAAGCTTTGTAATCCAATGTTATTTGCAAATTGTTTCATCGCCAGAAGATTGGTTTCATTCTTGGAAGTATCAACTAATACCGCAAGATTGCTGTCTGTGATTTGCAGACCGAGCGATTCTGCGGTATATTTCAAAGCTAACGTTGCACAATTCTTATTAGTACTATTAGTGCTGTTCAAATCTTCCAGTTTTTTATAAAGCAGTTCCTTAGTATTAACAAGCGGGGAGTATTTGCAAAATAGCGAGCGGTTCGTTGATTCAGCTTGATATTCTATTAATGAATCCGTATCATAGGCAGCATTGAAAGATGCTTCTCTTGGCTTTTCTGTACTTATATAGTCAAATGTCCAGTAGTCATAACAAGCTAAATCATTTTTTGTTTCGCAGTCTAAATATCTTTCAATTAATATAGAAGATGGGACCCATTGATTGCCTTTTATTACATAGTTTAAATACGTATATGTAATACATGTATTGTCGGAACTTATTGAATTAGACAAGACCGCGTAGTCTTTTGCCGGGTCCAGTACAATAGAGAGTCCTACACCAGTATTATTTGTTATATTCAGATAAATAAGTTTTTGTCCGGAGTTTTCTTTTTCAGTTGCATTGAAGTCACTATTCATTAGTTTTTCATAAGAGTATATGCCATAACCCCATGGTACAACTCCTTTAGTTAGACAGCCGGTAATTGTTGGTGAAGTATGCATTAAATTATTAGTTGAAACTGCACGTTTTGCTGATTTAAAATACATGCTGTACCATTGACCGTCCCATATAAATATACGTTTTTGATTTGGAGATTCATCGTCTAAAACAGTGTTTATCTCCCAATAGAATCGATTTCCATCATACTTTACAGTTTCGCTGGATTCTGTTGTGTGGTTGGTTATTGCGTTAAACGACTGAAGGGATGCGCTTAATGTACCTTCTAATATCCATGTTCTTCGATGTGTATTTGTTAAATATTCAAAGATTTCAACAATCTCGTTTCTCTCCAATACTCTATCTGCAAAAAGTGGAGAAGTTATTGTAAGAATTAGGGTCAATACTGCAATTTTATTATTCATGGTCCTTGCCTTCTTATTAGTTCTAACTATCCTTAATATGGATCTTCTGTATTCTTAACACTATCTATAAACTGAGACCAGTCCTCTTCAATTATTGTTTCATCAACATTTGGGTCATTAGCTCGTATATCTTCAAGCCATTCGGCCAATTCTTCAGGATCAATATCTTCCGGCATTTGAGTATCTTCTGTTGCCCTGTCTCCACCACTCATCATTTGCTGTGAGTTCGGATCAATCTGATGAATTAGAATGCTTTCCAATTTTGGATATGGGTCTGTTGAGTAACTTTTTAATTCAAGAATTACATCACCTGGACCTTCACAGGTAAATACGAAACTGGCTAAACTACCATCATTAAAGTCTGCCTCCATGTTCACAGCAACCAGGCTAATCCCCTCAGCTTGTTCATAGCCTGGGCCAATATAATCAAAGAAAGGATCTCTTGGCTGTGCTAATATTCGTGCTGTGCCATTATTTGGGTCATTTGGATCATTAGGATTATATTCTCTATTGTCAATAGAACCAAGATCTGTATCAGAAATAGTTACCTCGACATCGAATACACTGAGACTTCCTAATTCAGTAGTTGTTAATTTCAAATATAATGTGATACTTTCATTAACATCTATTGTGATCTCGTTATTGTCATTGACATCAACAATACTTATGATGATATTTGCATCTACAGGTATTGGGGGCTCATTGTTATCAGGTGGTTCGACAGGTAATTCAGGCCACAACCAAAACTCAATAAAATCCCCCAGATCAGTACAATCAATACTACCATCCTGATTAAGATCAGTACCATCGCACCAATTCGGATCGATACAGTCATCTCTAATCCAGTTTGATGCTAAAATTAAATAGTCTTGAAAATCAACCTTTCCATCATTATTGAAATCACGACTTTTTACCTGTGTAAAATTAACATCATAGACAGGCTCATACCAGCTGACTGAGTAATCGTAAAATCCAACATTACAATCACCAGCTGCTTTAGCCGTATAGTCGATAATAAACCAATCACCCGGTTGGGTATTATTATCATTTGCATCACCAATGGGATAAAATGTGCACATATCGAAGCCCCATATCGAAGAGTCCCGCCATCCGGTTACTCTTGCACAATTTCCTGCTTCTTCAAAGTGAGAACCCGTGTAATCTCTGGTATTTGCGTCATAGTCTCGTGCCGAAAGAACACCAAAATCTCTATTGTTACCACTGATAAACAATCCCCCATTCCAGTAATCATTGCTGTCTGAGTTAACGATAAAGGTAAGTTTAGTGCCTACCATTATTTCCTGATGCTCAAAAGGCGTTATTTCATCTGCATTATAAATGTAGACATCGGTCTGTCCATATGCAGCTGAGACAAGAATAACAACTAAACAAGGGACATATTTCCACATTTTCCGGACCTATTTTGAATTAATGAAATTTATGACCCACTTTGTGTTATCAACCAGCAGGCCAAAAGGCTTCTTCACCTAGTAGATGTCGTTTAAAAATTTATGAATGTTGATAAGAAAATAGACAAAATTTGTAAAATGGGGAGTTATACGAGTTATAAGGTGTCATGTTTCCAGTGCTTTACCTAATTTAGGACCTTAAGGGGTTCGGTAATAGGTAAGTCAAATGTGTTATGAATAATAAGTTTTGTATCCATAAATTGGTTCATGTTTGACATAATAATCAAAGAAGGACCAGCTGGGATTATTCAATCAGCCCTGTAGGCTTCATTGAAAAAACAAGGAACTGCGCCACACGGTAACGCAGTTCCTTAAGACGATTGATTGATGGCCAATTAAAGAGGTTGAATATTCATATTCCTGTCATATTCCATTGTATAGCTGTATTTTACTATAGTTGCATTTTGCTCTGTGGTGTTTGGTTTGAGATTCAAGTTCCAACGAAGAATCCCCTTTTTCCCGGCTGTTCGTACATATTCAGCTTCTTCGCTTAACTGTGGATTGGTTTTTAACAGCTCAATCTTAATTGAATTATTCTCTGTGTAAGGCAGACGGTCTAACAAGAGCAGCTTAGCGGATTCATTCTTATAATTATTTAACGAAATTCGATATTCGTATGTATCGATCTGATTTCCGCCTTGTATACGAGTTGTTTTGTTTGCAAGTTCACGGGCAACCTGGACCTGAGAATCTATACCAAAGCCTGCTGTGAATTTTTCACCAATAGTAACTATCGGTAAATCACTTTTCCCGACAAATTCACCGTTTCTAAACATAGAGGCAGGGCCTGGCAGAAAGACAGTCTGGCTGTCATTTAACACTTCTGCCTGTAAGTAAACATAATCGGTCATCAAAGGTGTGGCCAGGAGTATAAAATTAGCATCCGCTTTGACCATTGCTATTGTTACCAGCTGCTGGTCTGTTCTGCTGGGCAAAGTTAATTTGCCGGGCAGTTTGTAGGTAACACTTATACCTTCTGAACGAATGATTCTTTCTCTTTGTCTTTTCATTTTATCCAGGTCTTCTCTATCAGCGATAAATTCTAATACCTGGTTACTGACAGCAATCTGTCTAAGTTGAGATTGAGCAGCTTTTCCTCTTTTAGAATTAGCCCGGCGGCTTCTAAGTAATTCTTCAAATTGTGATGACCGATCTAAGAAATTTGATGCACTGCTTGGTACTCCTGTATTCGCTGTCTGCATATCTAATTGTTGGCCACTGGGATGACCAAGAGTGACAATCATAGGCTCCAGGACAGGGGCTGCTGCGACCATAGCAGGTTCTGCGGTTGAAAGGTATGTCGTTGCTTGATTCCAGTCTTCGCCGCTGGTCTGATTTACCACAGCGTTATACTCGATCAGGACGTTTGATTTGTCCGGATCGGCTCTAAGATTATACTGCGGCAGCCAATTAGCACCATTTACCAGATAGCTTAATTCTATAGCACTTCTGTTATTTTTGCTGTTTTTTATAAACAATACAGCCTGGTGTTCGGTGCGGGACCGGCCTGCATCGAGTTCCTGACGTTTACGATTCAGTAATTCCAGTTCTTTTTTCAATGAGGCAATTTCATCTTTTTTTTCTGTGATTTGCCTGTGGTACTCGAGACCCTTTTGTTCAATATAAGTTGTCAACTTCTCTATAGGCTCGAAAGTTAACAGACCTCTATTTAAATCATTTTCTTTTGCATCAATAGTGAAGGCTCTGAGTTTGCTGTACATATTTTTCCATTGGCTGGCGAGGTGGTTTCGATCACCCTCGGCGTGCGAAATTTGTAATTCTTTTTCTTCGATCTGCCCGTCGAGTTCTTTAACTTCTTCTCTTGTATCTTCCATTACAGCTTTTTGGCGGTATCGGACACTTAAGACCTTAATATCGTCTGAGGTTTGAGCGTATAAACTCTCCGGCACAATTTTATCCGGCAAGTTTCCTACTATAAGCTCAGATGTACCATTTGGCAGATCGATATCAACTGTTCTGGTTACAAGGGCCTGGCCTCGATATACCGTTATGCTTGAGATGGTGCCCGTTGTTTCCGGGATCTCGGCAAAACCGATTGTTGCTAAAGAATAGATTACCGCAGCTATTATTATAAATATTTGTTTTTTCACTTTTTTCTCCTTTCAGTTTTTCATGGTTTATTTTTGCTGTCTTTTTGACTTGAATTGTTCTGAACGCATTACTTTTCGCTGTCTTGTCCAGTTTTCTTCATCCATATTAGCACTGTCGGATATTTGCTGCTCGGCACATACTCCAAGTCTTGTTGACTGATAACGGGTTGCGTTTTTTGTTAAATAGTCTGAGTTTTGAACCAGCATATCTTTTGCCTCTTCAATTTTTCCTTCGTCCCTAAGTTCTAAAGCAATCTCGTTACGTTCGGTGGCTATAAGCTCAACAACGTTGGCCATTACATTGCAATTGGTATGCTGCTCAACCAGAGCTTTTGAATCTGAAAAACTTACCCTGACATTCCTTCTGAGTTTGTCTGTTTTATGTGTTATCAGATTGCTATAGCTTACATCTACAGTAGCAACATGTTTGCTTATGATATTTTTAGCACTGGCGGGAATTTCAACTTCCAGCATGACAAATTTTTCGTTTTGGCCGTGGAGCTGATTGATAAAAACTTCTGCGTTCTGGCCATTGATATTTCCCTCTCTGCCGAGGAGACGAACAGGTCTTATGCCATATGCACAATTTATATTGATTCGAATTTCCTGGGCTATAACGGAAAGGGCATTGCCGAATTCACTGTCGAACACAGAAGCAAGCTGGCAGGCATTTTCAGCGAAGTAATGATTGCCATCGCTTTTATAAGCCAATTGTGTCATTAAATCTTCGTTGTAACCTAATCCAAGGCCGATAGTTGTTACTGAAATGCCTTCTTTTATCAATGAAGCGCCGAGCTGGCCTAACGCCTTAGGGCTGTCAGGGCCGACATTAGCCAGGCCATCTGACAAAAGAATCAACCGTTTGATACGATTGCATGTGAGGAATTTTCTCATTTCGCAGGCCCCTTTGCAAACGCCGTCATAAAGAGCCGTACTTCCGCCTGCTCTGATAGCTCTTATCCGGCTGAATATCATATCTTTATCTGAGACTTTGGTGGCGGGAACCAGAACATTAACGCTTGCATCATATGTAACAACTGAAATGATATCATCAGGATTCAAACGCTCAATAGCCATAATAGCGGCTCGTTTTGCCTCGGCGATCTTTTCCCCCTGCATAGAGCCGGACTTGTCGATTACAATTGCGATATTTACCGGGGTGTGCTTGTACCTGCATGGAGTTTCAAGACCTGTCAGACCAACCTGCAGATATGCAAGCTGTTTTTTGCCGACGAGCATAACCGGCTGGCCCAGCAATGTATTAACTCTTAGCTGGTTTTCAGGCAGCTTGCATCCGGAGGCTGAATTTGCCTGTACAAGACAAAGACTAATCAAGATTATCAGCATTAACTTTTTCATTTTTTTCTCCTTTCAAAATATTTTTTAATATGTTTTCATCTATATTAACTCTACGTAGCAAATCGTTGAAAACCCAGTAAAATGGATGTAAAATAATGAAGCGGTTTTTTTACAAACTATTTACAAACACTTATGCTGAAAATGGTATATAATATTAATAGGTGTACTATGGCACAAAAAGCGAATGTATTAGTGGTTGAAGACGAGCAGAAGATCAGAACTGCACTGGCTGATTTTCTGGAGTTTCACGATTTTGCGGTAGTACAGGCTGTTGATGGACTTGAAGCGCAGCGCATCGTAAGAGATAAAAAATTTGACTTGATATTACTTGATCTGATGCTGCCGAAAATCAGCGGTGAACAGCTTTGTGCCAAATGGCGTCAGGAGGGGTTGCAAACACCTGTTATTATGCTAACTGCAAAGGGACAGGAAAAAGAAAAAATAGCAGGACTGGAGCTTGGCGCCGATGATTATATTACCAAACCTTTCTCGCTTGAAGAACTGCTGGCGAGGGTAAAGGCTGTGTTAAGACGGACTGATCCCGGCCGGGCGGTTGGAAAGATTTTTAAGTTTGGCGATGTTGATGTTGACATAGCGGCTTTGACGGTAAGGTGTGATAAGAAAGAGATAGAAATCAGCAGACGGGAGGCGCAGATTATACAGTTCTTTGCTGCAAATCCTAACAGGGCTATAAGCAGGGAAGAGCTTTACGAAAAGGTCTGGGGAGAGGAGATGAGTGAATTTGGCACCAGAACAACAGATATGCATATTGCCAAGCTAAGAAGTAAAATCGAAAAAAATACGAACGAACCGCAAATTATAAAGACTGTTCGCGGTACCGGCTATAAATATGAAAGCGGCTGAAAAAATGTATAAACGGCTTGCCATCTTGTCTGTAATAATTTTCACAGCTCTTTGCGGACTGAGCTGGATGGGTTATCGCTCTATTCAGATGCGGGCAAAGGGTATGGAAGGGACTCGTATCGGTGAATTTGCTGAAGTTGCCGAGCAGATAAGACAGGATATTAAACGTAAACTCGATGAGTTTATGCAGGTAGAACAAAATCGACCATATACTGATTACCAATATTATTATGTGCCGGAAAGTGCTTTTTCTTCTATGCAGCAGCAGGTCCCGCTGGTACGTTCACCGTTGAATGACAGGATCGAAAACAGTTTTGCATATGGGAATTTTCAAATCGAACCGGACGGCAAAATCGTTACGCCTTATTACCAACAAGGTCAGCAGATTGCAGATACTGGACTTTCAAACCTGGCTGTCAGGCATATCAGCAATATTGAGCAGAATCTTCTGCCGGTATTAAGCGCCACTGCCGGGGCATTTAAGCTGCCTGCCAGCCCTGTCTTATTATCAAACGAAAAAAAGGCGGAAATTACTCCAAAGGATTATGAAAAGGAGGATCTATATGCAGCTAAAGCTCAAAGCAGACGGGGTAAGTATGCTATTGAGTCTCTCAAACAAGAGGCTCAACAGGAACAGGTTATAAGCCAGAGACGCTCAGTTGCTGTTTCCAATGTGCAGACATCTGATTCTGTTCAGGAGCAGCAAGCCCGTCAAAGGCGTATAGCCGAACCGCAAGCATTGCCGCAGTCAGATGCTGTCGCGTTGGCTCAGGAAGAATCTTCACCTGTCCAGATGGGACTGCCAGGGCAAAGCTGGCAGCAAGGACTGTCGAATGAACAGGAAGATTTGGTACAGATACGGATCGAGCCTTTTGTGCCGGTAATTGTAGATACGCCGGAGACTGAGCAGTCCATATTCGATGGTCAGGTTTTTATGTTAAGACATGTTCAAATTGAAGACCGGCATTTTCTGCAGGGATTCCAGCTTAATGAAAAAAAACTAATAGAGGAAATCGGTGATTCTGCTAAACGGTTTATGCGTGATGGTATGGATTTTGATCTGGCACAGACACAAGATCCGCAGGCGGCTTTTACAGCCATACTGGATTTTGGTTTTGGCGGACTGGCTTTGAATCTTATAGAAATGGATCCTGCGTGGATTGGCAGACAAATAAATAGAATTCAAAACTGGTATTTCAGTATTATTACAATTGTGTTTTTAGCTGTGATGCTGGGATTGGCCAGCTTATGGCGGAACGTAAGGGCACAGGTAAAGTTGGCACAGAAAAAAGATGATTTCATATCGGCTGTTTCACATGAGCTCAGAACACCGTTGACTTCGATACGAATGTATTCGGAAATGCTGGAGAAAAAATGGGTCAAATCTGAAGATAAAGTAAATGAATATTACCGAAATATGCGGCAGGAGAGCGAAAGGCTTAGTCGGCTGATAGAGAATGTATTGGATTTTTCAAGAATCCAAAAGGGAAGAAAAAAATACACGTTCAGCCTGGGTGATATAAATCAATGTATCGCGAATGTTGTTGAGATGATGAGGCCTTATGCGGCGCAAAACGGTTTTTCGATAAAGACAGATTTCCAGTCCATAGTTCAGACGGTTTTTGACAATGATGCAGTTGCCCAGATAGTTGTTAATCTTCTGGATAATGCCGTGAAGTATGCACGCGATGCGGAAGATAAGACAATTACCATTCGGACAAAAGATGGCGGACAATTCGTTCTGATCGAAGTTCAGGACCACGGCCCAGGCGTACCTCGTCAACAGCGTAAAAAAGTTTTTGAGGAATTCTATCGCATAGGTTCGGAAGCCAGGCGTGAAACTAACGGAACAGGATTAGGGTTGGCATTAGTTAAGAAATTTGCCCAGGCACATAACGGTTTTGTAGAAATCCTTAGCGCAAAACCAAGCGGGGCGGTCTTTAGGGTCGGTTTGGCAGTACAAAGTTAAAGGATTATTTAATTAGTTGATAAATGAGCTATGTGGAAATTGTGTTTTTCCCCTGCCTCTTCAATAATACGACTCATAATAACGGCGAAATCCCTAGCTGGCTCGATACATTTATTCTTTGTTTTCCCATTCGGATAAACAATTCTGAGTATCTTGCCTTTTTCCCATTCTTTAGGTTCGATTTCAAACTTCATTGAAAACCCATATTTTAAAAGAAAGTCAAGAGTTGGAACCGGATATGACTGAATCTGGCTATCGTTGGCACACTGACATATATCCGGTACGATTAAGGGTGTGACAATATTATCGTCAATACCTATGTCAAAATTTCTTTTCTTTATATTTGCACGGCCTAGTAGCCCGTCTGAAAACCAAACGCCTTTCATTTTTTTGGCCGCGTTTATAGCTATTTCAGATGACTGAACATCGAGACTGGCAAGTTCATTATTGATTGCCAAAGTTACTGCATCATCATATTCATGAGCACTATCCTCAAACGCCTCAACGCCGATATAACTTCCGAGAAGATTAGAAAAAATGTCTTCCCATGAGAAAGCAGATGGGAACTCACTGTAAAGACCGGTAGATCTGTAGCCGTACCACGTTAATATTTCATGCCATATTTTCGCATTATATGCAAGGTATTGCCCGGATTTGATTGAGATATTATAAACTATACATTTTTTGTCCTTAGCCGATAAATTCTCCCACTGTTGTGGGTAGGTTAGCTGTATATGGCAGATAGAACCTTCCTTGAACCTGAATGAAAACTTAGTATCATTATTGCTTAAATGTTTGAAGATTTTTGCTGATAGAAAAGCTGTCCAGTCTGCCGCATCTCGAACGTGATAGATATCAATATGACCCGCCTTGCAGGTATAGACTATACCGTTTTTTTCTGATAAACCAAATTTATAACAGTGCAGCCCTAAATTTCCCGGATCAGGGAAATTTGTCCACAATGTTGGAGAAGGCAGTGTCCCTCGTCGGCTGCGAGGCTTATGTTCGAATCTGTCTGAAAGCAGTTGTTCGATATTGGTAGAGCTGGGTTGGCATGATGACAGACATTCGCCTGATGTGCAAAAGAGCAGCAATATTAATGTCAGATTTCTGAGCATTACCTACTTCGAAATTAAAACTATACAATATGTCGATAACGATTGGTAATCGGCATTCTTCGGTCTTTGCCGAAGGCTTTTGGTGTGATTTTTACACCGGGCGGACACTGTCTGCGTTTGTATTCATTCCTGTCAACCATTTGAGTAACTTTAATTACCGTCTTTTCATCGAAACCTTGTTTGATGATCTCCACAGGAGACAGACCTTGTTCGATATGAGCTTTTAGTATGCCGTCGAGAGTATCATAATCCGGCAAAGAATCGCTGTCCTTTTGATTGTTCCGCAATTCTGCAGAAGGTGCTCTTGTAATTACACTTTGCGGAATTATTTCCTTGCCGGCAAGTTTATTTATATACTTACTTAATTTATAGACTATAGTTTTCGGCACGTCTTTAATTACTGCAAATCCGCCCGCTGTATCGCCATAAAGAGTCGAATACCCCACAGCCGTTTCACTTTTATTTCCTGTTGCTAAAACAAGGCATCCGGTGCTGTTGCTCAGCGACATTAAGATAGTACCTCTTATCCTGGCCTGCAGGTTCTCAAATGCGATACTTTTTTCATCCCAGTCTTCGATTTTACCAAGTTCCTGATTAAAACTCTGCAATACATCTTCAATTGGTATAGTATGAAATTCTATCCCGAGATTTTTCGCTGTGATTTGAGCGTCATTAATCGTCTCAGAAGAGTTAAATCTTGTCGGCATAGTAACGCCAATAACATTTTCTTTCCCCAGGGCCTCGACGGCAATTGCCGCGGTAAAAGCTGAGTCAATTCCGCCGCTTAGACCGATTAATACCTTCTTGAAACCATTTTTCCTGATATAGTCCCTTGTACCAAGTATAAGTGCTTTATATATTTCTTCAATATAATCAGTCTTCACCTCATTAGCCGGGGATTTTACTTGTCCAGCGGTGTCGATATCACCAATGAGCAAGTCTTCTTCGAAAGCTTTTGCGCCGGCAATAATTTTACCCTTTGAATCCACAAACATACTTCTGCCGTCAAAGACAAGCTCGTCCTGGCCGCCGATGATATTACAATATGCGACCGGACAGTTGAACTCTGCAGCGCAGTTTTGCAGAACCTTGATTTTCTGCTCTATTTTTCCAGCGTAAAATGGTGAGGCGGATATATTAATGATAAGATTCTTTTCTTCGATATCAGCAAGAAGATTTTTCAGCTTATCCAGTTCCCATATATCCTCGCAAATAGTGCATATCACAGACATATCTTTTATTTTTACAGCAAGCGATTTTGTGCCCGGCTGAAAATATCTTTTTTCATCAAAAACTCCATAATTGGGCAGCAGGGCCTTACGATAAATATTTGTGATTTTTCCGTTTTGAATAACCGCCAGTGAATTGTAGCAATTTCTATTATCAGCCTCAGCGAAACCTGCCATTATAGCGATATTCGGGCAGTCTTTTGCGAGTTGCTCTATAGCCTTTTTATTCTCAGCGAGAAAATCTTTCTTTTCCAGCAAGTCTTCAGGCGGATAACCACAAAGGCTTAATTCGCCGAAGATAAGCAGATCGAGTTTTTCCTCTACAGCCCGGCTGTATATCTGCTTCATCTTTTCGATATTGCCGGCAATATCACCAACTGTCGGATTTATTTGTGCTAATCCTGTTTTCATCTCATTTATTTAATGAACAGCATTTCGGCATAACTCGGCAAAGGCCACAGCTTTGCATCGACAACCATTTCCAGCTCATCAGCAACCTGACGGACTTTATTCATTGCTGACAGGATAATGCTCCTGCAGTTTTCTGCGCGTTTCGATGAATTATCGGCATTATTTGCATCTGCAATCGCTTTTTTAAGCTCTTCAATATTATTATTTAATGCATCGATCAATTTGCAGACTTTATCAAGTTCCTTTTTCTGGCCGGCAGGATTCGCATCTGCTTTATTTATATTTTTTACGGCCCTTGCCAAAATTCCGGAATATTCAATAGCTGCCGGTAGAATTTGCCTCTGAGCGATATTAAGGGACGTCTTTGCTTCGATGTTGATTATCATACTATACGCATCGAGCAGGATTTCGGTTCGAGCCTTGAGCTCAGCCTTACTTAAAACCTTATGTTTTTCGAAAACCTCAACATGTTCAGCGTCCATGATAGTATTAAGTGACTCAACTGTTGATTTAATGTTCGGTAGACCTCTTTTTGCCGCCTCTTTTGTCCATTCTTCGCCGTAATTGTCGCCGTTGAATATGATTCTTCGATGTTCATTTGCTATTCTTTGCAGAATCTTCTGCACATCTGTCTCAACATTTGATGATTTTTCCAGTTCATCAGCCATTTCTTTCAGCACATCTGCAACAATGGTGTTTAATACGAACATTGGGCCTGCTGTTGACTGGCTTGAGCCTACCATACGAAACTCGAATTTGTTTCCGGTAAATGCAAAGGGCGAAGTCCTGTTCCGGTCCGTACAATCCTTCGGCAGAGGCGGCAAAGTTGAAACGCCGAGTTTTAACTGTCCGCTTGTCTTTGAAGATTTGGCGCCTCCTGCTGCGAGCTGTTCGAAAATGTCTGTTAACTGGTCTCCAAGAAAGATAGAAACAATTGCAGGCGGAGCTTCATTAGCGCCGAGACGATAATCATTACCTGCCGTTGCAACACTGGCACGGAGCAGTTTAGAGTATTTATCGACCGCACGAACAACCGCGCAAAGCATTACCAAAAAGACCATATTATCGTGAGGTGTACTCCCCGGTTCGAGCAGATTTATACCGTCGTCGGTAACCATACTCCAGTTATTGTGCTTTCCGGAACCGTTAACACCTACAAACGGCTTCTCATGAATAAGGCAGACCAGGTTATGCCTGAGCCCGACTTTTTGAAGTGTTTCCATAACAAGCTGATTATGGTCTGTTGCCACATTTACAGTAGCAAAGACCGGTGCCAATTCATACTGAGCAGGTGAGACCTCATTATGCTGTGTCTTTGCAGATACGCCGAGCTTCCACAACTCAACGTTAACATCATGCATAAATGTTGCGACCCTTTCGTGAAGGGGGCCAAAGTAATGGTCGCTCATCTCCTGTCCTCTCGGCGCCGGTGCTCCGAATAATGACCGACCTGTTAGCATAAGATCCAGTCGTTTTTCGAAGAATTTTCTCTCGACCAGGAAATATTCCTGCTCCGGCCCGAGTGTGGCAAGGACCTTTTTAGAATTGTTATTGCCTAAAATCTTCAGAACCCGTATTGCCTGTGTATTCAGAGCGTCCATCGAACGCAGCAGGGGAGTTTTCTTGTCAAGCGCTTCAGCGTTATATGAGCAGAACGCACATGGTATATACAGCGTAACATTTTTTCCCGTTTCCTTTATAAATGCCGGGCTGGTGCAGTCCCATGTGGTATAGCCCCTTGCTTCAAAGGTTGCCCTCAAACCACCGGAAGGAAAACTTGAAGCATCAGGCTCACCTTGCGTCAGTTCTTTGCCGCTGAATTCCATAATGCCCCTGCCTTCAGGTGTCGGTGATATAAATGAGTCGTGCTTTTCAGCAGTGAACCCTGTCATTGGCTGGAACCAGTGACAAAAGTGCGTAGCGTTATTCTCAATAGCCCAGTCCTTCATAGCATTTGCCACAGTGTCGGCTAATGCCGCATCAAGGAACCGACCCTCTGCTATAGTCTTTTTGAACTCTTTATAAACATTTTTGGGCAGCCTTTCCCGCATCACACTGTCATTGAAGACATTTTTGCCGATTATTGCTGTGACAGATTCAAAATTTTCGTTCATTTTTCACTCCTGCTTTTTAACAGTTTTAATGTTTGTTGTTTCATATTATGTTTTTGTGCGAAAAAGTCTATAAGTATTTCCCATTAAAATAGGCAAGATTTACATCGAAATTCAGGAAATTATTCAAAGGTGTTTTTAAGCGATTATTTCCCCGAAATGTGACATAAATCCTTGTCTTAGCCTTCTACATTATCTATTTTGCCAATTAAAGCTAATAAGAAAGCCAGATTCTGCAATGAGAATCTGGCTTCGGAGGAGGGTGATGAAAAGATATTTTGCTTGCCGGCAAAACAAACCGGCTATTCGTCCGAAGTTTCCATTTTCAATTATCACACCGGTAATAATGAAATCAAGTATTTTTTGTAATTTTTTAGCAGAATTTACTTAAATAAAATCGGGCTTCTAAAGCTCATATTAACCTCTAAAATCTGCTTGAAAATAGCATTTTTTCCGCATATTCTTATGATTTGGTCTAAGACGGGATATAAATGCCAAATGAAAATTACTCTTTCGACATTATGTGATATCAAATCTGAAGGACAGAAATTTACTGCTGTAAGCTGTTATGATTATACCAGTGCGCAGCTTGTTGCTGCAGCAGGCGTAGAGGTTTTGCTGGCAGGGGATTCTGCGGCGCAGTTTATGCTCGGCTTTGACTCAACCTTGCCGGTAACGACAGATTTTATGATAACTATAACTGCTGCTGTCAGAAGGGCAGCACCGAATCTTTTCCTCGTAGCTGACATGCCTTTCAAGGCCTGCAGCGGCGGTACTGCCAAAACACTCAAAAATGCTGAAAAGTTTATCGCTGCAGGCGGCGCTGATATTGTCAAGATTGAAGTGGCTGAGTCCCAGATTAAAACCATCAAGGCAGTTATTGATGCTGGTATTGATGTGATGCCTCATATTGGTATAAGGCCGCAGACCGGCCAGTTAAAAGCACAGGGAACTGTTGCCGATTCGGCGGCCCAGCTTGTCAAGCTTGCTGATAAAATGTGCGATATAGGTGCCAAAATGCTTTTGCTGGAAGGTACCGCACGGGAAGTTGCACAGATAATTACGCAAAGACTGTCCATCCCGGTTATCGGCTGCGGCTCAGGCCCTAATTGTGACGGGCAAGTGCTGGTCCTGCCGGATATATTGAAATTGACCCGTATAGATATGCCTAAATTTTCAAAAAGTTTTGCAGATGTCGGTAAAATTACTGCTGAAGCAATTGCGCTATATGCAAAAGAGGTCAGGGAAGGGCTTTATCCTGATGATGCACACTGTTATCATATAAAAAGCGGCGAATATGATAGACTTAAAGAATTGATAAGTTGATTTATGCCGGGAAATGATACGCCATCTCAGAGCAAAGACAAATCTGGTGCTGTACGTCCGCTTATTGTTTCCGATAGCCGTACTGTACAGGATTTCTGTGCACCGCTTCGTCATTTATTGTTTGGTTTTGAAGCCCAGGATATACATTCGTCTCTGGTAGTGCCGCCGAACAGTGAAATGGAATCGCTTCTATGGCCGGGAGTCGAAGTAATTGAACATCCTGCATTAAAACTTCCTTTGTTTTTCAGGCAAAATCGAAATCAGCTCATCTCGCGGGCAGAAAAGTTTAAACCTACGGTTGTTCATTGTCTTGGAACTGATAAGGCGCATCTTGCCAAGACTATCGGCAGAACCTTTGACATTCCTGTTGTTGTTACAATTAATTCTTCCAGACAAGGTTTTTTAAAACAGCAGATTCTCAATACCGGTTTCCCCGCAATAATAGCGCCGTCAGAGCCTATCGCAGATTCATTTAAAAAGCGAAAGCCCAGAATGGCTGCACTGCTTAGACAGGTGAATATGGGTACGTTTGTTGACGAGACCTGTGCCTGTTTTTCCCGTCTGGACAGAATCCCCAGTATTGTTATGGTCTCAGATTTTTTAAAATTCAGTGATATAGAGCCGCTATTAGGTGCTGTAAGACATCTTGCGGTTGACGGCTACGAGTTTCTGGTGGTTCTAATGGGCCAGGGGCCCGCAGAAAATGATATCCGTAAATTTGTTCATAGTGTCGGACTTATTCATACTGTCAATATCTCTCCTAAAATCAGACCATTAAGGGTAGTATTTCGCAGTGCCGATATATTTATCCAGGCTTATACAGCAGAGAGATTTGACTCTGTAATGATCGAAGCAGCCGCTGCAGGCTCTGTTATTGTTACCGACAGGAATAACGCAGATAATTTTCTGCAGAGCAATACAACATCTGTGTTCTTCGATAACAATGATGAATTAAGCATATATTCAGCTCTGCAAAGGCTTATTGATGACAAAGACTGGGCAAGATCAATTGCTTCGAATGCGCAAAATTATCTTCGAACCAACAATACTGTAAGTGCAATGGTTAACAAATTGCTTGAGATTTATAAATCCGCTATATCAGAGCATAAAAGTCTTCAGTAGCTTTTGATAAGGGGCAAACCTATTTCTCTCCGGCCAGTACCTCGGCGATATTCAGCCCGTGATCCTTTATCCGCCTGTATGAATTAAGCATGTCGGTATACATAAGGCTCTTTAAAGGTGAAGCCTGGCCTTTTTCGACCCTCGCCAGATGTTCTGATCGGTACTTTTTCATAAGTTCTGTGATGGCAAATCCCTTTTTCTCAACTTCAACGGCATCCTCTTTGAGCCCGCTTTTGACGGCGTTGTTTAGGAGCAGAATATAGTCGGCTACTTTATCGTGCAAATTGAGCAGGGCGTTGATACCTTCGGCAGTAATACTTTCTCCCGCATTGTGCAGCTTAAGATCGAGCTTGAGAATATTTGTTATGTAATCACTGATCGATTCGTACTCGTCAGCTATCCTTAATTGTTCTCTTCCTTGTTCTGCAACATCATGTGGAATAGAACCTGTTATTATATGGCTTACAAATTCTACGACCTCTTTTTGTATAAGGTCCATGTTTTTTTCCTGCTGGAAGATACTATCCTTTTTAGTAGTATCAATTTGACTGCCGCTTTGAAGTATATCTTTAAGAGTTACCATCATCTCAATGGAAGTTTTACCCATTTTAAAGATTTCCTGCTGTGATTGTTCAATACCGATCGCCGGTGCATCGAGAAGTCTGATATCCAGCGCTGTAAGCCTGGGCCTTTCGACCTTTCTTCTTTCCGGGACAAGATGAATTAGCGCATTTGCCATCAATCGTACAAATGGTAAAAATACTATAGTATTTACGATGTTAAAGATCGTATGTGTAATAGCAATAGCACCCATAACATATGGATAAGTAACCTGACCATTCTCGATAACCGAAGCTGCCACTTCGTGTCCCTTAAACCATAATATAAAGTGCTGGACACCTTTTATATATGCTTCGAATACAAAGGTTATCCATATTACTCCGACAACATTGAAGAATATATGTGCGTATGATGCCCGTTTCGCATTTGTTGTAGCTCCCAAAGAAGCCAGCCAGGCTGTTATTGTTGTACCAATATTTTGGCCCAGTACTAATGCTGCTGCAGTTGGATAATCAATAACCCCATTAAATGCGAGACCCATAGTAATACCGACGGTTGCTGAAGATGACTGTACTATTGCAGTGAGGATTGACCCTACCAATACGCATTTGATTATGCCCGGATACGAGGTAGGAGCAAAATGTGAGAACCACTGTCGGAATTGCTCCATTTCTCTAAGCGGCGCAAAACCGTCTTTCATTAATTCCAGACCAAAGAATATCATTCCAAGACCCAGAAATGTCAGTGCAGTGTAACGGAGTCTTTCATTTTTGGAGAAAAGATATATAATTGCAGAAATCCCTAAAATAGGCAGGCCGTATTTGCCTATCTTGATAACTAAAATCCATGCGGTTATGGTTGTTCCGATATTTGCTCCGAAAATAACACCTATCGCTTGTGTCAGTGTCATGATACCTGCATTGACCATACCTACTACAATAACAGTAGTTATGGAGCTTGATTGGATGATAGCGGTGACGAGTGTTCCTACGCCGCAGGCAGTAAAACGGTTGTTTGTAATGGCGTGGATAAGCTTTCGCAGCTTCTCGCCGGCTACAGCCTGCATGCCCTCAGAAATGCTTTTCATACCAAACAGGAATATCCCCAATCCCCCGATTATGTTGAAAATCATCTCTAAAACCAGCTTGCTGTCCATAGTCTTTTTTCCTAATCGTAGTCTTTATAGGATATTATTGAAACTGCCTTGCATCCCTTGGCGTGAGTATATCAGGCAGTACCCAATTAAAAAAGTCAAAAAACATCAAATTAAAAAATGTATATAAGACCAATAAAAAAGCCCGCCAAAAGCGGGCTTTTCGGGTTCAAAACTATGTTGCCAATTAGGCGGGCGTTACATTTGTCGCACAAGGACCTTTTTTGCCCTCTCCTACATCGAAAGAGACCTTTTGGCCGTCGTCTAATGTCGCATAGCCGCTGGTCTTAATCTCCGAATGATGAACAAACAAATCTGCACTGCCGTCGTCTGGCGTAATGAAACCATAACCCTTACTCGCATTGAACCATTTAACTGTACCTGTACTCACGTGACTACTCCTAAAAAACATAATATCCCTGTTTTTATGAATTGGGAGATATCATCCAGAGATCAAACAATACTCCCTAACTGGCTCTAATATATATTAGAAAAAGCATTAAATCATAAAAAGCTTGAATATGCAACAAAAAACGCCTCTTTCGAATAAAAAATATAAAATATATCCCAAAAATAAAAAACCGGCTTTCGTCCTATAAAAGCCGGTTTTAAAGCCAAAATCACATAAAAAAGCAATTTTACAGATTTAAATACTCAGGCCATAATCGCTAAGAAGTTTCCCTAATTCCTGTTTCTGGGCAGCATTTAATGGCGTCATCGGCAGTCGCATCTCTTCTGAGGCCATACCGAGTATAGCCATAGCTGCCTTTATAGGTATAGGATTTGTCGCCATGCTCAGCATTGTTTTGAAGAGGTTAAACAGTTTATTGTGCCATTTTCTTGCTGAGACAAAATCACCTTCGAGTATCAGATCTGTCATTGCCTTTACATCGCCGGGCACTATATTTGCCACGACGCTGATCACACCTTTACCGCCAACCGATGCTATCGGCAGTGTTAAGGAATCATCACCTGATATTAACGTAATATCACAAAGATTGACAATCTCACTTGCCATGTCGAGTTTTCCAGTAGCTTCTTTTACAGCGACAATATTTTCCAACTCAGCCAGCCTTGCGATGGTTGCTGCTGTCATACCTGCCCCGCATCGGCCGGGGATATTATAAAGAACCATCGGCAGATCGACTTCTTCAGCTATCACAGCGAAATGCTGATAAAAACCTTCCTGGGTTGGTTTGTTGTAGTAGGGCGTTACCTGAAGCGAAGCATCGGCGCCGACTTTTTTCGCATAAGCTGTCAGTTCTATCGCTTCGGCAGTGCTGTTCGAGCCTGTTCCTGCGATGACGGGGATTTTGCCGCCGACGGCTTTTACTACCCGTTCTATAACCTGTTTGTGCTCCGCATGGCTCAGCGTTGGCGATTCACCCGTTGTGCCGCAGGGAACTATGGCATCTGTACCGCTTTTTAGATGAAACTCTATCAGTTCCTCAAGAGTATTAAAATCTATTTGGCCGTTATCAAAAGGCGTTATCAGTGCTACCATTGCACCTGTAAACATTTTACCTCCTTATGAGTTTTCCTGTAATATCTTACAATATTCTTTTACCGCATTAGCCAGTCCCATATCAATCGCGTCCGATATAAGGGCATGGCCGATCGAGACCTCCATAACCGGCTTAACATTCTGGCAGAAATACCCCAGGTTGTCGAGATTAAGGTCGTGGCCGGCGTTTACACCAAGTTCTATCTTTTCCGCTTCTTGTGCTGCCAGGGTATATTTTCTTGTGAGAAGCTCAAGGTTTTTATGTGTCGCAAAGGCCTGCGCAAAAGGCTCGGTGTAAAGCTCTATTCTGTCAGCACCGAGATGCTTTACCTTTTCGACAGTCTCAAGAATAGGATCGATAAATATACTTACCCTTATCCCGAGTTCTTTAAGCCTGTCCACAATAGGCGAGAGTTTCTTAAAATTCTTGGTATTCAGGTCCCAGCCGTGGTCGCTCGTCACAGCCCCCGGAACATCCGGAACAAGAGTTGCCTGGGCAGGTAAAATCTCCGAAACCAAATCCATGTATTTGCCGGTAAACGGATTGCCTTCGATATTGAACTCGATACTGCTGACGATAGGCTTTAATTCGTAAACATCAGAGTACTTAATGTGCCGCTCGTCAGGCCGGGGATGAACAGTTATTCCATGTACACCGGCTTCGATGCAGGTTTGAGCTGCTTTTGATACACTGGGTATGCCGACTGAGCGGGCATTGCGCAACAGAGCGATCTTGTTAAGATTTACGCTTAAATTTGTCATAGTTCCACTCCCGGTTAGAGACCATATTTCCTGCAAAATTATACCCGACAAGTTTTGCCCGGCAAGCGAAAAACCGCTTTTCACAGCCCCAAATTACGGTTAATATGTCCGAATATGGAAATTAAAGGCAAAACGGCAATAATCACAGGTGCCAGCGGCAAATTAGCCGAGGCAATAGTGCCGGCACTGGCAGGGTCAGGGGCAAAGTGCATCTGTGTATATAATAAAAACGAAAAACAGGCGGAAAAACTCAAGACTGTGTTAAATGGGTTAAAAATAGACAGCCTTTTTATCCAGGCAGATCTGGGTATACCCGAAAATATCGAAAATATATTTGCCCGGATTGGGAAATTTGCAATACCGCAGATACTGGTTAATACCGCAGCGGTTTTTGAGAAAAAAGCAATAGAAGATATTACATTTGAGTATATTCGGCAGACTATCGATATTAATTTCGCAGCTTCCATAATGATGATACGAAATTTCGTTAAACTTGTCCGTCAGGAAGCAAAAACCGGTCTAAAGCCTATTGCCAAAATAGTAAACATCACTGATATTGTCTCGCAAAAACCGCCGGCTCGATTCAGTATTTATTCCGCATCGAAGTCGGCCCTGATTACCGCAACAAAATCGCTTGCCAAAGAACTGGCGCCGGATTTTACAGTTAATGCTGTCTCTCCCGGTATTATAAATTGGCACCAGTCTCTTGCCGATGAGCAAAAGAAGAAAATAATTGAAAAAATACCGACGCGGAAAACAGGTCAGCCTAAGGACATCGCCTGTGCGGTAAAGTTCCTTGTCGAAAACGACTGTATTACAGGACAGGTTATTAATGTCGATGGCGGCAAAAGCCTGTGAACGGGCCTTAAGATTTTAGTGTTCATTTATATTAATTCGTGATAAAAAGTGATTATGGCAGATTTTAGTGAAATACCGGAAGCTCTCGACGACCTTAAAAAGGGGAAGATGATAGTCCTTGTTGATGATGAAGACAGGGAAAATGAAGGGGACCTCCTCTGCGCAGCAGAGAAGACAACACCTGATATAATCAATTTTATGGCAAAGTTCGGCAGGGGATTGATATGCCTGCCGATGACCAGCGAAAAATGTGACTCGCTTAATCTCCATCCTCAAACTGCTGAAAATACCGCCCGTCTCGGAACAGCCTTTACCGTAAGTGTCGATGCGCGTGATGGAATTACTACCGGCATAAGTGCCGCTGACCGAGCCCGTACTATAAAGGTCGCTATTGACGACAAAACAAAAGCATCCGATCTTGTTAGGCCCGGGCATATTTTTCCGCTGCGTGCAAAAGACGGCGGAGTGCTTACCCGCGCAGGCCAAACAGAAGGTGCTGTTGATTTGATGAAACTGGCAGGTATGAAACCGGCCGGGGTTATATGTGAAATTATGAATGAAGACGGCTCTATGGCAAGAGTGCCGCAGCTTTTGGAGTTCTGTGAAAAACATAAACTCAAAATAACCACGATAGCAAAACTTGTCGAGTATCGTCTGCAAAAAGAAAGCCAGGTAAAAAGAGTACAATCCGTTTTTCTGCCGACAGACTACGGCCAGTTCCAGCTCATAGGCTATGAAAGTATAACGAGTCCGGAACCCCATCTTGCACTTTGCAAAGGAGATGTCGGAAAACTTGACAAAGACGGAAACCCGATAGTTATAGAGGAGCCGGTTCTTGTCCGTGTCCATTCCGAGTGTCTCACCGGTGATTTGTTCCATTCACAAAGATGTGAATGCGGCTATCAGCTTATCACCGCAATGGAGATGATCGAGAAGGAAGGTTGTGGAGCGGTTGTTTATCTCAGGCAGGAAGGCAGGGGTATAGGTCTTACAAATAAACTGCATGCATATAAACTGCAGGAACAGGGACTTGATACCGAACAGGCCAATATCCAGCTTGGCTTCAGGGCCGATAGACGTGATTACGGTATTGGTGCTCAGATATTAAGAGACCTCGGGCTCAGGCAGATAAAGATACTTACTAATAATCCCAAGAAAATCTCCCGGCTCGAAGTTTACGGCATCAAAGTTGTCGAGCAGATTCCGCTAAGGGCAAAACCCGGCCCGCATAATATAAATTATCTTAAAACTAAAAAATACCGTTTTGGTCATTTTCTTGACGAGGATTTGTAATGAAATATCTTATTCCTGTATGCCTGTTGTTTGTATTGTTTTGCACAGGTTGTGAAGAACAAGCTCAGTCCAATCCTTCCGGTTCTTCCGACTTGGCTCAGAACCAATGTCTCTTTGTTCCGATGAAGATCAGGTTTAATCAGTTGACTGAATTTACTGATGACTGGCAGATGTCGGTTTATGTCGATGTGCTCGACCAGTTCGGCTCGCGTATAAAGGCCGGCGGGACATGGAGATTCGAGCTGTACGAATACCTCTCAAGGTCAACCGAATCCAGAGGAACCAGACTCTATATCTGGCCGGATGTCAAATTGACAGATGCTAAGGAGAATTTCGAACTATGGCAGGATTATCTGCGGTGTTATAAGTTTGACCTTGAAATGGATATCGATTTGGCCAGCGATAAAACTTATATACTTCAGGCGATATATTTTACGCCGCAGGGCCGGCGAATCATTGAATTTACGCAGTTGAGACGTTAATTTATTGCCCGAAAGCCGTATTAAGCAGTGTGTCGAAATCTGGTGCATCAGCTTCCCAGGCTTTGAGAACTATGCCGTTGTCAATAACTACTACCACCGGACTTTGCAGATACCATTTCTTTTCTCCGCCTAATCTGCCGCAGGCAACTTTGGTTTGACTGTTAACCAGAGGCTCAGCAGTACCTCCGTAGGGAGGCATCTCTACAAATGCAAAATGAATATCATTACCTTCCAGAGACTCGTGCATCTGCTCATATAACGGCATTGCTATTTTACAGTCAGGACAGTCGTCGTGATATAACAAAACAACCCATAAGCCGTTTTCCAGTTGGTCTTTGATGTCAATGTATTCGAGCATCGGCCAAACGTTTTGTGGTATTGCCACTTCTTCAATAGTAGGCTTAATTTGTTTGTTGGTTATTAAAACATATTCGATTGCAGGCAGTAAAATAAAAGTCGGTATCGCAATAGCGAAAAAATGTGCTGCACTTGGCCAGGGCGGCGGCAGAAGCTTTTGACCCTTTGGCCTGAATATGACAAGCGATAGAAAAATAGGGACATCGATCAGAACGAGTGTTATCCACGGATTAACAGTAACAGTGCCGAAGCAGCCGCAGGATTCTATGCCCATAACAGCTTTATATAATGTCACAACGATAAAGCCGCCATATGCGATTGTAGCCAGCAGCCAGGCCGCCTTTCTAAATAGACCGCAGATGAGCCAAATGCCCAGACCGATCTCAAGTGGTACTTGTATCACAAAAAATGCCCACGATTCCCAAAAGCCCTCGCTTATTATAGGCTCGGTAAGCAGTTGATGAACCTTCATCGCCCCGGCAACCAGCAGGAAAAGGCCCGCTATCCACATTACTATTACATATGCTTTTTTCATAAATTATGCTCTCATATATAATCCGCCATTGACGGCAATATATTCACCTGTAATAAACTCAGCCGCGTTACTTGCCAGAAACAGTATAGCCTTGGCAATATCTTCCGCTCTGCCGTTCCGCCCCAGAGGTGTTTGTTTAGCGACTGCCTTTCTACGTTCTGCTGTGCTGAATTGTTCATGGAAACGTGTCTCTATCAGTCCCGGCATAACAGAATTAACCCTTATCCCGAATGGTGCAAACTCCTTTGCCATTGCTATCGTCATCGTTGCTACTGCCGCCTTTGCCGCTGAATAAAGGCCGCTACCTTTTGCTCCGCCGTTATGACCTGCTACCGAACCGATGTTTACAATACAGCCTTTGGATTTTTTCAGTTCTTCCAGCGCTGCCTGTGAAGCAAGAAAAGCACTTTTTACATTTGTTGCGAAAACATCTTCGTAGTATTCTGTTGTTGCGTCGGCAAAATCCTGTCTTTCTATAAGCGTCCCTGCGTTGTTTACGAGCACATCAATACCGCCTGCCTGCTTGACAAAATCCTTTATAAGCCTGACAACTTGTTCTTTATCTCTCATATCTGCCGCCAGCAGACAGCCGTCGGATAGTTTTTTGACCTCTTCAAGTGTCTTTTCGCCGCCTGCTTTTGTCCTGAAATAATGAACACCGACAAAACAGCCTTGCTGGGCGAACATTTTCGCCGTCGCAACGCCTATGCCGCTGCTTGACCCGGTTACCAGGACCTTTTTGCCTTTCAAATCTTCATAAATCATTATCTTTTCCTTTTTATTTAGCCCCTGGTTTTACCGGGGGTTTTCTTCCTCATTTTGTATCTGTTCTAACTGCATTACAAGTTTATCAAGTTTTTTCTGACCCTCATCGTGTTTTCCGTGTGCGTTTTTCAAATGCGTTCCTAAAGTATCCCATAAGGAGATAAAATCACTGAAAGAAACATTTAACGTCTTAAGATTTTTACGTATCTCAGAAGCCTGCTTTTCAATTTGCAGCCCGTGCAATCCCATCACGATTGTCATAAGATAAACATATAAAAGGTTAGGTGAAACGGGAAAGACCTTTTTTGTCATCGCATAATCCTGAATGTTTGTCGTATCCTGGGTTGTTTTTATCATCGCTTCATAGTAAATATTCTCGGCAGGCATGAACATAATCGCAAAATCCAGTGTTCCTTCGTTTGGTTTTATATAGCTTTCAGCGATTTTATCTATATGTTTTTGAACATCCTTTAAAAATTCTCTGCGAAGTTTTTTTGCTGCTGCTTCATCTTCTGCCTTTTGCAGCTTTTGAAAATTTTCTAAAGGGAATTTTGCATCGACAGGCACAGTATAATCAGGCATTTTTACAAGTGCATCAACTTTTTTACCGTCACGAAAAGTATGCTGTAGTACAAAACTTTCAACAGGAAGCACGGCAGAGAGTATATTTTCCAAAGACCATTCACCTAATTCGCCGCGAAGCTTGGGACTTGCAAGTATCTGCTGGAGACTTTTTATATCTGAACCCAGTTCTATTATCCTTTGATTAGCGCCCTGAAGCTGACCGAGCTGATTATTAACCTTTTCAAGAGTCTGTGCCTGGAACTGCAGATTTTTATTTGCCGCCTCCTGGCCGGAGGTCAAGGACTTTTGAAGATTCGTGGACATACTTTCCTGGGCGGCTCTGAGGGCATCGAGCTGCGTACCAATGGAACCCAAACCTCCAAGGGAGTGTGCCAGCCATACCAAGGTCGCTACAACCGCTACAACCGATATTATTAGTATTATGATAAGTGCGTTGGCCATCGATTTTTCCAATAAAATACGCGTTTTTAGAGATTATAGCTTTATCTTACAAAATCGTCAAAACCTATAAAAGCAAATTTAAGATTTCCCAAATCGGATATTAAGATCAGCCTGCCTAATGCCTAAAATAGGTAAATTTTCTCAAAAAACTCCTTTGTTCCTCTTGTTATTAGTGTTATAATTGCCGGGTGCGAGAGTGTTGCAAAAAAGGCTGTTAACGAGAAACACAGCTCGTTACTCGATCTGAAAAAGGTCAGGGCGCTAGTTGTATGATATAGACTGAAGATTGAGAGAACAAAATTGATATTCCTTGATTAAGGAGGATAATTATGAGAAAGATTCTTTTTATACTAACCCTCGTTTCAATAATCTGGCTCTCCGGCTGTTACAGTTGTAAGACCTGGATGCATATGCAGGGCAAAGAGCCGGCAGACCCTAAAGCCGAATATATGTGGTCCAAGGGTTGCCATCCTACAAAGGCTCCTATGCCATTGCCGGAAGAATGCGAACCACCATGTGGTGAACCTACACCTGCACCTACGCCAAAACCAGTACCGCCTCCACCGCCACCGAAAACTAATTGTGCTGAGCAGGTCTATCCTGACGGAGGCTGTAAAATCGTCAAACTTGAGAAGTGCTTACCCGGCCAGGTTCGAACTGGAACAGACTTCGAATATACAATAAGGGTTACGTCTCTTACTGATCTTACGATTACTGATGTAGTTGTAACAGATACACCGAGCAGCAATTTCCAGTATAGAACGGCAAATCCAAAAGCGACTGTACAGGGCGATAAACTTATATGGGTATTCCCGACACTTGCTCCCGGAGAAAGCCGTGAAATCACAGGCATTGCTGTTGCAACCGCCAGCGGCGAGCTTCAAAACTGTGTCGATGTGACTTATAAGCTGCCGAGGAAGGGACCGATTTGTGTCTATACTGTCAGCGTTCAGCCTGAAATTGCCATTACTAAAGAGGCTCCAGCAGAAGTATCTATTTGCGACCCAATCGATTATGTTATAAAGGTTCAGAATACCGGCTCAGGTGCTGCATATAACCTTAAGGTTATTGATGAACTGCCGAGCGGCATTGTAACAACCAAGGGTTCCAACAGGGTCGAGATTCCGATTGGTACTCTGCCTGCCGGTACCGCAAGAAGTATGTCATTCGCTGTTCAGGCTCAAAAGCCGGGCACTTATGTAAATAGTGCTGTTGCGGTTGCAGACGACGGCGTAAGAGCCGAGTCAGCACCGGTAAGGACTATGGTCAAACAACCGGTATTGAGCATAACAAAGACTGGTCCTTCGATGCAGTATCTCGACAGGGAAGCTACTTATGAAATTACTGTAACTAACACAGGTGACTGGCCGGCAGTTGAGACCATCATTGAAGATGAGATTTCCACAGGTGCCACATTTGTCAAGGCAAGCCAGGGCGGCGTCCTGTCTAGGGGTAAGGTAATGTGGAAAGTCGCAAAGCTCAACCCAGGCGCTACAGCAAAGATGTCAGTTACATATATGCCTAAGGGTATCGGAACTCTGGTCAACACCGCAAGGGCCTCGGCAATTTGTGCTGATGCTGTTACGGCTGTTGCCAAGACCCAGGTCAAGGGCGTACCGGCTATTCTGCTTGAGGTTATCGACCTGACCGACCCGATCAGAATAGGCAACGAAGTAACGTACAGGATTATGGTTACTAATCAGGGCTCTGCCGTTGGTACCAATATTGCTGTACAGGCTATACTCGAACCTGAAATGGAATACGTAAGCAACAGCGGTGCTACACGCGGAACATTTGCTGATGATACTATCACCTTTACTCCGCTGCCTTCACTTGCTGCAAAGGCAAGGGCAAGCTGGGAAGTTACCGTAAAGGCCGTTGGCGAAGCAGATGTACGCTTCAGGGTCAAGATGAAGAGCGACCAGATCAAAAGAGATGTTGAGGAAACAGAATCCACCAACTTCTATAAATAGTCGCTTAATTTAAAGCTCAAAACCCCCGCGTTTTCCTGCGAAAGCAGGAGCGGGGGTTTTTTATTGCAAAAATTAGCTTTAGAGTTTATAAATAAACTATCGGAAACTGGTGAAAAGGGAATTTA
>JAFGGI010000040.1 GCA_016930635.1 Sedimentisphaerales bacterium | reverse complement strand
AGAGGTGTCGGAGTGGCTGATCGAGCAGCCTTGGAAAGGCTGTGTAGGGCTTGCCCTACCGCGGGTTCGAATCCCGCCCTCTCCGTTAGGTAAGCTTCTTTGAGGAGGCGGGATGAGAACCCCAAAGGGTGCGGGAAAAGTATTTTCCCGCGTTGTTGGGGTGACAGTGAGCGAAGCGAACGCCAGAGGGGCAAAGCCCCTATGGAAATTTGCAAAGCAAATTTGGGTTCAAGGGCAAAGCCCGGAATCCCGCCCTCTCCGTTCTTCGTTTCGCTACGAACGGCAGGCCGTTTTAGTCCTTGCGAACACCGATAAATATCCAGTCATCCTTTTTTAAAGGCTTAGTTGTCGAATCCCAATTGTAAGATGTATTATCCAGGGAAAAAGTCTCCACCAGGCCGATTTGCCTGTAATTGGCAGGTATGTATTCCCTCATCCAGTTAAAGACCAGCCTTTCTGAATCTTTTTGCACCAGCCAGGAATCGACAAAGTTCATAGACACAATAAACTTCGGCCTATCCGCCTCTATCTGACGGATCATCTCACGCTGCATATCGGCAGCATAAAGCTGAGGCTCCATAAGCGGATACATATAGATATAAGGTGTTGCAGAGTGCCTTTGTGAATAAAAAAATATCTGCGGCTCAGAACCTAATACCGCAATTTTGTCATCCCTGCTGGAATTGGCCTTTATAAACCTTGCTATTTCAAGTATCTCAGGAAAAGGACAAAGACCAAAGTTGTGCCTTGAAATTTTATCTGCATTGGATTCGGTCAAATAGTCCTTCTGGTCGTAGAAACTCTGACCCCAAATGATCAAAACAACCAGAATTGAAATAATACCTGCCGCAGTATTTGACTTCACATGCGAACCTGCAAGATCATAAACCGCAGCAATTCCTGCCGCTGCCAGCAGAGAAAGAGCAGGTAAAAACAGAACAAAATAATGCGCCCGGAAAAACAGTCCCGGACAAACCGCCAAAAAAGAACAGGCCGTAAAACCGACAAGAAATGCACTATGTCCGCGAATTCTTTTATCCCAGATAATGCTCAAAAGCCCCAGCAGGCCTAACAGCCAAATCCAGTGCACAGGCGGTACGATCAGCCTCAGCGTATCCTTAAGCATAGCAAAACCCTGCTTAAGGGGAACCATACCTGTATATTTGCTCGCGTATTCGAACGTCCAGAACCAGAACTTCTCGAATACCCCGCACCGCCATAAAACAAGACAGGTAATCAAAAAAGGCAAAACCACAAAAACACCATAAACCAACTCAATCAGTACAAGCCTTTTCCAATTCAATGGTTTTTGCCGAATCTGTCTCCACAGCAGTAGTAGAAAACCGAATATGATAAATCCAGCCCCGTGCTGTTTCATCATAAAGCCAATGCCCAGCAAAAATGCACCCGCTATCAATGAGATAAATTTTTTCGTATCAGCAAAGCTGACCACAAGCATTATTCCCGCCACCGCAGCAAGGATAACGAAATTTTCCGCATTAGCGGTTGCATTGATCTTGCTGCTAACAGATGTAATCGCAAAAAAGACCGCACAGGCTACACCGGCAATCGGACCAAACAGCTTTTTAGCCAGGAAAAACAGCAAAATAATTGTCGCTAAATTAACAATCATCACCCCGATATGCACCCCGGCCGGGCTCTGCCCGAAACAGGCCAAAATAACCGCATAGGCAGCATAAATACCCGGCATCTTCATATTATAAGCCTGTGAATACGGCATAACACCTTCAAGCATCAACTGGCCGGCATAGGCATATTCACCCTCATCACGTTCCAGGGGAGCATCAAGACTGCGGATACGAACAGCAATCGTAATGGCAATAAGAACTGTAAAAACTATTATCAGACAGATATTAATCAGGGTAACTTTAGGATTTGACGATTTTTCAATATCAGATGACACTTTTTTATTCTGCTCTCGAGAAGACTTTAAGGACATCATTATTGCATACCGAACACTATATATTATAATACTATCCGATATGAATAAAAGGGAAATAAAAAACGGTCAAAACAATAAATTCCTCATCACAATACTTCTGTTGGCCGGGATAAGAGTCTTTCTCTTTAACGCCGTTTTCCCAATATTCAACAATGTAGATGAACCTGCTCATCTTGACATGGTCCATAAGTATTCCAGGGGCCACATACCTGAAAACGGCATAGAAAACTACGACCGCAGGACACTCCAATTCATGCTTTTATACGGCAGTCCTGAATACTTATCCGATATCCGGACGAAAAAGAATTCGCCGATGCCTTGGGATGACCCGAATGTAACACAAACACAGGATTTTCAAAACGCTTTAAACGCAAACCTTGCCAATATAAACCACGAAACAGGCTCATTTCCTGTATATTACATTTGTGCCGGGATTTGCTGGAACATCGGCAAACTTTTACATCTGTCCGACTGGAACCTGATATACCTGATAAGATTTCTAAATGTGCCCGTATTCATAGCAATGGTATGGGTAGCATATCTGACGGGCAAAACCTTATTCAGCAACAACAATTTCCTGCAAAAAGGCCTGCCGATAATGACAGCATTTTTCCCACAGGATATGTTCTATTCTATAACTAATGACGCCATCTCCCCCTTCCTGTTCTCGCTGTCATTCCTTATGCTTATGCTGATATTGTTTGAAAACAGGAATCTATGGTTCTACTTCTGTACAGCAATTGTGATATCCGCCGCCCTGCTCAATAAAATATCAAATATAACAATGCTTGCCCTTCTGGCACCGGCAATCCTTTTCAAACTTCATCAGTCAATTACCCAAAAGCAACTCAAAGAAGACCTTCCCAAACTGCTCATACTCACAGGTGTATCCATAATCCCGCTTATTCTCTGGATGACAAGAAACCATATCGTATTAGGTGACATCACCGGCAGCGCTGAAAAGAACAGCTTCTTAGGATGGTCGGCCAAACCATTTGGCCAGATATGGAACCATCCGATTTTTACTGTCAGCGGACTTGCCTTTTTCCTCGGAGAATTAACGAAGACCTTCTGGCGGGGTGAATTCGTCTGGCACCTCGAAAGAATAGCCTCGAAATATTTTGACCTTTTCTACGTAGCCTCGACAGGATTTTTTATATTGGCAGCATTCCTGGCCCTGTTCAAAAACAAGGACAAAAAATCACGCACCGTCTTAGTAGTAAGTCTTATTTTAGTTTTCGCCTCGGTTTCAATGCTGGCAATTCTGTCCACACTTTATGATTATGGTGATTGCTGGTATCCTTCGCAAGAGAGCCCCTATTTCACTTCAGGCAGGCTGATAGTAACCACCCTGATACCTTTCCTGATTATCTATCTCTACGGACTGGAAAAAGTACTGAAAATGTTCAGGATAAAGTTCAACCCCTTAATAGTGGTAATTGCACTTGCTGTTGCGATAACCATCTCGGAAATAATCCTGAGCTTCCCTGCTTTTGCCAGCCCCTACAACTGGTTTCATATAGGATAAATTTTTATTATTCGCGCCAATTGTCGGCAAAGACAGTAAATTCCGGCCCGCTGACTATATTATCGCCATCTACGTCAGCGATAACAGCGATATGGCTACCTATATCAAGCCACAGGTCCAGAAAATCAGGCAGGTCTTCCATATCCACGTCACCATCGCCGCTGAATTCGCCATAAGGCCCGCTGGATACCTCATCGGAGTAAAAGGATTCATTCATATAGAAAGCCGTAACAACATAATAATAAGTCTCACCAAGCAAAATACTGCTATCGTTGTAATCTGAGCTGGTCAAAAGATCTGTATTCAACTTAGTATAACCGCTGCCGCTGGTTTCAGAGCGATATATATTATAGCCATCCAAATTAGGATCACTATTATCATCCCAATCAAGCTCAACTATCGTGTAACCGGTTGATGCAACCAAGCCCGTGGGCGCTGCAGGTGGCTCTTGACCATAGTAATGTGCCAGTACAATATCGTTGTTTGCACCGTCACCATCTGCATCATACTGATAAGCCAGCATACGGATAATTCCCATGCCAATATCACAATAAACACCATCGTATGCAGGACCGCCGTTAAAGTTATCAAATCTGCCCTCAACAAGACCCGGACCTTTATTATGAACAAGGACAATATCATAATAATCATCAAGAGGCTCTGTCAGATTAACAACAAGATGTGTCGTGCTTGGCGCATACGTGTGAATATTAACATAGTCATCGATCACAATTGGACTGACACCGTCGTGTACAATATCAAACATTAAAGTACCGTCAGCAACTCTGGATAGATCCGTCTTGCCGTAACGGCCGCCCATTTCCAGTTTGCCCATATTTATAACCGGCTCTGTGCCTGTAACTCTAAATGTACCAACACCGCCTCGATCGCCGATCCTGAGATGACCGCCATCAGTTGCTTCCGGATGCAGATAAGTCAAAGTCCCGCCTGAGATATGATAGAGACCATCACAATCCGAGCCGCTGCCGCCGTCTGAAATTGTCAGTCCTGCAGGGTCCTTGTAATCAGGCCTTACACCATTTTCAAAGGCCATAAGTCCGCCTGTCTGAATAACAGCACTTGTAAAGCCTTCGTTAGGACAGCTGCCTTCACCAATACGTAACCAGCCGATGCCGGCAAGAGTTCCGCCCGGAACAAGATTTAATTGAGTACCGCCGAATATTCTTACTCTATTAGAATACCAAACGCTGAAAGTAATGTTGCAATCAACAATAATGACAGCACCAGGTGTAGGACAGCTTCCCATCTGGATTTCCTGATCGCCATTGGCAGGCTGAAACTGAGGAGCATTTCCTGCCGTTCCAGGATCGGTGCTGTTCGTAGCTTTCCAATTGTCGGTATCGCACCAACTGCCGATAAGCGGAGCCCTGGCAGAATCCGGATCCCAGTAGTATACAGCAAATGTGTTATTTATCGTAAGGGTAATGAAAACAACAACTAAAGACATGGTCCTCACCTTCATCGTTTTACTCCTTAAATCGCCTCGAATATACTATAAGTATAGACTACCACAATTGTTGTTAAATTACAAGGACAAAACGAGCTGCTTACTTGTGGGAAAACAAAAGGCGGCGGTGGGATTCGAACCCACGAATAACGGTTTTGCAAACCGTCGCCTTGGGCCGCTTGGCTACGCCGCCAAAAAAACATCAAACGGTTGCGCCTGCGATGCTCGCATCGTCCTGGGTAGATCGTTAAGCGTAACCAAAACGAGCCGCGCAACCAACAAACCAATTACGCCTCTACTGGGCCGGGTTGGATTCGAACCAACGCAGGCTCGCGCCAATGGGTTTACAGCCCATCCCCTTTAGCCACTCGGGCACCGACCCTCATATCAGAAAAGATATGTTAGCAAAATCCTTCTAATTGTGCAAGTGCTACCATTTTCCAGTTTTTTTTATCTGTGGTTTCGGCAAATCCTTAAGAACTGACGTGGATTTATTAAGATCCTCCTCAGGAAGTTCATAATCTGTTAATTTACCGCTCAAATAGGCATCATAGCCGGTTAAATCCATCAGGCCGTGACCACTGTAACTAAATATTATAACCTTTTCTTTGCCTTCCTCTTTCGCCTTAACTGCCTCATCAATCACAGTAGCAATAGCATGACTCGTTTCTGGAGCACAAATAAACCCTTCGGTCTTGGCCCACAGAATTGCCGCTTCGTAACATTTCAACTGGTGCAGTGATCTGGGCTTGAATAGTCCTTCTACAATACCCTGACAAACCAGCGGCGCCATGCCATGATATCTCAAACCACCTGCATGAATCGGAGCAGGCACAAAAGCATGGCCAAGTGTGTGCATCGCCATAAGCGGCGTCATACAAGCCGTATCACCGTAGTCATAAGCAAATTCTCCCCTCGTCATAGTCGGACACGCTGTAGGCTCGACAGGGATAATTTCAATATCAGCGCCGTTTATCTTATCAGCGGCAAATGGAAATGCCAAACCTGCGAAATTGCTTCCGCCGCCGGCACAGCCGATTACTATATCAGGCTTGTCGATACCAACCATCTTAAGCTGCTTTTTTGCCTCAAGCCCCATTATTGTCTGATGAAGCATTACATGGTTAAGAACACTCCCCAGAGAATATCGAGTCTTGCCGGTCTCGTCTTTGACGGCATCTTCTACAGCTTCGGATATTGCAATACCGAGCGAACCGGGAGTATCGGGCATCTCTTTGAGGATTTTTCTGCCAAATTCCGTATCTTCGCTCGGACTGGCAACACATTTCGCATCCCAGACCTGCATCATCAATTTACGGAAAGGCTTCTGGTCAAAGCTTATCCGAACCATATATACCTTGCATTCGATTCCGAACTGACTGCAGGCATAGGCAAGAGCCGAGCCCCATTGTCCCGCACCTGTTTCGGTAGTGATTTTCTCAATACCGAAAACCTTATTATAATATACCTGCGCAACAGCTGTATTCGGTTTATGGCTGCCGGGCGGACTGACACTCTCGTCCTTATAGAATATTTTGGCAGGTGTCTTCAGATATTTCTCCAGCCGCATTGCTCTTCGCAAAGGGGCAGGCCGCCACTGATATAAAATATCAAGAATTTCTTCGGGTATGTCTATCCATCGCTGTGTGCTAACCTCCTGTTCGATGATATTCATCGGAAAAACAGGAGCAAGCATCTCCGGTGTTATTGGTTTGCCGTCCGGCCCAAGAGGTGGTTGAAGCGGATTAGGCAAATCAGCCGCAAGATTATACCATTGTTTGGGAATATCTGCTTCTTTCAATTGTATCTTGACGTCCATTCTTTATTTCCCTGTTGTTTTATTCCGTCTCTAATCCGAAGTAATTTTTTGCATTATTATAGCAGATATTCTCGACCATTTGCCCCAAGAGCTGCATATCTTTGGGTATAAGGCCGTTCTCTGCATCATTGCCGAGAAGATTGCACAAAATTCTGCGGAAATACTCGTGTCTCGGATATGAAAGAAAGCTTCTCGAATCGGTAAGCATTCCGACAAACCTGCTCAAAAGGCCCAGATTCGACAGTGCCGTCATCTGCTTTTCCATACCGTCTTTCTGGTCAAGGAACCACCAGCCTGAGCCGAACTGTATCTTGCCCGGCACAGAACCATCCTGGAAATTACCTATCATCGTAGCCATCAGCTCATTATCCCGCGGATTGAGATTATAAAGAATAGTCTTAGGCAGTTTATTTATTGAATCAAGCTTGTCTAAGAACTTAGCCAGCGGTTTTGCTATCTCAAAATCACCGATAGAGTCAAAACCCGTATCAGGCCCCAGAGAATTGTACAGCCTGGTATTGTTGTTCCTCAATGCCCCAAGATGGAGCTGCTGAACCCAGCCCTTCTCAGCATCCATCAAACCGAACTCGAACATCATAGCCGATTTAAACTTCAGTATTTCTTCCGGACTGAGCTTTTCGGTCTGCAATATCTTAGTAAAGATAGCTTCAATTTCGCCGGCGGTATAATTTTCGGCATAAGCGGTCTCGATACCGTGGTCGCTCAGCCGACAGCCGTTCTCATGGAAATAATCATGCCTTTTCTTCAATGCTTCGAGATAACTGTCGTAGTTGGTAATATCCATACGCGATGCTGCCACCAGCTTGGTAATCCAGTCATTCAAGGCCTTTGTATCCTCTGCTGCCATCGCTTTATCTGGCCGCCAGGCAGGATAAACCTTAACTCCGAAGTTGCCCGCTGCGATTTTCCTGTGATGCTGCAGATTATCGATCGGATCATCGGTTGTGCAGACAACTTTAACATTCATTTGCCGCATAATTCCACGAGCACTGAATTTGGCGGTACTTAACTTCTCATTGCATTCCTCGTATATCTCTTTAGCTGTTTCGCCGGACAGGAGCCTGGTTATCCCGAAAGGCCTTTTCAGCTCCATATGCGTCCAGTGATATAGAGGGTTTCTGAGACAATGAGGCACAGTCTGGGCCCACTTTTCGAACTTTTCCCAATCGTTTGCATCGCCGGTACAGTAACGTTCATCTACGCCGTTAGTTCTCATCGCCCGCCATTTATAGTGGTCGCCGTAAAGCCAGATTTGTGTCATATTCTCAAATCTCGTATCATCAGCAACCTGCTGTACAGGCAAATGGCAATGATAATCATATATCGGCATCTTTTCGGCATGATTGTGATAAAGATCTTTCGCCGTTTTAGTCTGCAAGAGAAAATCATCATTAATAAATTCTGTCGGCATCTTCTTTGACTCCTTACTTTTTAGTTTTAATACCCAAAGCTTTTCTCAATTTAGCTGCCATATCGGTTTTTTCCCAGGTGAAATTAGCGCCCGTTCTGCCGAAATGGCCATGGTAGGATGTCTCGGCATAAATAGGCCTGCGAAGCTTAAGATGATTAATAATCCCCTTTGGTGTAAGCGGGAAAACTTTCCTTACCGCTTTTTCAAGTTTTCTTTCATCTATCTTTGCAGTACCTTCCGTATCAATATGCACTGATATAGGCTCGGCAACACCTATAGCGTAAGACAATTGTATCTCGCAGGCATCAGCCGCTCCTGAGGCAACAACATTCTTTGCGATATACCTTGCCATATAGCTCGCTGAGCGGTCAACCTTTGAAGGATCCTTTCCGCTGAAAGCCCCTCCGCCGTGACAACCCCTGCCGCCATACGTATCAACTATTATCTTCCTGCCGGTAAGTCCGCAGTCGCCCTTCGGCCCGCCGATAACAAATCTACCCGTAGGATTAATATGATAGATAATATTCTTATCAACCATCTTTTTGGGCAGTATCGGCAGGATAACATTTTTAATTATACCGCTGCGAAGCTTAGCATAACTTACTTTTGGAGAATGCTGTGTAGAGATAACAACCGTATGAATCCTGTGAGGTTTTCCATTTTTGTATTCAATTGTTACCTGGCTCTTGCCGTCGGGCCTTAACCAGGGCAGTTTGCCGTTCTGACGCATCTTCGCAAGTCTTGCAACAAGCAATTGAGCAAGCTGTATCGGCATAGGCATAAGCTGCGAAGTTTCCCTACAGGCATAACCGAACATAATACCCTGATCACCTGCGCCCTGTTCTTTGTGCAGACCCTTTCCTTCAGTAACACCCTGGGAAATATCAGGACTCTGCCTTCCGAGTCCTACAAGAACCGCACAGTTGTCATAATCGAACCCCATCTCAGGATCCGTATAACCTATTCTTTTTACAGTAGCTCGTACAACCGCAGGAATATCAACTATCGCCCTCGAGGTGATCTCACCTGCAACCATTACCATCCCTGTCTTTACAAGTGTCTCACAGGCCACCCTGCTGAACGGATCCTGCTCAAGATGTGCATCAAGTATGGCGTCAGATATATGATCCGAAACTTTATCCGGATGCCCCATCGTTACAGATTCACTCGTGAATAGATAGCTGCTGATACTGCCGTTTAAATTATTATAATTTCGTTTCTTTGCCATAGTTTTTTCCCGCTTAATTAATATTGTTATTTATTTTGTCGATTGCTCATTAAGCCGCCAGTTATACCTTGAATATTCAACAGTATATTCTTTTTTCTTTAAAAATTCAGCGTTTGCTTCCGATATATAATCCTTGGCAAAATTGAGCCCTGCCCTGACAAAAGGCTTATGCACACGGAACAACTGATTCGTACCGTAACGCTTCAAAATAGCCTCTTCATGCCAGGAGTACATCTTAAATATGGAAGGAAGATAAACCACCTTTTCGGTTTCGTCAATTTTAAATATATCTGAGCGAGCCAGATAATTCTTCATCTGCTCTTCAAGCTGGTTTTCAAGTACTTTACCCACATAAGGTTCTGCTCTCAGTACCGCACCGCCCATTGTTCCATAGGTTATTGCAAAGCAGGCCCTGGGCTCCTCAAATCTGCCCAAAAGAATATCCCGCTCAATCTCATCCAGAGTATATTGTATACCCATTATCATAAAATAAGACTCATCTCTGAGACCGGCCAAATGCATAACACTGTTAGGCGGGTAAAACAGAAGCATAAATCGTGACGGTTTTATCGGATAATTTTCGACAATACCTTTGAGAGTGCAGATGTTGTACGCATTTATCCAAAAAGCGATCTTCTCATTGCGAGACCATGTAATATATATCTCCGGCTTAAGATTGGCTAATTTCTCGGCAGTTTGTATCAACTCAAGCCGGAACCTTCTCATTTTTGAATAATTTACAAGGCCGCGTTCATCGACATATTCTTTTAAAAATTGGGCAAAGCCCAAATTAAACGGATCACCGCCTATATAATCATCTGCCGAATTAGAGTCGCCAACATCAATAATATTCAGCAGATCGCTGCTATTATCTGAGCTGTTGGAACCACTGTTCGAACTATTATTACTATCACTAAAAACTTCTGCCTCATCTGCGGAGTTTGCCGTCTCGATAGTATTAACGGCAGCCCAGTCTATCCAATTCTGTCCGGAACAAACGGCCGTCAAAAAAAGCAGGTTTAACACCCAAAGGCTTTTCATCTCTTTATGGTTATCCGAATATAAACATTATAAGTTATGATATCTAAACCCAAAACTATAGAATTCTAATGATTTACAGCGCAATTACCAGCTAAAAGTTGCCCAAAATCATATACCGCCAGCCTGAAACCGGCGATTTTAAACTAATTATCCAAAAACCGGCCTGAAATAGCCTTGACATTATGGAGACTTTTGTTTACTTTTTATTCGACAGATTTTACCTATTTTAATTTTTTTTTAGGCTCTTGATTATGCAAAAAACTTATCTTCTAACAGCAGTATTGCTGGCAATCTCACTGTTTTATTCTTCTGCTTTCGCCGTTAATACCGCAAGAATCGACGTCGTAAGAAGTAAAGAAACTCTTGCTGACTCGGATACGAAAATCATCGAGGAATTTTTGGCAGAGTTCTTTACCGAATTCTTTATGACGACAGATTTTTCCGATATAGCCTCCCTGCGGGCCGAAATTGTCAGCAGGAGCACCTCAGAAATGGATAGCGGCCAGTTTCAGTATGGCCCTCGATTCTTTGTTGCAATCAAGAAGGAAATGTCCGAAACCCTTCAAAAAGTAAACGCTCTGCCTCAAGGTCACCATAAGATCCTTCTTACAACTAACTTATTAATCATAATCAACGACCTTGCAAATCTCGATCTTTCAAAACTAGCTGTTAATTATCTCAAAAGTCCGGAAGTTATGATACGATATTGGGCCGTCAATTGTGTCTCTAATGAAAAAATTAGAAAACAGCTTAATATGACAGACTCTCAGGAAAATGTCCTGCTCGCTCAGGAATATGTCGAGAAACTGCAAGCCATAGCTCAAAATGAGCAATCAGGAGATATAGTTATCCTGTTAGCTAACTTCGCCGCTGACCTGGACCAGCCCAGTGCAGATGATATGCTTGACCAGATCGCACAGGAAAGAATTAATCTGTACCTCAACTGGCAGGTTGAAAATGAAATGATAGACGAGAATATCTTAGCCGCCCTGGCAAAAAAAGTGCAGTCAAAAACCCAAAAAAAGGCAATGATAGCAAAGGATTTTGCCGTCCTGTATTCGCTTATCATTCAAAGATGTGTTATCGGCGAAGAAGTCTTATCGCCGGAAAGCAAACAGAACCTGATATCAGTAATCATGCAAAGTGAAAAGTATATAACTCAATTTGCGCCTGGTTGGCAGGGTTCATTGAAAAGAGCTATTGAGCGAGGCGGCGGTGCAACACTGCTCACGGAGCATGACACATTATTTGGCTCAGCTACTCAAACCGGTATACTCCCGGCTGCAGCAGGATTCGATTACGGTAAAACCGCCGGCGGCGCTGCAAAAACCGCCCCGCCTATGTTGTCCAAACCGCCGGCACAATAAAATATTATAAAAACTTCAGACAGACATTGGAGGTTTGTCCTGATGAGCGGAAATGGTCGTTCAGCCTCGAAGATATGCTTTATACTTTCCCTGATATTAATAATAATATTTTTACAGCTCTTATCATTCAAACAGACAAGGCGGTTCAACGAAAGATTAAACTCCCTTGAAAGAACTCTGTCCCAAACACCGCTGCAAAAACCTGCCGTAAGAAATAAATCAGAAACAGACCGGTATCCAGGCGACGAGGGAGACTGGCTTATATGGGCCTTTGCCGTAGAACCTAAAACCCTTAACCAGATGTCGGTTAACAGGTGTATCTACTCAAAATGGATGACCGTAGAAACAGTCTTTGAGCCTCTTTTAGCTTATGACTATGATGAAGTTAAACTTAATCCCCATTTGGCAAAAAGTTATAAAATCTCCGATGATGGACTTGAGATAACCTTTACCCTCAGGGATGATATCCATTTTTCCGACGGTGCCCCCATAACCACTGACGATGTGATTTTCACCTACGAAACTATTATCAATCCGAAAATTGACGCCGCTGATATAGCTCAACTCTATGTAGATGTTAAAGGCTTTGAGAAAATCGATGACAAAAACATAAAGTTTATTATGAAAAGACCGTATTTTAAATGCCTGGAGATTCTTTCTTTCTGGGACACAGGTATATACCCAAAACATATATATGATTTTAACGAACCTGAGGAATTTAATAAGCGTATTTCCAACCCCATCGGCAGCGGCCCTTATGTTTTCGAAAAATGGGATTCAGGAGACAAAATTGTATTCCATAGAAATGAAAATTACTGGGGAGAAAAACCAAAAATTGAAAAAGTAGTATATAAATTCATCAAAAACGACAAAGCCCGGCTCCAGGCACTGCAAAGTGGTGATGTAGATATAATGATCCCCTCGCCGGAACAATTCGTGGATTTGATCAGGGATGAAAACTTCACAAAAAAATTCAGATGCTTGTCCTATTGGAACCCCGGCGTGCCCTTCTATTATATCGGCTGGAATCAGGAAACTTCCTTCTTTGCAGATAAACGCGTCAGGCTGGCAATGACACATATGATCGACAGAGAATCAATAGTCGAGCATCTCTTGAAAAACAGCGGAAAAATCACAACAGGCCCTTATTTCATACACAGCAAAGACTATGATCCCGATATCAAGCCCTGGCCTTACGATATAAAAAAAGCCGCCCAGCTTCTCGACGAGGCAGGCTGGAAAGACACCAACGGCGACGGCATCCGTGACAAAAACGGTAAACCCTTCAGATTTAAATTCTCCTATTCAGCCGACAGTACTATATATCAGAATTTAGCCAAGATCATCAAAGACTCTGGCGCAAAGATAGGCGTCGATATCATCCCCGACCCTGTCGAATGGTCTATACTTATGGTCAGGCTCCCTAAACATGAATTCGAATCTGTAACCCTGGGCTGGGGCGGAGATATAGTAGAAGATAATTACCAAATCTTTCACTCGTCACAGGCCGAAAATCTGGGCAGCAATTATGTCAGTTTCAAAAACCCTGAAGCTGACCGTCTCTTAGAGCAGATAAGACAAACTTTAAATGAAGAAAAACGTATAGAGCTCAGTCACAAACTGCATCGTCTTATTCACGATGAACAGCCTTATACATTCGTATTCACAAGACCGACGTATCGCATTGTCTCACCAAGATTTGAGAATGTTATCGTCCATAAGCTCGGCCTTAAAGAAGAAGAGTGGTTTGTGCCGAAAAATAAACAGAAATATAAATAAATTACTGGAGTTTTTATGAATACTCGTTCTGGATTACTCACATTTTTACTGTTCATGCTGCTTTTAGCCATGATTCTGTTACAGGTACTGGCAATGGTTCAGTCCGACAGATTATATGAACGACTCAACGTCCTTCTCGATACAATTGCAGGCCGGCAGATCACAACGACACAAACTGACACAACCACAACTTCAGACGACCAATATCCAGGCGACGAAGGAGACTGGCTGATATGGTGTTTCAATGCTGAGCCGGCAAATTTAAATCCACTTACCCGAAGAGATGCGTATGCATCTTATATATTAGAACCCTATATCTTTGAGGCTCCATTAAAATATAATTATGATACGCTGGAATTGGAACTGGCTTTGGCCAAAAGTTACAAAGTCAGTGATGATGGGTTGGAACTTAGTTTCATCCTGCGTGATGACACCCATTTTTCCGATGGTAAACCAATTACTGTTGATGATATTATATTTACATACGAAACGATTATCAATCCAGGTGTTGATGCAGCAAGCCTGGCTAATTACTACCAGGATATAGACCGTGTTGTAAAGATTAGTGACCGGGAAGTAAAATTCATTATGAAAAGGCCTTATTTCAAATCCCTTGAGTTTACCGGCGGCATAACTATATTACCCAGGCATATCTATCAATTCGATGATCCTGATAAGTTTAACAAACATATCTCAAATCCCGTCGGCAGCGGCCCATATGTCTTTGAGAAATGGGATGTAGGAAAAGAAATTGTGTTGAGACGTAATGAAAATTACTGGGGACCAAAACCAAAGCTAAAAAAAATCGTCTTCAGATTTATTACCAACGATGTCGCTGCAGTACAGGCATTACGATCGCACCAAATAGATTTTCTTCTGGTTACTTCAGAACAATATACAGATTTGATCGATGACAAAAATATAAAGGAAGAGTTTAAAGACTTGTTATATTGGGACCCTACCCGGGGTTACAACTATATTGGTTGGAATCAGGACAAGCCCTTCTTCAAAGATCGCAGGGTTCGTCTTGCAATGACCTGTCTGATTGACAGAGAATCCATAAACAAAAATTTGTTAAAGGGTCTCGGAAAAATAGTTACAGGTCCTTTTTACATCCTCGGCCCGCAAAGCAATCCTGATACTAAACCCTGGCCTTACGACCCCAAAAAAGCAGCACAGCTTCTCGATGAGGCCGGCTGGATCGACACCAATGGTGACGGAATACGCGATAAGGATGGCATACCTTTCAGATTCAAGTTTATGCTTACTTCCGGCGGCGGTATCATAGAACAATTGGCCAGACTCTTAAAGGATGAGGCTGCAAAAGTTGGTATAGATGTCATAGTTGATGAGTATGAATGGTCTGTTTTTGGTGAAAGACTCAATACACGCTCGTTCGATGCTGTTGCTCTGGGTTGGGGTGGTGTGGTTGAATCAGACCCTTATCAAATATGGCACTCATCACAAATTGAAGGACGAGGTTCAAATCGTATCGGCTTTGCCAACCCCCAGGCTGATACCCTTATTGAAGAGGCAAGAAAAACACTGGATAAAGACAAACGCAATAAAATTTATCACGAATTTCACCAGATACTGCATGAAGAACAGCCGTATACTTTTCTGTTCACAAGCCCATGGAAATATTTTTTAGACGGCCGTTTTGAGAATGTCAAGATTCATAATCTTGGCTTCAATACATTGGAATGGTATGTGCCAAAGGAAAAGCAGCGTTATAAATGACAACATATATTATTAGACGATTATTGTTAATGATACCGACTATTCTCGGCATAACCATTATGGTTTTTGCCATCAGCCGAGTTGCGCCCGGCGACCCTGTCAGTCTTTCTATGGGCCCGGGCGGTCAGATGGATGCCCGCAGAGCTGCCGATGTCAGAAAAGCAAGAATGGCTCTCTACGGCCTGGACAAACCCATCCATGTCCAGTACGGCATCTGGCTAAAACGCGTTGCCAAACTGGATTTCGGCGACTCAATAAAGCATCACCGCCCTGTCATAGAACTCATCAAGGAACGCCTGCCCATAACACTAACCTTAAATCTCATTTCAATAGTAATAATTTATAGCATCTCAATTCCATTGGGAATTTTCACCGCAGTAAGGCAGGGTAAATTCTCAGACAGAGCAAGTTCCGTGATTTTATTTATGCTCTGGTCTCTGCCGAGTATGTGGGTAGGTCAGATGCTAATTGGCTATTTTTGCGGCCCGACATTTAAAAATTGGTTCCCGCCTGCAGGTCTGAGCAGTAATTTCGCCGATTCCCTGCCGTTTTTCCCCTGGCTTGGCGACAGGTTATGGCATCTCGCCCTGCCGGTACTATGCCTGAGCTACTCGGGCTTTGCATATCTGACCAAGCAGGTTCGTGCCGGAATGCTTGACAACCTCCGCGCCGATTACATCCGCACCGCAAGGGCAAAAGGTCTCGGAAGCTGGACCGTGACGTTCAAACATGCCTTTCGCAACAGTGTTATACCAGTAATCACGATAATGGCAACGCTTCTGCCTGCAATGATAGGCGGCTCTGTTATTATCGAAAGTATATTCAGCATCCCCGGCATGGGCAGATTAGCCTTTGAAGCGATCACAACACGTGATTACAACGTCGTAATGGCAGTAGCAACTATCGCCGGCGTCTTAAATCTTGCAGGTTTGCTTATCGCTGACATCACATATGCGATTGCAGACCCGAGAATTACTTTTGAAAGTCTTGAATGAGCCAGAACAATAACAATAAAAATTGGGGAACTTCTTACAGCCAGCTTGTCTGGCAGCAGTTCCTCAAAAACAAGATAAGCCTTTTGTGCTTATGGTTCATAATCTTCCTTTTCACCATAGCAGTCTTTGCACCTTTTATCGCCAACGACAAACCTTTAAAGATCCGCATTGACGGCAGATTATACTTCCCGCTCTTCAAAGCTCTTACCGCCAATGATTATTCTGTTTTCCTTGCCGCTTCTGTCGCTATCGTATTAGTATTCCTCATAAGACGTAACAGCAGGAAAGTTGACCCCTTCTTAAGACCTGCTGTCTTATGGAAACAGGTATGTATCTGCTCGGTAATATTGCTGATTGGAATTATTCTATTGCAGTTTTTCATACCCCGCAGGCTCGACGCCACCGATTACGGCTCGATGATAACGAACGGCCAGGCAACCGATGCTGTTTTTCCCATCGTACCTTACGGCTACGCTCGAACGGACATAAAGATTCGCCAGCAGTCGCCCAATATGGAACACTGGCTCGGCACAGATGATGTCGGCTCAGACGTCCTGTGCAGACTCATACACGGCACAAGGATTTCATTATCCGTTGGCTTTGTCGCGGTAGGCATCTCAAGTATCATCGGCGTCTTTGTCGGCGCGATAATGGGCTACTTCGGCGGCAAAACAGATTTTATCGGCATGCGCCTTGTCGAAATTATGATGGCCGTGCCGACATTCTTCCTTATTATTACCATCGTAGCATTTTTCCCAAGAAGTCTTTTCAACATCATGGTCATAATCGGTATCACCGGCTGGACAGGTAACGCAAGATTCATACGTGCAGAATTCTTCAAGCTCCGCAATCAGGATTTCGTCCAGGCCGCTATCTCGCTGGGCCTGCCGCTCAGGAGCATTCTCTTCAGACATATGCTGCCCAACGGTATCGCTCCTGTTCTGGTCAGCATTACATTCGGAATCGCCGGCGCAATATTTATCGAATCGGCGCTCAGCTTTCTCGGCTTCGGCGTAGCTCCTCCTACCCCAAGCTGGGGACAAATGTTAAGCTCAGGTGTAAGCACCACAGGCCAGTTCCTCTGGTGGCTTTCCTTATTCCCCGGCATGGCTATATTCCTGACAGTAACCGCTTATAACCTCGTCGGTGAGGGACTTCGTGATGCTATCGACCCGAAACTCAGAAAGGCTGTATGACAGATAACGGAACAATTTTATCAGTGCAAAACCTTTCGACATTCTTCGATACCGAAGACGGCACCGCTAAAGCCGTACAGAATGTCTCCTTCGATATAAAACAGGGGCAGACCCTGGCCCTCGTAGGCGAAAGCGGCTGCGGAAAAAGTGTTACTGCACTTTCCATTATGAGGTTGATTCCATCACCGCCAGGAAGAATTGATTCAGGAAAGATATTCTTTAAAAACCGCTGCCTACTCGAACTTTCCGAAAAACATATGCGAAAGATCCGCGGCAACAAAATCGCAATGATATTCCAGGAACCTATGACCAGCCTAAACCCGGTCTATACCATAGGCTCACAAATCATCGAGGCCATCACACTGCACCAGAAAAAATCCTACACCCAGGCCTGGCAAATGGCCGAGGAAATGCTCGCCAAAGTCCGCATCCCCGACCCGGCCCGAAGATTAGAAGAGTATCCCCACCTGCTCTCAGGAGGAATGAGACAGCGTGTTATGATAGCCATGGCAATATCCTGTAAGCCGGCGCTTTTAATTGCAGATGAACCTACGACCGCACTTGATGTTACCATCCAGGCACAAATTCTTGACCTGCTCGACGAGCTTCAGCAAACCGAACACATGAGCATCCTGCTCATAACCCACGACCTCGGAGTAGTAGCTCAACGGGCAGATTATGTTGCGGTAATGTATGCCTCAAGGATAGTCGAACGATGCTCCTGTGAAGAACTTTTCAATAATTCCCTGCATCCTTATACAAAAGGCCTGTTAAAATCCCTGCCGCAGCTCGGCATAAAACAGGACAGGTTAAATACTATAGCAGGAAACGTACCCGAGCCTCTAAAATTCCCGGCCGGTTGTAAATTCCATCCCCGATGTCCTATAGGCTGTAACGACAAAAAATGTCAGACCGAAGAACCCGAACTGAAACAGGTTCGTGATAATCATTACGCTGCCTGTTGGCACGTAGAAGGATATGAGACAAAATTAACCACAAATGAACACTAATAAACATATAATTTTATCGTTAAACGGTCGCGGTTACGCAGCTTGTATCGGTTGCGGCAAGCGTAAATCATCGCCCAACGCACAACCGATAAACGAAAAACGAAACGAGCATCGCAACCATAACCGAATTACGCAAAGAACAAGCAAAAAATTGATTGATAAGTAGCACGAATGAACGCGAATATATTACTTAATGTCGAAAACCTTAAAACATGGTTCCCGATAAAAAAGGGACTACTCAGAAAAACCGTCGGCCATGTAAAAGCAGTTGACGACATCAGTTTTCAGATACCCCCCGGCAGCACATTCGGTCTCGTCGGTGAAAGCGGCTCCGGGAAAACAACTGCAGCAAGAACGGTTGCAAGACTCGTCCCCGCTACAGGAGGCAAGGCCTATTTCAACGGTGAAAACATTCTGCCCCTTAAGCAGTCACAGCTTAGAAGAATAAGAAAAGATATTTCAATGGTCTTTCAGGACCCATACAGTTCATTAAATCCGAGAATGACCGTAGGCTCGATTATCGCTGAACCTTTAAAAGTGCACAAAATTGCCTCAGGCTCACAGCTCATCGACCGCATAGCAACGCTCCTGGAAAAAGTCGGCCTCTCGCCGTCGTATATCAATCGCTATCCGCACGAATTCTCCGGCGGCCAGCGACAGCGCATCGGTGTAGCAAGAGCACTTGCCCTCGAGCCAAAACTGGTCATCTGCGACGAACCTGTAAGCGCTCTCGATGTCTCTATACAAAGTCAGATTTTAAATCTCCTGAAAGATATCCAGGACCAGTTCAACCTGACATATCTGTTTATCGCTCACGATTTATCGGTAGTAGAGTTCATAAGCGATATCGTAGCGGTAATGTATCTGGGCAAAATCGTTGAGATCGCCTCGGCCGATGCCTTATATGAAAACCCCCTGCATCCATATACAAAACTGCTTCTCTCGGCAATTCCTCACCCCGTTCCGGGCAGGAAAAAAATAGCCATTGCCTCAGCCGAGCCCGAGCCAAAACCCGTTGCGGGTTGCCCATTTTACGGCAGATGCCCGATTGGTGACGATTTTTGCACTAAAAACGCCCCTTCATTAACCGAAAAAGACCCCGGCCACAAAGTCGCATGTTTCAAGGTCTCATAAAGCTCCTCGACTTATGTGCCGATATAAGTATATAATATAGCCGACTTAATATGACAGAGAACAAGATAATACAAATAACAACCGATGATGACATTACAACAGTCTCTTTCACTGTTACGAGCCTGACGGCCGAGCATGGACTCGAAAACATCGAACGCCAGATCATAGAGATCATAGAGGACCAGAAACCTCAAAACTTAATTATTGATTTTGCCGGCGTAAAGTTCTTCTCCTCTCAGATGCTCGGAATACTTATCAATGTAAAGCAAAAGTTCCCCTCTCACACCGGCCAAATAGTGATCAGCAGTATAAACCCGATGCTTTACCGGGTCTTTAAGATAACGAACCTCGACAAGATTTTTACCTTTTACCCTAACGCTAAGGCCGCCGCAGAAAGCCTGAAAAAATCCCAAGCAAGCTGATTGGAAAGGTTTTTAAATGGAAATTGAAAAGCAGTTTTCAATATTTATGGTAAACAAGCCCGGCATCCTCGCTCAGATCCTCGCCGAATTTGCCAGGGCAAAAATAAATATAACTGCCCTTACTGTTATGGACTCGGTCGAGCATGGAGTCCTGAGAGTAGTCTGTAAATCAGCTGATAAAATGCAGGATGTCCTGAAACATTTAAATGCTCAATACAACGAAGCAGAAGTACTCTGTATAACTATTTCCAACAGACCCGGCGCCTTCGCTGCCATAACGGAGAAACTGGCAAAGGCCCATATCAATATAGCCTACGCATATTGTACCGCCGGTGCAAAAGGTGGAAAAACAACCGCCATTGTCAAGGTCGCCGACATTAAAAAAGCGATAAAAACCCTCAAAGACCTCACCGAGCCGAACGGCAAGGAAGCCATAACCAAAAAACACAGAAGCTTCCGCCTCACAAGACCGCAATAATACACAACGGTTAGCCCTGCCATTACTATGGCAGGGTTGTTTTGAGCATTTGAATTTTGATATTTGATATTGTTTAGGATTTCGGATTTAGTGCTTAGGATTTATGCCCTTTCGCACTTGTGCTCTTATGCACTTATGACTTCTGAGTTCTATTCTACCGTAACACTCTTTGCAAGATTACGGGGCTTGTCGACATCGTGGCCGCGCAAAACCGCTGCGTGATAGGCAAGTATCTGCAGCGGTATCACCGTAAGCATCGGCTGCAATTCCTCAGGCACCTGCGGCACAGTAATGAGATGGTCGGCATATTTTTTGATGTCCTCATCGCCCTCGCTTGCGACAACAATAGTCTTGCCGCCGCGAGCCCTGACCTCTTCGATATTGCCGATAATCTTTTCATACTGCGAACACCTTGTCGCAATAAATACCGCAGGCATGCCGTCCGTGATAAGGGCTATAGGCCCGTGCTTCATCTCAGCAGCAGGCAGACCCTCTGCGTGAATATAACTTATCTCTTTAAGTTTAAGCGCACCTTCCAGTGCCACCGGATAATTAAAACCTCTGCCTAAAAACAGCCAGTTCTCCCTCTGGCATGTTGCCTCGGCTATTTTTTTAATATCTTCCGATTGCGCCAGAACCTTTTCGATTTTCTCAGGTATTTTTGAAAGCTCTTCAATATAGAACCTTGCCGATTCGTTACTCAAATGTCTCCTTCTTCCCAACTCAATAGCCAGCATAGCCAATACTGCTACCTGAGCAGTAAACGCCTTGGTACTCGCAACACCTATCTCAGGCCCGACCCTTAGATAAACCCCGGCATCGGTTGACCTGGCTATAGACGAACCTACGACATTGACAATACCGAGCACTGTTGCCCCTCGTTCCCTGGCCTGTTCGATAGCGGCCAGTGTATCAGCAGTCTCACCCGATTGGCTGACAGCAATAACAATTGTGCCGTCCTCTATTACAGGATTTCGATACCGAAACTCGCTTGCGTACTCTGTCTCTGTATTAATTCTTGCCAGTTGCTCAAGCAAAAATTCTCCGATAAGCCCCGCATGCCAGGCCGTCCCGCAGGCATTGATTACAACTCTCTTTGCCCTTGTTATCTCCCGCCAGTATTTACCTATTCCGCCAAGCACAATCCTGCCGTCGCGTAAATCAAGTCTTCCGCCAAGACACATTTTCAGCGCCTTTGGCTGCTCACAGATTTCCTTGAGCATATAATGTGAAAAACCGTTCAGCTCGATAGCATCTAAGGAGAACTCGATCTGTTTGAGTTCCTTATGTATCTCAATATTATCAATAGTCTTGGTATGAAAGCCTTTCGAGCTTGCTGTCACCATTTCATTATCTGCAAGGTAAATAGCCTGCGTAGTATGTTCGACGATCGCAGAAGCATCGGAGGCTATAACAAACTCATTATCCCCCAACCCGAGTATCAGCGGGCTTCCCTTTTTAGCACCGATAAGCATGTCCGGAAAGTCTGCACAGACCACTGCCAGACCATATGTGCCGACCAGTTCGTTCAGCGCATGCTGCACAGCCCATTCGAATCTGTTCTGTCCATCGGATGGTGAATCTTTACCTTCCGTGTTGGAATATAAATAGCCGATTAAGTTAGCGATGACTTCCGTATCGGTATCGCTTTTGAATTTGCAGTCTTTGCTTATCAGCCAGGTCTTGAGCGTATTATAATTTTCGATAATACCATTATGCACCACTGCTATTTTTCCGGTATAGTCCAAATGCGGGTGGGCGTTTGCAGTATTTGGCTCGCCGTGTGTCGCCCATCTGGTATGGCCGATTCCCAGCACATCGCCGGAATTTGGCTCGTCCAACATCTCTTCCAGCACGCTTATCCTGCCGCTGGATTTGATGATTTTTATATCCCCGCCTTGTATCAGCCCTACGCCTGCAGAGTCATATCCCCTGTATTCCAGGCGTTTTAGCCCTTCTATCAGTATCGGCTGAGCCGCTTTTTTGCCCAAATAAGCTACTATTCCGCACATAGTTACCTCAATCCAGTATCTAGTATATAGTATATGGTATTCGGCACTTAGCCGCCTTGGGCGGCTCATAATTCACTAACGACCAAATACCAACGACTCTAAAAGCAGCATTTTGCTGCTTTTAGTATTATATCGGTTAAAAATCACCTGTAAATAACCAATCTGCCCTTGCATATCTTGCGTAACTATAGTATTATCCGCGACATATTTAGGACTTATAAATAAATTAGGTTTTGTTTTTGGCTGAGCGAGGACAAGGCTGGCAAGGAAGCAAAATGCAGGTCTACTGGTTGGTAGTCCGAATTTTACTGACGCCGCCAGATGAAGCCACAGCCAGCCAAAAATAGGAGATAATTTATTTGTACGTCCTTAATATCCACCGGGCCGACAGGATCCTGATTTATATATTATACTTTCAGCATCCTATATTTGTTCGGGGAGTAGCTCAGCTTGGCTAGAGCGCCTGCTTTGGGAGCAGGAGGCCGCAGGTTCGAATCCTGTCTCCCCGATTCTTTCAGCCGAAGGCTAAAAAAAAGCAGTAGAAAGGTGAAAGTTGAAAATAAAACAACTAAACCTTTCTACTGCAATCTACTCTCGATTTTCTATTTTAAAAATCAAATTTCGATTCAATCAATCACAAGCCCTGCTTTATTGGAAGTACTCAATTCGGTCAATTACGAAGCCGGCCATTGAGGATACTGAATCGTTTGTTCTGAACCAGAACGTAAAGGTGTCACCATCAGTCCAGGGAGTCCAGAAACCATCGGGATAGTAACCGGAAATCTGCTCATCGATATCATCATCTCCGCCAGAGGGATACGTGCACTGAATATAGTCAGGTCCCTCTTCTGTTTCCAAAAGTGAGAAGTGTACGCGGATAGAAGAAGCTGAAGTCTTTGTGACAGAGTATTCCTGGTTGAAATTATCCGGATAAGGATTCGGACTGGATAAGTATCTGTCTTCTGACTGAGGCATCTGGCTGGCCATGGCAAAGAGACGATGGCTCCAGGGCTGGACACGATTTGAGTGGACAGCACGTACGCGATAGATATGGCCCGAATCGGTTGATAGATTACTATGAACAAAGGTATTGGCGCTGCCGTTGTCAAAGATATCTGTGCCGTCAATCTCAATTTCATAACGGCTGGCGTCATCGTCTATATCCCAGAATAGAGAGATCGTTCCAGAGGTAGTTGTTGCATCAAGTCCTATTGGTCCTACACCATTCAACGCAGATTCTGCATCGACCATTGCGCCAAATTTCACCATTCCCTTAAGGGTTGTCATCCGCATGGCTGTGCTTGTGATACGATCAATGACCTGTGACACTGACAAGTCTGGATACTTCATCATAATAAGGGCAGCTACTCCTGCTACATGGGGTGCCGCCTGAGACGTACCAGTTTTTTCTGTGTATCTATCGGTAAGTACACCGTTGGCATCGGCAAGCCTATTGGAACAACTCAGGATTTCTCTTCCCGGTGCGGCAATATCAACATGGTCTCCATAGTTGCTGCCGGGCCAAAGATTACCGGCATAATCGACATTGGCCACCGAAAGAATGTTCGAAGCATCACAGGATGCGGGATAATTGTACCGCACAAAACCTCTGTTTCCTGCTGAACATACGAACAGGATATCCGGCGCCGATGATATGACATCACAAAGCGCCGAGACATGTGCGATATCGACATCCTGACCAATATAACCACCCTGACTAACATTGATGATCCGCATGCCCATGTCCTGCTGGGCGTTCTGCTGCTTTACCCAATTAACCGCATCTATGAACGATTGGTTTGTAACTTCACAGGTAAGAGGGTGTAGTTGAGCGCCTGGTGCGACCCCGATAATACCATTGGCATTGAGATCTGCTGAGATAATCCCAGCCACATGAGTAGCATGGCTGGTACCATTGTAAACACCATCGTTATCTTTAAAATCGCAGCCATAGCGATCGTCAATGCATCCGTTTTGGTCTGTGTCAATTCCATCCGGCTCTTCAGATTCTGCCGGATTAATGTGAATTCGATTCTCCAGGTCCCCGTGAAAAACGTCTACATCGCCAGTCTCAGCAACGCCGACAAGCACGGGCTCCAAACCCTGCGCCATATACCAGGCGTTAGCAAACTTGATATCAAAGCCTTGAGAAGAACCAGCGTTTTCACCACTATTGCGAAGGCTCCATTGGTTCGAAAATTTCGGTTCCGGAGGAATCATGGTAACCTTGTCCAGGTTCGTATAGAATGCAGGAACCGGCGCCTGGTCCGGATCCCCTTCGCCAACTTTGGGTTGCTGAAGTTCGGTTAACTCGTCTATGGGCGCTGCGTCATTGACAATACAATCATCCACAAAAAGTTCCTCAAGTCCCAACATCTGAGTAACATCAGCAAAATTGACAACTTCAGCATTATTAGATTCTACCTCAAGTACTTGTATGGTCCTCAACTCTGATCGGGTAATCTCGTCGCCCGGAGCTTTGTTCAACGCCTGTATAGCCGCTGCTCTGACAAGTGAATCCTGGAAATTATATTGCTGTGTGTCAATTGGGAAACTATTAATTTCACCGACATAGTATTGAGCGATAATTAATGCGTCGAGAATAGTGAGGTTCAAGTCTCCATTAACATCAGCATTTATCAGGAATACCGGAACTTGGCCAAGACCAACATAGTTTTGAGCAACTATCAAAGCATCGACAATGTTGACCTGTCCATTGTTATCTGCATCACCTTGTATCCAGGATGCTGATGCAGCCCCTGGGGTTAGTATCACAAGTGCAAAGAATACCGATATTCCTGCAAAAATTACGGAGTAGCTACTTTTGTAATTTACCATATTGTTTCCTTTCTTTGAGGTTGATAAGCTGATTTTACTATTGAGGCTCCTCAATAATCTGGACCATTTATGATAACACTTAAAATTAATAGTGTCAAGTAAAAACGAGATATTAAGTCACAGGTTCGAATCCTGTCTCCCCGATTCTCGGCCCGTTAAATATGGTTTCAAGTTCTGTATTACTCATTTCTATACTTACCAGATAGTTATATAAAAGCCCCCGTGTCCCTTAGGGACAAGAACGGGGGCTGTATTCTATTCTAATACAAAGGGAAAAATCCCTTTGTATCCCGGAAAAGTTAACGATTATTGGAAACAGTCTCCATTAAAGTCGTTCCCGCCGTTACCTGAAGCAGAACAGTTGGTCAGGTAAACAGGTCCCGGATTGCTGTTGCAATGGAAACCGTGCTTTCTGTTATTATTTGCAACACAATTTGTCAGTTCATGGTGCGCAGTAACATCATTGCCGCCAACTTTAAATCCATTACCATTTCCGTCATTAGTCCCATTGCTGTTTGCAGTACAGTCTTCATAGATAACAGCATAGGAACTGTCATAGTTGTCGTAACCGTCATCAGAGTTGCCCCATGCATCACAACCAATAAAGACATTTCCCCGGCCCTGTTCCTGTTTTGCAGCAAAGCCGTCGGCCATACCTCCATTGTTTTTGGGGTCGTAGTTATCATAAGCATCACAATCGATTACTGTTGTATAAGCACCGCCTTCGTTGATCTCCAAGCCTGTATTCCTGTTGTCATAGAAATTACAGTTTTCAAAGGTGTTATTGCTTCCCATTACATAGGCGCCCTGGTAAGCAGCCCTGGTTATATTGATATTTCTGAAATACCAATAATCTCCGGTTAATTCAAAGCCCCAGGAGTCCTGTACCCAATCACCACTTGGACATTGAAAATCAAGTGTTGCCTGTCCGCCAGAACCTTCTACCCTGATAAGATTTGAAGAACTTCCATTTCTTGTGAGGAAAATGGTATTTCTGCTTCCCGAACTATAAGATATTCTGTAAGTACCTGCCTGGAGTAAAAGAGTCTGTCCGGCAGATACTCTTGAAAGGCCGGTATGTAAATCCAGTGCATCGCTGAAGCTTGTACCACCATTGCTTGAACTGCCATTCGGAGAAGCATAAATGGTATTGCCCGGCGTAGGTGTCGGAGTAGGCGTAGGTGTTGGTGTTGGTTGCGAACAACTTGCTGTTGATATGCTTGCGCCGGAAATTTCTATATAGTCAACATTAGGCAAACCAGCACTGTTTGTAGCTTCAAGACGCAAACTAATTGTCCCTGAAGACAAATATACACTGTCTGATTCAGTGTTCCAGCTTGTCCATCCGCCTGTGCCTGCGAAACTAAACGAGCCTACGGTTGAACCGTTTGCGATCAAGTTTGCCGAACGAGCACTTGAGCCGTTGGCAAATCTGACGACAACTGTATATGTGCCTGATGAACCCACACTGACAGCATAGTCGATTCCCTCGCCGTTGGCATTGTCCGTATTTGCATAACCGCTGCCGGTATATCCTGAATGTGCAGATTCAATAGCACCATCTACACTGCAAAAGCCGGCCTGGTTTTCCTGTATAGTAATACTCTGACCTGGCGTAGGTGTCGGTGTAGGAGTTGGCGTAGGAGTAGGAGTAGGCGTTGGCGTAGGAGTTGGCGTAGGAGTAGGAGTCGGAGTAGGAGTCGGAGTAGGTGTAGGCGTAGGTGTAGGCGTAGGCGTAGGCGTAGGTGTAGGCGTAGGCGTAGGTGTTGCAGAGCAGCTTGCCGCCTGAACACTCGAACCGGATATCGTCATAGAATCGATATTGGCCAATCCGCCGCTGCTTGTAGCTTCAAGACGTATATCTTTCAATCCTGCGCTTAAATATACATTAACTGATGATGTGGTGCTCCAGCTTGTCCAGGCACCTGTGCCGCCGAAGCTGATACCCGAAGATGCTGTCGAGCCGTTTATGATCAGGTTTGCGGGCCTGTCGGACGAACCGTTGGCATATCTCCAGGTAAATGTATATGTACCAGACGTGGCTACGTTTGCCATATAGTCGATACCGTTGCCGGTAGCATTATCTGTATTGGCATAACCAGAACCGGTATATCCGCTGTGGTCAGAATCGATACTGCCCTCTACATCACAGAAACCTGTTGCATTTTCCTGTATTGTAATACTGCTGCTTGGTGTAGAAGTAGGCGTCGGAGTTGGCGTTGGTGTCGGTGTTGGTGTTGGTGTTGGTGTAGGCGTCGGAGTGGGTGTAGGCGTAGGTGTCGGCGTCGCTGTAGGTGTTGGCGTAGGAGTTGGTGTCGGAGTCGGTGTCGGTGTCGGGGAAGAACCTGAGGAAATAGTTCCAGCAGATGCTGTTAAAATAACCTTATCCAGTATACTGCCGTCTTCTCTTCTGCATACCCTCAAAGTGTGTGAACCTGATGATAAGCTGTTAAAGGTAGTTACAGAAAGTACTGAATATCCGCTTGTTTGCGTATTGTTTTGAGTACTCCATGAGCCTGAATTCATCTTGTAATGGAATGAGTCATTGGAGCCATTGGAGAAGTTTACCTGGATCTGGAACTGTACATTTGCACTCTGCGACAGTGTAAACGATATCAGTACCTGACCAGTTGCAGTATCTGACGGTGTGCTTAAAATATCGTTGCCATTATCCGGCCACACTATTGCCTGGCCGCCGGATGCGGCTGAAGCACTGATTACAGAAAGCGGCGAGAACAGGCTCTGACCTGAGAGACTTTCAAGCTCTACTTCCAGTGTGCTGCCGCCTGGCGT
>JAFGGI010000039.1 GCA_016930635.1 Sedimentisphaerales bacterium | reverse complement strand
TAAATATACATATATATAAATGATTTATAAATTTTTGGAGTCATAATTATGTTATTGAATTTTATCCGTTTGGTGTTTCTCATTGTCATAGCAGCCGCCATTTTCGTCAGTATAACATCAGATATAGCCGAGCAGGACGAAGAAAGTATGATCACACACAGTGACATACGTGTAATTTTTGTCGGCGGTATAGGTTTTGCAATGCTGGTGTTATTCCTCGACTGGGTACTGCCTAAAAGCTCATTAAAGGCCCTTGCCGGAATATTTTTCGGACTGCTTGTCGGTATCTTTTTCAGTTGGGCACTGTCTCTTGTCCTGGACATGGTCAATGATGTCTTTAAATTAGGCCTTGTCGGCAATAGTCTGCAACTGACTAAATGGGTAATGGGCATATGCATCTGCTACCTGGTAATCAGCTTTGTTATGCGGACCAAGGACGATGTTCGTTTCATCATACCTTATGTCGAATTCGCACGTCAGACAAAAGGTATAAGGCCGCTCGTACTTGACACATCTGTCATTATCGACGGCCGAATCGCAGATGTCTGCCAGAGCAAGCTTTTCGATGCGCCATTCATTGTGCCGAGATTTATATTGAATGAGCTCCAGCTTATCGCCGACTCGGCAGACAAGCTCAAACGCGTGCGAGGCAGGCGAGGTCTCGACGTTCTGCACAAGCTGCAGGATAACGGTATTATAGAGGTACTGATAGATGATACTCCGCCGACAGGTGTTGATGAACACGCCCCTGTTGACCAGAAGCTGGTCGCATTTACCAAAGGCTGTAACGGCAAACTCGTAACCAACGATTACAATCTCAGCAAGGTCGCCCAGGTCAGGGATGTCGATGTGGTCAATATAAATGACCTGGCCAATGCTCTTAAGACGGTCGTTCTGCCGGGCGAACCGATGATGGTTCGGATAATCAAGGCCGGCGAAGAAGCCGCCCAGGGTATCGGCTATCTCGATGACGGGACAATGGTCGTTGTCGAGGAAGGCAAAAACAAGATTGGCGAAAAGGTTCAGATTACCGTAACAAGTGCGCTGCAGACATCAGCGGGAAGAATGATATTCGGTAAATTTGAAAAGTCTCTTCGTGAACCAAACGAGCCGGACCAGGACAACCAGAATCGCGGCAACAACAGGCAAAATAACCCGAGACATAGAAAGCAATACAGCTGAAAATAGTTGGGTTGTCATTCTGAACAAAGTGAAGAATCGCTCATCTTTACAGCGAATGGGATTCTTCGGCTGCGCCTCAGAATGACATATGGGGCATATTTATTTTGTTAAAGATTTTTAATGCTTAATTTTGAATTGATGCTTCAGCCTGACAGCGAAGTCTAACCTATCGCCTTTTTCTAATCAACATGCCGCCGAAGGTTATCAGTAAGATCGTCCCCGGTTCAGGTATTACTAAAAGATAACCATGCTCGTCTCCATTAGGATTAGTTCCATATCCAACGATCCAGCCGTCGTTGTTTATGTCATAAGCATATTCGAGTATCCAGCCGGAGGAAGGCTCTATCAAATCATTAAGGTCTATATTGGCCCCACCACCGGTTTCATCGAAAAGACAGGCATGTGCGATCTCTTCAGGCGGAAAACCACCTGTTTTGTTATAGACCCAGCCAACAATTTGACCAATTTCATTGATAGAATTAGCTATGCTGTGGTCATAACCGTTTATTGAGCCAAGATTGATATTTGCCCCGCCGCCATTGGGGTCAAAAATACAGGCACGCCGGTGTCCTGAACTGTTATCAGCACCACCTACAATTTGACCATTGTTATTATTAGAAGAGGCTATACTTTCAGTCCCACCAAGCGTGCCAAGGTCAACACCGGAACTTGTCGGATGGAAAATGAAGGCCCTGTCTTGAGTACTAAGAGAACCAAAACTAACTACACCAACAATTTGGCCGTTATCATTAACAGAATATGCTGCACTGGTACTTCCAAGAGGTACAGGTGGAAAATCACAACCATATCCTGATGAGTTAAAAATGCAGGCAGTTTTGCTGATGTATCCACCATAGGCAGTACCTACAATCTGGCCATTATCATTTATAGAATAGGCGATCCCTTCATAGATTCCTGACATATCTACATTAGCGCCGCCCCCGGTGGGATCAAAGAAACACGCGTGATTCTCACCGTAAGGAGTACCTACAGCAGATAACATAGCTCGACCGACAATCTGACCACTATTGTTAATGGAATAAGCTTTACTTATGCCGCCACCTAATGATCCAAGATAGATATTGTTACCACCTCCTGTAGGATCGAAAAGACAAGCACGAACAGAATCATAACTTCCGGATGAACCTACGATTTGGCCGTTATCATTGATAGAAAGGGCGCAACTTTCACTATCTCCGCCAAGTGTGCCTAAATCGATAACATCCAGGTAAGCGTAAGCCGAATGGCTGATAATAAGAATCGCCAGGGATGCGCAAATTAAAAACCCATTTTTCCTCATTTTTTCCTTCCTTCTTGACAATAATAACATTGGCCAAATGAGGCGGGCTTTACGGTCTGGAAATGCAAAAACGCGTAAAAGCCGCTTTTTTGGCTACGCGTTTTCTCCCCCTACACTATGGATATTATTATACCATAAATCGTGCAAATGTCAAGGCAAAATAGGAGCGTAGAGCGTACAGCGGGGAGAAGTGGGAAAGGGTAGAAAGGCGATCAGGTTATCAGTAAATCAGGATGCAGGATATCAGGACAACAGGTTATCAGGACAGTGTTAATCTGTGTCCATTTGTGGTTGATTAATATGGATTCCCGCTTTCGCGGGAATGACACGATGAGATTCTTCGGCTGATGCCTCAGAATGACAAAAGAAAACCCTGCCAAGGTATTGGCAGGGCTAAACAACTATAAATCCGAATTAAGCAAAATGAAACGGCCTGCTGATGTGCGTCAGCAGGCCGTCTTGGGGTTTTGGGGATTCGAATTAATCTATTGTGGCATTTACCCTATGATCCTTTTGGCCAGTTTTAAAAGCTGAGACCTTATTTTCAATTTGGCCGATTTTGCAGCGCCAAGGTCAACCTCAAATCTGACCTTTTCTTCCTGCAGAACAAAGTTGATAGCGCCGCCTCCGAGCTCGAGAAAACCATCCATATCTCCGATCACAAGGACATTGGAATCCTTGATGATATCTACTATCTCGCTTACAACTTTCTTCTCCGACCGGCAGATAAATAACAGGTGGCAATCTTTGAGAGCATCTGTTGTTTTTGCCAGTTCGCCTGAAGTCTTTAGTTCTTCAAGTCCTTTAAATCGTTTAATAACGATTTCTCTACTTCCAGCTTGCTTGCTCCTAATAGGGTCAAAGGCATTGCTAAACGGGTCGTCACCAATAATACCGATAGTTATCGGTGTGTTCTCGTCTACTTCCTTCTCCTGAGGCCAGTCAACAAACATGATGAAGTTATAAAGGAAAGCCGCTTTTACCTGATACTCACGAGAAGGTGCATCGGCCTTTACCTGCAAACCCAGAAGCAAGCTTAATAGTAAAGCTGAAAAAATATAGATTCTAAATTTTGTCATACACGTCATCCAAAAAATTTTGTTCTGTTCCAGTTTCAACGAAAACACTCTCTTCGGCACCGAATTGCTAAAACATAAGTAATAATTTGGACAGATGCCCAAAAAAGTTTAAAAAAAGTATTTTCGGACAAAGTTTGAATTCGGCCTGTTTTTGCGTATAAACCGCGATTGGCGGCGGGAAAAAGGCCTGTTATGGGTCTTTAAAAAAGGAACTTTTTTGATTTTTTTGGGTTTCGGCGACTGAAATTTCGTTCAATTTTCAATTTACCACTGTCCGGCAAACGTCGCAAAATCCTCGAAATTTAATGTCCCGTCCCTGTCGAAATCGCCGGATCTGCAATTGAAATTCAGCCAGTTGCAATCGTTTAACCACTCCTCTGCGATAACAGCTAAATCGTAAACATCTACAATACAATCTCGTGTCAGATCGGCTGCGGGAAACGGCCTTTCTTCACTGCCGCAGGGATATTGACATCCATTATTTAACCAATCATTCGCGAGAAAGGCAAAATCATCGAAATTTACAGAGCCGTTTTCATCGATATCCGCCCCGCTGCAGAAATCGTTATTGCCATCGCAATCTGAGCGGAACCAGTATCGGCCTATAATTGCCAAATCCTCATTATTCACCATGCAGTCGCTATTCAAATCTGTGAACCTGCATATCGGCAGCGGATAAGCGGAATTAACATCAAATCCCAGTACGGCATTTTGCGTATCGAATACTATACTGCTCTTGATTGAAAAATCCCATTTTTTCAATCAGAAAGCACCTTGTGTCCGATAAACAGTATATATGAAGGATTATACG
>JAFGGI010000038.1 GCA_016930635.1 Sedimentisphaerales bacterium | reverse complement strand
TGCCGGAATTGCAAACACTGCTGACCGAAAATTTTCACGTTCAAGCCGCTTGAAAACGGAAAAATTCAAGTGTGAAGAGTATAAATGATAAGATTTTATCTTCTTCCTGCTGCCTTGAGCGCATCATACTCGGCCTGGACGGTATTGAGAAAATCCTGAATCTTTTCTTCATCTATAGGAACATCTTCGCCGAATTTTCTTCTCAGGCCCAGTACAAACCGTGCATCAGTCATCAGAGACTTCATAGCCTTCATAGCCTGGCCTCGTGACCTGGTAGCCTGGAGCTGTTTTAAGCCGAGGTCTAAGGAAGCATTTATTTTTTTCATGCTTTTTTCTATTCTTGCGCAGAGTTTTCTGGCCTCTTCTATCGCCTCATCTTCAAATATTTCCACTGAAACAGCATTATGGTCGAGCAATAAATCCTGCCTGCTGTTATACATTTTATCAGCCATGCCGCAATCTATCGCCTCTTTTACAGACAGAGTAAGAAGCGAATCCTTTTGTGACCACGTTTTTACAACTTCCTGGTCTTCTGCTTTATTCACTGTTTCTATAAAAACTCTTTTGCCGTTATCCTTAATTTCAATAACTTCAATATCCTTGTCCACCATTGCCCTGGCCAATGCGGCCGGCCGGTCATTATTCTGAGCCAGCGAAGCGAGATAACTTCTCCAGCCGGAATTCAGTTTTTCAGCCACCTCTTTGCCGAGAGCCCTTTCGAGATCCATCGGCATCCCCCTGCTGTTAATCATAATCATCGTAGCTGCGCCTATAACGGTCGAAGGAGCCATATAAATTTTGTTACAAGACAGAGCTACCGCGGCGGCGGCCGAGTACGCCCCGCCGTTGCTGCCTCCATTTATATACGCATAAGTCTGACAGTTAGTCGTCTTTGCGATTGCCGAACATAGCTTCATAGCCAGGTCGATACGTCCGCCCGGCGAATCTATTTCGACAATTATAAACAGCGGTCCTTTTGCGGCTGTATTTTTCAGGGACTCTTCAAAAGCGTTGGTTTCCAGTCCGAAAGCTATTCCGCTTGGCACCGTTAAAAGCCCGACTATATTGTTCCTGCCCCGGCTGTCGGGTGTGATATCAAACAGGCTCAGGTTTACATTGATAATACCTTTTTCGACTGTAATAACTTCCGATATGCCTGCATCATCTTTGCCGGTAGCGTAGCCGTGATAAGTCTCGCCGGTTTCGTTGTGTACGAAAGTGTCAGCGCAAGCGGCGGCAGGCAGGAAAAATATAACTGCCATACAAATGCAGGAAAAGCTTTTTGCAAATACCCCTCTGTACAGGTTTTTTTTCATCTCTCGCAAAACACCTCGCTTTTTTCAGTTTATCAGGATATCAGGGCATTATACAAAAAAAACCGGCGGTTTTCAATACAGAAACAGTTAAAATCCTATGATAAAACCTTATGCCTGCTTTCTATTTTGCTTCGGGTACAGGATGGAACGAAACTACCTTTACTTTGTCGGTATTATTTCTTACTTCGCTGCGGTCGAGGATGGCCATGTATCTTTTCTGCGGACCTTCAACCAACCCCTTAGGGCCGCTTTTATCAATATTTGTGCAGATGCGCACCAGTATATAGGCGGTAAAGACATCGCTGCGGACGGTTACAAGATTGCTTATCCGAGCGAAGATCAGATCGCGCTCCTCAAAATCGTCGGCTACATTATCGCCGGGGGTAATGTCAGGGAATCCTGCCTGGTCTCCGGCATCAAGGCTGTAATAATCAATCCTGTAATCATTACCGCCGCCAGGATCAGTAACATTACATAACTGACCGATATTTTCAAAACCCTCTACGCCAAGCCGGGTGCTGTAATTAGGGTCGCCTGGTACAGTAAGTTTGTCCCTGTAGGCCACTATCGCCTGGGCCAGTGCATCGTCAAAGTAGCCTGCCGGGTCATTTCTTCGCGAGACCCAGGGCAGCTGCTCTATTACGTATGGCGATGCGGTGTTTATATTTATCCTGCCTTTTATCCTCCATTCAGATTGCGGAGAACCATGAGCAGCAGGGTCTATAACGGTTAGATAGTTGAAAATCTGCTGATAGACAGGATTGGCCAGGTCAACAAAGACACCGGCCTGGGTACTAAGAGAGTTTATCGAGGCCATATTTACGCGGAAGACGTTTCCCAGCTCGCCGATATTCGTAAATGGAGCATTCTTCGGACACGCCTGTATATATCCACCTCCTCCGTTATGAATATTCATAGCGTCAAGTGTCGGGCCTGCAGGGTCGGGGGTTGTATCCCATAAACGGCGTATACATCTGCCGTAGTTAATATCTCTTTCAATACTGTAGGGGTTACCATTAGCTGCCATCCAGCCATTGAACGGGACAGCAACAGCATCGACGACAATATTAGTAAGGCCGGCGGTACGCATCAAATAAATAGTATCTCCTTCGTTAAAAGCAACGGAAACAGTTGCAACTTCATCACTTACAGCCGCAAATTCCGGTCCGTCCGTTATGATATAAAATGAGTTTGTACCACCCCATTCGATAGTTTCCGTCCATCCGGCTGTACTGACCAGCGTAAATTCATCGCTGTTCGGATCAAGTAAATGATTATAGGGATTATACAGCTCGATCGCATAAGAAGCATTAGACCCGTCATCGTGAAAAGCTATTTCGGAGATATAAATGCACGGGCGTTCAAAACCATAGCTCGTACCAAACTTGGTAACAACCGAGTCTGTGTCGCGGAAATCCTTTATATTGGCTGCGATCTGTGAAGCTTCGGCAGCCGGAAGTCCTGCAAATACAAGCACATTATTTATATCGTTGATGTTCGGATCATTTATATTCATCATTCTGCCGCCGGCAGGATTGGTAATACTGTCGAAATTATAGGCGGTCAGTATGTGCCTGCGGTCGGACTTATTAGTACCGTCATCTTCTAAATGACAGGGGTCTGTTATCCTGCCCTGCCAGTCAACAAGCCTCCAGTCAGAGCTACTTTTTGGGTTAGTACTTGTATCATATAGATGGCCCTTGTCTGGCTCGCCCGGCGGGTGCAGAGTATCAAACATTCTTCGAGGAGTATAAGGGGGAAAAGGACCAGGATAGCCGCCAAATTCAATATTAGCTGCGAACTTACTGTCTATACAGTAACGATACCGCAGTTCAAGCTCGTCGGATATATCGAACGGGGTATACGTATTTATCGGAATGCCATATTGCCAGATAACATCCTGTTCATAATTAGACCATGGTGTATTAGCAGTCTCATTGCAGCGTGTCCTATAAACATCATTGATATCATCCCATCCTTTTAATACGCTGGCGAGATTTATCTGCATCTGGCTTGCGCCGTTGATATTGGGTTCATTATTCAAAGGATCGAACGTATGAGCAGTATTCACATTTATCATCGAGCCGTTATCTATTATACGGACAGCGGCATATATCTTTTTGCCTTGAGAGGTGTAGATATTCTCAAGCTCAAACCACTTCGAATCGGCTATGCCGTCACCGTCGGCATCGGCTAATTGTCCTCGATATTCTGAGTCCGACAAACCATCAGTATCAGTGCCTGCGTCCAGTTCGTCATCTGCATTCAATTTGATTTTAGGATATTCCCGTATAACTGTGGAGCTTGAAGGCTTAACATTAACATACCTTACAGCAAAACTGTTTTTATTAGGATAGCTGCGGGCTATGTGTCCTGTTATATCGCTTATCTGGTGCCATTTATACACATCATCATTCGGGTCAATTGTGTTGCTATCATCCACCAAATACGGTTGGGCACTTGCAAGCCAGGGGTCCAATGGGCCGGGGTAATCGTAATATTCCTGCCCTGCTACGCCGGGCACATCCGATACGAGCTGCAGGTTGATAATATCCATAATGGACTCGGCAGCTAAATCGAGCATCTTGTTATTTGCGATGTTGCTCGTCGAGGCGACGTCCATTCGCGCGGTGGCCACAAACATCACGGCAACTATCGCAAGCAATACGGTCAGAACAACCGTCATTATGAGGGCTGAGCCGTATCTTACAGTTTTCATTTTTATGTGTCGTATTTTTTCCATAACTATATTCTATGACCGCTTTCTTATCCATCCTTCGCTAAAAGCTATGGAGGACAGGCAGTCGCGGTTTTGATCCCCCCAGGACAGGCCTGGGGGCTAAACAATTTTATTTTCTATACCCTAATTTCCAATATAAACTATATGCTCAAACTGTCTTCCATTTTCCAAAATGCCCCTGGAGTCATAGATAGTAAATGTAAATTTAAAGGCATCGGGCCAGTTCCCGCTTAAAGGCGACCACATTGCTAAATACGGAGGTCCTGGAGGACCTATAGCTTCAGAAAATCCCGGCGACACAGCTGCAGAAGGTTTCGGCAGGCTGAACCATGGTATTTGAGTCGACCCAAGCGGCCACCATGCCTTTCGAGTCCATTCAATCCTGATATCATAGACATTCTGAGCTAAAATCCTTCTTACGTTATTAGGGTCGCCACCGTCAGAAGGACTGTTAATATCAGTACTCGGCCTGGAGTTGAAAACTACAGCAAGCGGATTTGTTCCTCCATCAATACAATCAGATGTAAGAAGATTAGCCTGGCAATCAGAATAAGAACAGTCCATATGATCTATCCCTGGGTTGCTAGGTGTAAAAAGTACTGCGTCCAATGCCACATCGCCGGCTATGTCTGAGGGGCCGAAATATATACGCGCTATGTTCGATCTGTTCGAGCTGCTTGGGCTTGGGCCATACCAGGAATGGAAAGAGCCTGTGCTGAAGAAATATAATGAATCATTGGCACCAGGAGAGGTGCCCGAGCCGCACAGGATGAGGTAGCCATCCTTTCGTATTCCACCAAGTGTAATATCGAGCTGGTCGGTTATCGCCCGTAAGGTACGCATAATCTCAGAAGTAGCCTTTGCGGTCCGCTGGGCATCTATGGAATAACTAAAAACAACCGATGAAATAGACATCACAACGGCAAGCAGGCCGACCGCAACAACCAGTTCTGTTATTGTAAAAGCTTTTTTCATTTTTTTAGCCACTAAGGCACCAAGACACAAAGTTTATAAATAATTACATCTTTATTTTTTTAGCCACTAAGGCACCAAGACACAAAGTTTATAAAATTATTCTTTTAATTCCCTGTTTAATTACCGGAACATTAAAATTAATTATAAATCCCAATCTTTTATTAGTCAGCTTCAAGTAACTTAACAGCTGCGCTTCCCACAACATACGATTCTGATCGGTAGCTTTTAATTCGCATATAATCAAATCTTCAACAAGAATATCTAATCTCAAACCCTGATTAAACAATATACCATCATAGATTATTGGAATATCCATCTGGTTTTTATATGAAAGATTTCTTTTAGAAAGTTCATGGCAAAAACAGACCTCATATATTTTCTCTAACAGCCCGGGACCAAGATGGTTATGAACCGTATATGCCGCATCTACTATCTGCGATGCTATTAATTCTTCCTTTTCTGATAATTGCTCAAATTGTTTTTTTGCCGTTTTCATAAAATTTTCAGTAATTTTTAAAATTTCGTGCCTTAGTGTCTTCGTGGCTCCTTACAAGGTTAGTTCCGCCTGAAATATTTCAACGCCTGCGTTTTTTCCGCCGCTGACGGGCGGAGATATAAACCATACCGTCTCGAAACCCCCACTACCTTCCCATTCTCTGTCAATTGTTATGATAGAAACTGTTCCGCCGTCTTTTCTGTTGATAACACGGTATATTTTTCCGGTTTTATCATCAACTATCGCTGCCGGCGGATTGAGATACTTTCCCTCGCCGGGGGCGGGAATGATCAGCTCATCAGGCAAACACTTCGAATCCTTAGCGTGAACTGTAAGTCTTACCGGCCTGGGCTCAGAAATATCAACTCCCGAACCAATATCAGCCATATATCTATCATTGACGCTTGTTTTCCTGGAGACAAAAACAGTTACCTGGAATTTGTTGCCTGTCGCTGCCGTACTAAGGGTCCTGCACAAGGCTGACCAGCAATACTGACTTCTTCCCGTTGAGCCCGGTTCCATAGACGGGTAATAATACTCATCAATATCAATGAGAGCCGGGCTGCTGATATTATTATAATCATCGCTGGTGCCAGGAATAGTTCCGATACCAAAGAGCTGAATCTTTGCGAAGGCTTCGTCGGCGACAAGCGAGGCTATTGTCCTTTCGGTGCCGACAGATGTCAGAAATATCGCTGCGGGAAACATAGTCGCTATAAGCATCATCCCAATAGAAAGTATGCCGACGGCCATCAGGACCTCGGTAAGTGAAAAACCAGATTTTTTCGGTTTAAATTTCATTCAGTCAACTACGCGCAACTACTTAACAATTTCTCCGGTATATGCATTGATATGAGTTGCAGGTAACGTACTCAAATACTGCGAATAGCGCAGGCCGGGGTCGATCTGTTTTAAGCGGTTGTTGTCATAAATAACAAAACTGTTCCTGCTCAATTCCTGAGAAAGACCATCAGGAGTAGAAGCTTCAGGGTCGTCCTGGACAAACTGGCCTTTTGGGTCGTTAGGGTCGGTGATCTTTAACAGCGTATTAAAGATTGTGTCATCGCTTTCCGTACTGCCGCTCGGCTTGCCATCCTTATTTCTTGTTTGAACCAAATGAGTTACAAGCCTTCCGGCAGGTGAAAATACTATCGAAAAAGCAGATGCATCTATTAATTCTATCTCGTCGTTAATGTCACTATCCATAGTTATATCTACCGGACCGACCGGAGGACCGACCGGACCGACACCAAGTTTCATATCCGTTACGCCGATATTCGAAGGAAGTTTTATGGGCTTGTATCCTTCTATTGCACGAAATCCAACTGTAAGATTGCCCATCTTTTTACTCTCTTCACTAATTATAAAGATCATATACTGGTCGGTATTAACTGCAGGGTCGGTGCTGTAAGCCTTTTGGAACCTGACGCCCGTGTACCGGTCGTTGCTTATCGCAAGGGTCCTTGCGGTAGAGATAGCGGTGCTTATCATTCCATAGACGCCGGTCGCCTCAAAAGATTTCTGCATTGCATTTATCGCAGGAATGGCAACGGCGACAAGCAAGGCAATTGTCACAAGAACGACAAGCATCTCGATAAGAGAGAACGCATTTTTTCTTTTTTCAGCCATCAAGGCACCAAAACACAAAGTTTATAAAATAATTACATTCTTTTTTCATCATTTACTGCTTATATCATCGGCATCATCGAATACCCTATCCGGCCCGGCTGAAGTAATAATGGGGAAATTGTCGCCTGCGGCATAGGTATATCTTAAAGCCATTTCCCACGGGTCAATGATCCTTACGAGGAGATAGTCTTCTGTTATTAAAGGAGTAATCGGCATAGTAAATATTAAATCCGTCCCGTTTCTGTCTTTGGAGGTAAGCAGCGAACGGTCTATCGTTTCGACGAGTTTTTTTGCGGCCGGGGCCTTGTTCAGGAAATAATACAGCGCCTCACTCGAAGAATAATCGCCCTGGTGAACGCCGGCGCCGGCAGCGATAAAGCCATTGAGGTCTGTCGCAAGATTGGCATCATTATAACCTGCGTTGGCAACAAAAGGAAACCTGCCGTAGAAGTCGTGATACTGCTCAAGTGCGCCGCAGAGAGTATCGATAGTTGATTCAGTTAATTTTTCCTTCGAGCGCTCATCAAGATTTTTACCAACTATATATATACTGCCTGCAAGAATCGTTATTATCACAACAGATATCAGAATTTCCAAAAGCGTCAGGCCGGATTTGTTCAGTTTTATATTCATTGTCAAATTTAACTAACCGCATCGGTCAAATATTATTCGAAATTACAAATTAGGCTTAAAATTACATATATCATCTTTGGTGCCGTACAGGCCGTCGTAACCGGCAGAGATCAAAAGATACGAATCCAGGCGAACAGGAACCCTGACAATCGTCAATGGATCCCTGATATAATTATAAAATGCCTCGCCACTGTCATCCGAACTCGGCGTGACAGGATGTTTTTCTCCGTCCGCTACTCTTCCAAGACGCATAAGATAATAATTATCTGTACGGTTATACCTGTTATTTATATGGTCCGTCTGAGTGGCGTAGTTCTGAAGTATCTCATTCGCCGAAGATGTATTCGCCTTAAAATAGAGGATCGGTGTGCCTATCTTCTGATCTTCGGTTCCGACCTTCCTGATTACAGTAGCAAAAACGTCACATATAAGATAACGTTTTTCTTTCGGCATATTTGCTTCCCAGGTCAGGCCCGGGAATACCTCATCAGCCCTGAATACATCTATATTTGTCCTGTCGAGAAACGGGCCCCTTCTGCTCTTAATATTCGCATTATCCGGGAAGGCAGGATATAAATTCAATGAAGCATTGGCATTCATGCCGTCTGCCCTGTAGGCCGAAGTTGCAGGGATACCGAGAAGGTCCCGGCCGAACATTGCCTCTGCAAGTGTCTGGGCACCACAATAGTCGTAGTCATACGGAGGATTGGGACCCAGAGGAGCCAAAGGGTCGTCATAGCCGTGCGACGGCGGATACTTGCCGCCGATCTCAGAGTCGTCTTCTTTATAGCTCTCCAGGCCTACTTCGATACTGTATAACTGTGCCTTTTGCTTGGTCTCCAAGGCAATCTTTTTTACCTGGCTTATGGCCGGCAGAAGGAAACCGATCAAAATAGACATAATCACTATGACCGTTACGATCTCCATTAACGTAAATCCCCTCTTAGCCACTAAGGCACCAAAACACGAAGTTTTAAAATAATTATCTCTTTTTTCCGTTAATATCCTGATGCCCTCGCCGTTCTTTTCTTTCTCGGTCTTCATTTTTCTATCCCTTTTTTAATTTTCAGCCGCCAGAACATTAGGACACAACGAAATCAACCACGAATAAACACGAATTACTAAAATTAAAACAATTATCTCTTTTTTTTAGTGCCTTTGTGTCTTCGTGGCTATTTACTTTTTCAGTCTTCATTTTTCTGTCCTTTTTTAATTTAAAAAAGTCGTCCGTTAAAGACGGCAATACTATTCAAAATAAAGTTCTTTACAGCTAATTTCTAAAGTTATAGATATCATCAGGTGTGCCGAATACGCTGTCGAAGCCGGCTGAGACAAGTATATAGCTCTTCTGATTGAAAGGTCTTACCTGTGTTGTGATCTTGGAATCTGTGATCTCGTCATAGAAAAGCTCGCGTCCTGAAAATGCTCCCTTATAAGTATAATGAAGAGGGTCAGGGTCAAAATGATGGTATTCATTCTGATTCGTTACTACACCCAGTTTTATCAATTCTTCATTGTCCTGAGAGTTATATATGCTTTCAGCGGCTTCATTGGGATTGACACCATCACCGGTATCAGGTGATTCAGGAGAGGTGTTGTAAAACTTTCTCGATAGCGTATTTGCCTTGTAATACAAAATGGGCGACCCGGCTTTTGCCTGTTGCTGATTCGGCAGCATTACTGTTGTTACGCGATATGAATCTGTAAGTACAGGGGCCGGCCGTCTGCTTGCAATAGTGCCACCCATAGCGTCAAGATTGCCAGGGTAAACATTACCAACATTGGCAGCATTACCATATAGCTGAGCAAGTTGGTAAGCCTCGACAGTTTCCGATTCGAGATAAGGGCCCATTCTGCGGTCAAGACTTGCTTCAACATCATCAATGTCATGGCCATATACTTCACTGGCGTATATTCTGCTGTTGTCCGGCACGGTTATTTCATCATAGTCCGCATCCCAGTGTGTCCAGGGGTCGAGACCGAGGAAGTCTCTTCCGAGAAGGGCTTCAGCTAAATGATGGGCGCCGGTTGTGTAATAAGTTGCACCAGGATCTGGTATGCCTTCAGCTCCCAGTGTTCCTGGATTTGTAGTTGAATCAGGATACTGTTCGAAATCGCCGGCGTAGGCTTCCAGGGCCACTGAGATACTGTGGAACTGAGCCCGCTGTCTCGTATCCTTTGCTATTCTTCGGACCATATTAAGGGCCGGGGTAAGGATACCGAGCAGCAGCGCGATAATACTCATTACCGTCAAAAGCTCAGTAATCGTAAAACCAAATCTTTTCTTTTTTGTGTTCATTTTATGACCTTTCATATTATTGCCATTACTTTTTTAGTTAACAGCTATTGACTATATTTTTACATTAACGATGTAATGATTTTGATCATAGGCAAAAAGATCGCCAGCACGATAACGCCAACGACGCTTCCGAGCACGATAATCATCACCGGCTCAAGGAGCGACATAAGCGAGCCTACGAGCACGTCAACATCGTCATCGAAATTTCCCGCGATCTTAATAAGCATTTTATCCATTTCGCCTGTTTCTTCACCGACGTCGATCATATTTACAACAAGGCCGTCGGTCGTTTTCGATTTTCTCAGGGGATTTGCAAATGTATCGCCCTGGCGGATGGCATTTTGCACCTTTCGGAGCATTCTTGCGTAAACTTCGTTGCCGGCGGTTTCGGCAGTAATATTTATAGCCTCGAGGATCGGTACACCTGCACTGATAAGCGTGCCGAGAGTTCTTGTCCATCGGCTGACAGAAGTTTTATAAACGATATTCTTGATAATAGGCATTTTGAGATTGACACTGTCGAGTATGAACGAACCGAGGGCAAACCTTCTTATAAACCGCAAAGTAAATATTATCAGCATAGGCGTTGCAAGCAGTATTGCCCAGCCCCATTTAAATGCGATCCAGTCACTGACATTCATAATGATCACTGTAAGACCGGGCAGCTCACCACCGGTCATTTCCTTTAACACCGTGCTGAATTTCGGAATAACGCCGATCATCAGGCCGAGCACAATAAGACCTGCGGCACCCATAACCACAACAGGATAAACCGTGGCACCTTTAATTTTGGCTTTGAGCTTCTGGGCCTTTTCCATAAAGTCGGCAAGTCTTGACAAAATAACGTCAAGTACACCGCCGACCTCCCCTGCTGCAACCATGTTGACAAACAGCTTGTTAAAAGCACGGGGGAATTTGCCCATCGCCTCAGAAAGCGTCGCTCCGCCTTCAATGTCATCAGCTACATAGCCTACAACACGTTTGAGCGTTCCGGATTTTTGCTGTTCTTCAAGAATACGCAGTGAACGCAAAATCGGCAGACCTGCATCCTGAAGCGTCGAAAGCTGTCGTGCAAACTGTGTAAGCTGCTTGACTTTTACCTTGCCGCCTGCACCGCGGCGCGATCTTGATTTGGAAGCCTTGGCTTTTCTCTCACGCATTCCGCCTTTTGCCTTGGGCGGTTTCGTGGGAAAGTATCCCATATTGCGTATCTTGCTCAGCGCTTCATCACCGCTGAGAGCCTCAACCTGGCCTTTTACCTCCTGGCCGGTCGAATCTAATGCTTCATACTGAAAAACTGGCATATGTCACCTCCTGACGACAGAGTTTACAATTTTTACTTTTAATTTTGCTGTCTCTATTATGCTTCTTCCATTACGGTTTCCTTGACAACTTCGTCTATTGTCGTCAAACCGTTAAATATGGCAGCTAAACCTTTTTCACGCAGCATTTTCATTCCTGCCTTTTTCGCGGCATTGCGAAGAACGTTTGTAGAAGCATGGCTCATCACAAGCTCGCGTATCTCATCGTTAAATATCATTATTTCAAATATGCCCAATCGGCCTCTATAACCGGTACTGTTGCACTGGTCGCATCCCCTGCCATAGTAAAACTTTTTGCCCTTTATCTCTTCAGGTTTTAAATCAAGCTCCATAAGCTGTTCTTCGGTAGGCTCAAAAGGCTCTTTGCAGCTGGTACATATTTTTCGCACAAGTCTCTGGGCAACAATGCCTTCGATCGTAGCAGTGATCAAAAACGGCTCAAGGCCGAGGTCCAAAAGTCTTGCGATAACACTCGGAGCATCATTGGTGTGAAGCGTAGTATATACAAGGTGGCCCGTAAGTGAAGCCTGAGCTGCGATTTCTGCAGTTTCAAGGTCACGAACCTCACCAACCATTATGATATCAGGGTCCTGACGCAGAATAGACCGCAGACATCTTGCAAATGTAAGGCCGATATCAGGTCTCATCTGTACCTGAATAATACCGTCAATATCGTACTCGACAGGGTCTTCAGTGGTAATCAGCTTCCTGTCGATGGTATTAAGTTCTTTAAGTGCCGAATACAGCGTAGTCGTTTTGCCGCTGCCGGTAGGTCCTGTTACAACCAGAATTCCGTTAGGCTTTCTAATCAGCATACGAACAGTTTCCATATCCTCATCGCTCATACCGAGACGTTCGAGCTTTAAATCGAGCTGTGACCTGTCAAGAACACGAAGCACAACGCTTTCGCCAAACATCGTCGGCAAAATACTTACACGAAGGTCCACCTGGTTGCCCTGGACTGTCAGCGGAATTCTGCCGTCCTGAGGCAGACGCCTTTCAGCGATATTAAGGTTTGCCATAACCTTTATTCTCGAATTCAGCGCAACGGCAATATGTTTTGGAGGGGGTATCATTTCATACAGTACGCCGTCAATACGATACCGCATCTTAAACTCGTCTTCGAACGGCTCAAAGTGGATGTCTGAAGCCTTGTCTTTGATGGCCTGGAGCAAAACAAGGTTGAGCAGTTTTCTTACAGGATTGGACTCGGAAAGCTCTTTAAGTTCGGTAAGGTCGATACTCTGGTCTCTGCCCTGAAATTCCGCCAGGAAATTATCCTGTTCCAGTGCACCGATAAGGTCATTTATGCTTTCTTCGGCCTCTTTGGGATAATACTTGTTCAGGGCATCATCAAGATCGCCGGGTGAAGTAACCTTTGCCTCTACCTTATATCCCATCAGGGTACTCAAATCATCAGTAGCCTTGAAATTGTCGGGGGTATCAATTGCCACAGTCATTATGTTATGAGTTTTATCGTAACTCAAAGGCACAACTCGATAGGCATTGGCCATCTGGGCCGGTATCTGTTCGACAAGACCCTTGTCTAATTCCTCACCTGCAATATCCACATATTCCATTCCTCTTTGTGCAGCCAGTGCTATGTTAAGCTGATTTGCATCTATCAATTTCATCTCAAGCATTGCCTGACCAAGCTGGACTCCATCTCCCTTTTCTTTTTGCAACGCAAGACACTGATGAACTTTGTCTCTTGTTAAAATTCCCATTTTAACAAGAATTCTACCCAATGTTCGGCCCCTTAATTGTTCTATTTGAACATCTTTAGCCATAACAGAACTCCAAAACTAAAAACATGCTATCAAAAACTGTTCATCTTCTACTCTTTAATATACGCATATAACTTCATTGTAGCAAGAAAATTATATAATTGACATCTGGTTTTTGCAAAATATAACTCACATAGAGCATATTATTACACCACTACTAACTCCTTAAAATCGGCAAAATAGGGAGGCGGGTATACTATTTAATTCATAAACCTTATAATTTTAGAAGGTTTAACAAGGAGAGATTTGAGCTTGAAACTTTCTGGTGTGATTTTATCCAGATATCTCCAGACAGGCTTGACTTTTTGCTGAAAATTTACTCGCCGTCAGTCAACAGCTGTCCTAAATTGTCTCTTTCTCTTTGAATCTCTTCGGTCTTTCCGCCCGCCTTTTTCTCTGCTTTCAAGAGTAAATTGGCCGGCATATTAGCTTTGTCAAGCATCTCTTCAAGGCTGATTTTATTCGTGTCGTAGAGGTCCCACAAATGGTCGTCCAGCAACTGCATACCAAGTTTTTTACCGGTCTGGATACTCGAGTTAATTCTGTGAGTTTTATTTTCACGAATAAGATTGCCGATCGCAGGTGTTACAACCATAAACTCATAGGCGGCAATTCTGCCTTTACCCTGTTTGAGAGGACAGAGTACCTGGCTCAGAACGCCTATAAGATTAGTACTTAACTGATTACGTACCTGCTCCTGCTGCTCGACCGGGAAAATATTGATAATTCGGTTAATTGTACCCTGACAGCCTGTGGTATGAACCGTGCTGAACACAAGATGTCCTGTTTCAGCGGCAGAAATAGCATTTTGCGTTGTTTCATAGTCTCGCAGTTCGCCAACGAAGATAACATCCGGGTCCTGTCTGAGGGACCTTCGAATAGCTTCACTAAAAGTCGGCACATCAACACGAACTTCCCGCTGGTTCAGAATCGATTTTTTATGAGGATGATAATACTCGATAGGCTCTTCGATCGTAATTATGTGCCTGTCAAGTGCCTCATTTATATAATTAATCATAGCGGCAAGTGTAGTGGTTTTTCCGCATCCTGTCGGTCCGGTGACCAGGAAAAGTCCTCTCGGTCTTCGGCACAAAGCTGCACAAATTTTCGGCAGACCAATCTCCTCAAAAGTCATCACCGAGGACGGTATAAGCCTTAAAACGATGGCAATATTGCCTTTTTGCTTAAAAACAGCTGTTCTGAATCGAGCAACTTCACCAAATGCAAATCCAAAGTCAGTACTGCCTTCATCCTGGAGTTCCTGCTGTTTTTTGTCCGGTGCAATACTCTTCATAAGTGAGATAGTATCATCCGGTTCAAGCACTTTGGTCTCGAGTGCCCTTAACCTGCCTCCAATTCTCAATATAGGCGGTCTGCCAACTGTAAGGTGGAGGTCTGAAGCGCCCATTTTTATACACGCATCAAGAAGCCTGTCTATATGTACTGTAGCCATATCAAATTCCCATTAAACCATATCACTCAAACATTCTATGCTTCTGCCTGAGCATGTCTTGCTACTTCTTCCGGAGTAGTTATACCCCTGAATATCTTTAGTTTACCATCTTCAAGCAGGCCGTTCATACCGCTGGCTAATGCAGCTCTGCGAAGCACACCTGCCGAAGATCTGGCAAAAGCAAGATCTCTTAATTCATTATTCATTTCTAATATTTCAAAAATACCTCTTCTGCCTTTGTATCCTGTATTATTACATTTGGTGCAGCCTGCACCTTTATAGATTTTATTATTTTTCAGGTCATCCGGTTTAATATCCAGCAATTTCAGCAATTTTGGATCAGGATGTTCATCTACCACTTTACAGCCGCTGCAAATAGTTCTCACAAGACGCTGAGCCATAATAGCCTGGATAGAACTTGCAACAAGGAAAGGCTTTACGCCCATATCAATCAGACGAGTAATAGCACTGGGGGCATCATTTGTATGGAGGGTACTAAAGACCAGATGGCCCGTAAGTGCAGCCTGGATAGCAATATCAGCCACTTCACCGTCACGAATTTCACCTACAAGCACTACATTCGGAGCCTGTCGCAGCATAGCTCTGAGAATCTTGGCAAAAGTCAACTCAATTTCTTCCCTGACCTGGCACTGGTTAATACCTGTAACGTTATACTCAACCGGATCTTCTGCAGTAATAATCTTTTTGTCCGGTTTATTAAGCTCTTTCAATGCCGAATAAAGCGTTGTACTTTTACCGCTTCCTGTAGGACCTGTAACAAGGAAAATACCATTAGGCCTTTTAATAATTCTAAGAAATTTATTATGGTCATCTTCGCTCAAACCGAGAGCCTGAATACCTACATTAATTGATTCAGGTTTCAGAATACGAAGCACCACGCTTTCGCCGTGATAGCCCGGGAGTGCTGAGACACGGAAGTCGATCTTACTACCGTCAACTTCTCTTTGTATTCTACCGTCCTGCGGCAGACGTTTTTCAGATATGTCCATACCTGAGAGAATTTTCATACGAGTCATCACAGATGCCTGCATATGCTTTGGTATATCATCCTGTTCGACACAAACACCGTCAATACGATAACGAATTCTTACACGGTCAGCCATCGGCTCAATATGAATATCACTTACCCGCGTACGGACAGCCTCATCAATAAGCAGATTTACCAGTCGAATGATCGGGCCTTCGTCATCACTTTCAGCGGCTTCTGCCCTGAGTATTTCTTCTTCAAGTGTATGCCCTTCCTCGGCAAGTTCCGCTGCGGTTGCATCGATACTGCTCCTTACATCATCCATCTTTCGATCGATAAAAGCACGAATCTTACTCGGGCTTGCAATAACCGGGTCTATTTCGCTGTTAAGACGAAATCGCAGGATGTCCAGTGTGTCTAAATCCTGCGGGTTGCTGATGATAAGCTTTAATCTGCCGTTTTCTTTGCTCATCGGCAGGACGGTATATTTCTGAATAATGTCCTCAGGAATGAGCTTTAAAGTACTCTGTGAAACGGGGTGCCTGTCCAGATTTACATATTCAAGACCAAACTGATGAGCTACTGCTTTGCTGATATTATCTTCAGAAACCAGGCCTAATTCTATCAGTGTTTGTCCGATACTCTGCTTTTTCTCCTGGCTTGCCTTTAGCGCTTTGACAAGATTATCCTTGTCAATCAAGCCGTTTTTATAGAGTATTTCACCTAATTTTCTGCGTTTTTTAGCCATAAAACCTAATTAAATGACATTTTCAAAACCCGTAGTCCTGTATTATATCATTATCGGCCAAATTATTCAACTACCCAATTTCAATCTAAGTAAATTTAGGGCATTTTGGCAAGTTCTAAGTCTGATAAAATCTCTATTTCTCGGGCCGAATAAAAATTGCTCTGTATCGAGGGTCCGGGGCCCGGCTATAGAGATGAAAACCAATCCTACCGGCTTTTGTTCGGTCCCGCCGGCCGGGCCGGCAATTCCGGTAACGGCTATGGCAAAATCTGCACCTGATCTTTGCCTGGCCCCGGCGGCCATTGCGGCCGAAACTTCGCTGCTGACGGCACCGAATTTTTCGATTAATCCTTTTTCTACGCCAAGTTGAGAGATTTTTGCCTCGTTGTTGTATGTGACCCAGCCGCCAGTAAAATAGCTGCTTGAGCCGGGGATATCGGTAATCATTTTTGCTATAAGACCGCCTGTGCAGGACTCGGCTGTGGCGAGAGTCTTTTTCTGTTCTGAAAGCTTTTGCCCTACCACTTCGGCAAGACTTTGTTCGTCAAAACCATAGACTAATTTGCCCAGAATACCACTAAGTTTTTCAACATCTTCGGCAGCCATTTTTTCAGCCGATTTTTTATCCTCCGCCCGGGCAATAATATGCAGAGTAATAATACCTTGACTTACGGTGCAGTTTATCTGCGGGTTCCTGTCGCGAGCCATTAAATCGCCGAGCATTTCGGCAATAGTCGATTCACCTGCGCCTATACATTTAATCTTTCGGATGATAAAAAAATCGTCGCCGTGTCGGCGACGGCTAAACAATTTGGGCAAAATTGATTCTTCGAACATCTTTTGCATTTCGGAAGGTACGCCCGGCATTGCCGCGATTATTTTTTTGTCGTTTTCGTACAGTATTCCCGGTGCGGTGCCAAGAGTGTTTTCGATTTCGCTTGTGCCGGCGGGCAGATATGCCTGAACCTTGTTCTTTTCGGGGATTGAATATTTTCTGGCTTTGAAAAGCTTTTTTATTTTATCGTAAATCTCATCGTGATATTCGAGTTCTACGCCGAGAAATTTTGCCAGTCCATTTCTTGTAAGGTCATCATCGGTCGGGCCGAGGCCGCCTGTAATCAGGATGATATCCGCTTTTCCAGAGGCATATTGAATCGCCTCTTTAATTTCTTCGATATCATCGCTGACGGAGCAACTGTAAACTACCGGTATTGATGCCAAGAGCAGCTTGCCGGCCAGCCAGGAACTGTTAGTATCCACGGCGTAGCCGTTCAAAAGCTCATTACCAACAGTTATTATCGCAGCGTTTTGCATATAATTAATAATTTAACCACAAATGAACACTAATAAACACTGATTTTTATCCACCATAGTAACTTAGTCACGACGGTGGAATACTGAATTATTTTTCAACATTAATACTATTATCTTCCTACTTTACCGGCTTTGAAATCGTCAAAGCAAAATCAAGTTTATCGCTATTTGACGGCTTATCAGGATCTGCCGAAATATGTGATTCTATCTTCAGGGAACCATCCGGCAGTATTTCCAAATGTGTGTTTGAGTATCTGTCCCATTCAAACAAGGGGCATCTGTTTACATCTTCTGAGCAAAAAGACTTCAATTCATCTAATGAAGCCGGCCAATGCTCATTGTGGTCATAGTAGTAACTAAAGGATGCCGCCAAAAGGCCGGATGCCGGATCGCAAACTTTGTCGAATTTTTTCTGAGACACGCAACCGGATACAGTCAAAAGAAACAGGTAATATATAAGAAGGCAGTATTTCAGTTTCATTATTCCATCTCTTTAACACCACTTTTCATATATCCTACACCATATACTTTAAAACTCAATCATTGCTTTTAAGATATTTCAGGGCAGCTTCAATAACAACATCTTTCTGTTGTAACTGGTTGGCATCGGCAATGACAGTAATGTCAGGCTCTATGCCTTCGGTCTCTAAACAAGTTCCATCCGGACGAAGCGCTTTCCATGAGGGAAGCCAGACTGTTACTCCGTTGCCAAGTTCATATTCTTTTGGATTGCCTGAAGCACCATAAGATCTTTCGCCTATAAGTTTGCAGTTCGGCGCCTGCTTCATCATTAAAAGGAATGCTTCACAACTGCTCATATTTGCCTGTCCCATCAGGACAGCGACTTTTCCTTTATATGTCGGCATATCCGGATTCGGTTCGAGTATTCTGTCCTGAATTTGACCCCAGCCAATAAGGCTTTCAGGGTCACGATAAATATGCCTGGCATAAAGTACCGGCTTGGTTATAAAACAGCCGGCGATTTTTCGAGCAAACAGTTCAGAGCCGCCACCATTAGGTCTTATATCTATAATCAACGCTTGTTTGTTCGAAAGTCTTTTGACAGCTTCTAATGCAGGTTTTAATACTTTTTCCTCATTCGACGTCCAGCTTTTTATCATAATGTAACCAATATTATCAGATAAACGACCAATGCTTATATATTCGCTCAAGCCCCGCCCGTTGAGAATTTGGTTTTGAAGAGATGTTAGTTCTAAATTGCACCTGACTTCACGCCTGAAAGGATTTATAGTTTCTTCGTTAATTTTGACCCATATATGCATATCTTTAGCATTTAACAACATCTGGGCAGTCAGTTCGGCGAATTCCCGCGGTGTTTTGGCATTTTCTAATTTAGGAGCGTATTCTTTAAAAAGGCTTTCCCAATCGAGATTTCGCAAATCACGATATGAATAGTTTTCATCGATGAACTGTTTGAGTTTTTTTGCCGCCTCTGCATTACTGCATACAGCATCTGTATCTTCCTGTGATTCTTGAGGAATATCACCACCCACAGCGGCAGTTTTGAATTTGACAGGATAAATAACAGCAGATTCGCCCTTAAAATTTTTGAAGTTCCTGTAACTTGAACAATTAACGCTGAACTCATATTCATAGTTCGGTTCAAGTCTTACGCCTATTATAAGAGTACGTTTATTGATCCATTTCGGTTGGCCGATAGTCTTTGGATATTTCGGGCCGCTGCCGCAAATTGAATAAGATGGACCCATACCCTGATCGAATACAATTCTAATCTTTCCCAGTTTTGGATCGACATTTGTATCTCCATTTTCAGGGATTGTTTTGACTACCCTGGGCGGATTGGCATTAGCAATGGTTGTAATCAGTGTTAAAGTTGCCACCATGGCAAAAACCAGAAGTTCTCTGTATTTTTTCATTTCTCATCCTCTCTTATAACAACAAAATCAAAACTCAATCATCGCTTTTATGACGCCGTCTTTATAGCCGGCGGCAAGTTCGAAGGCTTTAATAGAATCTGCGAAGGGGAATTTGTGTGTTGCGAGGAAATCTACATTGACTTTACCTTCTGTGAGGACTTCAATCGAATCTTTGGTGGTACGATTCTGCCTGCGGATATTTACAATTGTAATTTCCTTTCTGCGGGCCTGGTCGATACTTATAGAAATCCGGTTATCACGAGGAATACCTACAAGGACAAGTTTTCCGCCCGGGCGTAAGATGCCGAGCGCCTCATCAATAGTGCTCTGCTGGCCTGCACATTCATAAACTACATCTATGCCCAGAGGCTCGAGTTCGTTTATCTGTTTTACAATATCACCTTCGTCAGGATTGCCTGTCCAGTCTACGCCGCGAGCTTTGGCAAAGGCGCATCTTGAATTTATCTTATCTGTCATATAGATTTTCTTTGCACCTAACATCCGGGCGGCTGTCATACAGCTTAGACCTATCGGGCCTGAACCAAGAATTGCAATTTTTTCGGTGTAAGGTCCCCAACCCTGTCTTGCTGAATAAAGACCTATTGTGAAAGGTTCTATCAGTGCTGCCTGGATGAGCGTGAGTCTGTCGTTGATAACCATACAGTTTTCTTCCGGCATAACCATATATTCACACAGGCAGCCGTCGCCCTGGCCGGGGGTGCCGAGGAATTGTATTTTTCGGCAGGTATTTTCCCTGCCCATTTTGCACTGGTCACATTCGCTGCACCAGACGGCAGGTTCGACGACGACTTTATCGCCGACTTTTACGTCTTTTACTGCTTTGCCGACCTGGGCAACTATCGCGGAGCATTCGTGTCCGATGATATATGGAAAGATCGCAACCTGAGTACCGACTTTGCCTTCCTCGTAATAATGGATATCGCTGCCGCAGATACCTACACAAGCGGTTTTCAGCAGCACATCGGTATCCTTTTCTATTTTAGGTGTCGGGACTTCGATAAATTCGAGTTTTTTTACAGCCGTTAATGCTAATGCTTTCATCCCGCATCTTCTTTCTGTTTAATCTTATTCAAATCTACTACAATTTTTTTCTTACACGAATTATATATATTTTTCCAAGATATTTTATTGAATATTTTAGAAGGTGCGGGATTCATTCTTATTTTCCTACATCTTCGTTTTTTTTTCAATTATATAGATTCCCGTTTTCACGGGAATGACATTCCGTCGCCGGTACGGCGACGGCTAAACAAATATACAAACCCCGGCATAAACAACATTTTGCGCCAAATAATGCAACTCCTTATCAATACTGTCATTGCGAGGAGCAAAGCGACGAAGCAATCTCAGGGCACTAAAAATCATAACCGTCTTAGATTGCTTCACTTCCATCTTCGCCAAGGCTACGATGGACAAGCCGTTCGCAATGACATTGCACAGATATATTTTCATGCAAAATGTTGTAAATCAAGGGGCTAATTATTCTCCCTGCGCTGTCGCTTGGGCTCTGAACTTTTTAAACGTTAAATCTGAAAAGTATTATATCGCCGTCCTGGATAATATAGTTTTTACCTTCAAGACGGACCTTACCGGCGGCTTTGAGAGCTTTTTCGTCGCTTGCTTCTTTCAACTCTGAAAAGCTCATTGTCTCTGCCCTGATAAAGCCGCGTGCTATATCGCTGTGTATCTTGCCTGCCGCTTCGACTGCGCTGGTACCTGCTTTTATCGGCCAAGACCGTGCTTCATTTTCGCCGACCGTAAGAAAAGTAATAAGACCCATCGCCTTATAACAACTATGTATAAATTTTGTTGCCATTGGTTCTGTGATACCGAGGTCCTTCATAAAATCTGCCCTGCTGTCCTGGTCAAGCTGGCTTATTTCATATTCAAGCTCGATGCAAACGCTGATGACAGGAACAGAAGTATCTAAAACGGAGGATGTGTCGAAAACCTGTGCGGGATTGTCTTCGGGCGTATTGAACACAACGGTTATCGGCTTTAATGTCAAAAAGCCAAGTGATTTTATAATCCCGAGTTCTTCTTCGGTTTTTATTGCTGTCGATAAAGGCTGGTTAGACTCAATAGTTTGGCGCAGCTTTAACTGAATTTCGAGTTCTGCTTTTTGTTTGGCCTGGTCCTTTGTAGGCTTTTTGAGTTGCTGTTCGAGTTTTTCTATTCTGGTTTCAACAAGCTCAAGGTCGGTAAGGAGCAGTTCGGTCATAAGGTCAGAAACCTCTTTCAAAGGTGCCGCTTTTATTCCCGCATTATCAAAGGCTCTTATGACAAGTACGAGCAGTTCGGCTGTTCTTATCTGATTAAGAAGCCTCCTTGCAGCAGCACGAGAGTGGTCATCGGCAAAAGACAAGCCCGGCAGGTCAAGACAGTCTATTGTCGCGATTGTTTTTTTCTTGGATTTGTAGTGCTCAAAGAGCCAATCGAGTCTTTCGTCGGGCACGGTTGCTATTATTTCTTCTACCTGAACTGTGCCGCCGGTGTGACTAAGTTCTTTGCCGCTTATTGTAGCAAGTAATGTGCTTTTGCCTGAACCAACCGAACCGAGAAATGCTGCCTTCATTTGATACCTTCCTTAGCCTCTAAGGCACCAAGACACAAAGCTTTAAAATAATTACTTGTTTCTTTTATCAACATTTTAATATTTTATACCCTTTATAAATTTTTTAGTAACTTCGTGTCTTTGTGGCTGTTTTATTCTTTAAAAACTGTACCGCCTGTGGAGTCATACGCTACTGTTGCGGGAAAATCTTTGATTTCAAGTTTTCTTATTGCCTCGGTACCTAAATCTTCGTATGCGACGACTTCGGCAGAAATTATATACTGACTCAAGAGCGCCCCTGCCCCGCCGAGAGCTGCGAAATGAACAGCTTTGTATTTTTTCAGTGCTTCTCTTACGGTATCATTGCGGTAGCCTTTACCTATCATTCCCTTAAGACCTGCGGCTAAAAGCATCGGGCTAAAGCTGTCCATTCTTGATGATGTTGTCGGTCCTGCTGAGCCGATTGGCTTGCCGGGCGGTGCGGGAGTAGGACCGACGAAGTAAATTACAGAACCTTCTATGGGTATCGGCAGTTCTTTTTTCTGTTCGATAAGCTGACAAAGTCTCTTGTGCGCTGCATCGCGGGCGGTATAAACAATTCCGCTGATGGCAACTTCGTCGCCGGCCCCTAAAGAGCCGATTATTTCGTCTGTTAAAGGCGTTGTTATTTTCTTCATAAATATCGTATTGCCAAAATTAATCTTACAGGCGTATTTTACATAAAAACAGCGGCTTTGCACGTCAAATAATTTATGGTTGTAAAGGGCAAAAAGTGCTATAATTTAGGGAATAATAGTTTGTATATTAGATATAACAAGATTTTAAAAAAGACCAAATAAAAGGAAGGTGCGGGATGAAATATCCTGTCTTTCTAAATCTGGAATCCAGGCGCGTCGTGGTTATAGGCGCAGGGGTGGTAGCAACAAGGAAGATATTGGGCCTTTTAGAGGCAAAGGCCCGTGTCGTTGTTGTTGCTGAGGAGATTGACGATGGACTGGCTGCTAAATTTAAGGATGCGGATATCGAACTGATCCAGTCGAAATATTCGAAGGATTATCTGGCCGGTGCGACAATTGCCTTTGCTGCAACTAACGATGAAAAATTAAATGAGCAGATATATAAAGACTGCCAGCAGCTTGAGGTACTCTGTAATGTTGTCGATTGTCCCGAACTTTGTGATTTTTTCAGTCCCGCTGTAGTTAGAAGAGATGATCTGCAAATTGCTATCTGTACCGAGGGCAGCTTTCCTGCTTATGCGGGGCATTTAAGAAAAAAGCTCGAGGAAATCATTACGCCTTTGCATGGCGAATTTGTAGGCGAACTCGAAAAGCTCAGGGGTATAGTTTTTGAAAAGATATCAGATATAGATAAAAGGAAAAGTGTTCTGGGAACCTTAGCGGGTGATGAGGCGTTTGAGATATTCAAGAGAAACGGCCCAAAAGCTTTTGGCGATTGGGCCGAGAAAATTATCAATGAGATAAAAGATTAGGCTTTAATCTTTTCGATAGTCACTTCCATATATTTCTGTCGATGGCCTGTGCGTTTTTTACTGTTCTTGCGGCGTCTGAAATATGTCGGGTATAATTTTGGACCCTTTACTACCGACTCGGCGGCGGTATCAGCGAATTTACCTATTACCAAAGCACCTTCGATATAAGGTGTACCTACCTGAGACTTTTTGCCGTCACCGATAAAGAGTACCTTATCCATCTCTATTGTATTGGCGTCATCAGCAACATCTGCCAACTCGATTTTAATACGGTCGCCCTGGGCCACTTTATACTGTTTGCCGCCTTGTTCTATCACTGCATACATCTGTTCATAAACTCCTAAATATCGAACCTTTTAGAAAGCACAGGATTATAGGGATTTGGCCGATATATGTAAAGAGAATTGTTGTTTTAAATTAAGGACCAAGACAGTCCTGATTTTTTACTGTTTAAACGGCCAAAAAAGGCTGTTTTGCCGCTTTTTACAATTTTTCAAATATTATGCAATAAAACCCGGCGCTGAGGCGTCTTTACTTGTGAAGAAATGCGAAATGAGTAGTCCTGACAATGTTATAGAAATAATAAAACAATGCCAGAAAGGTGAAAAAGACGGTTTTTCACAGCTTGTTGACGGCTACTCGAGTCGGTTGTTCGGCTACTTTTACAGATTAACAGGGAACAGAGACGATTCGAACGAACTGCTAAGCGAGCTCTTTTTAAAAGTTGTTGAGAAAATAGGCACCTGCCGGCCGGAGACCTTTGAAGGCTGGCTGTTCAAAATGGCTTCGAACCTTTTTGCTGATTATGTCAGGAGTAAAAAACGCCAGAGAAAAATGCTTGAGCATATGGCAGAAAATATTCAGGACCAGACGCAGCCTGACAAAGACAGCAGCCAATTAGCTGACAAGTTAACCGCACAGCTGCAAAGGCTCGATGCAGAAACGGCTGAAATTATTGTTATGCGATATTATTCGGGTTTGAGCTTTGAAGAAATGGCAAATATCCGAAACGAACCTGTCGGCACGTGCCTTTCGAAAGTCCACCGCGGACTTAAAAAGCTGCGGCAGTTAATGGAAAATTGTGATGACTGAACGTGAAAATAAAAATATCGATGAACTTCTTTCAAAATTCTACTCGCCCGAGCAGGCCGAGGAGATGAAAAATGATATTGCATCCGGAGATTTGCTTTTCGAAAAATATCCTGCGCCAGGCCCTTCGCAGCAAGTTACAGCAGAGATAAAACAAAAAATTGCCCAACGGCTTGAAAACCGAAAAAGCCCCAGTCTGCCAACTATCATCCTAAAAACAGCTTCTGCGGCAGCAATCATTGTTATTTTCTCTGCTGTATTGCTTTTAAATCATACCAGGATAAAGTCAGATCGGTATACAGCCGATAATAAACTGTCAGTACCGACTGAACAAACTGACTATATAGCGTCTGAGATCGATATATCAACTTTTGAAGATGAATTAAAACAGTTGAAGAATGAATTACTTACTATAAATCTCGGCGAATATAGCGGAACAAACGGAACCCTCGTCGATCAGGTCGAGGAACTTGAACTCGAAATAATAGAAGTAGAAAATACATTTTGGAAAGGATAAAAAATGAAAGTGATACAAAAAGCAGCGATACCGCCCATCTTAATTCTCCTTTTGGGAGCAATTCTGGTCTGTGTCCAGCCCGGACAGGCTGCAGATACACCTGAAGAACCGGATTCCGTACCGCCGGCACAATTACGCCATGGCTCCGGAGAAATGTCAGATGAAGAAGGTATGCCGGGCGCTGAAGATGATATGCCAAGAAGAGCCAGGAGGCATAGCAGGATGCGTGCTATGGAAGAGGAGCTTATGGCCTGGCTCGAAAAAAACGAACCTGACATTGCAAAGTCCCTTACTGAACTGAAAGAAAAGGATCCGGGTTCCTACAGAAGAAGGCTGGCTATCGAAGGAAGAAAATATCGTGAAATCATTGAGGCCCAGCAAACAAATCCGGAACTTGCAGAACTGCTAAAAAAAGATCTCGCGTTAAAGCAGGAGCGAAATGAGACACTGGAAAAACTAAAAGCCGCAACCAATGACAAGGAAAAAGAAGCTCTGACCAAAGAGCTTAAAGAAATTGTCGGCAAACGATTTGATCTGATCATAAAGAAAAAAGAGATCAAATATGAAGAGTTAAAAAAGAAACTCGAACAGCTTCAGGAACGGGTTGACAAGAGCAAGGCAGAGCTTAAAAGCTTTAAAGATAAAAAGGATGAACATATCAACGAGCAATTGGAAAGTCTTATCAGTAAAAGCAACCGCTTCGACTGGCATTGAGAATAAATGAAATGCATATCAAAAAGCCCCTTCATTCCAAGGGGCTTTTTTTATAGCCGGCTTTTGGTTTGTTCAAGCTTTGTTGCCTGGGCTAATATTTTCTTTTCTTTTCTGGTCAGACTCGAAATGCCTTGTCTATTAACCTTTTCCAGAATTCTGTCAACTTCTTTCTGGAGTTCGCTGTACTTTCTGAATTTTTCTTCCCAATCATCGGCATGCTTAACAGTAACGCGTCTGCTTTTCCATCTCGGCCAAAGATAGACATACCCTGCCCCGGCAGCCATACCGGCCAGGTGAGCAACGTCGCCGCCTGCGTTGGCAGCTCCTGTAAATATCTTGACAATATAAAGAAATGTAAGAACTACTGCTGCTATACGTATCGGCACAGGAAAGAAAAGAAAAAGTATTACGAACTGCGGAAACAGTATCGCACAGGCGGCAAGCATCCCGAGTATCGCTCCTGAGGCTCCAACTAAAACTCCTACCGGAACCATCCCGAGATTGGCAATAAGCAGATAAAACACGCCGCCTGCTGTACCGCAGGCAAGATAAAAGAAAAGGAATTTTTTACTGTGCCAGAATCGTTCAAGAGTCGGGCCCAGAAAATACAAGCCAAGCATATTTAAAATAATATGCCAGGGGTCTGAAGGGTCGTGCAGAAACTGATAGCCGATGAGCCGCCAAAGCTGCAGCGATCGGCCGATGGAAGTAGCATCTACGCTGAACCATTCGTAAATAAGGGCACCTAAAGGTTTTATAATAATACAGACCAGAAATACGCTGACATTAATAATCAACAGATATTTAACCATCGGCGTCGGATGTGGAAATCTGAGCTGCATATGCGGATGAGGCATATGCTGCTCGAAATCTGCCCGGTGATAGTCTCTGTCGTAAATACCCATAAATTGCCTCAAAATGATTGTTTTATTCGTTCTTCTCTTATACTATCGGTAAAAAGGCTATTTGTTCAAAAGAAAAGTTAAAATGAGTGATTTTGACTTCCTCAAAAATGAACTCAGCGAGCTCGAGCAGAAGGATCTGCTCAGGAAGCTTGTCTGTATCGACTCGCCGGTGGGGCCTGTAATACGTATCGAAAACACGGAAAAAGTGCTTTTTTGCAGCAATAACTACCTAAATTTAGCAAATGATTCACAAATCATCGCTGCTGCCAAAGGGGCAATGGAGGACTTCGGCTACGGCTCGGCGGCATCAAGACTCATCAGCGGCACAATAAGTCCGCACATCGAACTGGAAAAAAAACTGGCTTCAATGTTCGGCAAAGAAGCCGGGCTCGTATTTCCCACAGGATATATGACAAATCTTGCTGTGCTGGGAACACTGCCGCAAAAAGGAGACTTGATATTACTCGATAAACTCGACCACGCCTCGATCATTGACGCTGCTAAAGATTCGCAGGCAGAATTCAGGACATATCAAAGGACTCAATTCGATAGAATTGAAAAATTTCTCTCCGATGAAAAATACAATCGTAAGTTCATCGTTACTGAAAGCATCTTTTCTATGGATGGTGACTTTGCAGATTTAAAAAAGCTCGTCGAGATAAAGAAAAAATATAACGCTTATTTAATAATCGATGAGGCTCATGCCTTCGGCTGTATGGGAGATAGCGGCGCAGGGCTTGCTGAAGAGTTAGGATTGTTAAGCGAGATCGATATTGTTGTCGCGACGCTTAGTAAATCGGCAGGATGCATGGGCGGATTCGTTGTAGGCGATAAATGTGTAATTGATTATCTTATCAACAAGGCAAGGGCGTTTATTTATACAACATCGCCATTGCCGAGCAATTCTGCAGCGGCTATTTGTGCTGTTGAAATAATAAAAAAAGCAAAAAACAAAAGGGCTAAACTGAAACAAAATGCAGATTATTTAAGAGAAAAATTACAATCGCTCGGTTTTGATACAGGTGCCAGCTCGAGTCACATAATTCCTGTAATTATTGGTGATAACAAAAAGACCCTGGAGCTGTCAAAACAGCTTTTTGAGAAGGGTTTTTTAGTTGTTGCGATACGCCCGCCTACAGTTGCACCGGGGACAAGCAGATTGAGAATCTCTGTACAGTGCGAGCATACGAAAAAACAGATGGATAATTTGGTCGACTGCCTAAGAGGAATTCTTGGCAGGTAGTTTATCCGGCTTCATTTTGGCGAAGAGCCACATCAATAAAAAGCCTATGAAGATATTGGCGATACTGAGGTTTTGGGAAATCGTCAGATTGTTCGCCTGTATAGGATTGTCGTCGCGCAAATACTCAAGAAAAAACCTGGTAATGCCGTAAAGAATGAACATCAGCGCAAAGGTAACGCCGGGGCGGAAAAATATAGGCAGAGGCTTGCCCCGCTTTTGAAGTACAATCTCCTTTTTGCGATGCATATATAACAGGATACAAACCATCAAGGCAGAAGCCGAACTGTATAACTGAGTCGGATGAACAGCAAGAGGCCGATATTGTCCTTCGGTCACCTCTAATTTCTGCTCATCGGTCAATTGGTCAAACGGTTTGAGCACTAAGCCGGATTCGTCACCATCATCTACATAAGTAAAATACCCGGCCGGCAGATTAACATAAGGAAGTTTTCTGTTTCTTGCGTTGTCAGGCCATATCTGGCTGTGATAAGCTATCGAGCCGTAGGGAAAACGAACCGCAATGGGACATCGGGTCGGTTTGCCGAAACAGCAGCCGTTAAAAAAGCATCCGATTCTGCCGAAGGCAAGTGCCAGCATCAATCCAACCGCGAGAATATCGAGATACCGCCTGACAGGTAATTTATTAACATACAAATAGATAGCAATAACCAGGATTGCAAGCAGCACACCGCCTAAAAGTTCCAAACCGCCCTTCCAGACAGCAAACATTTCGATAATACCCTTGCCGCGGAACTGGTACCAGTAATGTATAACGTAAAAAAGTCTCGAGCCGACGATGCCCGCGATGAGTGAATACAAGGCCGCCGAGGTGATGTGCTCGGCATTTTCATCCATGCCGCGTGAGAGTCTGCGGATTACATATATGGCGGCGATAAAGCCAATCGCCATCATAACGCCATAACTTTTTACCGTCAGTTCGGTAAAGGGTATCCTGAAGAGTTCCGGATGCATAAATTATACTATTTTCTTAATTCCGTTCTTGTCGTCAGCCACAATAATCTTCGGCTTGAAATCTTTTGCTTCATCGGGCGTAAGGTATGCAAAGCTCATTATTATAACAATGTCACTTTTATACATAACCTTTGCAGCGGCGCCGAGGATAGTTACTTTGCCGGAACCGGCCGGTTCCGGCACAGCGTAAGTCTCGAGGCGTGCACCGTTAGTTATATCGACAACCAGTACAAGTTCGTAGGGAATTATGCCCGCAGCTTCCATCAAAGCTGCGTCTATTCCGATGCTGCCGGGGTAATCAACGTGTGCACCTGTAACCGTTGCCCGATGAATTTTACTTTTTAGTACTTTAAGCTGCATAATTTAGCTATACCTGAAAAAACGATAACACCAACCAGTAGATTTTAAACCGAATGGCTGGATATTGCAAGAATTACTCGATATCAAGAACAATGTTATCTATCAGCCGGGCAGTGCCGATTTTAGCAGCAAGTGCAATCAAACTGCTGCCCTTTGCCTCGTCAAGTTCGTCCAGCGTCTTCGCATCGACAATACTTATATATTCTATCTTTATCCGCTTACCAATCCTGAGTATCTTTTCCATCTGGCTTATCAGTTCACTGCTCTTTCGCTGACCGGCGTTGATGAAAAGTTCTGCTTCCTGAAGGGCCGCATATAACAAAGCCGCTTGTTTTCTCTGTTCGGCATCGAGATATCTATTTCTGCTGCTGATTGCCAGGCCGTCCTTTTCGCGCACGGTAGGACAGACGATAATTTCCAAAGGCAAATTCAAATCGGCAACCATTTGTTTTATGACAACTGCTTGCTGTGCATCTTTCTGGCCGAAGAAAGCTTTGTCAGGCTGGATGATATTAAAAAGTTTTGCGCAAACAGTTGCGACACCTCTGAAATGGCCCGGGCGGTTTTTGCCGCATAAAGGTTCAGTAACTTTTTCAACATTTATCCATGTAATATTTTCCTGCGGATACATTTGCTCTGCCGTCGGGGCAAAAACAATATCAACACCTAATTTTTCACAGGCTTTAACATCCGCTTCGAATGGACGAGGGTATTTATCTATATCTTCGTTCGGGCCAAACTGGGTTGGATTTACAAAAATACTTACAACAACAAATTCGGTTTGCTCTTTTGCTGCTTTTATAAGTGAAAAATGTCCTTCGTGCAGAGCGCCCATAGTCGGAACAAAACCAATTGTTCTGCCACCTGGGCGGGCCTTTGCGATAGCTGCTCTTGTCTTTTTTATTGTTTCGATAACTTCCATTTTTAGTCACATCCAATGTAATAATTGATCTTAGCGCCTAATTTTTCAATCTCGCCGTCCCGGCGGAAATCGAATTCATCCGCATCTATTGTCATGGCCGGGCAGATGTCAAATTTTTCGAAGAGTTTTTCATAACCGGCCGAAAGTTCTTCAAGAAACGGTAATTCTAACTTCTGCTCATAAGGTCTTTTCCGTTTTTTTACTCGCTCTAAGCACTTATCCGGAGCCAACTTAAGATACACTGCCAGTGACGGAGAGGCAACTGTTTTATTTAACGCAGCATTTATCTTCTCATACATTTGCCGCTGGACAGGATCGAGCCAAAGCTCCGCATAAATCATCTCCTTGTCCATTATATAATCGCTTACGGCAAAGTACCCCGGCGTTAAATTTTCTTCTTTTAACTGTTCACATCTGCTCAGCAAAAAATATAACTGGCTGTCCAGTGCAACTGTTTTGTCGCCTGCATAAACGCGCTGCATAAACGGATTGGTCTCGTAAGATTCTTTTATTAATTCAAATCCAAATTTATTACTCAGGCCTGTCGCAAGTGTGCTTTTGCCTGCGCCGATAACACCTGCAATTGAAATGAGTTTACCTTTGTCAGTATCAATATAAAAATCTTTCCCGTTCAGTCTTTTATAAAGAACAGAAGCATTTTCCTGTAATACAGGGTGTACAACCTGCGGCGCGAGCTCGCAAAGACCGCTTAGCACAAAGGACCTTAAATGCATTTGTCTGTGCGGGACAGTAAGCTGGTCTATCTGGATAATCTCATCGCCGAACAATAGAATATCAAGGTCTATTGTTCGGCTGGACCATTTTTCTGCGGATTCTTTTCTGTCACCTTCGCTTTCAATTCTTTTTAAAACTTTTAAAAGTTCGCCAGCTTCCAAACTTGTTGTAATCTTAGCAACACAGTTCAGATAGTTTGGTTGTTTTTTTTCTGCGAGAGGTTTGGTTTCGATTATACTGCTCGATGCAATTAATTTTATACTTGTCTCGGCAGATAATGCCTTGAGAGCTTTTTTGATATTGGCTTCCTTTTGGCCAAGGTTACTGCCAAGACCTATATATACAACAGTCTCATCAGCCATCCGTTTTTTCCTTAATATACTGCTCTTGATTGAAAAATCCCATTTTTTCAATCAGAAAGCACCTTGTGTCCGATAAACAGTATATATGAAGGATTATACG
>JAFGGI010000037.1 GCA_016930635.1 Sedimentisphaerales bacterium | reverse complement strand
TCGCGTATAAAGGTTATGGCTGGTATGGATATCGCCGAAAGAAGGATGCCCCAGGATGGCAGGTGTTCTGTTCGGGTAGGCAACCGCGAGATAGATCTGCGTGTCAGTACCGTACCGACGAGTTACGGCGAAAGGTGTGTGCTGCGTCTGCTTGATAAAAGTACGGGGCTTTTCAGCCTGACCGAACTTGGTATGTGGGAAGATGATATGGAACGGTTTGATTCGCTGCTGGACCGTTCGCATGGCGTGATCTTTGTGACAGGCCCGACAGGCAGCGGAAAAAGTACGACACTATATGCAGCACTTAACCAGATGGACTCGGTTGTGAAAAATATTATTACTATAGAAGACCCGATAGAATATCAGCTTGGCGGTATAAGCCAGATGCAGGTGGCTACGAGAAAGGGAATGACATTTGTGACAGCGCTTAGACATGTTCTCAGGCAGGACCCAGATGTGATAATGGTCGGTGAGGTTCGCGACCAGGAAACAGCGAGAATGGCGATACAGTCTTCGCTTACCGGCCACTTGGTTTTCAGTACTCTGCACACGAATGATTCTGCCGGTACTATCAGCAGGCTTTTAGATTTGGGTGTTGAGCCTTATCTTGTAAGCTCATCGCTTATTGCGATCCTTGCCCAGAGACTGGTGAGAAGGATATGCCCGGAATGTAAAGAAAGGTATGAGCCTGCAGAACATGAATTGAAAGACCTTGGCATCACAGATAAAGCTGACGGCGAGTTTTATGTCGGTGCAGGGTGCAGCAAGTGCTATAACACAGGCTATAAAGGCAGGACGGGGATATACGAGCTTATGATGATCGATGAGGAAGTACGCGAGATGATCCATAATCGCCAAACGGCAGGAGTAATTAAACAGCGGGAAATTGAAAAGGGGCTCAAGACGCTGCGGATGGATGGCGCAAGAAAAGTATTGGCCGGAGCTACGACAATCGCAGAGGTTCTCAGGGTTACACAGGCGGATATATAATGAGATTTAAAATTAAAAATTTAAGATTAAAAATTGTGGAATCCCCTCTGCTTCTTGCGAAGCAAGAGAGGGGATGGCTTTTTTAACTATGCCTCGGTTTTCATATACAGCATTATCGGCAGGCGGCAAGACCGTTAAGGGAACGGTTACCGCTGAGAATCCGTACTCAGCTCGGAAGCAGCTTCGCGCCCGCGGCATTCACGCGACAGATGTCAAGCAGGTTGCAGCGGAGAGCGAAGTCAAAAGCGGGCTGCTGTCTCTTTTGGGCAGGACCAAGAAATCTCACATAATAGAGTTTACCAGGCAGATGTCTATTCTGCTTAATTCTGATATAAAACTGACCGAGGGATTTTCGGTTATGATAGAACAGATATCCGATGCGCGGTTCAGAAATGTGATTACTGATATACGCGACAGGATTGTTACTGGTGAGGCACTGGCCGATGCGCTGAGCGACTATACGGAATATTTTGATGTTATTTATATCAGTATGATAAGAGTCGGCGAGGCGACAGGAACGCTGGGCAAAACAATGGCGACAATTTCAGGCTTTATGGAAAAACGACAGCGTATAGAGTCGAAACTTATGACCGCGATGATCTATCCGCTGTGTATTGTGGTTATAGGAATGGGAGCTATTATTTTTCTTACGACATATGTTTTGCCGAAGATAATTACCCAGATCCAAAAGGCCGGTATGGAGTTGCCATGGATAACGAGGGCGTTAATGGGCGTCAGTCATACTCTTATAAACTACTGGTACCTGATTTTGCTTGTAATCGGTCTGATCGTCTGGGGTATCAAGAGATTTTTGAAGACGGAAAAAGGTTCTTATCTGAGAGATAAGACTCTTTTATCTTTGCCGATATTCGGGCCGCTGATAAAGCAGCGTGTTGTTTCACGTTTTGCCTCTACGCTTTCGACATTACTTGGCTCAGGATTAAGTATGGCTGAGTCGCTTAAGGTAGTGGCTGAGGTTACCGGTAACGTGATTATGATAGATGCGGTCAAAAAAGCACGGGACAGGATACTTTCCGGTGCTGATATCGCTACGCCTTTGCGTGAAAGCGGTGTGATATCGCCGGCGATAGCGCATATGGTTACTGTTGGTGAAAAAAGCGGTGAGCTTACTCAAATGCTTAAGAGTATAAGTGATAACTTAGAATCGATGTCGGATATTGTTATTGAACGGCTAAGTGCAGCAATTGAACCGTTCATTATTATAATAATGGCATTTTTTGTTGCCATGATCGCCTTGGCGGCATTATTGCCGATATTGAGATTCTCGGCAGGAAACTTTTAGATTGAAGAATGAAAGTTGAAAATTGAAGATTAGAAACTTAGATTATGGCTGAAATTAGCAAATACAAACAAATGGAAAAACGAACTAATGATTTTGCTCACCGATGTGTGAAGTTTGCAATATCTTTGGGAGAGACAAAATTAGGTAGCCATATATCAAGGCAATTAATAAGATGCTCTACGTCGGTAGCTGCAAATTATCGAGCCTGTAACCTGGCTCAGACAAAAGCCGGTTTTGCGGCTAAATTAAGTATTGTTCTTGAGGAAACAGATGAAACAGTTTTTTGGATAGAGTTTGCGTTGGAAGAGAAATTGACACGAAAATCAAAAATAAAATTGTTACTTGAAGAAGCGAATGAATTAAAGGCGGTATTTTTCGCTGCTCGAAAAACGTTAAATTCAAAGAGAAAAAAATGATTTTTATAAAATATTCAATATTCAATCTTAAATTTTCAAAGGAAAGGTTTTTAATATGACGTTAAAGAGAAGCAAAAACAAAAAAGGTTTTACGCTTGTTGAAATCATGGCCGTGATCATTATCATTGGCCTGTTGGCTGCGATCGGGGCGATGAACTTTCTTGGTCAAACCGATAAGGCTCGCGTTACTACGACTAAAGCTAATCTGAAGATGCTCCATAACGCGGTTGCTCAGTTCAAGATGGATACGGGCAGGTATCCGACTGAAGAAGAGGGTCTTTCTATCCTGATCGAGCCGCCCAGCGACGTGAAGGGTTATCAGCCGGGCGGATACATCGACTCAACAGAATTGCCGCTTGATGCGTGGGGCAATGATTTTGTGTATGTTGCCTATCCTGAGAGCGGCAAGCCGTATGTAGTTGTAAGTTTCGGTGCTGATGGTGAAGAAGGCGGGGAAGAATATGATGCGGACCTTTACAGTACCGATGCGGGATGAGAAATGACTGCCGGTCCTTACAACCGTTTGTTGAATTACGGCCGAGCCAGAAAAGCAGCGGTTCTGGCAGAAGTTATTATGGTGCTTTTTATCATCTCGTTGTTTATGACGATCGCGATGATGAACTTTTCTAACGTACTAAGCAGAAGCAGCTTTAAAAGCAGGGCGTATGACCTTGTCAAGCTCTTTGAAATGGCGACGACAAGCGCCAGCCAGACCGGCAGGCGATATGAGATAGTTATAGACTTTGTTCAAGGCTCATATCTGCTGAGAGAAATAACTACCGGTCTTATGGCGGTAGAAGATATACCGGAAGAAGAAATTATTCAGACCGGCGAGTTTGACGAACGTTTTGTACCTGTCTATGTTATGTTCGATGACGGTGAATGGACAAATGAATCGCCGGCGCTGTTCAGGGTCGGCCAACATGGCTGGCAGTATGGCGGCAAGGTCGTTCTTGCGGATGAAGACGGCAGTGAATACTCAATTGTAATTAATAGATTAAATAGAATGATAGAACTGGTTACAGGTGATGTAGAAATTCTTACGCCGAGGACTGCGGATGAAATGGGATTTTAGAAAAAATCTGCGAAATTACCGGGTTGGGTTTACGCTGGTCGAAGTTACAGCGTCGCTGATAATACTCGGCCTGATAACAGCAACGGTACTGGTTGTTGCCAACCGTGCCATTGCTACCGTTGTGCTGTGGCAGACCAAGATGGAGGCGTTCGATATCGCCAGGGAGAATATGGAACAGATCCTTGCCGGCAAAAAGGTTACCGATACGGTCGAATACGGTGTGAGTGAAAGAAATCCCGACATAACCTGGGAAACCACTATTGAGTCGTTTTTTGAGCCTTTGACGGAGAATATGTGGGTACGCGCGGTATGCTCAGCGGAATTTACTGATGCCGGCGGTGAGGAACAAAAGGTTGAACTGGTACACTGGATCACCAGCCTCAGCAAAAAGCAGGTTGAACAGATACTCGAACAGCAGCAAAGGCAGGATGCATATTACCTGTCGACGATGGGTTCCGGCGGAGATTTCGATGATAGCGGATTACTGCAGGATTTAGATCCGACACTGGGACAAGACACACAATCAGGACAGGGTTTGCAACCGGGACAGGGATCACAGCCTGCGGTGAGTCTGCAGAGCGAAGAGGCCGCGCTTTGGGCACAAATGAATAACATACTCGGGCCTCCGCCTGAAGGTTATGAGCATTGGGGGCAGGTGCCTGAGGCTGAATTCTGGAGTGCTGTAATGACGAAGTTTTTTAAAAAATAAATGAAGCAGAAATATAAAAATAACGGTTATTTCAGTAAATCGGGTTTTACCCTTGCCGAAGCCCTTACCGCGCTTGTGATAGCGGCGATGGTTATGATTACCGCTGTGGGTGTTTATACAGGCATAAGAAAATCTGAAGCGGCAATAAATCGCCGGCTCGTAGCCGGTACTCTGAGCACGGAAATACTGCAGAGAATTGCTGAAGATATTGACAGGCTTGCACTTCCAAGCTCGGAGGTGACGTTGTCCGTTAAAAACAAAACAGAATCAGGCATCTATAAAAGTGCACAGATGATTATTGAAAGTCAAATTTATGATAAGAATAATAAGCCGCAGATTTCTGAAAAAATCATCTGGCAAAGCCACGCTGACCCCGATGCCAATGGGCTTATAATTTATCGTTCTCACAGCGGCTATACGGTGGAAGATAAGATGCTCGATGAGCCTAAAGAAGATTATGAGCTGGAGATGTTTATTCCTATCTGCAGCGGTGCTACGCTTTTTTCAATTGAGATAGTAAAAGATGTTAATACTACTGTTGATGTTTGGCAGGGCAGCGAATTGCCCCCGGCCCTTAGAATATCGCTGTCATTTACAGAGCCACAGGAAGATGTGCTTGGTGATAAGGTTATTCCCGAAGATGCGATACGGAAGAGGACAGTTGTTGTGGATCGTTTCAGGCCGTTGGCTTATCAGTTCGTGTATAAGGAATTTTTCGGTCCTAATTCGATGGATGAAACAGATTTTGATGAATTTTCCGATGATGTAAATGAGCCTTCGGATGCTAATGATATGGAATCTGATGAGGAATCGGATAGAGATAAAACTTCAGTGCCGGATTAAATGAATTTTAGAAATTATAAAACCTGTTTTCCCGGACATCGAAGAGGTGTCGTATTGATGCTTGTGATGGTTGTACTTATAGTACTGACCGCCATAATGTACAGGGTGGGTTCTTCAGTCAGTCAATGGAAGCACAGACAGCAGTATATGATAGATTATCAAAAAGCCAGGTATGCCTGTGAGTCCGGCCTGAAATATGCATTGGCTATGATGGATAAATTTGAACCTAATTATGTTTCAAGGCCGAATGAGCCGGATTTTTCCGATCTATTCACTATGAGTGATGAAGAATACAGCGAAATGATGGAGACCTGGGCCCGGGAATACAATATGACGATCGACGCCAATAACTTAAGTAAAACTGATTTTGGCAGCCAGTTATTGAGCCTGTCTTTTCTTTTTGATACTAACGATACTAATAATACCAGTGATGCCAATGATGCTAATATGTTTTCAGATCTCCTGGCTGGTTTTGCCGCAGAAGATCCTAATGGTAACCAGGAGTTTTTCGTTCGCGGTCCTTATGGGCCTGCCTGGCCTTATATAACCGAACCGATTGAAATTGATTTTGGTTATTCCAGGGTGAGGGTTGAGATTATCGATGAAAATGCGAAATTACCGCTGACCTGGGGCATCAGTTCTGATGAAGAAGTTAAACAGGAGACAAAGGCTGCTGTTACGACATTCTTCGAGTGGATGCAGATGGAGCCGAATGAGATTAAGCCTATATTTGAACAGTTGGAAGAAATAAAGGAAATAAAACCGTTCAGCACAGAATTAAAACCGGTTGTTACTGTTGGTAAAGAACAGGTAAGTCAGGCAGATGAGGAGGAGAAAGAAGATGACAGTAAAAGCCGGCTTCGCCGCAGAAGGTCGCGCAGAGCCAGGCGCAGCAGACGGTCCAGGCGTGCAAGGACCAGAACGGTAAAGCAGACCAGGCCTGATGTAGGACATGCAAGAGATTTTTCAAAGCTGATGTACAGTCCTATGCTTGATGTTGAAAGGCTCGCAAGACCGGTAAATGAAGATGAAGATCGCAAAGAGTCTGCTCTTAAGTATATCAGTCTGTGGGGAACCGATAAGGTAAATGTCAATACAGCCCCAAGGCATGTACTTGAGGCGGCGTTTACCTTTGGCGGAGATGCGGTAGAGATTGCTGATGCGATAATCAATTTAAGAAGAGAAAAGGCTTTTACTGATGCCGAAGATCTTAAAAAAAGACTTTTCAGTTACAGTAATTCAGTGGATAAATGTCAGTCTTATATAACGACACAGAGCAATTATTTTTCGATACGTTCAGAAGCGACGAGCGGTGTGGCAAAAGTATGTGCAATAGCGGCACTTAAAAAAGAAGGGAAAAGATTTCAGAAAATCGGTATAATTACCGAATAGTTAATAATTTTTGGAGCAGCAGTTGGAACAGAATGCTTGTTTAGGAATATACATCGGTACTGATAAGGTTACGGTCGTTCTCGCAGCCAAGGCAGGTGCCCAGATAGAATTGCTTGAGCAGTTTTGCATAGCAGTCGAATCTGACCAGGAGCAGGGCTTCAGTTTTAACGCCACTGCGCAGGCCATCTCTTCTGTCTGCCAGGAGAAAAAACTCAGGTTCAATGATGTAACTGTTGCGATCGACAGCAGACTTTACAGGCAGCAGGTCATTCATTCAGAGTTTTCAGAATCGAAACAGATTGCACAGACTATCAAATTCGATGCAGAAGAGGCTATTGCGATAAACGCTGCAGAGGCAGCAGTAGCCTTTGAAATAGTTTCGAAAGGTATTTCAGGTGCCGAGGTTTCAGTTTTTGCAATTACAGGGTCGGTGATATCTGAAATAATCCTTGCGCTTCAGAACAACAAGCTCGATCCGATTTCTGTTGAGCCGGACTCTGTTTGTTTAAGAAGGCTCATAGAGCAGGGTTCTTTTGATGAAGCTGAAACAAAACCGATATATATAGCACTTTCTCATAATAAATGTTTTATAATTTCTCCTCCGTCACAGCAGGGCAATGCTCCTATCAGGGCGTTTCTTACAGATGCCGGGCAGAATAAAACAGCTATGCTTGCCAGGGAAGTTATGCTCACAGCGGTATCGGTTCCGACAGCAAGTCATGCCGCCAAAATTATTATGTATGATTCCGCAGGGTCGATTATTCCTTCGGTTCTCAGCGAACAGACAAGTATTACTGTCGAAACTTTTGACAGTACTGATGTAGTTGTTACCCCGGACGGGCATCCCGAAGATTGTGACGGTCTTGATGTGCTTATTGCGGCCGGTGCTGCGGCAGGTGTGCTGGTTAAAAGCGAGAAAGTTGATTTTCGGCCGGACTTTATGCCTTATCAGGGACGAAAAGCGACACTGGAAAAAGGTATTAAAATACTTAGTTTCAGTCTCATTATGTTATTTGTCGCCCTGGGAGTATTTGCCTATTTGCAGTATTACAGGACAAACAGCTACAGAAATCGGCTGAAAGATAAATTCAAGACCGAATACTCCATCGCGATGGCAGGCGCGAAGTTTTCGAAAGGTTCTACAGCTCTTAGAAAACTCAAAAGTGAAATTAACAGGATAAAAGATGTCAAAAGCGGCCTGTTAAGTGCTACCGGGGAGGACTCTGTTGAAGCGAAACTGACTTTTATCTTTGAAGCAATTAATAATGTACCTAAAAATGTTGATATCGATGTTGAAAAAATATCAGTTACCACAAAGACAATGACCCTGACAGGCAGCACTTCCAACAGGGGTTCTCTGGAACTCTTCGGTGCGGTCGATAAACATCCTAAACTTGTCAAAGGTGCAGCAACTTATGAATCCAAAGAGGGCAGAGACCGATTCAGATTAACCGTTGAATTAAATCAGTGATAAAATGAAAGATATAACTAAAGAACCGATTTTTTATTATATACTTGTGCCGGCCCTTTTGGCCATCTGGCCGCTGTGGCTTTTGATGCTTGGTATACCGAGTGCCGAAGCTAATTATAAAAAAGAGGTCAGGGAATATAACGATGCGGAAAAATTAATAACTGAAATCCTCGAGATCGATCCGCAAAGACTTGATTACGCAAAAGACAAAAAAGAAGGCGACGCATTTGACTATATAACAGCAGTTGATCAGGTAACAAAGGTTTGCAGGATTTCATCGGCTTCTTATAAACTCAGCTCCAGTCCTGTCAGACGGAGGAAAGGCGGACAGCAGAATCAGGATGCAAGCATGACAATAGACAGAATAGACATCGAAAAGCTCGCAAGATTTCTTTCTGTAATGCATATGCGGTGGGTAAATCTTCAATGTACGAATCTGACACTGTCAAAGATAAAGGGCGAAAAAAACCTGTGGAAGGCAGATATAAGATTCATATATTATCAGTAGCCTGAGGTTTTAAATTTCTTTCTTATTTGACTTTTTCACTAATTTTCCTTAGTATGCTCCCTCTATGTCTGATTTTAAATATTTAACAGAGGTATTATGAGTAAAGATAAAACGGCTCTTAAACGCAGGCCTTTCATGCTGATTATCCGTGACGGCTGGGGTTATAATCCTAATCCTGCCGAGGATGCATATAACGCAGTAAAGCAGGCTGATACGCCGACGGACGATATGCTGATGAGTCAGTATCCGAATTGTATTATCCATACCAGCGGTGAAGATGTCGGGCTGCCTGCAGGGACGATGGGAAACAGCGAAGTCGGTCATCAAAATATCGGTGCAGGAAGGATAGTTGACCAGGAATCTGTCAGGATAAGCAAAGCTATTCGCGAAGGCTCTTTTTTTGAGAACGCAGAGCTTGCCAGGCTCATAGATTATATAAAGAAAAATAACAGCAAACTCCATCTATTGGGTCTTTGCAGTGACATTGGCGTACATTCACTTCTTGAACATCTTTATGGTTTGCTTGAACTTGCAAAACGCAATAGCCTTACAAAAGTTTACCTTCATGCATTTACCGACGGCAGGGATTCGCCGCCGGACAGCGGGAAAGGATATCTGGCGCAGATAGAAAATAAAATGTCTGAGATTGGTGTCGGTCAAATTGCTGCTGTGATGGGACGGTTCTATGCTATGGACCGTGACAGCCGATGGGAAAGAGTACAAAGGGCATATGACTGTTTGACGCTCGGCAAAGGCAATAAGGCAAAAAGCGTCAAAGAAGCTGTAGAGCAGAGTTATCAAAATGAAGTAACCGATGAATTTATCGAGCCGGTTTGCATTCTCGATGAAAATGATGAACCGATAGCGAAAATAGATGACGGCGATGGTGTTGTGTTCTTTAATTTCCGAGGTGACAGGCCGCGGGAGATAACCCGTGCTTTTGTTGATGATGATTTTACAGGATTTGTAAGGACCGCAAGACCGAAGGTTCATTATCTATGTATGACCGAATATGATGCGACGATCCCTGCTCCTGTGATCTTTCCGAAGCCGCCCAAGATGAAGAATATCGCGGCGGCTTATTTCAGTTCTCTGGGGCTGAAGCAATTTAGATGTGCTGAAACTGAAAAATACGCACACGTTACGTTTTTCTTCAACGATTACACTGAAAAACCCTTTCCGGGTGAAGACAGGCAGATAGTGCCTTCGCCAAAGGTCAGGACCTATGATCTAAAGCCTGAGATGAGCGCCTATGAGGTTTGTGATGTTGTTATGGAGAGACTCGAAACGAATAAATATGATGTTATCGTTATCAATTTTGCCAATCCTGACATGGTAGGGCATACCGGTATTCTTGCAGCCGCCGTCAAGGCTGCCGAAACAGTTGATACTTGTGTCGGCAGGATTCTTGATAAGGTAAAGCAGCTTGGTGGAGCGGCCATTATTACAGCAGACCACGGTAATTTCGAAAAGATGAAAGATGGCGACGGTCCTCATACCGCTCATACGATTGGCGATGTGCCTTTGATAGTTTTTGATGAACTTAATAAGAATAGAAAACTTCGAAGCGACGGCAGACTTGCCGATGTGCTGCCTACTCTGCTGGAAATGATGGAACTGCCGAAGCCTGCGGAAATGACAGGAAAGAGTTTGTTCGTATCTTAAAATATATTTCACTTCTCCTGCCGGTGATACTATGGGTCAGATAAAAGTACTTGACCAGAATATGGTTAATATGATTGCCGCTGGTGAGGTAATCGAAAGGCCTGCCAGCGTGGTCAAAGAGCTTGTGGAAAACAGCCTTGATGCCGGTGCAACCCAAATAACCATTCATATCGAAGATGGAGGTAAAAAACTCATCCGTGTAATAGACAACGGCTGTGGAATGGATAGAGAAGACCTTGCTGTTGCTTTTGAACCTCACGCAACAAGTAAGCTCAAGACCACTGCGGACCTGCTTAATATCTCAACTATGGGTTTTCGCGGCGAGGCCCTTGCGAGCATCGGTTCCGTGGCGCAAGTTGTGCTGACCAGCAGATGCCCGGATGCTATTGAAGGTTACAAGATAGAAATTGACTGCGGCAGCAGGGAAGAGATTAAACCCTGCAGTGCTGATAAAGGTACAACAGTTGAGGTTCGGAATCTGTTTTATAAGCTGCCTGCCAGGAAAAAATTCCTTCGAACCGCGAATACAGAAATGACCCATATCACCGAGCAGTTTACGAGGATTGCCCTGGCGCATACCGATATTTCAATGGCTTTGTTTCATAATGACCGAGAACTTTACAGATTGGCCGATGGCAACGGTATAAAGGAGCGGGTCAGAAGTTTATTTTCTGCTGAGATTGCAGGTTCTCTGCTCGAACTGCACAGCAGTGAACGTGATCTTGAAGTCAGTGCTTTACTTTGCAAGCCTGAAAATAATCGTTCCAGTGCCAAGTTTCAGTACTTTTTTCTCAACGGCAGATTCATTCGCGACAAATTTCTTGCTCATGCGGTAAAAGAGGCTTACAGGGGGCTTATTGAGCCGAATAAATATCCGATTATTTTTCTCTTTCTTCAGATGCCGCCGCAGAATTTTGATGTTAATGTTCATCCGACCAAGACAGAAGTACGGTTTGACAATTCGAATCTTGTGTATTCACAGATACTGTCTCTTATACGGGAAAAGCTGCTGTCGATGGATCTTGATGTGCAGGTCAAGCTGCCGAAAACAGGTTCTGAACCTGTGCCAACGCAGGACAGTGGCACCAGGGATCAGATTACCAGTGCAATGGCGAGTTTTTTTAATAAGAATAAGTACGCCGATTCTGCTCAAAGACGTTTCGATTTTTCGAAAATAACAAAGAGCAGCGATCTGGCTGTTGCTAAGCAAAGAGAGCATTTTTACGATGAAACTGTGTCACAGGATATCACTGAACCCCAGCGGTATCTTCAAATTCACGACAGCTACATAATAACACAAAACGAAGACGGGTTTTTGATCATTGATCAGCATGCTCTGCACGAACGAATAATATATGAAGACCTTTGCAGACGTTTTGCCTCTGACGGTGCTGGCAAACTGGAATCGCAAAAACTTCTTATACCGGAAAGTTTCGAACTGACTGATACACAAATCCAGATACTCGAAGAAAATAAAGGTCTGCTTGAACGTATAGGTATTGAGCTTGAACCCTTCGGTCCCGGCATCTGGGCGTTGCAGGCGTTCCCCAGTCTGCTGCGCAATGTTAAACCTGTTGAATTTGTTATGGAAATGCTGGATATACTTATGGAAACAACAGGTAAGATCGATTCTGAGAGGCTGTTGCATAAAGTTCTCGATCTGGCGGCATGTAAAGCTGCTGTAAAAGCAGGCCAAAAGCTCACACCAGCCGAGGTCGACCAGCTTTTAGCTGATAAACAGGCTATCGAAAGAGCCAGCCGATGCCCGCACGGCAGGCCGACTACCATCAAATTCAGTCTTGCAGAACTGGAAAAACAGTTCAAGAGAACCTGATAACTCCTTGTATAAAAAGGGGTTAGGAATAAAGTTAAAATAGCTTGCAAACCGGCTTTGACACCACTATATTATTGGGTCTCGAAAAAGTGGTCTTTTTAGCAACAGAGTTTATAAAGACGACAGAGTAACTTACAAAAAATTTTACAACAGGCGGAATAAATAGTGGCAAAAAAGAAAGAAGTCAAAAAAAGACCCGTACGGCGTAAAAGTACAAAAAGAACCGCCGTGAAAAAAGAACCGGCGGTTATATATACAAAAACAAGCGAGTATCTCACAGATCAGGAGGTTGAACATTATAGTCAACTCTTGCGCGAAAAGATGCAGGAACTTATCGGAGATGTTAATTCTATCGAAGATGGTGCTCTCAAGAAGTCCAGGCTTGATGCCAGCGGCGACCTTTCAAGTATGCCGATACATATGGCTGATATTGGTACAGACAATTATGATCAGGAATTTGCTTTGAATCTGCTCGATAGCGAAAGAAGGATACTCAACGAGATCGTAGATGCGTTAAGAAGAATCGATGAACAGGTTTACGGTATATGTGAGGTTACCGGCAGGGGGATTCCAAAGGCAAGACTTGAAGCCAGACCATGGGCAAGATATTGTATTGAATATGCCAGGCTTGTTGAAAAGGGGCTTGTCAGAGCTGGTGAGCCGGTACCGGAAGGTATCGAATTGGAGTAATTATATAGTTATGTTTTGGTATCTTATGCCCGTCTGAATTATTGCAGCGGGCTTTTTTATTCTTTATAATACTGTAACTATGGGATTTAACTGTCCAATCTGCGGTAAAAATGTTGAAAAAAGAGCCAAAGACGAAGCTTTTTTCCCATTTTGCTCGCAAAGGTGCAAACTGGTTGATTTAAATGCCTGGCTCGAGAGTGAATATATCATCTCCAATCCTATTGAAGAAGATGAAGATAATGAGCCGGAAAATATGTTGAAATAAGAACTTAAAAAGTGATAATACAGGTTTGGCAATCTTACCGCAGACTGTCAGGTTTGTTTTGAAAGGATTGTAAAAATGACAGAACAAAAGAGCCCAGCTCAATATTGCGAGAATCTTTTGTTTTTAAATATCTTCAAGGCATTTCGAATAGCGATTCAGCCTGCAAGGATTTTCATAGCTTTTCTGGCATTGACGCTGATTTTTGTAATCGGCTGGACGATGGATTTGAGTAAAACCGTTGCTGTGTCCGGCGAGGTTACCCGGGGAGATCTGATTTCATCGAGTCTTACAGGTTCACTGAACTGGCCGACAGAACTGCATTGTTTTATCGGTGCCCCGGACAGGATTGAAGGTTATATAGAAAGATATAAGGACAAACCGCACAAGCAGGGTGTCTTTAGAGTCTGGTCAAATTTCTGTATGTCACGTCTCAATAAAGCTGCTGCTTCGGTTGTAGTATTGCGATTCGATAACTTTGCCGGCGCACTTAGAGAATGTGTCCTGGCCTCAATATGGGCGTTCAAACACCATACTATCTACAGTATAATTATGTTTTTGATTGCTCTTATAATATTTTCCATAACAAGCGGGGCAATATCCAGAGGAGCGGCTCTTAAATTCTCAAGAGATGAAAATTGCGGAATAACGCCGTGCCTGGAGTTTGCCTTTAAAAAATTTCTTTCCCTTTTTGGTGCTCCTTCATTACCGATAGTATTTATTATAATTTTCATATTGCTTCTTTTGGGAGTCGGCCTGATAACAAATATCGGGTGGATTGGAGAAATTTTTCTGGCATTTCCTTTAACATTTATAATTGTTCTTGTTCTGGGCGTGTGTATTACCCTGATGATTATAGGTCTCGGCGGAGGTATCAACCTTATGCCGTCTGTAATCGCATATGAGCATTCTGATGCTTTTGATGCTTTTAACAGGTCCTGCAGTTATGTCTATACAAGGCCCTGGCGGCTCTCTTTTTATATGCTGATAGCAACCGTTTACGGTGCTGTTTGTTATTTATTTGCAAGATTCTTTGTCTTTCTTATGCTTACGGCCGGCAGATGGTTTCTTTATATTAGTATATGGAAAAATGCCGCAAAAGCCGAGCAAATGAACAAACTTGATGTTATCTGGCCGAAGCCGGAATTCTTCAGTCTGTTAGGCAGTGGTGCCGAAATCGCCAAAAGCAGAACTGAATCATTTGCAGAATGGCTTATTAATCTTCAGGTACTTGTTATTGCAGGAGTGGTTATTGCTTTTGCCGTCAGCTTCTACTTTTCAGCCAGTACTATTATTTATTGTTTGCTGCGAAAAGGAATTGACCAGACCCCTCTTGACAGTGTTTTTATCGAAACTGAACAGAAACCTGAGCCTGTTCAGTCACAAAATACCGAACAGTCGTGATAACTTCTGACAGAAAATAGTGAAAGTAAATATGGTCGAAGAAAATCAGAACTTACAATCTCCCAAGGAGTCTAAAAAACAGGATGATGAAAAAGTATCATCTTCGCTGATGCTTCAATTCCGCAGGCAGATAATAATGTTTGCTCATATTGTAGGCTTTGCTGCAAGTTTAATGATGGCATTTCTGCTTACTAATAATATGCAGTTCCGCAATGACTGGCTTTTTGAGCAGTATCCAAAGCTTTTATTATGTTTTGTCGTAGTTAAAATTCTGATATTCGGATATTTCAGACAATATCAGGGCTGGTGGCGTTTTGTCGGCATTTCAGACCTGCTGGCAATAGTTAAGGCTTCTCTGGTCAGTACACTGGTGCTGGTTGTTTTATGGTTTATGCTTTTATCAACGGAAACATTGCGAACGCGGCTGCCTGAGTTTACTACTTTCAGCCAGGCCGTCTTTATTCTTGATATGTTTGCGACAATTGTGCTTCTTGGCGGTTTGAGAATGGCTGTAAGACTCTATCATGAGGAATTCCGCACCGAACAGGTTGGTGTGCTCAAGAGGTTTCTGATTGTAGGCGCAGGTAACGCCGGCGAGGCCTTGTTGAGAGAGTTACACCGTATGCCGATCGAACAGTATGACGTAGTAGGTTTTATTGATGATGATGCTGTAAAACAGGGCATGAATATTCATGGTGTTCCGGTGCTGGGCAATGTTGAGCAGTTGCCGAAAATTTGTGAAGAGCAGAATGTAGAAGAAATCGCTATTGCTATACCGAGTGCCACTGCAAAACAGCTCAGAAGGGTTGTGCAGATATGTGAAGGTGCAAAGGTAAGATTCAGGACTGTTCCTTCTATTACGGATATTGCCAGCGGCAGATATAGAGTTTCACAAATCCGTGCGGTCGATATCAATGACTTGCTTGGGCGCGAAGCTGTGAAACTCGATCTCGATATTATTGAACAATATCTCAATGATAAGGTTATTCTTGTTACAGGAGCCGGCGGTTCCATCGGCTCGGAAATGTGCAGGCAGGTCTGTCATTTTGCTCCTAAAAGACTGTTGTTGGTCGAGCAGGCGGAAAATGCCTTGTTTTTTATCGCAAGAGAGCTTAACAGGAGCTTTCCGCAGGTTGCGATGGAATCTCTTATTTGTGATATCGCCGACAAAAGCAGAGTCGAACGAATTTTCGAAGAGTTTAAGCCTCAGGTAGTTATTCATGCTGCTGCACATAAGCATGTACCGATGATGGAAATTAACCCAGGCGAGGCAGTAAAAAATAACGTTATTGGTACCAGAACAGTTGCTGATGCAGCAGACAAGTATGGTGCCGGTAGTTTCGTAATGATAAGTACAGATAAAGCGGTGAATCCAACGAGTGTCATGGGTTCCACCAAACGCATTGCTGAGATGTATATTCAGGACCTTAACAACACCAGCAATACACATTTTGTGACAGTCAGGTTTGGCAATGTACTGGGCTCAAACGGCTCTGTTGTGCCGATATTTAAAAATCAGATAGCCGCCGGAGGTCCTGTTACCGTAACACACCCGGATATGAGAAGATACTTTATGACTATACCGGAAGCCTCTCAGCTTGTTCTGCAGGCTGCTTCTATGGGCCGAGGCGGAGAAATATTTGTGCTTGATATGGGCGAACCGGTTAAGATTGTCGATTTGGCTAAAGAGCTTATTATTCTTAGTGGTTTTCGGCCGGGTGAAGATATTGAAATCGTCTTTACCGGCATTCGGCCCGGAGAAAAGCTTTTCGAAGAACTGTCTATCAAGGGTGAGGATATGGCCTCTACCCACCATCCCAAGATAGGGATTTGGAAACATAATGTTACTCTAAGTAGAGATCAGCTTTGCCAGATGATAAGTAATTTTATAGAAGCTATAGACAACAAGAATTACGAGCAGATCATTTCTGCTATAAAAGAGATTGTTCCTGAATATATCGGTAAAACGGACGAGAATTAAGTCGGTAAATACCATCGCATAAAAAAAACCGCCTCGGTGAGATGGGTTTTTTGTTACTCAAATTATTTTACTTATTACCCCGGCTGATTTTCGTCACGGGGATGTGAGCTGTCATAAACTTCTTTCAGTTTCTTGGTTGTAAGATGTGTATAAACCTGCGTTGTTGACAGTGACTGGTGTCCCAGCAGTTCCTGCACACTTCGCAGATCGGCACCGTTATTGAGCATGTGAGTTGCAAAGCTGTGTCTCAATGTGTGAGGGCTGATTGATGGATCAAGTCCTGCCATCTTCAGATATTTGTCCATTTTTCTGCGGACACTTCTTGTGCTGAGCCTTTTGCCGTGCTTATTTACGAATAGTACCTTGGGGTCAAAGTTGCTGTTGCTCTGTGCCCGTCTGTTACGGTATTCCATATAATGCTGGATCGCCTGCAATGCAGCTGAGCCGATCGGAGTCAGTCTTTCCTTTTTACCTTTGCCTCTGACGTGCAGTACCTCACCGAGGAAGTCAACATCTTCGATATTAAGTCCGACCAGCTCGCTTACCCTTACCCCTGTGCTGTAAAGTGTCTCCATTATTGCACGGTCCCTCGCTCCGAGCCAGTTATCAGCAGGCGGCGTCTGAAGCAGTCTCTTGACCTGGTCATATTCGAGGAATTTCGGCAGCTTTTTATCCTGCTTTGGCGTTCTGATTGCAACAACAGGATTATCGCTTACGTGTCCCCGTTTGACCAGAAACTTGTAAAAACTTCTCAGCGTCGCCAGTTTTCTGGCAGTTGTTGATTTCGAGTATTGTTTATCATTTAAAACAGCCATGTAAGCGCGGATATTGTCGGACGTTGTTGACAGAAGAAGCTGTTCTATCTTTGTCTCTGTTTGAGTCGCTACAGCACCTGATTGATCATTGCCTGACCATTGTTGGGAGGTATTGCCTTGCTGGGCACTTATGTGCTGGCAGAACTGCTCAAGGTCGGCATGATAGCACTTGGCTGTATGCTCAGAGAAGTGTTTTTCAAATTTCAGATAGTCCAGAAACTCATGAATAATTGCACAATTTTCCATTTTTTTATCTCCAAATCGCCTCAGTAAACGACGAAAATTCCTTGCTATTGGATTTTAAAAGGGCTCAACCGTCTCAAATGTCGGTTCATTCAGGAGTTTGTCTGCTTCGCTTATCAGTGACTGGGTGAGCTTAAAGCTCAGGACAGCAGCGTCAAACCAGTCAAAGCTGGTTCTGCTGTCTGATGCCTGACTGACCAGTGCCTCAAGAAGTGCATCTTCACAACCGTTTTGATAACGGAAGATATACCTTTCTGAGCCCTTCTTAAGAACAAGCTGTTTCATATTATGCTGCAATTGTCTTCTCATTTTTTCGATACTATAACTACAATTACAGTTATCGGCCGAAAAGTCCGGACCGATAACTGATTTTTAAAAATTTTTCCCAAATCGGCGTTTTTATCACACAGTAGATATATAGAAGTTATCGGCCATAAAACGTCATTTTCTTTAGAAACTGAGCCAAAAGGTTTGAAATAAGTACTTTTGATTTAAGGATGTTATCGCAAGCGGTCCATCGACACGGCTGGACCATATTAAGATATTATTGAAAGGCTGGGTTGTTAAAATGGGTTATCAGTACCGTCAAGGCTTAAAAAGAGTTAAAAGGTCGGCTATTTTCCGATTATTTCGCGGATCTTTTTGCAATCTGTCAAAAGTTTTTCAACCCATTCGATAGGCATAATAGATGTCGAATCTGACTTTGATTTTTCCACATCGGTATGTACTTCGATAAACAATCCATCGGCTCCGGCTGCGATGGCAGCCTTTGCCAGGACCGGAGCCATATCTCTTGTACCGCCGCTTTGGTTGCCCTCTCCACCCGGCTGCTGGGTGCTGTGAGTAGCATCGAAAACGACAGGACAGCCGAGCTGTTTCATAGCCGGTATGGCTGTCATATCATTGACGAGGCGGTTGTAGCCGAAAAATGTGCCGCGTTCGGTCAGCAGGATATTGTCGTTGCCGGTTGAGCGGATTTTCTCAACCACATTGCCCATCTCGGCAGGGGATATGAATTGGCCCTTTTTGACATTAACCGGCAGGCCGGTCTTCCCGCAGGCCAGCAACAGGTCAGTTTGTCTGCACAGAAATGCCGGTACCTGAAGACAGTCAACTACCTGGGCAGCTTCAATAGCCTGATAAACCTCGTGAACATCAGTGATAACGGCAAGAGAGGTTACTTTTTTTACCTTTGCAAGGATTTCCAGCCCCCTTTCTATACCCGGCCCGCGATAACTATCAAGACTGCTGCGATTGGCCTTGTCGAAACTTGCCTTGAAGATTATATCGATGCCGGTCTTTTTGCTTATTTGGCTAAGCCGTGAGGCAATGTCCAGGCAGATCGGTTCGGTTTCAATTACACAGGGACCTGCTATGACAAACAGTCCGCTGTCAGGTTCGATTTTAATATTTGATATCTTCATATTGTCTTTATTATCCGAAAATTTTAAACATTCTTGTCCTCATACCAATGGGCTTGGCATTTGGCGGCACAAGGATCTTAACGGCCTGCGGGATTATCGTAACTTCAAGCGGCAGCGGCGGGCCCGGATCGCCGTCAAGTTCGGTATTTAAAACACTATCAGAGTATATTTTGATTTTTTTGCCTTGTTTGTAAATAACATTTTTGCTTCTGCGATGACTTTTTAATATTGTCATAAATGTAAGCCGTACGAGATCTATTTTATTTGTGCATTTATAAATGCATAAATCCAGCAGACCGTCTGAGACATCGGCGAGATAAAGTACCGGTATGCCGAGGGAATATCTTGAAATATTGCCGAAAATAGCAATACCGCGGTCTGAAAAGACGATTTTATCATCGACTTCGATAGTTACTTTTGGAAAATCATAGTTCCAGAAGGTATTCCATATAGGGCTAAAATAACTTCGGTGTGTTATGTTGCCGTTTCTGTGTTTATCGACGAGCTTTACAACGTCGCCGTCAATACCTACACCTCCAACCGAAGTAAAAAACCTGCCGTCTGATTTGCACAGGTCGAATGGCCGGTGTATCTGAGCTTCGAAAACTTCTATCAGATTTTTGACTGTGCCTCTGCACCCCAGTTCACATGCCAGCAGATTTTCAGTGCCGCAGGGCAGAAGCATCAAAGGCTTGTCGCTGCCTTCCAGGCCGTGGGCTACTTCCCGAATCGTGCCGTCGCCGCCTGCAGCCATTACCATTGCACAATCATATTTTACCGCAGCTTCTGCTGCCAGAGATTGTGCATGAGCCAAAGATTCGGTATTATTGACCTTTGTTTCGAAACCCTTCTGGTGCAGGTAGTCAATAAACTTTTTCACCGTCAGCTTATTGCTGCTTGCGCCCGATTTTGGGTTTATTATCAGCGATATATAACCGTCCTGCGGTCTCATCCCGCACCTTTTTTATATTTAACCTTTATTTAAATCTTTTATGATTTTGATTGATCTTTAAAACTCTCAAAAAGTATATAAAAGAACAGAATATTCAAAAGGTGCGGGACTCATTTCTGGTCAAATGATATTTTTCTGCTTTTTGTGCCGGTTTTTTTAATCGCATCTTCCATAAGATGTGCATAGCTTTTAGGCGTATGCTGTATGTTATCAAGGCCGAGCAATTTTTGAACTTCCTCGATTGTTGAATCGTCAGGCCCTTCAATTTCCACGAACTTGCCCAGCAGCGGCAGCTCATCTAAAGCGATTTTGCAATCCTTGAACTCCCAAAGGCTCCTTTTCTTTTCGAAGGTAAGTTTTTCTTTGTACCCAAGCTCATTAAAAACATGCGATAACTCTTCGGCCTTTTCGACTTTCAGACCGATCTCCCGCCTGCTTTTGAAGCGATGGTTTTGACGGGCGCCTTTGTAAGTTAGTTCTATCGCCTCACCGGCGTGGTTTTTATGCTTTCTTATCCGCAGACAGCGGTCGGAATTGACTAATGAATCCTCCGTGTCGTCATAGTAGCTGTCGGTCTGGATATAATCGCCGTCGAATTCAGCGCCGAGCTGTTTGAGTTTTTCAATTGTCGGCTCGAGGGAGTCGACCTTTAGCTTTAGTTCTATCTCCAGCATTCCTCATCATCCTGTAATTATATTGACCAGTCTGGATTTTACGACTATGACCTTTTTGATATCCTTGCCTTCAATTGCAGCTTGAACTTTCTCGCAGGCCAGGGCCTTTTCCTTTATCTGCTCTTCATCCGCCTCGGCTGACACCATAATCCTGTCCTTGATCTTGCCGAGCACCTGCACAGCCAGCTCAATTTCCTTTTCCTTTGCGATTTGTTCATCAAACGCCGGGAAGGGCTCATAAGCCAAAGTATTGCTGTGCCCCAGCTTTTGCCACAGTTCCTCTGCGATATGCGGCGCAAAAGGCGCCAAAACGAGTATGAACGATTCGGTTACTTTTTTAGGTATGGCTTCGAGCTTGCTTATGTGATTGACGAATATCATCATTTGACTTATCGCGGTATTGAATCGGAAATTCTCAATATCGATGGTAACTTTCTTTATCGTCTGATGGAGTATCCGGTTGGTCTCTTCATCTGGATCGCTTTCTGTGATAATTCCTTTGATGTTGCCTTTCTCATCTGTCAGTGTCCGCCAGAGTTTGTTCAGGAATCTGTGTACGCCTTCGACTCCCTGCATACTCCAGGGCTTTACCGCCTCGAGCGGGCCCATGAACATCTCATACAGCCTCATCGAATCGGCACCGTAGTCAGCTATAACCTTGTCGGGATTGACTACATTGCCGCGGCTTTTACTCATCTTCTGGCCGTCTTCACCGAGTATCATTCCCTGGTTGACAAGCTTCATAAAAGGCTCAGGCGTACTTACATAACCCAGATCGTACAGCAGCTTGTGCCAGAACCGTGAGTAAAGCAGATGCAATACCGCATGCTCTGCTCCGCCGATATATAGATCGACAGGCATCCAGTAATTTTCCTTCTCTTTTTCCCAGGCGGTACTGTCGTTGTGTGCATCGAGATACCGCAGGTAATACCAGCAGCTTCCTGCCCATTGCGGCATTGTATTTGTCTCACGTTTTGCTGTTCTTCCGTCAGGAAGTTTCACGTTTAGCCATTCGTCTATCGTAGCCAAAGGCGATTCACCCGTGCCTGCGGGCTTATAAGTCTTTACCTCTGGCAAAGTCAGCGGCAAATCTTTCTTCTCCAATGCAATTGTAGTCCCGTCTTCACAATGCAATAGCGGAAATGGCTCGCCCCAGTATCGCTGCCTGCTGAACAGCCAGTCGCGAAGCTTATAGTTTATCGCTTTTTTACCCAGACCTTGTTCATTGAGCCAGTTTGTAATCTGTTCCTTGAATTCCGCAGTCGAAAGGCCGGTGAATTCGCCAGAATTTACAGCAATACCATTACCAGTAAAACAAAGTTCGCACTTCATTACTTCTTCATATAAAGCTGACCATAATGCTTCTTCGGTTAAATCTTTAGTGGCTACCATTGGAGGATTACTTATTCCTTGCATTATGGTTTTATCTTTTGGTGGCTCAACGACAGGAATAATTGCCAAATTAAATTTCTTTGCGAATTCAAAATCCCGGTCATCGTGGGCCGGTACGCTCATAATCGCACCGGTGCCATAGCTGATAAGCACATAATCACTTATCCAAATCGGGATTTTTTCATCATTTACCGGATTAATTGCAAAGGCGCCTGTAAACACACCTGTTTTTTCCTTGGCCAGGTCCGTCCTGTCGAGATCGCTTTTGCTCTGAGCTGTCTTTTTATATTCTTCAACGGCATTTTTCTGCTCGGCTGTAGTGATTTCGTCAACAAGCGGATGTTCAGGTGAGAGCACCATATATGTTGCACCGAAGAGTGTGTCCGGCCGGGTAGTAAAGACCGTAATTATTTCATCGAAGCCATCGACTTTGAAATCGACTTCCGCTCCAATGCTTTTACCTATCCAGTCGGTCTGCAGTTTCTTTATCGACTCAGGCCAGTCAACCAGTTTCAAATCGTCAAGCAGCCTGTCGGCATATTTTGTTATCCGCAGCATCCACTGGCGCATCGGTTTTCGTATTACCGGATGGCCGCCTCTTTCACTGACGCCGCCGATGACCTCTTCATTTGCCAGCACCGTGCCCAGCTCAGGGCACCAGTTGACAGCTACCTCGTCTTCATAAGCGAGCCGATTTTCATTAATAAAGGCTTCTTGTTCTTCTTTGTTCAGTTCAGACCATTTTCTTGCCCCGACAGGTTCGCCCGTTACAGCGGGAATAGGGTCTGCGCAGATGATCTCGCTGCCGGGACCTATGTAAAAATTTTCTGCTTCGAGCTTTTTGATAAGTTCAGATATCGGTTTTGCCTTTTGTTCTTGTTTGTCGAAATAGCTGTTGAACATATTCAGGAATATCCACTGCGTCCATTTGAAGTATTTCGGGTCTGTGGTATCTACCTGCCTGTCCCAGTCGTATGAAAAGCCGAGCGATTTTATCTGCCGGCGCATATTATCGATATTCTTCTGGGTGGTCTGTGCAGGGTGTGTGCCTGTCTGGACGGCGTACTGTTCAGCAGGCAGACCGAAAGCATCCCAGCCTATGGGATGGAGCACATTAAAGCCTTTCATCCTTTTGTAGCGGGAGACTATGTCGCTTGCGGTGTAGCCTTCCGGATGGCCGACGTGCAGGCCCTGGCCGGAAGGATACGGAAACATATCCAGCACATAATACTTGGGTTTGGATTTATCCTCACCAGCGGCAAAGGTCTTATTGGTCTCCCAATAATTTTGCCACTTCTTCTCTATATCGTTGAAATTATAATTTCCCTTGTTTTCGTCCATAATCGGTGTGTTAAGAAAATCAAAAATAAAAGATTCAAAATAAAAATTAAGGAAGCCGCCCGAGGCGGCAAACATTTATATATCAGGTATCATTGTTTTGTCTAAAGCCTTAATAGTATATCCCTTATTGCCCGTGAGGCAAGCAAAACATTAGAGCATAAGAGAGTCTTTTTATCCTGTATATGTGCAAAAGAAAGGCTGGGAGTGTAAATTTCCCAGCCTTGATATTTTAATCCAGAAACAGCCTGGCTATATGCCTGTCGTAAATATTCTCTGTAACGGTCTGTGCGATGGTCTCTTCGTATTTCTCCAGTGCGTTGATATATTGAGGGCCCATTTTAGCAGCTATCTTATAGCCGACGTGTATCAATTGACGGAAGTCAGGGTTGTATTCTGTACAGCTCTGGTCATGCCGCAGAGTATTTGCGAATTTGTCGCCATGCCAGCCTGCCACTTCCTGTGGAGTAGGCAGATTGTCCTTATTAATATCAATAACAGTGGCGTAAGGTGCACAAAGCTCGTCAAAATGTTCGAGTGCCTGGCTATAAACCTCCTTGGCGATATTCAGGCCGCTGCCTTCTGCAAGGGCAAGGCCGATGATCTCTTCGAGCCAGGTAGTTCCTGCGGTTTTCAGATGCAGTCCTGCATCGAAATATTTCAATGCCTTTTTCATAGGCTCATATATTGAGAATTTGTCGCTGCCGGAATGAACACTTAATTTAAGAGTGTCCGGCAGGCCGAATTCCTTAACAGCAAAATTAATGACCGCGATGTCCTCGTTAAATTCTCTTTCGAATTGTTTAAGGTCGCCGACATAATCGACGCCTTTGTTGAACCTGCCTGTGAATTTCGGTGCGATCGTCTGGGCAGGGATCTTTTCAGCGGCAATGGCCGAGAGAATAAAGAGCATCTCTACAGGACTTTGCGGTTCGTTTGACTCATCCATCGAAACTTCAGTCACGAAGTTATCGCTGCCTTTCTTCTCGGCGATATGCCTGTAAATCTCGCCGGCCTTTTTGACTGCGAGCAGGAATTTGGCCCCGATTTTCTCGATATCCTGTTGTGTTATAGTTAATTTTTCGTAGATTTCCGGTACCTTAACCTCACCGACGTATTTTTTGTTCTGCTCGATGAAGGCTTTGAGGTCTTTATCATCACATTTTTCGCCTATATAGTCAGCGACATCGAGAGTGAAGAAATCGCTCGAGTCAATGAACAGGTCAACATTACTCAGGTTAATGTGGTCCGCATCAACATAGTATGAGTCCTTCCAGCCCAGTGCTTTTACAGCGTCGTCTGCTTCCTCCCTGACGGCGGCGGGCTCTGTACCGATGATGGTATGTTCTCTGTGGCTCTTGTTCCAGACCGGAACTATATCACAGCCTGCCTTTTTAGCTTTCTTTATAGCGGCAAGCTGAGCCTTGCCCTGATGAGAAAACCTGTCACCTATACCCATTGAGAATTTTTCAAGTTTCATACTAAACCTTTCAATAACGATACGTTTGAAATCTGTATTTGCCGAGTATTGAATATCTTAATACTGCCTGCCGGTCAAGAATAAAGTTGCCCCGGCTCTTTTGAGAGGTTATTATGCTTTCTGGTTATTTAAGGTAAAGCTATGCTCAAAAAGCAATTGGGGTTTTTCAGCGTATTCAGTATAGCAGCCGGTGCTATGATAAGTTCGGGCCTGTTTATCCTGCCTGGACTTGCCTTTGCAAAGGCAGGGCCGGCGATCGTCATTTCGTATTTTCTTGCTGGCTTATTAATGATACCTTCGATGCTGTCTAATGCCGAGCTTGCCACCGCCATGCCCAAATCAGGCGGCAGCTACTTCTTTGTCGAGCGCAGTTTAGGGCCTATTATGGGTACTTTTGCCGGGCTTGCAAACTGGCTGGCAATAGCTCTCAAGGCCACCTTCGCGATGGTAGGTATCGGTGCCATGGCAACTATGCTTTTTCCCCAAAGCGGCGAGGGTACTATAAAACTTGTCGCGGCAGGGGCCTGTCTGTTTTTCCTTCTGGTGAATCTCTCAAGCGTCAAGGAAACAGGCCGGCTTCAGGTTGCTCTTGTTATAATGCTTATTGGAATTTTAATCTTCTTTATAACCAAAGCCATCCCTTCCGTTCGGCCTGATAAATATACACCTTTTGCACCGGGCGGTATCAAGAACATCTTTGTCGTCGCAGGTATTGTTTTTGTATCCTTTGGAGGTCTTACAAAAGTTATTGATGTATCCGAGGAGGTGCGTAACGGGCCGAGGAATATCCCATTAGGTATGTTCACAGCGTTTATAGTAGTGAACCTTCTTTATGTGCTGGTGGTCTTTGCAGTGGTAGGTACATTGCCGGCAGATGCTTTAAGCGGTTCTCTTACCCCTGTAGCTCTGTCAGCTAAAACTGTTGCGGGACCTACGGGGCAGATTTTAATAGGTATAGCTGCTTTTCTTGCCTTTGCCACTACTGCCAATGCTGGCCTGCTCAGCGCCTCGCGGACGCCTCTGGCTATGAGCAGGGACGGTCTGGTGCCCAAATTCCTGTCGAAATCCGGCAAGCGGTTTCACACACCTCACTTTTCACTGCTGGTTACGGCTGGTTTTATGCTAATCGTGATTTTTACCCTGTCCATCGAAAACCTCGTCAAGACAGCCTCTACCATAATGATTATTATGTTTGTGCTGATGAACCTGTCGGTCATCATAATGAGGCACAGCGGAATCCAGAGCTATCGGCCGACATTCAAGGCTCCATTTACTCCCTGGATACAGATCATAACAATAGTGATATATCTGTTCCTTATTTTTGGAATGGGAGATATACCGCTGGCACTGACCGGTACCTTTGCCATTATTGCTATGGTCTGGTATTTATTTTATGTCCAAAGGCGGATAGACAGGGAATCGGCAATTGTCTATCTTGTTAAGAATGTCGTCTCCAAACATATCCAGAGAACGGGTCTCGAAGAGGAATTAAAGCAACTTGCACTTGGACGGGACGAGATCATAACCGATAGATTTGATGAGCTTGTCAAGAATTGTGAGATACTTGATATAGAAGAGAAGATATCCGCAACGGACCTTTTCCATCGGGCCTCAGAGGCTCTGGCTAAGAGACTCAATATCGGGCCAAATGAGCTGTACGAGCTCTTTGTGGCCAGGGAGAAGGAATCCGCGACCGTCGTAAAGCCCGGCCTTGCGATACCGCATATCGTAGTTGATGGTCAAAATGTCTTCGATATTCTGCTTGTCCGCTGTAAGGAAGGCGCTGTCTTTTCCGAGCTGCAGGAACCGGTAAGAACCGCCTTTATACTCATAGGCTCATCGGACGAGAGGAACTATCATCTCAAGGCCCTTATGTCGATAGCTCACGTTGTCAGTGAAGCGGAATTTGAGAGTCGATGGTTCGCCGCCAGGAATATCGAGCAGCTAAGGGACATTGTCCTCCTGTCCGGCAGGAAAAGAGACTAAGAAAGGAATAATTATGAAACAATGGTATGAGTCGTTCTTTGAGAATTATGCACAGAAATATGATAAGGAGTGTTTTGTCCAGGGAACGCTGGGAGAATGTGATTTTATTGAACAAGAATTAAATTATGACAAAAAGACAAGAATAATTGATATCGGCTGCGGTACTGGCCGGCATTCTATTGAATTGGCCAAAAGAGGCTATCAGATTACTGGTATAGATTTATCTGAATCACAGCTAAATAGCGCAAAGGAAAAGGCAAAAAAGCAGGGATTAAAAATCGACTTCCAAGCACACGATGCCCGTAATCTCCCTTTTAACAGTGAATTTGATGCCGCGATAATGCTTTGTGAAGGCGGGTTTTCTTTGATGGAAACGGACGAAATGAATTTCGAGATTCTCAAGAACGCGACAAAGGCGCTTAAAAATAAAGGCAAGCTCATTTTCACTACATTAAACGGCTTGTTCCCGCTTTTTCATTCAGTCAAGGAATTCTATGAGTCGGCGCAGAAAGAAGGCCAGTCCCAGTGTAAGGAGTGCTCCTTTGATCTGATGACTTTTCGTGATTATAATACCGTCGTTTTTGAGGACGATTCCGGCAATAAAAAGGAGCTTAAATGTAACGAGCGTTATTATGTGCCCAGCGAGATCACGTGGCTTTTAAAGACATTAGGCTATAAGACAATAGACATTTTTGGAGCGAAACTTGGAGCCTTTTCGAGGGGAGATAAATTAACAACGGAAGATTTTGAAATGCTCATAGTCGCGGAAAAGTATGTTTAGGTTTGGAGAAATACTGTGAAAGTATTTATCCAAACCTACGGTTGCCAGATGAATAAACTGGACAGTAACCTGGTGGCCAATTCATTTGTCCAGGCCGGATTCCAATTAGAAAACAGCCCTGACAGTGCTGATATCGTGCTTATTAATACCTGCTCTGTGCGCCAACATGCTGAGAAGCGGGTTTTGTCCCTGCTGGGCTATATATCACATCAGAAAAAGAGCCGCCCCGAGATTATAGTTGCGGTCTTCGGCTGTATGGCACAAAGGCTCAAAAGTGAACTGCTCAGTCACGAAGCGGTAAACATTGTCTGTGGGCCGATTCAGATACCTCAGTTAGTAAATCTCGTTAATAAAGCGATTGATAACACAACAAAACAAGCTGTTTTTAGTACTGATATCAGGGATTTATCGCAGCAGCAGACAGAACTGCTCGATGACTTCGAAACATCCTACGATTCTGCTGAAGAGCATCTTCCCGCACAGGCATTTGTACGCGTAATGCATGGCTGTAACAACTTTTGTTCCTATTGTATTGTACCTTATGTCCGCGGGCCGGAGGTTTCACGCCCACCTGACAAGATAATCTCGCAGATACAAAGGCTCGCTGATACGGGTGTAAAGCAGGTCACACTGCTGGGCCAGACCGTAAATTCATACTGTTATAAGGGTTTTTCATTTGCTGAGTTGCTTTATGAGGTAAGCAAAATAGATGGTATCGAATGGATCAAGTTTGTTACCTGCTATCCGAAGAAATTTGATGAGAAGATATTCAGCGCAATGGCTGATCTGCCCAAGATTTGCCGATACCTGCATATTCCCGCCCAGAGCGGCTCGGATAAGGTTCTAAAGGCTATGAACAGAGGTTATACCTGCGATGAGTATCTGAATATAATAGAGACAGCAAGGCAGGTTGTTCCTGACATTTCAATAGCGGGTGATTTCATTGTCGGTTTTGGCGGTGAGACAGAAGAAGATTTTCAAAAAAGCATTGAGCTTATCGAAAAGGCGCGGTACAAGAATTGTTTCATCTTCAAATACTCACCACGGCCGGGTACAAGAGCGGACGATAAAATCCCGGATGATATTCCCATGGAAGTAAAGAAACAACGGAACACAGAACTGCTCGGTGTACAGGAAAAAATAAGTTCCGAGCTGAACAAAAATTTCATAGGCAAAACCGTAAAAGTCCTCATCGAAGGAACGAGTAAAAAGGCTCATCTTGCCAGCGGCGAAGAAACAAATCATCCTCAGCTCATCGGCAGGACGGCAGGGGATTATATTGTGGTATTCAACGGACCACAAAACCTGGCAGGGCAGTTTTCAGATGTAAAAATCACGAAAACAAGTCCATTGACACTGTTTGGCGAATTAACTGCCGGTTGATTTGGTCTGTTTTTTCTCCCAGTTTTCTTCAGCTTCAGGTCTTCTCAAATAGAAGGGTACAACAGTTAAGGGGTCGGAAAATTTTCCTTCTTCCGCCATTTGCACACCTATCTTAAAAATATTCGATGCCCTGGGCGACCAGAATTTTTCATTGAGTATTTTAATATTATCTGTTTCAAATTTTTTAGCGTAGTAGAGCAGTCCTTCGCCGAGCAGCCAGATTGGTTCGTTTGGCAGATCAAATTTTTCTTTGAACTGTTCAGCAGTCAAAAGACAATCGGCTAAAATCTTTTTCCATGTTCCATCTTTTCTTTCGAATACTGCGATGAAAAACTGTCCTCTTTTTGCATCTATGATCGTAGCAATTTTTTTGATTTTTTTATCCTCAACATTGAGAGCCATCGCATCAGTTGTGCTTACCGCTAATATTTTACTTTGTGCTGCCAGAGCCATCATCTTTGCGGCCGTTACCGAGATACGAATGCCCGTGAAACTGCCCGGCCCGATAGATATACAGACATAGCCTATCTGGTTTGCCTTTTTGTTAGACTTGTCTATAAGTTCGATTATTGTGTCAAATAATTCTGCGCTGTGTCGAAGAGGGGCTGAAAAAATCCTCTCGTCCGATAATTTTCCATCGCATCCTACTGCTACTGAGCCTATCCTTCCAGAGGTTTCCAGGGCCAGTGCCAAGGGGGTATTTGTGTTTGCCGATTTTATCATAAGTGTTGATTAAACAGCGAATTATAAAAGTAATATTTTTTGGGTTTTTACTCTACAATTAGTATTCTAAGCGAAAGACTATTGCCGATAATAATAACGGATAATCCTGAAAAAATCCAATTTGAAAAAATCCGGCTAATTATTAAATATCTATAAGGAAGGGCAAAATTTAACTTGAAAAGCTTTGGTTTTTTTGTTAAAATAGAGAGTCTCAACAACAGTCGTAAAGTCGTTAAGATACGTTAAGCCGGACAGTTGTGTAAAGGGGCCTGATTCCTGCATTACTTGGCGGCTGTTATTATTTAGATTCTTTTATTAAACAGGAGTTGACCAGTGACTATTGGTATATCTCGAGCGAAGTTACTTATAGGTGTTGTACTAGTTTTATTAATTTCTTTGCCGGTGATCGCCCCAGTTTTTGCAGCGGATGAAGTTACCGTAAAAGTGCAGACCCTTCGTCAGGCAGGCAAGCAGTTGCTTGACGTTGGTTATGAACAATATAAAAGGGGGATGTATGATGGCGCAAGACAAACCCTTGGCAAAGCTGCCCAATACAGGCAGTATCTAAGTATTGCTGATGCAAGTAAACTTGACGAGCTGCTTAAGAAACTGCATGCCCAGCCGGGCCAGAGTGTTCAGGCACCGGTTATTGTCGAACATCAGGTTGTCGAGAAGCAATTTGTCGAACATCAGGTTGTTGAGAAGCAGGTTGTCGATCAACAGGTTGTTGAAGAAACAACATCAACTCAGCCGGGTGTCGATACCGAATACATAGAATTTGCTCCGGTAGAACCTGCCGATATTGAGGCAGCAGGCCAGAGTCCTATAGTTGTTGAAGAAATTGAAATTCTGCCGGAATATATTTCTCCGGCTCCTGCCCTCGAACAGGAATATCAGGTCGAGACATATCAGCCGGCCCAGGCTCCTGTAATGGAAGGCGCAAAGCAGGATTATATTGAGGTTGTAAAGCAAAAACGAAGCATCCAGCAAAGCTATATAAAAGCTGTGGTAAATGAAGCCATTGAGAATGCAAAGGCATATATTGCCGGCGAAGATTTCGTCAAGGCAAAAGATGAAATTGCCCGGGCTCAAAGTGCTGTTGAAAAGAACAGACTTTTGCTTGGTGATACCGATTATGAGCAGTATAAGGCTTCTTTGCAGCAGCTGTTGGATGAAATGGATGCACGCCAGATTGAAGTTGAACGCCGTAATGTCGAAACAGCAAAAGCTGAAGCCCAGGCTACTCAGGAAATGCTTAGAAATCAACAGTCTGCTGACAGAGCCAGAAGGATCAGCGACCTTATGAAGCACTCAGCGGAGTATCAGGAACAGCAGAGATACGAAGAAGCACTGGCCCAGATCGAGACACTTTTAGCCATTGAGCCGACGAATAGAGAAGCCAAGAGGACCAAACAGATGCTTGAAGATATTATTAATCTTCGCAGACAGCTTGAAGTGAAAAAAGAAATAGGGCGCGAAGAGCAGAATATTTTATACGAAAATCAAAGGTCTATGATCCCTCATGCCGACCTGATGACTTATCCGAGAAACTGGCAGGATATAGCTGCTAAAAGAAAACCAACAATGATTACGGGTCTTTCAGAAGCTGATGCCGCAGTTTACGAACAGCTTAACAGTCTTGTTGATTTGACAGCTCTTACGCCGGATATGCCCTTTGATGAGGCTATAGAGACGATAAAAATCTCTGTGGAACCGCCATTGAAGATTGTTGTGCGATGGAAAGACCTTGAGGAAAATGCATATATAGAACCTGATACGCTTTCAGGCATGCAGGGTCTTGCGGGAATACCTCTTGGAAAGGCCTTAAAGGAATTGCTCAGTACAGTCTCCGGGGGTATTACAGATATAGATTTTGCTATCGAAGAAGGTATTATAACCATAGCGACAGCAGAATCTCTTCCACCTAAACTGGTCACGCACGTCTATGATATTACCGAACTTGTTGGTATACCTGCCAATTATGAAACAGATCTGCAGACAGGAGAAAGTGCTTCAGGTTCTAGCGGTGGTACACAGGAATCAGACCAGGAAATAGAAGGTGCTGAATTAACTATTCCTCTTGTGATGGAAATGATACAGAATACGATAGCTCCGATGAGTTGGTTGATCAACGGCGGAGAGGGCACAATCAGTAATCATGGAAGAAGACTTGTGATAAACCAGACGCCTCAAATCCACGAACAAATCCAGAAATTGCTGCTGGAAGACTTGCGTGAATCGCTCGGCCAGCAGGTTTCTATAGAAGCCAGGTTTTTGTTTGTTACTGAAAACTTCCTTGAAGATATTGGTTTAGGTATTGATCAGATATATGTGCCGCAGGGAAAGATTCATGATAATATTAGTTCGCTGCTTTTTGACTTTGATACAGCTGCTCATACCAGGCCAACGGATACGTCTATTTCAGGCAATCTTGTCAAGAATGTTACCGATCCTACTGCTGTTGTGGCATCGCTTCTCGGCGGAGGCTTATATGGTGGGCTCGGAGGCGCGGTTCTTGATGATTTAGCCGTTTCGTTTTTCCTGAGGGCAACACAGGCCCATAGTGATGCAAGAGTACTTACTGCCCCGAGAGTTACGGTCCTTAGCGGTGAATCAGCTTATATGAGAGTCATTACAGAGCATTCTTATGTATCAGATTATGAATTTGAGGATATAACAGCTACAGGCACAGATGCTTCCAGTAGCGTTGTAAGGGTTGCGGCCGATGTTACGATTGACATTACTGCTGATGGTGTTGTTCTTAATGTAACACCTACAATAACTGCGGACAAAAAATATGTTATTCTTCAGATTGGTACCAGTTTTACAAAAGCTGCTCTTGACCCTTATACAGTTACCGATACACAAGGTTATGAGTATCCTATTTCGCTTCCTACCAGACAGGTTTCTGAGCTTCAGACTCGCGTGAGTGTGCCGGATGGCGGAACCTTACTGATCGGCGGGCAGAAGCTTGGCGCTGAAGTCAATAAAGAATCGGGTGTTCCGGTTGTTTCAAAAGTGCCGCTTCTTGGAAGATTATTCAGCACCCGCAGTCAGGTAAAAGACCAGGATGTACTGCTGGTTCTTGTTAAACCTGCTATTATATTGCAGCAGGAATCAGAACGTGAATACTTTGCTCCTCTGGAGTAATTGAATATATTATAGAAATTCAAAAGCCCCCGTCCTGTAAAAGCAGGAGCAGGGGCTTTTTTTATATCTATGTATTAAGCAAACTTCTGCTTTACTGTTTCATAGCCGTAATAGGCCATCAGGCTATCCAGAATAACCATTGCGGTGTAATTTTCTGCTACCGGCCAGACTCTTGCAACAATTGTTGCATCTCTTCGTGTAATTGCAGCCAGCGTTTTGTTCTCAAGCGTATATTTGTCGATTGTGTGCTGTTCTTTATCAATAGTAGGTGTCGGCTTTACAGCCAGCCTGACGACAATATCCTGTCCTGTTGACAGGCCGCCGGTGATACCGCCGGCATTGTTTGAGTCAAATACCACCTTGCCGTTCTCGGAATGCATCTGGTCGTTGGATTGAGAACCGGTCATATCCTTTACGGCGAAGCCTGCGCCGACTTCGACGCCTTTAATGGCTCCGATTCCGAGCATTTTTCCAAGCTCAGCGTCGAGCTTATCGAAGATAGGCTCGCCAAGGCCTGCAGGAACACCTTTAACGATAACTTTTACAACGCCGCCTGCCGAATCGCCGCCTGCGGAGATTTTATTGCAGGCCTGTACCATTTCCTCTGCCGCCTTTATATCCGGGCAGTTGAGAATGTGATGTACGCCGTATTTGTCCTTGATTTTAGCAGCATCCATCTTTGGTGCCTTATCGCGAATCTTATCGATTTCTTTTTCTACCTGGGCCAGGACAGCCATTTTTTCAAGGAATCGCATCTCACCTGTTATCCTGCCCTTTACATATATTTCCTGGTAGAAGGCATCGTAATCCCGCCTCATTTGTTTGTAGTTTTCTGTATATTTCAGGGCTTTAGAGCTGTCAACGTCCCCGCAGCGGACTGAGGCGAGCTCTTTTACATAACTGAAGACCTCTATGCCGCATTTTTTGAGTACTTTCTTGGCCAGATAACCTGCCGAGACGATTGTGGACGAATACCTGCCGCTGAACAGTCCTGCGCCGATAGCGTCGTCGGCGGGCCCGTACTTCATAAATGAGGCGTAGGAAGCGTGTCCGGGCCGAGGGGTCCGATTTGTGTCCTGATACTGCTTGATATGGATGAAATGCCTGTCGAGGTTGGGAATAAGGACAGTCAGCGGTGTGCCGTTTGTCAGACCCTTATTGCCGGCATTTTCTACGGTATCGGCAGCATTGACGCCGGTGTAAATTATCGGCAAATCAGGCTCTTTGCGGGGTGAGCTCAATTCATCCGAGCCCGGCTTTCGCAGGAGCAAATCGCCGTAGATTTCCTGTTCTGTTACCGCCATAGCAGGAGGGAGCCCCTGGACGATAATGCTCAAACCATCCTGGTATGAGCCGCCGCCGCCGGTTACCTGAAACATTCTGCCAAAATGACAACCTAACATTATATATCTCCTAATCTTATGGTTAATTAGCCAGAGAAGTATAAGTGTTTTAGTAGGAAATTTCAAGACAAATTTATCGAACGTCCCAGGTTTGCACCTGGGACGTTCGATAATTAACTAACCGTCCAATTGTTTAATTACTATCGCAGGTCTCTACGTTGTTTGCAGAGTTATAAGGCAGGGCGGCAGTTACATCATCAACGCAGAATGTATAGCTTGGCTTCTTGATACAGCCTGTTGATGTAAATACCGCTTGGCCGTTAGTGTCGGTTACCTCGTCGACGAAGACGTCATCGAAATCGCCTGTGAAAGTACCGTCCACCAAAGCTCCAGCTATAGGATTACCACAATCATCATAGATAGTTACAGTTACCTGTCCATTTTTATTGGCTCCGCCGCAGCTGATGGTACCAGGGTCAATTGCTTCTACATATACTTCTGTTGGAGTACAAGGACCTCCGCCGCAGGATGTGCCCGGCGTGTTAGAAGCTTCATCATAGGTCAGTGTGGCGTGTGTTACATCACTGACGCAAAACGAAAAGCTTGGTTTTTTGAGGCAACCTGATGCTGTAAATACCGCCTGGCCGGAGGCATCAGTTACCTGGTCGAGTATAACGTCGTCAAAATCACCGCTGAACATACCATCTACTAAGGCGCCGACAACAGGGTCGCCATATTCATCATGTATGGTTACTATTGCCTGCCCAGTTTCTTGTGCCGGGGCGCAGGAAATACCGTCGAGTTCTATGGAATCGACATGCATGTATTGGGCCGGGCTGCCTTGCGGGGTCGCAGAAGCTTCATCGCTGTAAGTACTTTCGTTACTTGATGTATCTACTGCTGTAACTACATAATAATAAGTTGTGCCGTTAGTAACTGTGTTGTCCACATAATCCGAAGTACTCAAGAGCGAACCGTTTAATCTGCTATAACCGCTGCCGGAACTGGTCGAGCGATATACATTATAACCGTCAAGGTCGCTTTCGCCGTTGTCGTCCCAGTCGAGACTGACAGTACCATTACCAGCGACAGCAGCAAGACCGGTCGGTGCTGCCGGCGGTGTTGTATCGCCGCCGCTGCCGGTGCCGGCTCCTGCCATTACAATGCCCGGAACAGCATAAGGGTCATCGAGTGTGTAGGAATATGGCGGGGTAAATACATTGTCCGTACCCGGGTCGATCAAACCGGTACAGTTATTAAAAACATTGTCGGATGCCTCTATTTGTCCATCGGTGCCGGTCGTAACATAGACATAATAAGGGTCTTTTACTGAATCGAAATAGTTGCTTTCGATAAGCAATTGCGAGCCTATACATGCGCGGATGCAGTAATTGTTGCCCGGGCAGTCATAGTAGTTGTTGTAGACGTGGACCTGGCCGAAACGGACACGAGGCATTCTTTCATGGGACAATGTGTACCACCAGTTGTGATGAAAAGTGACAAGGAGATGGCCGCTGTCTATGCTGCCGTTATCGTCGCTATGTCCGATGAGGTTGCTGAAATTGTGGCCGCTGTCGTAGGTGTACTGGAATATGCACCAGGAGATGGTGATATAGTCCGAGCCGTTCTTGATATCGACATTGCCGTCGCCGCCATCAGTAAACGTGCAGTGGTCGATCCAAATGTTATTGACGCTGTCAAGGCTGATGCAGTCCCCATCTCCGACCTTGTCGTAGTTGTCCATGTCCAGATTCTTGAAGATGTTGTTGCTCTCCTCGAGGCGGTAGCATTTGAGATTGCCGCTGATATGCGATCCCGGCAGGCCTATGACCGTCTTGTTGCCACGGACACGGATGTTTGTGCTGGGCAGAGTGATGTTGCCGCTTACCTGAATGATGTAGGGGTCTTGTCCAGAATCCTGTGCGTAGAGAATGAAGTCTGCAGCATTGTTGACAGTAACTGTCGTGCCGCCTTGTCCGCCGGTTGTGCCGCCGCCTTGACTTGCCCAACCGTCCGCAGCAAAAGCGGTAGTTGTCATAAGAGTAAGTGCAACGAGTAAGAAAAGGATTGTTTTTATATCTTGCTTTAACATGAGTGTGCCTCCTTAAAATTACCTATGAAAATATTTTTGTTTTATTCATATGCAACTTTAACGTGTATGTCTACTCCCCATCTTTTCCCACCAGAGTTGCACCTCCATTTACATATTTTACCACTCTGGTTTTCTCAATTGCAACTGATAAAGTTATTGGGAAGATGGGCTCAAAAGCCGTTTAGGCTTAAGATTCAAAAACACAAGGGGTTACAGCTAAAAATTTTTAGCAGAATTAGTCGATTTTTGAGGTGCTATCGGACAATTGTCCTACTTTATCTCTATATTTGCGCCAAGGGATTTCATCAGCTTTACATAGTCGGGAAAAGTGACGTTCATAGCCTCTGCCGTATCGATAACGCAAGGCTCATCCAGAGCCATAGCTGCAAGTGACAGGGCCATAACAATTCTGTGGTCGCCCCTGCCGGACAGATTTGCTGCTTTAAGTTTGCCGCCGTGGACGATAAGGCCGTCAGGCAATTCCTCGGTTTTAATTCCTAATTTAGTGAGTTCCTGGGCCATACAGGTTATTCTGTCGGTCTCTTTGCCGCGGGCCTGGGGGACGTTGCCGAGTGTGGTCGTACCCTGGGCCATAGCCGCTGTTACAGCCATTGCGGGCAAAGCGTCCGGCGTTCGGTTCATATCAATATCGGCGCCTTTTAACTGGCTTGTTTTTATATGTACACCTTCGGCGGTGATATCGATTTTCGCTCCCATTTGTTTGAGGTAATCAGCTACAGCCTTGTCGGGCTGGCTGTCTGAGAAATCAAGGCCGGTAATTGTTATATCGGCATCGAGTATAGCGCCTGCGCAGAGGAAGAATGTCGCGCTGGAGAAATCAGCAGGTATAGTTTTGTCGAAGGCTTTGTATTTCTGGCCGCCTTTGACTTTGAGGCATTTAAAATCCTGATTCTCGTATTCAATACCCTGGGCGTCCAACCAGTCCAGGGTCATTTGCACATAGTCAGGTTCGTTAAGAACCGTTACATCTATCTGGCTGTTGTTTTGAGCCAAAGGTGTCGCTAACAGCAGGCTGCTTAGATACTGGCTCGTGAAACAGTTGATAGATGTTTTTCCACCAGTCAGTGTGCCTTCTATCTCTACCGGCGCAGAGCCGTTATTCTTCAGCGATTTTGCCTTTGCTCCGAGATCATTAAGGGAATCCAGCAGGGGTCCCAACGGTCGGGATTGTATCTGTTTGTCACCTGTGAAGGTTATCTTGTCTCCTTGGGTTGCAAGACTTGCTGAGCCCAGGGCAACCCTTAAACTTGTACCGGAGTTACCTATATCTATTATTTTGCCGGGCGGGATAATCTTGCCTGCCGTTCCTTTAACTATCCAGCAGGAGGTATCTGTTGTGTCTATATCGGCCCCTAAAGCCCTGTAGCAATCTACAGCGCTTAGTGTATCGCCTGAGGCAAGGGGATTTTTGATGAGACTTTTTCCATCTGACAGAGAGGCGATCGCGACAGCGCGTATAGTGTGCGACTTCGATGTAGGGATGGCGACAGTGCCTCTTAACCGGGATTTTTTCGCAATAAGTTTCATATTGCCAATAGTATTCGGAGGATTTGTTTTGGTCAAGTGTCCTTTTTTAGGCCGAATTCTTTGAGCCAGAGGTCTGTTTCGAATTCGCTTATTCCTGAAAACTTCTGGCGGGGCTCAGGTTTTCTCCTTTTCTTTTCAAGCTGTTTTATTACTTCTTCCCAGAAATCTAAAGAGCTAATGGATGTTGCCCTTCGTTTTTTAGCAGCGGCTTTGACTCTCCTGTCACTGCTGACGACGACGAGCCTTTTCGGTGCGGTATTTTCCAGTATTAGCTTTTCAATGATATCATCGGCTTCATGACTCGTACCTGAAAATATCACTTCGAGGTTTCTTATGTTTCTAAAAATTACTTTATCTCTTGGTCCTGTGCCATCAAAGACGATTGTTCCTTTCTTTTTTACGCGGAGAAGGTATCTGCTTAAAACCATACATAGCTGGACATCGGTAATAGGTTCGGGATGCTCTGAGAAATTCTCTATAGCTCTTAGCAGATTGTAGCCGTCAATCAGCACTGTCCTGCTTTCGTGATGAATACCTTATTTCTCCGCCGACGATGGTGTATTCGACTTTGCCGGCCAGTTTCCAGCCGTCGTAAGGGCAGTTTTTGCTTTTCGAGCGGAATTTATTAACGTCAACTCTGTAGGTTGCTTCTGGGTCTATAATAGTTATATCAGCCTGTTTACCCTTGCCCAGTGTGCCTTTATCGACGCTGATTATCTGGGCGGGTCTTTGAGTCATTATAGATACGAGCTGCGGCCAATCGATAACTCTCGGCTCAATCAATGCCTTTATATATAAGCCTAATGCACATTCGAGGCTTGCTATTCCGAAGGGTGCCGCCAGGAATTCAAGTTCCTTTTCGCTTCTAAGATGCGGCGCATGATCTGATGCAAGTGCGTCAATAGTACCATCCTGTATTCCCTGTTTTATAGCTTTGATATCATCATCGGTTCGCAATGGCGGATTGACCTTGTGATTTGTGTCGTAATCGCAGCAGGCTGCATCGGTCAAAAGCAGATGATGAGGTGTAACTTCGCAGGTTATCGGCAGGCCCTGGTGTTTAGCCTGGCGAATAAGTTCTACCGAACGAGCAGTGGAGACATGCTGGACGTGATATCGCATTTTTGTCTTTCTTACGAGCTGTATATCCCGCCAGACCATCATTTCTTCGGCCAGCGGATCTATTCCGGGCAGGCCGAGCACAGTTGAATTATAACCTGCATTCATTACGCCTTTAGTACCCAGAGAAGTGTCTTCACAATGTTGAGCGATGACGATATTTTTGAACATTGAAGCATATTTAAGAGCCTTTAGCATCATTGATGTATTCTGGACACCGTTGCCGTCGTCGGTAAAGCCGACCGCGCCTGCCTGAATCATAAAGCCAGTTTCACTAAGCTGTTCGCCGGCCCTGTCTTTTGTTATTGCGCCCATTACATAAACATGAGTTTTTCTTGCCTGCCTGGCCATTCTATGGACATATTCGACGCTTGTGGCATCGTCGATCGGCGGATTGGTATTCGGCATACAGACAACCGAAGTAAATCCGCCTGCTACAGCGGCAGCTGAGCCCGAAGCGATTGTTTCTTCTTCCTCATCGCCCGGTTCGCGGAAATGGACGTGAATATCAATAAGGCCCGGCAGGACAAATTTACCCTTAGCGTTAATCGTTAAATCAGATGTTGCCTCGATTTTGCCGACCTGTGCGATGCTGCCGTCAACGACAAGAATATCAGCCTTTTCGTTTATGTCATTGGCTGGGTCTATTACGCGACCATTTTTTATGAGCAAACTTGGCATTAATCTTCAAGCCTTTCTCTTCTGTCTTTTATTTTCTGCCGCATCATTGCGCCCTGATTTACGAGAAACAGTACCGCCATTCTGACTGCAAGGCCGTTTTTGACCTGCTGCAGGATAACACTGTTTGGACCGTCGGCTACTTCGCTTTCCATCTCAAGACCTCTGTTAATAGGACCGGGATGCATAACAAGGATGTCCTTTTTTGCTTTTTTCATCCTGTCAACGGTCAGGCCGAAATAGTGTGAGTATTCCTTTATTGATGGGAATGGATTGCTGCCGAGTCTTTCGAACTGGATCCTTAACATGTTAATTACATCGAGTTCGCCGAGAATATCATCGAGCGAATAGCTTACTTTGACCGGGAGCTGTTCGACTTTGGCCGGCATCAAAGTAGGCGGTCCGACAAGAATAACCTGGGCTCCTAATTTTGTCATTGCGTATATATCACTTCTTGCAACACGTGAGTGAGCAATATCGCCTACGATTGCTATCTTGAGTCCTTCAAGCGAACCTTTTATTTCTCTTATTGTATATGTATCGAGAAGTGCCTGGGTAGGATGCTCACAGAAGCCGTCGCCGGCGTTTACCACGCTGGCATTTATATTCCTGCTGAGAAACTTAGGCACGCCCCCTGCGCTGTGTCTTATAACGACTATATCAATTCCCATTGCTTCGAGGTTTTTTGCGGTGTCCAGCAGTGTCTCGCCCTTGCTTACACTGCTGCTTTTCTGGGTGAATTCTATAACATCAGCGCTTAATCTGTTTGCTGCCAGTGCGAAACTGTTTCGGGTTCTTGTGCTGTCTTCGAAGAACAGATTTACCACTACCTTGCCGCGAAGGGTAGGGGCCTTCTTGATGCTTCTGGTGCTTATTTGTTCAAAGCCTTTGGCGGTGTCAAGAATATGTTCGATCTCTTCTCTGCTCAAACTACGCAGCCCCAGGAGGTGCTTGCGTTTCCAGATGAACTGATTTTTCTTCAAAATTCCTGCCTATCCGGGATTAAGTTATGATTACCTGATCTTTTCCGTCGGATTCAACAAAATTTACCTGCACATTTTCTTTAGCGGGCAGGTCTGCTTTGATCCCTGTAAAGTCTGCCGCAATGGGCAACTCTCTGCCGGACCTCTCGACCAGCACTGCAAGCTTGATAGCCTTTGGTCTTCCCAGGTCAATCAGTGCATCCATTGCTGCGCGTGTACTTCTGCCTGTGTGCAGAACGTCATCGACAAGTATGATGATTTTTTCGTCAATATCGAAACCGATTTCGGTACTTCTTACGACAGGCTGTGATAAGCCTTGAGGGTTATTTATGTCATCGCGATACAAAGTTATATCCAGTGTGCCGCAGGGAATTTCTGTGCCGAATTTTTTGGACAGTATTGCGCTTAAGCGTTTGGCAAGAACCTCTCCTCTGCTCCTGATACCGATAATAGCGATCCTGGTGCTCTCGGTTCTCTGCCGAGCAACCTCATCGGCCAGCGCAGTGATGCACTCAGCGATTTTATCGGAGCTTAATAAGGTTTTCATAGAATTATTGCTTAATTAAACGCACTAAAAGTCCGAAACAACGGTAGAGAGTATAGCAACTGGCATTATATTTAGCAAGAGGAGAAATTAGGTATTATTTATGCCGTTAGTTCTTTAGTGAAAAAGAGTTAAAAAACAAGAAAGATAGAGTAGGAAAATTGGGCAAAATATGGTATAATACAATTGATTATTTCTAGATTTCAGGGTCCTGTTTTGATGAGCAGATTTTTGAGTTTAATAATGGTTTTTGTGCTGTGCTGTACGGCGGCGGCTTTGGCTTCGCTGCAGCCGGCCGGTCTTGAAGTTGCCGGTGTGTACAAACTTGCCTCTCTGGACCCGAATCTTACAGGTGAAGGTGTAAATATCGGCGTTGTCTGTCGCAGCAATACCTATATTGATTCAGAGCCTCAAAATGATTACAGGCCTGATATTTCACATAATAGTTTAGAAGATGTAAAAATAAGATTTCATGACGACCAGGACAGCCGGGAAGCGGGTGTTTCAAGCCATTCGACAGCCATAGCTTCTATCCTTGCAGGTTTCGATCCTGATGCATCTTTTGAGCCTATAGGTGATTTTGCTTATCAGGGGGCCTGCCCTGATGCGGGTCTTGATATCTATGAGTTTCGTCATTTTCTTGTTAAGTACGTCTTTTCAGGTGTTTGGCCGGAGGCTGATTTACTTACGATGAGTCTTGGCTGGTCTATTGAGAACTGGTGGACCAGAGGCGTAGATAAAATGGCTGAGAGCTTTGGTATTCTGATTATCGCTGCGATCGGGAATGGAACCGATGGGCACGATCTGTCGCTTTATCCTGCGGCAGGGTCGAATATACTTGCTGTCGGTGTTGCCGATTCATCAGGCTCACTTTCGAAATTTACCGCTCCCGATGCGAATCATTCCAGTTCAGGACCGACACTTGACGGCCGCTGTAAGCCTGATATCGTTGCTCCCGGTAATTGCCTTATAGCTGTCGGGGACAGTAAAGAAGCTTATAGGCCCTGTGGTGACTACTCAAGTTTTGCCGTTCCTGTAGTTGCCGGCGTTGCTTGTCAACTTGTTCAAAAGGCCAAAAGCGACCCGAACCTGCAAATGACGATATTTCCTTTTGTGGGCAATTGCGTTATGAAATCAATTCTGCTGACCAGTGCTGAAAAGCTTTCAGGATGGCATAAAGGCGGGTCGACAAGCGGCGATGACCACGAGCATCCTCTTGATTTTAAACAGGGGGCAGGAATGGTTGATGCCCCTGCTGCATACAAAGTCCTTACCGCTGGTATACAAAATGGCGGGGCTGTAAAGGCAATCGGCTGGGACAGTGATGCGATCGAGCCGAACTATATTGCTGAAAAAGTGTATCGTTTCAAAACGGATATAACTGAAAAAACACATCTTTCTTCGACTCTTGTGTGGAATAAGAGTTATGAGAACAGTTATCCTTTTGAGCCTCAGCAATCCCAGGCGGATTTAAGACTTGAATTATGGACAATTGATGCTGCCGGCGGCAATAAACTTGTCGATTACAGTGACAGCCCTGTGGATAATGTTGAACACCTTTATGTCGAGCTTGACCCGAATACCGAATATCAGCTTGTTATCTCTAATAGTCTGAATGCCGATTTACCGGCTTCTTTTACCTCTTATGCCGTTTCCTGGCAGAGACGCTGAAAAAAATAAAAATTTTTCTAAAGAATTTTCAGCAAACCTTCCCCTGATAACACGCGTTTTTCCATTTTACCGGACGTTATAACCTTTATTTCCATTAGTTCAGCATCGTTACATTTTACTTTGTATATATTTATACAGACGAAAGTTTCCTGTGCACCTATGGTAGATGCATGAGGAATTATGAGCGTATTTGAGATTTTTAAACTGAATTTTGGAAACTTTTGTAAATGGATGATACGAGAGAAAGGGATTTCCGGGAGGTAACAAAAATGAAAAAGACAACTATGAAAAAAGGTTTTACACTGGTCGAACTCGCCGTAGTCATAGTGATTATCGGCGTATTAGCAGCTTTTGCTGTACCACGTTTTAGAGCTGCAGTTGAGCGTTCAAAAGCAGCAGAAGCATTTAACTACCTGGCTTCTTTCCAGGCAGCTCAGGAAGTTTATCACGCAAGGATGGGCACCTATGAGACTAATACAGCTAACCTTGATGTAACAATGAGTGCACCTAAGTATTTCACCGCAGGTACTGTTACAAGTCCATCAAGCGACATCGAAGTTGACTGGTCTTTGACACTTACACGCAGTGGCGCTACAACTGGTTATGGTGCTTATACAGTCGTATACACCAATGAAGGCTATGATTCAGCCAACAGTACTATTGAGTCTCATTCTGACATTAACCCAATGGCGACTACATCTTAATGAGAGTAATGTAAATTTAGTATCCTGATGTAAAGGGTATCTTTAGGGAGGCAAAAACGTGAAACGGAAAATGAAAAGAAGCGGTTTTACACTGGTCGAACTTGCGGTAGTCATTGTGATTATCGGTGTTCTGGCTGCCTTTGTTGTACCGCGATTCAGGAACTCCATTGAACAGTCCAAAGCTGCCGAGGCTTTTAACTACCTGGCATGCGTACAGACAGCTCAGGAATGTTACAATGCGAAGTGGGGCACCTATGCTTCAGACGTCAACAGTCTTGAGATCAAGTTCAACACCCCGAAGTATTTTACTGTTGCCGCTGTTGCAGCTGGAAGTACTGGAGACATTGAAAGTTCCTGGTCGTTGACCCTGACACGCGATGGTGCTTCAGCAGGCTATGGTGCCTATGAAGTAATCTTCACTGAAGAGGGCTTTGATTCAGCAAGCAGCAGTATACCGGCGGAAGTCAGCCCGGTATAACAAGTGTAGAATTAGCTGAGGTTTATGTCTTAGCTTATCGTAAGGCTTGTGCCTTAAACAGAGACAGTGTTGTTTAAAGGTAACGAATGACAGAAACAAATTGCAGAAGAAACCGTTTTACTCAGGTTAAATTTACTCAGACTAAATCCACAGCGGTCATAATAATTATGGCCGCTGCGGTTGTTGCGCAGGGGACCGTTATCAATGTCAGCGCCGATGAGCTTGGCTCCTGGGCAGACAGTGCAAGCTGCAAGGGTAACGGTGTTGCTCTGCATGCATTAGTAGATATGGAAAAGAACCTCTATAGGGACTGCGGTACAACTCTTAATCTTGTCTGTAATAATAAAGATAAAAGCTGGAAAGATGGGGATGTAGAATATAGTTGCAAATCTGACATTTCTATTGAAGAAATAACGAGCTGTATTGTCGGCCAGTTCGGCAACAGTGACAGCAGAAGGGCATCATTTGCAAAGTCATATATCGGCGGACTGAGATCTTCAGTCGGCTATAGCCACGGTCACCAGAATGATGAAAATCTGAAAGTAGTACTCAAGAAATATAAAGGCGGCAGTTGCGGGTCTGCCCCGGAGACTGTGGGCCATTGCTATGATAGAGGTCGCAGGGGAAAGGGCGGCTGTCATGGTGGTTCCGAAGATATTCCGGGAGGGGAGATTCCGGAACCTTCTACGCTTGCGATTTTTGCTGCAGCCAGTCTTTGTTTTATGGTCAAAAGGAAAAAGGCTGGTGCTGATAACAGGTGCTAAAACTGGAGTCCTGCATCCCACAGATACATTAATTGAGGTGTTGTAAGATCAACGATAGTATCCCTGTTGAGTTTTAGCAGGGTTTTTGCGCCCAGGAAATCTTCAAGAGAAAAAGGTTTTTCGTATTCTACAACCTTTGCATCACTTATATTCGCAAGTGATTTGGCAAGTTCCACCGCTTCGGACATATAACCTATTTCATCGATAAGCTTATTTTCCATCGCTTCGGTTGCATTGTAAATACTGCCGTCTGCAAGCGCCCTGACCTGTTCGTATTCCAGCAAATCTTTTCTTGACTCGGCAACAATATTTACGAATCTTTCATAGGCGGGCATTATCAATTTGTCGCTGAGATACTGTCTTTGTTCTTCTGTAACAGGCTCAAATGAAGTCGGCCAATCCTTTTTTTCGCCGGACTTTACTACCGAAGGTCTTATACCCAGCTTTTCCTCAAATAATTCCTGAAAGACAAAATGTCCCATTATTACACCGATTGAACCTGTAATTGCGGTAGGTTCGGCGATAATCTTGTCGCAGCCGGCCGAGGTATACATGCCGCCGGATGTGGCGATGCTTTCCATAAAGGCGACAGCAGGTTTGCCGGTCTCGGCTCGAAATCTGATTATCTGGTCATATACTCTGTCACTTGCTGAGACAGAACCGCCGGGAGTGTTTGTGTGAAAAATCACAGCCTTGACCTTTTTGTCGTTTTTAGCATCTTCTATCTGCTGGGTAACGGACTCGGCTAACTCTTTATTTATAACCCCTTCAATTTTGATAACGGCGATTTTATTTTTGCCTGAACCTTCTCTCAGTGTTTTTTCAAGACGGTGCCCGCTTTCGGAGGCAGTAAATGCGATTACTGAAATCATAAGGGTGAAAAAAAGGACCATGTTAGCGATTATTGAAAAGGCTAAAATAATCGCAAAAAATATCTTCCAGCCGAGCCCTTTTCCTGATTTTTTAGCCGGCATATCTGATGCGTATGGATTTTCAATTGGGTCCATCTTTCAATCCTTTCACTTCTGGAATCAGTAGTAGTGGATTGTACGTCCGAGTCTGAAAAATGTCAAAAGATTTAGCAGCCCGATTTTACTTAATTATCCAGCAGAGCAAGGCCTGCAAAACATAAATTTTTTTCTTTGCCATCGGGATATGGGCTGTTAAAATCTGCGAAACTGTACTTAATTGCCTATGTCCATAGGTTTTCAGGATTATCGTATAAATGGGTAGCAGGGTGCTTATATGCTTGAAAAACTGCACATAGAAGATGGGAAACTTGTCGAATGCAATGATGATAATGCCGTTGTTTTCGTTTATGTTGCCCCTGATGATGATGAGAAAAAATATCTTGTTGATGAACTCAAGATAGACGAGCATACTCTAAATTCATCTCTTGACCCTGATGAGCCGAGCCGGCTGGAATTTGAGCCGGAGCATGTGGCGATGATTATCAAAAGACCCAAGCATTATGCTCCGCAGGAAGAATTTCTCTTTAAGGTGCTTTCGGTCGGTGTGTTTTTGTTTGCTGACCGGCTGGTTATAGTTGTTGCTGAAGATATTGCCTTGTTTGACGGTAAGATCTTTAACAGGATCAATTCAATTATTGATATTTCGCTTAAACTTATCTACCGTGCAATTTTGCATTTTGTCGAACACCTTAGAGCAATAAACCGCATTTCCGACGAACTTGAGATGCAGATAAATGTTTCAATGGAAAATAAATATCTGCTCAATTTGTTTACTCTCGAGAAAAGTCTTGTTTATTACTTAAATGCGATACATTCCAATGCCGCCCTGATAAACAGACTCAAGGGTTGTACCGCAAAGATTAAATTCACACAGGAGAATCTCGAGTTTCTCGACGATATGTCTATTGAAAATACTCAGTGTCTCGCTCAGACCGAAATATTCTCTCAGGTTCTTGCCAGCATGATGGACGCACGCGCCTCGATTATCAACAATAATATGAATACCCTGATCAAAAATCTTACGATAATAAACGTAATCTTTCTGCCGCTTAATCTTATCGCCGGTATAGGCGGAATGTCCGAATATACTATGGTAACCGGAAAAATGAACTGGAAAATCGCGTACAGCTTATTAATGCTCGCTATGGTTATAATCGGTTTTCTTACCGTTATCCTGCTGAAAAAGTTTATGCCGGGGCCACATCGCCATATAAACGGGAAATGATTTAATGGATTGTCCGCTCTGCAAAAATCCGATGGTTGTGCTGGAGCTTGACTGTGTGGAGACAGATTACTGTACGGACTGCGGCGGTATCTGGCTTGATGCCGGTGAGCTTGAAATGCTCTTTGCCGATTCAGCCCAGGCTGGCGAGCTTGTTTCCTCTTTTAAACCGGCCGAGGGTATAGCTGAAAAACCTTGCCGCTGTCCGATATGTCTGAAAAAAATGCAGAAGATCATCGCATCTTCCGGTGATAAACCTGTCATTATCGACCGCTGTCCCAAAGAACATGGGCTATGGTTTGACAGAGGTGAATTATCTCAGATACTGGCTAAGGGAACCTTCGATAAAGAGCGAAAGGTTATAAAACTTCTTACAGAAATGTTTAATCAAAATGGAAATGAGGAGAACAATGGCAATTGAAAAAGGTATTTTCGGGTCTCTAAGCAGGAACAGAAATGTTGAGTTTTTCATCCTGAAAAACAAAAGCGGCACAGAGGCGAAACTGATATCGTTCGGAGCGACTCTTATTTCGCTCAAAGTGCCCGACAAAAATGGAGTCCTGGCTGATATTGTTCTTGGTTATGACGACTTTTCCGGCTACCTGGCGGATAAATATTATCTCGGTTGTACTTTAGGGCGGTTTGCCAATCGTATCGCTAACGCAAAATTCAAAATTGACGATGCAGAGTATAAACTAATTGCCAATGACGGCCATCATCATCTCAATGGTGGGATCAAGGGCTTTAACAGGGCGCCGTGGCTGGGTACGGAATTTGAAAAAGAAGATAACTGCGGCGTCGTTTTTAAGTATTCAAGTCCCGATGGAGAAGAAGGCTACCCCGGCAATCTGGACGTTGAAGTTATGTATACACTCACTGATGATGATGAGTTGAGGATCAATTATACCGCATCCTGTAATAAGAAGACTATAGTTAATCTTACTAATCATAGCTGTTTCAATCTTATCGGCCACAACAAAGGCGGCATTCTCTCTCATCAGGTAAGAATTGATGCTGATGAAATAACCGTTGTTAATAGCGATGGTATTCCTACCGGCCAGATTAAAAACGTCATAGACAGCGAGTTTGACCTTACACGTCTTAATAAAATAAGTGAGAATATCGGCAGGTTCCGTCTTGGATACGATTTTAATTATATTCTTAATAAAACTTCGCCCCAGGAACTATCTTTCGCCGCAGAGGTTATTGAGCCTCGAAGCGGCAGGGTAATGCGGATTTATACAACTGAGCCGGCAGTGCAGTTTTCTACCGGCAATCTTCTCAATGCAGTCAGGGGCAAAGAAGGGGCCGTCTATAATGTACATGCGGCCTTTTGCATCGAACCGCAGCATTATCCCGATTCACCTAATCAGCCTGATTTTCCTTCAGTTATCCTGAATCCGGGTGAATTTTACAGGCAGTTAACTACATATAAATTTTCCGCCAGATAAATTTTAGAAAGGAAGGATATGGGTGCTTTAATTGTTGTATTAGTGATAGTTGTTGTACTGGCCGGGTTTATAATCGGCTTATACAATACTCTCGTCAGGCTTCGCAACCAGGTTGCCAATGCCTGGTCTCAGATCGATGTCCAGCTGAAAAGACGTCACGATTTGATACCTAATCTGATCGAAACGGCAAAAGGTTATATGGTACATGAACGTGAGACTCTTGAAGCTGTTACTAATGCGCGTGCCCAGGCGATGGGTGCCAAAAATGTTGCTGAGTCAGCTAAATCAGAAGGTCTGCTTGGACAGGCATTGAGCAAATTCCTGTTGACTGTTGAGGCTTATCCTGATTTGAAAGCAAATCAAAATTTCCTCGCCCTGCAGGAAGAGCTCTCCAGTACAGAGAATAAGATCGCATTTGCCCGCCAGGCTTATAACGACCAGGTGCTCTTTTTCAACAACAAGATCCAGATGTTCCCATCGAATATCGTTGCAGGGATGTTCAATTTCACAAAGAGCGACTTTTTCGAAATTGAAGATGCTGCTGAAAGAGATGTGCCTAAGGTTAGTTTTTAATTTTAAATGCTTATGTGGGAACAGATACGAGCAAATAAGCGCAATTCGATACTGCTGCTTGTTTTAATGGCGGCAGTGTTGAGTTTCATCGGCTGGATAATAGGGATGGCTTTTGTGTCTGACCCGATGGCAGGTACTCTCGGCATTGTCATTGCAATTGGCCTCTGGATTATTATGGTGATAGTTAGTTTTGCCGGCGGCGACCAGATATTCTTAGCTGCCAGTAAAGCGGTGCCGGTAACTAAAAATGTCCATCCGCAATTGTTTAATGTCGTTGAGGAAATGGCAATCGCCGCCCAGTTGCCGATGCCGAAGGTTTATATAATCGTTGATCCTGCTCCTAATGCCTTTGCCACCGGCAGAAGTCCTCAAACCGCGTCGATAGCTGTTACTGCAGGTCTTTTGGGCAGGCTTAATCGAGATGAGCTGCAGGGCGTTGTTGCACATGAAATGAGCCATATACTGCATCGTGATATTTTATTCGTAACCCTGGCTGGTGTAATGCTTGGCACAATAACTTTGATTTCGCATGTCTTTCTCCGCGGTATGTTTTACAGTTCGATGGGCTCAGGCAGACGATATTCATCCCGGTCAAACTCCGGCGGCGGTCAGGCTCAGTTAGTTCTGATGATAATCGCACTGATTGCTGCGATACTTGCGCCGCTTATGGCGACGCTTTTATATTTTGCGCTTTCCAGAAGACGGGAATATCTCGCCGATGCAGGAGGCGCGAGACTTACCCGCTATCCGGAAGGACTTGCAAGCGCCCTTGAAAAAATTTCTCAAAATACCAAACCTCTTGCTGTTGCCAATAAGGTTACCGCTCCGATGTATATCGCTAATCCGCTGCAGGAAGAGGGAATGAAACTCTCAGATATGACCAGTACCCATCCGCCGATATCAGAACGTATAAAGGTGCTTCGTGCTATGGCAGGGGCTTCTTTTGCTGACTATTCTAATGCCTTTAGAAAAGCGACAAACCATTCAACGCCAATACCGGCCTCTGCACTAAAGAGTGATGAAGCTGTTGATATCCGCCAGGCTGGTGAGAAAAAGGCGGTAGATGTTAAAAGGCAGAGCAGGGATGTAGGCGATATTATGTGGCGTACCAACGGCTATCATTTCCTGACTTGTGCGTGCGGCTTGAAAATGAAAATACCGCCCAATTTCAAATCCGATAAAGTAAAATGCCCCAGATGCGGAAGAATATCAGCAGTTCAGTCTTAGAGGACATAAAAAAATCGGCACTTAAAAGTAGTTAAGTGCCGATTCTCGATTTTACATTTTATTTTTTTTGTCACATACCCCGGCATCTGCCTGTGGAGATATGCACCGAGTATTATGCGAACTTTTTATCACCTTCTTATGAAGGTTAATTTATATATCCCATCAAATCTATTGTTACGTTAGCTGTTGTGCCGCCGCCGGCCCATGTTACCCTGCCTTGTGAATCTGTTTCGGTTATTAACATGACATAGTCTCCGGCATCCTGTATATATCCGGCACCTGGACCACTTGTTTCTGCGGTATTGGGATAGTTTGTATCTCCTTGGCCATAAGGCTTGACACCAACACTTTTGGCGCCTTGCGATGAAGTAAATCTTAAGTAAACCAGAGCATGGTTTTGACCGACATAGCCGGACAAATCCAGATGATTGGTATAATAAACGTGTGCTATAGTTGCTGAACCCGGTCCGCTGTATACCTGAGCTCCTGAATGTGTCCATTTTCCTGGTCCGCTGTTGCCGCTTAATGGAACCCATTCAGTACCGGTATAACCTTCGAAAGCAGTTCCGGTCCATCGTATCGTACCGGCAGTTGTACCGCTTGTATTGCCGACAGTTATACCGCCTGCTACCTCGAGTCTTTCCTGAGGATTTGATGTGCCGATACCAACGTTGCCGCCAACTCCATTTAGAAGCAGTGGTTTGTTTCCAACGCCGCTTTCTACAGATTGAATGTATCCTGCGTCAACAGATGTGTCATAGCCCATGTTGATTCGTTTTGATGTACCGATAACCTGGGCTGAAATATGCCCGTTATCCAGATTGTATTGCTTCGAAAGACCTTCAACCTGCAGTTTTGCATAATCTGGATTTGATGTTCCAATACCAACATAACCGTTTTCTCTGATTCTCATTCTTTCACCAACTCCGGCATTATATGTATAAAATGCTAGTGATGCCTGAGAAGAACTTTCAGAAATAGTTCTAATACTTCCGGAAGGAACATTGCCTCCGAGTGAATAAAATCCTAATCCTACTGATTGTCCTGCTGTCTCCAGACCGGTTGCACTTCTTATACGCAAATCGCCTCCATTAGTGACACCAGCCACTTCCAGTTTGGATCCAGGATTTGCTGTTCCGATACCGACATTGCCGTTTGCATTGAGCCATAAGTTTGCTCCTGCTCTAACGGTATTATCAATATCCATCCCAAGACCAATTGCCGTTGTTGTCCAATCACTACCGTCAGCGGTTCTAAGTGCTCTAATGCCTAACCATCCCATATTGCCCGTTTGATATCCTATACTTGCCAGGGAAAGCTCATCTCCTGTTGTTGTTCCAAGCAGACCGGCATTAGTTGCCATTGTAGTTGACATAGCTCCAAATGCAGAAAAATAGCCGCCTACGTGCAGAGATGCTTGTGGATCTGTGTTCCCGATACCGACGTTGCCATTTGACTGTTGCAGCGTCATGACCGTATCGATATCAGCTCCGCTGTTGAAAAATAATTTACTGTTAGGCTGATCGCCCGAAGAATATATGTTCCAGTCCCAATCATTTGAACTTGGACGGAAATAAAGCCTGTAGCCGGAGCGAATGATAACACTGCCGTTATCTATAGTAAGCCTGCTTTCCGGATTTGTTGTTCCAATACCGATAGTGCCGTTATCAAAGATCGAACCTTGTGAAAGAGACAGGCCATCCCATTTTGGAACAAAATGCGTATCAATATTATCGGCGACTTGCGGATCGGTTTCTTCCGGGAATTCTATTCCAGTCAGTTCTGAGCCGTCTCCAACAAAGGATGTTGCCTTGACTTTTCCGTCTACGTGCAATTTCTCATCTGGTGTATCTGTTCCTATGCCGACATTGCCAAGATTGTTCATTAATAACACCGCAGTTCCATTGGCATTTTGAATGTCTAACATGTCGCCACCGTCAGTAAGTCCATACATAGTCCTGACTTTAAGAGCTGCGTATCCGCTCTCAGATGTACTGTAAAGATACAATCCATCATGGTTGACTCTATTATTAAAGATTTCCTCTATTGCTAACTTTGCTGTCGGATTTGCTGTGCCTATGCCGACTTTGCCAAGATTGTTCATTACTAATGCTGCAGTTCCGTTGGCATTTTGAATGTCAATTATA
>JAFGGI010000036.1 GCA_016930635.1 Sedimentisphaerales bacterium | reverse complement strand
TACTGTGCAGATAACAAACTCAAAGCTCGCCAAAAGTGCTCATCAATATTTCGTGCCGATCGGCAGCAAAAACAAGGCCAAAAAGTCGCCAGCCGCTAATAAACGGTATCATTTTATCGGGGTAGGCGGCGTAGGTACAAGCGCATTGGCCCAGGTGCTGATGAAAGAAGAGGCGATTGTCACCGGCTCGGATATGCAGCGGTCAGCCCTTACCGAAAGGCTGTCTCAAGATGGAGCCAGGGTAGCTATAGGCCACAGCGCCGATAATTTGCCCGAAAAGCTCGACGGCATTATTATCTCAGCGGCCGTAAAAGACGACAATCCCGAACTCCAGGCTGCCCGGCAGAAGAAAATAATGGTTTACAAATATGCCCAGATGCTCGGGCTGGTCCTGGACAGATATAAAGGCATCGCTATCGCCGGTACCCACGGCAAAAGTACTACCTGCGGCTGGCTCGTTTTTGTGCTAAAAAAGCTCGGAATAAACCCCAACTTTGTAATTGGAGCCGATATCCTTCAACTCGGCACCTCATCGGGAATTGGTGACAATGATATCTTTGTTGCTGAGGCGTGCGAATACGACAGAAGTTTTCTAAATCTTCATCCTAAAATCGGCGCTATACTAAATATCGAATCTGATCATCTCGATTATTATTCAGATATTGACCAGATCGTAGATGCCTTTGCTGATTTTGCAGATAATATATCGCCTGATGGGATTTTAGTTGCCTCTGCTCGGGATCCAAATACAGCCAAAATTATTGCAGCCGCTGCCGATAGAAAAGAGATAATCACCTTCGGTCTTGGTCCCGGCCCGACTATCTCAGCGCAAAACATAAAGTATTCATCCGGCTTTACGCAGTTCGATTGCTATCGATACAACGAAATGCTGGCAACAGCAAAAATCAAACTTCCCGGCGAACACAACGTGAAAAATGCCATTGCAGTTTTGGCCTGTGCTTCGGCACTTGGACTTGAAGCGAAAGATGTTATTGACCAGTTAGGTTCCTTTGAGGGTATGGACAGAAGGCTTATGAAAAAAGGCGAAATAAACGATGTCGTTATTCTCGATGATTATGCTCATCATCCTACAGAAATAAAGGCCAGCCTCGAAGCTGTCAGGCAAATATATGGTGACAGAAGAATCTATTGTGTTTTCCAGCCGCATCAGTACAGCAGGACAAGATTCCTCCTGAATGATTTTGCCGACAGCTTCAAACTTGCTGATATGACTATCGTGCCGGATATCTATTTTGTCAGGGATACCCAACAAAGCAAAAATGAGGTTAATTCACAAATGCTTGTAGATGCTATAAAAACCAGGGGAAGCCGGGCCTTATTTATAGATTCATTTGAAAAAATTTGCGTGTTTTTAAAAAGTAATGTAAAATCAGGTGATGTCCTGATAAGTATGGGAGCCGGCAATATCTGGAAGGTAGCGGATGAATATATTCAGTGGCTTGGAAAAAATAGTTGAAAAAGATTATCCCCTGGGCAAAAACACATGGTTTGGCCTTGGCGGAAATGCTGATTATCTGATTTGCCCGCAGAATACCGACCAGCTTGCTGATGTGATCAAAAGATGCAGCGAAAACGAACTGCCCATTCATGTACTTGGCTTAGGCTCAAATCTGCTTATTACAGATGACGGTGTTAAAGGTGCTGTTGTCAGGCTCGCAGGTGATGAATTTTTACAGGTCAAATTCGAAGGCCAGGTTCTGACTGCAGGTGCTGCTGCCGAGCTTAATAAGCTTGTACTTGATTGTGTAAGAAAAGGGTTCGGAGGACTCGAGGCTCTTGCAGGAATACCCGGCTCTATAGGCGGGGCTGTAAGAATGAATGCGGGCGGACATTTCGGAGACTTCGGCTCTGCTGTTGAGGCGGTTACATTAATGGATAATGAAGGAAATATCTTCGAAAGAGCAAAGCCCGACCTGTCTTTCGATTACAGAAGCACTAACATTACTGCCAGGTTTATTCTCGGAGCAAAAATTCATCTGTTTGAAGCCGACCCGCAGCAATTACTCAAGACTGTAAAGGAAGTATGGATATATAAGAAAAATACTCAGCCTTTGAATATCAAAAGTGCAGGCTGTATCTTTAAGAATCCTCGCGGAATGAGTGCAGGCGCTATGATAGACCGCACCGGCCTGAAAGGTACGAAAATAGGGGGTGCTGTAATCAGTGAAAAGCATGCTAATTTTATCACCGCTGAAGATGACTGCAAAAGCGGGGATGTGATTGAGCTGATTGAAAAAGTAAAAAAAGAAGTAAAAGAAAAGTTCGATGTCGAACTTGAACTTGAAATCGAAATCTGGTAGCAGTTTTTGACGGCATAATATAAATGGATTTAAATATTCCGGATGGATTGAAGGTTGCAGTTCTAATGGGGGCGTTTGGCGCTGAACGTCAAATCAGCCTGCTGAGCGGAAAATGTATCGCAGATGCTCTGAGAAAAATTCCGGAATTAGAAGTTATCGAACATGATTACTCCGCTGACAGTCCCCAAATCCTCGATGATAAAAGTATTGATGTATTTTTTCTGGCTTTCCACGGTGAATTCGGCGAGGGCGGCCAGATGCAGCAGCTTTGCGAGCAAAAAGGATTAATTTTTACCGGCTGTGATTCTGTCTCGAGCAGGCTGGCATTTGACAAAGCAGCTTTTAAACGAGCCTGTCAAAAAGCAAATCTGCCTGTCCCAAAAGCTGTAGAAATAAAATCTGCCGACCAATTGGCGGATATTGATTCTGAATTGAAACAGATGGGTGAAAAATTTGTGATCAAGCCTGTCAGGCAGGGCAGCAGCGTCGGTATTCAAATCGTAGAGGGACTGGAAAAAGCCAAAATTGCTGCCGAGGAGTGCTCATCACAGTTCAGTAATTGTCTGATCGAGGAATTTATTACCGGCAGAGAATTGACAGTCGGAATACTTGAGAACAAACCCCTGCCTGTTATAGAAATCAAAACTGCTCATCAGTTTTATGATTATGATGCTAAATACAATGATGATCATACTCAATTTCTTTTCGATACCATACAGGATACCGAGATTCTATCTAAGATTAATAGTATAGCTCTTGAAAGCTTCAATACCATCGGCTGTAGAGATTTTAGCAGGGTTGATATGATTCTGAGTGAAGATAACACGCCGTTCGTTATTGAGATAAACACTATTCCCGGATTTACAACGCATTCTCTCCTGCCCAAGGCTGCTGCCAAAGGAGGGATTGATATGTCTCAATTGTGCCTGAGAATAATCAAATCTGCACTCGAAAGAGCCGATAAGTAAAGAATATGGTGTTGTGTGGCAAAAAAAAATAGAAAATCCTGGTTCAGTTCGACAAAGAAACTCACCAGAACTGAGAAAAAAGAGCGTTCACACGCCCTGCGCAACACTATTATAATTTTTGCGTTTATTGTGGTATTAGTAGCTGCCGGTGTCGGCTTTATGTTCCTCGAAAGATTTGTAAAAACTAATCTGGCACTTGATGCAAATAGTGTCCCTCTGCAGCTGGTAGATTTTCCTGTCTGGGCAGGCGACGAACTGAAGACAAAAATACTCAGCACGGCGGGCCAGTCTGAGGAAGATTTTAGAATTACTGATGCCGCAGCTATGAGAATCGGCGAGAACCTGGATGCTCTTGCCTGGCTGTATGATGTTAAGGTGCAGGTAAGCAAACAGGTTATATCTGTCAGTGCACGATATAGAAAACCCATCGGCCTGATAATGTCGCCGAGGCAGAGGTTTTATATCGATTCTGAATTTGTCATTCTTGATTATATTCCCCTGGACCGGTTGCCGGTTCTCCAGATCATAGGTGTGCCTTCTTATGAGCTTAATGTGCGTTCTGTTGGTAGCAAATGGCAAAAGGATGAAGTCGCCGCTGCTGTTGAACTGATCGAACTCCTGACAAAAATGGACAATCAGGTTACACCTGACAAACCGCTGCTTACAGAATTAAAGTCGATCGATATGAGCAATTTTAACGGCAGGCGGAGTTCAACCCAGCCGCACATTGTTTTTTATGCCAAAGACGGCACAGAAATCAGGTGGGGAGCGCAAAAAGGACATTCGCAAAGATATCTCGAGGCAAAAGACGAGGAAAAACTGACCCTGCTATATAACACCTTTGAGCAGTTTGGCACAGTACAGCTCAAAGCCGCACACAAAGGCAGTTTTATAGACCTGACCCAGCCTCAGTCTCTGCCCTGATTATTATATACTGACCAGTGTTAACATAGGAGTAATTTTATTATAATAGTGGGCTTTTTGTTATCCAGATTTTTACTTAAGGTAGGTTAAAGGTATGGAATTCCGTCAGATACGAAACCCCATTGTTTTTGTTGTACTTTATACGGCTGTTTTTTTGTGTTCATCAGTTCAGGGTATGACATTTCTGGGTGAACCCGCCGCAGATATGCCGAAAGGTAGGTGGAGTATCGGAGTGTCCTATTCATCTTCTAATATGGATTTAGAAGCTGGAGGAGAGGCCAGGATGACATGGATTATCCTAACTGGCAACAGAGAAGTTATCGACATCTATAAACATCAATTTGCAATCACCGGATTGAGTATCTATAATAAATATGGTACTGTCGGATATGGATTGACAGATAATATTAGTTTGTCATTTTCATTGGGAGAAACGTGTACTAAATGGCAGAATTCAGCTAGTACGAAGCCTTTTGTTGGTTTTGGGGCAAAAATAACTTTCTTTGAAAAAAAAAGATTAAAATTCGGGGCGATTGCTAATTTTTCTTGGTTGAGAGCAGAATTTGAAAAGGTTTCTGTCTATCCGGACGACTTGGCGCTTGCACAGGTTACTTCTCAAGGCAAACTTTCGCTGTTCGAGTTTACCTCCGTAATTGGTCCTTCGTATCAGGTTAATAACCGCTTTTCTATTTATGGAGGGCCATTTATTACTATACGACAAGGGGATTTTATTCTTAAAGAGAGCAGTGATTATATATATAGACTTGTTTATGCGGCGGATAGAAGCATCCGTGGCTGCGAAGCTTCTTATGACCTTGATCAGACTGCTGTTTGGGGTGGTTTGATTGGTGCAAAAATCAAAATCTCTGATGATTCCTTTTTTAATATCGAATACAAGCACGCCTCAGCTTCATACGGACTATACCTCAATATTAACTTGAGACTCTAATCGGTTCTGCGCTATATACTTCATCACCGCTGTCTATTCTTCCTGCATATACGGATAGCGGAAATCTCTTGGCGGCAGGAATGTCTCTTTAATTGCTCGTGAAGTCAACTAAACAGTACTTTAGCACCGGTATTGTAATATAGCGAACTTCCACCACAGAAATGTGTGTATATTCTTAGCTCAATTTCTTGACTAAGTTTCCAACTTCTTCAGCAGTCTTTTTGTTTTCTTGTTGTTGTTTTTTGAGTCCTTTTACAAAACTGTTTGTTTCGAACGTTCCTCTTACTGCATCAAAGTCAGCATCCCTTGTTTTTTTATCGCCGTCGATTCCGTAGCAAATCCTGGGCGGTTCAGCGAATTCCTTGCCGGCATCCTCTATAATAAGATTACTCAATTTGTCATTAGCCTCTGCCCAGTCTTCGAGAATCTTGAGGATCTTTTCGGTAGTTGACATAGTCTGCCCCAGCTTCTCCATGACATTACGTATCTTTTCAGCCGCCCACGACCATTTGTAATCGCTGTAATTTTCATACTGTTTTCTTAATGCCTTGGTAATATCTTCCAGCGAGGCTAGTTTTCCTGATTCGATATCAGATAGTATGGCTTCTATATGTTTTTGGGGTACTAATAATCCTGCCAGATCAATCCATTTACCGACACCTTCATTATCGACTGCAAGAAGCTTTTCAATATCTGCTTTTGATTTTGGTTTGGCTGACAGCAGTTTTTCGACAAGGCAGTCGCCGAGATATTTATTGGTTGTAGTAGTATAGAGTTCTATACCTTTATACAGCGAGGAAACTTTAAAGTGCATATTATTACAGACGATTTCATCTGCTGTATGGTCTACGGCAGGCTGGAGTTTAAGAAGAAGGTCAAGGCCGTCGATGATTTTCTGTATGGTATATGGACTGAATACATCGAAGATAACAAGGTCTGTTTTTTCCGGTGCCTTTCGTGCATCACGTTTTGGCCATTTCTCGCTGTCTCGAACGGTTCCAACCGTGCGGATATTGGCACCGGGAACGACGAATGTATTTCCATTTTCTTCGAACAGGTACGAGAATGGCATATTAGGTGTTTGCGGGTGTGCGTAGTGTCGGCCAAGAACAACTGAAAAAGCACCAATCCATACAGGATACATAACATAACCGTCGGAGGTCATTTTTGTGCCGCGTTCTAATATGCCCTGATGAACAGAACCTACCTTATACATATGGTTGCTCTGATTAGTACCGCTTCCTGCATTGAAGAAACTGAACAATCCTGCAATTAACAGGGTGGATTTGTGATGGCTGACGGTATATGGGCCGGCAAAAATAGAACAAATCTCGCCGTGGTGAAAACCGCAATTAGCAAAACAAACCGAATTCTCCGCAGAAAACTGTCTGTCCATATGAGTAGCCTGGCCGATAAAACAGTCTAAAATAATCGAATTGTCGCTGACCTTTACGCCCTCTGCGAGAATGAAGTTCTTGGCGATTATATTTGCACCGACTTCGGTAGGGTCTTCGGGACAGCTTTTTATAGTTCCGTTTTCCAGTCGTTTGACATTGCCGATAACAGCGGCAGGGCCTATCTTGACATTCTTTATAGTTCCGCAGTTGGATAAATGAGCGCCTTTACCTATGACGCCTGTATCGGATTTTATACTTTCAGTATATTTGGCCGCTAACGCCTCGATCTTTTCGCGAACTTTATCCCTGTGTCTGTGCACAGCCAGTATATAGCCGATCTGGGCGGTTAGTCCATCATAGACAAATACTTCTCTTCCGCCGCCTTCATTTATAACCACAGCTTTTATGCCGTTGCCGAAGGTGCTTTCGCCCTGCATAGCAAGAAGGTCTATGTGATCGATAATGCAATCATCCTCGATAATGTAGCCTGCGATATGATTGGTTACATTTGCGATATAGACGTTATCACCTATAGTACAGTTATGAAGATAGGCATTGTAAATGCCGGCCGGTTTGGTTACGCCGCCATAGAAGGTGATTTGCTTGTCACATCTGCCGAGCTTTACTTTGCCTGAGAAAGTGGTGTTCCTGACCGCATCGACATTAAAGTCGGATGTTACAAGTACATCTTTCCATTTGGCACATGTGCAGTTTTGATTTTCGAGTTGTGCAATTTGCTCTTTTGTAAGCTCAATGTGTTTATTAGCCATCTTTATCTCCCTGTGTTTTATGTTTTTATTTTGAATATAGATTGCCTATTATACGAACGGATGCCGTAAATGCCAGAGAAATAGTATCAGGGTAATGAGTAAAAACGGCTGAAAAACAGTTGAATTTACGGCTCGATAATGGTACAATCATGTATAAGTGAGGGGGCTCGGAAAGCTGCGATAATATGGATAATAAAAGAATTACAGTTTGTTTAGCACTGTTGATTTCTATCTGTTTCGGCTTTTGCGCCGAGGCTAGGATAACCTCCTATTCAGCGCCGTGGTGCGGTTTTTGCAGAAGATTAGAGCGGTATCTGGCTGAGCAGAATGTCGATTTTAAGAGAGTTAATGTTGATAGAAGCCAGGCCGCAAAAAGAGATATGCAGGAAAAATCAGGACAAAACGGGATACCGGTACTGGACTGGGAAGGGGAGATAATAGTAGGTTTTGGCAGGGACCAGAAAGAAGAGATTGACCGGTTAATCGCCGGCGGGACGCCTATTAAAGGCAAATTTGTGCCGGGTAGAAATGTTCAGCCGGAAAACGACTCTGAAAAAACAGAAGAAATCAATCATGAAAAAGCACTGTATGATTTTGTCTATAATCATGCCAAGGATTTGGACATTCTTTTCGCTAATGCTGAAAAGAATGTTTATGACATATATGCTGCCGAGATACTTGAGAAATTATACGATGCCCATATGGCAAAAATTGTATATGAGTCGACTTTTACAGACCAGTTTGAAAAACGAATAGAGCAGACATCTACTGACAGCGGCAGGGATGACATTAAATTGATAGGAAAAATAAAAAATATTGCGGGTAACCGTTATGCCATGCTGTTCGAAAATTATCGCACCGCCAGGTCGCGAAATCTGCGGGCGGGAATACAGGCTCAGCAGGCACTTAAGCTTGCCATTAACAAGAAGCAAAATGGTGAAAAATATAACGGCTATCGCAGCAAAAACGCCCGGGGATATCTTCTCAGGATATGGGCATGTGCGGCAGTTAACCCAAAAACAGGGATAAGACTGAGGCCGAATTATACCGAAAAGATGGACCTGGAAAATGATGCGTTAGCTGCCCAGGCGGCTGAAATACTCGATGAATTGACAGCCATACAACACCAGATTAATGAAGTTGAAGATGCGAATACCCCGGCATCTTCGGATTAAAAATGATGCGATTTGTAGTCTCCTCTATCTTATAGCAAAGCCCATCTTCTCTTTGCCGTTTTTTCCGGGCCTTATATCGGAATTGTCTTCAAGATGACCGATAGCGCGAAGAATTCCGATCAGTACCATTGCCAGCCCAACAGCAAATATCCAGAAAGAAGGGAAGTCTATTACTGCAGCTAAAGAGCCTAAGGCAATTCCCAGACCTAAAATAGCAATGACAAAGTTGATCTGATTATTGTTTTTCATATAGTTCTTCCTGTCTTATCTTATGGCAAAAGCTACTTTGTTTTGGGTTTCAGGCTTACTGTGCTCGGCATTTCTTTCGTTGAGCTTATTTGCGAGTTGTGTAGTTGCACGGAGAATACCGCCCAGAGCTGTTCCTAATCCAACTCCAAAAATCAGAAGCACAGGAAAATCCAGGACGCTGGTCAGAGAACCCAACGTAAGCCCAAGCCCTATGATAGAGATAACGTAATTTATTTCCTGTTTTTGGTTCATATTTACTCTCCGGGATATATATCGGATACAACAGGGGGGCACTTAAGTGATTAATAAGTAATTATTAGACAAGACCGTTGGCTATTTTCGCACTTTCCACGG
>JAFGGI010000035.1 GCA_016930635.1 Sedimentisphaerales bacterium | reverse complement strand
TTTTTAGTGCCCTGAGATTGCTTCGTCGCTTTGCTCCTCGCAATGACAGGATTGATAAGGACTTACTCTGTTTGACGCAAAATGTTGTACTTTGGCGGGGTTCATGCGTTATCAAGTACTTCTTCTGCTGCGAAGAAAGGCACATTCGTAGCGATACCCACAGCGATAGCATCGGAAGGGCGGGAATCAACTTCAACCTTTTTGCCGTCGATGGACAAATGAATTGTTGCGTAATAGGTATGATTTTGAAGATCGCTTATTACCACCTTCTCGATTTTCGCCCCGACCGCATCGATAACATTACCCAGCAGATCATGCGTCAAAGGCCTTAGTGCTCTTTTACCTTTCAGTCTCCTGTCGATAGCCATTATCTCGACTATCCCTATAACTATCGGCAGTGACCTCTCCCCGCCTTTTTCCTTAAGGACAATAACCTGCTGGTCGCTGGCCTCATCGATTATTATCCGGGATAGTTCAACTTCGATATCCATAGTACTGCTATTTTAACCACAAATGCACCCGAATTGCCACAAATTATTTCTGGTTCGTTTAGCCCCCACTTTTAGTGGGGGTATATTTAGCCCCGCCAATACTTTGGCGGGGTTTTTGTCATCAAGGGGATTATGTCATTCTGAACTTGCCCCTTAGGGGCGAAGTGAAGAATCTCGGCCTGTCCCGCACCATTTTTTTTATTCGTTTTTATCCGGTGCGTGGTTAGCCCTGCCATCTTGATGGCAGGGTCGTTTTATCCCACACCAATTAAGAATTTAAATATTCCTATATCCCTACGGCAAAATAAATTGGTGCCGGGGTCAATAAATTCTCCGCCGAAGGCGTCCTTCTTGGATGTTCAAAATTCAACGTTCGATGTTGGATGTTAAATAACTCTTTAGTGCCTTCATAGTTAATTAAAAATCAATATAATCCGCGTAATTTATGCCATAGGTATCTGTGATTAAAAAATTCGTGCCTTAGTGCCTTAGTGGCTACTCTTTCACTTTGACAAACACTGATTTATGATACAATGCCTGCCTATGAAGATATTAGCACTTGAACCTTATTATGGCGGCAGTCACAAGGCCTTTATCGACGGCGTCTCTAAATCATCCCGACACGATTGGACTCTGCTCGAATTGGCCCCGTACAAATGGAAATGGCGGATGCGCCACTCTGCCGTCACTTTCGCCGACCAGCTCGCCGAGCCTGTCAAAAAAGGACAGACCTGGGACCTGATCTTCTGCTCGGATATGCTCAATTTAGCAGAATTCTCAGGCCTTGCCCCAAAGACTGTTCGAGAATTACCTGCTATCGTATATTTCCACGAAAACCAGCTAACTTACCCCGTACAAATCGAAGACGAAAGAGACTATCAGTTCGCAATGACAAATATCACCACCGCCTTGGCTGCTGAAAGTGTATGGTTCAACTCAGCCTTTCACAAAAATTCATTTCTTAATGCAATAACAAAATTCCTGAAAAAGATGCCCGACTGTCAGCCGATAGATACCGTCAAAAGGATTGATAAAAAATCCCTCATTTTCCCGCCAGGCTTAAACAAAATCGAAAGACACCCCGAAAGACCCCCGGGCCCTTTGCGTATTCTCTGGGCAGCTCGTTGGGAACACGACAAAAACCCCGACGATTTCTTCGCTGCCTTAAAGATTCTAAAAACCAATGGAATTAGCTTCCGCCTTAGTGTCCTTGGCCAGCAGTTCCGCCAAATACCCGAAGTTTTCACCTGGGCCAAATATTATTTCGCAGACAATATCGACAACTGGGGCTATCAGGAAAACCGTACAGATTATGAAAAAGCACTAACCGAAGCCGATGTTTTTGTCTCAACAGCTAACCACGAATTCTTTGGTATCAGTGCCGCCGAAGCTATTTTGGCCGGCGCATATCCACTCTTGCCAAATCGTTTGGCCTATCCCGAGATTCTTTCAGGCCTGGATGAAAAAGATACAGCAAAGTTTTTCTACGATGGCTCTGTTGCCGCCTTAGCGGATAAATTAATTGAATTATCAAAACGCATAGAAAAAGATTCGTTAACCGAGGATACTAAAAAAACGATTCAATTAACCCAGCGTTTCGAATGGAAAAACCTCGCCGATATTTTAGACACCGCCATCGAAAAAATTGTTTAATCGATTTGTTATATTTAGCCCCGTCATTTATGACGGGGTTTTCCTCTGTCATTCTGAACTTGCCCCTTAGGGGCGAAGTAAAGAATCTCGGCCTGTCCCGCACCATTTTTTTATTCGTTTTTATCCGGTGCGGGGTTAGCCCTGCCATCACCATGGCAGGGTTCGTTTAGCCCCCAAGCCTGCTTGGGGGGTCGTCATTGCGAGCGCAGCGAAGCAATCTCAGTGTTCAAAGTTCAACGTTCGATGTTGAATGTTGAACGTTAAATATCCCTTTGCTTGATAATTATCAAGTATCAATTTTAACTCCTCCACGCTACCCGCTATTCGCTACTCTTTTCCCTTGACAAATCCCCATTTTATGGTATAATATGCCTGAATCGGGGAGGAATTCGGAGAAAACGCGTAACCAGAATAATTTGGTTTTTGCGCGTTTTTTTATGTCCAAATCGCCAAAAACCACAAAAACGAATCAAAGGAGAAGGAATATGAAGAAGTTAATTATCCTGTCAATTCTCATCTGCACCGCTCCCTCTCTGCAGGCCGATACTATCGTAACGATGGAGACAAATTTAGGCAACATCACACTCGAACTTTATCCCGAGGCTGCCCCGATTACCGTAGGCAATTTCCTTGGTTACGTCGAAAGCGGATTCTACAACGGCCTGCTTTTCCATCGCGCTGTCAATTCTGGTATATCTGTAATTCAAGGCGGCGGCTATTATTTCGATGACCCCAATATCTGTTTTGCCCCGCCAACCCAGCCGGATATAATCAATGAAAGCTACAACGGCCTAAGCAACCTCCGAGGCACAATTGCAATGGCACGAACTTACGAACCGAACTCAGCCAACTCGCAGTTTTATATAAATCAACTCGACAATACTATACTCGACCAGGCAAACTATCCAGATGGTTTCGGCCATTGTGTCTTCGGAAGTGTTTTGCAAGGTATGGATGTCGTTGATGTCATTGCCCAGGTTCCCACCTGTGATTTATATCCGCTCTCCAACATTCCCTGTGACCCAATGGTTGTTATTTGTGATGTATACATCGTCCCTGAACCCGCCACCGTTTTACTCCTAACCCTCGGCACACTGATCTTAACAAAAAAGAAATAATTATTTTCAAATTATTTGATTAGCCCCCACTTCTAGTGGGGTATATTTAGCCCCGCCAATACTTTGGCAGGGTTTGTATATTTGTTTAGCCGCCGTCGGCACGACGGCGTGGTTAGCCCTGCCATCACCATGGCAGGGTTGGTTTATCCCGCACCAATTAAGAATTTAAATATTCCTATATCCCTACGGTAAAATAAATTGGTGCCGAGGGTCAATAAATTCCACGCCGCCAGGCGATTCCTCATTCAACGTTCAACGTTCAAAGTTCAACGTTGGACGTTAAATATCACTTTCGTGCCTTAGAGCCTTTGTGGCCATATTGGAAATTGGTTATTTATTATTAATCGGTAATTGTACCTTGATGTTTGGTTATTTTCCCAAAATCTAAATATCTGTAAATTACCTCATCAATCCATATTTTATCTGTGTTTCGCTTTATCACGGAAGCTATATCTTCAAGAGTACAGGCTCGAAAAGTTCCAGAATTTGATAAGCATTTCTCATATTCCAAAACCGCATCACTGCAATGGAAATTATCCCGGGGATATAAGAAAACAAACAAACCACTGTCAAAACCATCTTCTTGTGAATGTAATATACTGCCCGCTAATAAATGGTCCCTCCAGATTTGCTCAAGCGGCTTCTGATGAAGCCTGTCTAAAGCAGTTTTCCTGAAACAATTCATCTCAGAAGCTATTTCAAGATGTCTTTCTTTTATCTCGGCCGGTTTATTCTGAAGATTTTCATGGTATTTGACCTCTATACCAACGAAACCCTTGCCCCCGGAACTGTTTAAAAATTCGGCATAAACATCAAAGGCAGAGCGGTCGCCTGTATATTTAATGTCTCTTCTGCCGGGGGAATACTCAAATTCAATAGTCGTTACTTTAGCAATTTGCATAGGAAACAATTCCCTGAAAACTTTTGTTGCCAGGTCTAAATCCAATTTTAATTCGGCAAATAGATTGAAGCATAACGGCTGACTTGACAGGAGATTATTATATATCCGGGGCTTGCCGTATAATTTTTTGGTTTCTTTACTGCTGTAAAGCTCCTGCCTGACTACTTTTTTTATATTATCGGTCAGGTAATTACTCAAAGTTTGTTTTGCCAAGGGCATTGTTAGATAGTTGCCTGTTTTTCTCCCTCGAAATAATCCTGGTTTATAACCTTTTTCCTCTCTCCATATAGATTGCAGAAGACGAGCTTTCCTCTGGAATTGGCTTATATCAGATTTTTCCAACGCATAATATCTCTTCGCAAGATAATCTAATTTTTCATTAATTAGCATATAAACTCTCTTAGTGTTTGCCCCAATTTCCTTATTGTGTAATTTCGCCTCTGTTTTACAAACCTTTTACTCCTTACTTTGGACACCTTAATCCGTGAAATTTATGCCATAGGTATCTGTGGCTAATGTAATTCGTGTTTTTGTGTTCATTTGTGGCTAATTAAAAATCAGCGCAATCAGCGTTTAAAAACTTTGTATCTTTGTGTCTTCGTGCCTTAGTGGCTATTACTTCAATTCTTCCAGATTCTTCTCTATGGTAGCAAGCTGCTGCTTCAACTCCGCAAGCCTGTCCCGAGCCTGCTGGACAACCTCAGGCTTGGCGCGATTAACGAAATTTTCATTATTTAATTTGGCCTCATTGCCTTTCACCCCGGCCAATACCTCAGCCTTTTGCTTTTCAAGCCTCTTTAACTCCGCCTCTGTCTCGATAATATCATGTACAAAAACCTGTATCTGCTCCACTATCGCGGCCGCAGCCGATTTAGGTTTGCTCTCATCACCCGAAGCAGTAAATTTCTCCAACCCCGCTCTATCACAGATCAATTCCGCATTAGCATTGAGTATCTTTTCGGCCTTGCCGGCCGCATTTGCAGAAGCAACTAACTTTTTATTAGGCGCAACAGTATATTTATTCCTTATTTCCCGTATCGCTCGTACAACTTCCTGAACAACAGCAATTTCTTTCTCTATCTTTTTATCAATGAGCTTGTCCAGCTTACTTGGCCAATCAGCGATTATCAACGCATCAGCGACGGTAAGTTCCGCAATACCCTTTAGGCCTCTTTTGGGTGCAACTTCGTTTAGCTTCTGATATATCCCTTCGGTTATGAAAGGTATGAACGGGTGCATAAGCCTCAGTGTGCAATCCAGCACGAACGCAAGTACATTTTGCGGCACCTGCTTTTCTTCTGAATTTTGCATTCTTGGCTTAACCCATTCCAGGTACCAGTCACACAGGTCATTCCAGAAGAAGCGGTAAATAACCATTAGCGGTTCACTGAACTTAAAATCGTCCAGCATATCTGTTGTCTCTTTAACGGTCGCTGCTAACCTGGACAGTATCCACTTATCTGTAATGGTTAATTTCTTTTTGTCGAAGGCCTCAGTATCGACACTTTCGAGGTTCATCATTGCAAATCGTGATGCGTTCCAGAGCTTATTACAGAAGTTCCTTCCGATGTCGAATTTCTCGCTTATATTATGACCCTTTTCGTCTTGTATCACAGGCAGCCGTACATCCTGGCTTTCGGTGGTCATTTGGCACAGGCTGAACCTCATCGCATCGGCCCCGTAGGTATCGATAATATCGATAGGGTCTATCCCGTTCCCTTTACTTTTGCTCATCCTTTCGCCGTTGCCGTCAAGGATAGTGGGGTGGATGAACACATCACTGAAGGGGATTTCGTTCATATTTTCCAGTCCCATCATCACCATTCTCGATACCCAAAGTGTAATAATATCCCGAGCTGTTACTAATGTACTCGTCGGATAATAGAACTTCAGCTCATCCGTTTCCTCCGGCCAACCCAGCGTACTATGCGGCCACAGCGCCGACGAAAACCAGGTATCGAGAACATCCTCTTCCTGAGTAATGTTTTTGGAGTGGCACTTCTCGCATTCGCTTGGGTCTTCGATACCCGTGCTGATGTGCTCACAATCTTGGCAGTACCAGATAGGGATCTGATGGCCCCACCAGAGTTGTCGGCTGATGCACCAGTCGCGGATGTTTTCGTGCCAGG
>JAFGGI010000006.1 GCA_016930635.1 Sedimentisphaerales bacterium | reverse complement strand
AGCCCAACCTGATGCCCTGTTAGCCTGATGTCCACTGCCTGATAAACTGTTGGCCTGATAGCCTTATCGGCGAGCATCGCAACCGATAAACGAAACACAAAGGAATCATTATGACTAAAATAAGTATTCAAATTCCAATTCCAGTTATTATTGAAAAAATTGCGGTTTGGTTTCTTCTACAGTATCGTAAAAAGCGTTTCGGCTTTGCATTTAGAAAGATCAGGCTCACGGACGGCAAATTTACAATCGTCAGCCCGGAAGATCACAAAAAACTGGCCGAGACAGACTGGCAGTGTTTTGAGAATGTAAGCGGGAAGTTTTATGCCGGGCGGATAGAACGCAGGAAGATTTTGTATATGCACAGGCAGATCATGAATGCGCCTAAAGGTAAAATTGTTGACCATAAGAACGGCGATAGCCTGAACAATACAAGGGGTAATCTTCGTGTCGTGACCAAGAGCCAGAACTGCCGAAGCCGCAGGAAGACAAATAAGCCTTGCAGTTCAAGATACAAAGGTGTGCATCTGGACAAAAGACGCAAGAAATGGTGTTCGGCTATAGGTTATAATAATACATATAAACATTTAGGTTATTTTGACGATGAGACAGAGGCGGCCAAGGCATATGATATCGCGGCGAAAAAATATCACGGCGAATTTGCTGTGCTGAATTTTGGTTAAATGGGCTGTTGAAAAAGTAAAAATCGGATGATTGAGATTGCCACGGCCACCATAGGTGGCCTCGCAATGACATAACCCATATCACTTTTTCGGGTATCCGATTTGGCAGCTTATGGTTCGCAGACTTGCTGTGCCTTTAGGATTTTTCCTGTCATATAGTCTATAAATTCAACTCTTATTGTAAGCTCGTGTTTGGCTTTTACAGTAATTGTGCTCGTATCCAATTTGAGTTTGTAATAGCTGGTAAGCAGTGAGCCTGACCAGTTTTTTCTAAGCTGAGGCGGGTCGATCTCCCAGCTTTTCAAAAGCGCATCTTCCGGCCTGGCGTCGAGGTCCCAAAGTTCTATTTTTACCGCACCGGGCGCTTTGATGCAATCGCCCATATCATCGATAGTTCTCAGATATACGACCAAAGTCTCTTCTTTGCCGTCATCGTCTTTGTCGTATATGCCGCAGCGGTCGGTAAGTTCGATCGACAGAATAGTTGAAACAGCTTCGGTCCTTGCAGGTTTGTTTATCCCCATTAAATTTTCAAGCTGTTCTTTGAGCTTCTGGTTTTCAGCTCTAAGGGAAGCGTTTTGACGTTCTATTTCACTTTCACTGAGGACAGGTTCTTTATCGAGGGTTTGTGACTGGGGTTTTTTAGCCGCTTCTTCACAGCCGGATAAAAGCAGCATAAAAAATAAGAGATAAAAAATAAAAAATGTAACTTCCCTGTTTTTCAATTTTCTACCTTCCACTTTTTACTCTCGGCTAATTTGCCGTGGTCCTGAGAAGTTTACTATTGTTCATCAGGCTTCTGCACCGGCTGAGGCGCCTTTTGCAGTATCTCGTCGGCAAGTCCATATTCTATAGCTTCGCCGGCCTCGAGCCAGAGATTTCTGTCACAGTCAGCGGTAATCTTATCAACCGACTGTCCTGTATGTGCAGAAAGTATATCATATAACCTGCCTCGAAGTCGAAGGATTTCTTTGGCCTGAATATCGAGGTCTGTTGCCGGGCCTTCGAGGACGCCGCTGATGAGCGGCTGATGCAGCAGTATTCTGCTGTTATTGAGCATAAATCTCTTTCCCTTGGTACCTGCGGTAAAGAGTATCGCACCCATACTTGCCGATTGGCCTATGCAGTAGGTCGCTACCGGGCAGCGGAGAAACCGCATCGTATCATAAACGGCCAGCCCTGCTGTAACAGAGCCGCCGGGTGAATTGACATAAAAATTGATATCACTTTTATTGTCCTCATTGCTCAAAAACAGCATCTGAGCTATGACGAGATTTGCAGATTCATCGTCGATCTGACCGCCGAGGAAAATTATTCTGTCCTTTAAAAGCCTTGAGTAAATATCATAGGCCCGTTCGCCTCGGCCGGTTGTTTCCACTACTATCGGGACAAGATTCTGATTTAGTGCCATTTGTTTTTTCCTTTTTTTATCAGCCACCAAGTCACTAAGACACAAAGTTTTTAATTTATATTATTTTTTCTTAGTGCCTTTGTGTCTTTGTGGCTACCTTTTTTATTTTTTACCCTTCTTTGATTTTTTGTCGTCTTCTTCTACTTCGTGCAGGACATCATCGATAAGGCCGTAATTTTTTGCCTCATCTGCTGTCATATACCTGTCGCGTTCGGTCTCTGCGATAATTTTTTCGATAGGCTGGCCGGTGGTATGGGCCAGTACCTCGTTTATCATCTGCTTGGCTTTGAGGATTTCTTCAGCCTGTATCTGGATATCAGCAGCCTGGCCGGAGACGCCGCCCCAGGGTTGGTGGAGCATAACCTTGGCGTGAGGCAGAGCGTGGCGTTTGCCCTTTTCGCCTGCTGAAAGAATTATCGCTGCACCTGATTCTGCCCTGCCGATACAAAATGTAGCTACGGGTGAACCGATAAAGCTAATTGTATCATAGATCGCCATTGTGTCGTCGACGGACCCGCCGGGTGAATTGATGTAGAGACTGATTTCACTGCCGCGCTTCTGGTTGTCCAGATAGAGCATCTTCATAATTACATTCGTCGCCAGGCCGTAGGATATTTCGCCGACGAGGAAGACTATCCTGTTCTCCAGCAGCATATCGTCAAGAGTCATCTCGCGTGTTCGCTGATAGGCAGGCGACTGGATACTCGAATCCATCGGTCTTATCGGACTTCTTTGTGGCTCAATAATCATTTTTGCTTCCTTAATCGTCCTTTTTATAGGAACTTATCACCATTTAAACATTACATCACACTTATTTATCGGCTATTTTCGCCTGTTACTTTTCTGCGTCAAGGCCGATTTTATCCAGTATTATTTTTCCTTTTTCCTTGCGGCCGGTGACTTTCTGACCGGTTTGGCTTTCTTGGTATCAGCTTTGGCCTTGGTCGTTGTTTTCTTCGTGGCTTTGTCTGTCGTTTTCTTTTCAGACTTTGCTGCTGCCTTTTTCGGCTCTGTTTTTGCGCCGGCTTTGGCAGACGGTTTTACTTCAGAGACTTTTGCCGACTCCAAAATCTTGTCAATACACTTAATCTCACGAATCTCAAGAGCTACCTGGGTAAGTGAGCCGTCGCGGGACATCTGCTCGCGCATCTTTTCCGGGCGCACCTGGCGGTACATTGCCGCCTGGGCGATGTAGCCGTTGATCTCCTCCTGTGTCGTCTGGATATCAAGCTTTGTGGCGATCGCATCCATAATGAAAAAGCTCTTGAGCTGCTCTTTTGCCTGTTCGTCGCTGGAAGTTCTTAACTGCTCCATCTGCTGCTGGAGGTCTTCTGCCTTTACGCCCTGCATAAGGAGTCTTGTGTACTGCCTTTTGAGAAGGTCCTGTGACTGGGCAGCGACAACATCGGCGGGCAAATCGAAATTGACCTTGCCGAGCAGGAAATCACGGACAGACTGACGCATAGCCTCTTTCTGATGTCTTTCAACTTCTGCTTCGTGCCTTTCGCGTATCATCTCAACAAGCTTTTCCTTATTTTCAACACTGAACCGCTTGAAGAAAGCATCGTCGAGTTTGGCGGGGGCAAGCTGTTTTACATCGTTGATCTTAATTTCAACATCTACCTTTTTGCCGCGGTAGTTTTCATCGTAAAACGTGGCAGGTACATCAACGCTGGTCGTCTTTGTATCACCTGCTTTTGTGCCGATGAGCAACTCGTCAAGTTTTTCTACCGGCACCTTGCCTACCAGGCCTCGCGGGTTTACGTGTATCTCTGCATTATTGACCTTTTCCTCATCACCGTCGGCAGGTTTCAAAACAACGTCGGCAATTATCTGGTCTTCGGCAGCAACTTTGCCATCCTTCGGCATCCATGTACCCAGCCGTTTGGTCAGTTCTGCTATTTCATCTTCAATCGTCTGGTCGGTAACTTCGAGCTTTGGCTTCTCAACGGATATTCCTTCGAGTGAAGGCAGGTCGAATGTCGGCCTGACCTCGATCTCAAAATCGAATTTCATCGGGCCGTCCTCAGGCATTTCTATCTTTTCAGGGTCAATGTCAGGCTCACCTAAAGATTCTATCTCGTTATCCTTTATAGCTGACTCGCTGGCATCGAGCAGGAGCTTTGCCTTTACCTGCATGGTTGCATCTTTGCCGAAGCGTTTTTCCAGCAGTCTGCGGGGGGCTCTGCCTTTCCTGAAGCCCGGCACAACGGCATCACGTCTGAGCTCATCATATTGCTCGTCCAGGGCTTTGGAGATTTTCTCTGCAGGGACTTCAATGCTGATCTTCTTTTTACACGGGCCTGCATCAGTTATTTTGACCTTGTTCTTTATCTCATCGGTTTTGGCTTCTTTTTCCTTGGTATTGGTTTGTGCTGCCATTGTTAACTCCTTTATTTTGTCAGTTATCGGTTATCCGTTATCAGTTATCGGTTATAAGTTATCGTTTATCGGTTGCGATGCTCGTTTCGTTTGGCGGTTAGGTAACTCGTTATCGGTTATCGGTAAGCGGCCACGCTGAGTAAACTTTCCCCAAGCGAGGGCCAAATTATAGCATTGCCTGCTGATTTTATCATAAGTATCTATTAGTCTCTCACATCTATCTACATCAACCATTGAAGGATATAAATCTTTGGCCTGAGTCAAAGAAACTATTGTCTCATTGGACTCTGCCATCGTATCGTCAAGATATCTCTGAAATCCTTTTTTTTGATGTCTTTTAGAATGGCCCTCGGCTATTAAACGAGGGATGGCCTTAGTTGAACGTCTAAGCTGGGCAGTCAAATCATATTTTTCTTCGACCGGCAGTTTTGGCAAAAGATACTCAAACACTTCAAGCATAGCCTGATAGGCAGTCTGATAAACCTCTAAATCATGAAAACTTCTAATAGGTTTTTTGTTTTCCATAACGCTCTACGATAAACGCAACCGTAACAAGTTTCGTAACCACCTAACTTCATCCAACGAAAAAGCCTCAGGTCGGATATGTCCTGAAGCTTTTAACAGCCTGGCCGTCGATGGCCTTCGACATATCAGCGACCAGCGCCAGACTAAATTTAGCCGGTACCTCACTGATATTATTTTCAATTCAAAAATTAAAATTTAAAATGCAAAATTGATGAATCCGCCTTCCATCCTTCGCCAAAGCTACGGATGGCAGGTCGGCGGATAACCATTTTTTACATCTTTATTTCAGGCCAAATCGTTTATTACCGGCCTGAGAAAGCGGGTGATGAGACTTGAACTCACGACATTCACGTTGGCAACGTGACGCTCTACCACTGAGCTACACCCGCGAATATACTAATTATAATCGGTCAAATTTCCTATGCAAGCGGAAATTTTGGGCATTTAATAGGCCTTATTTTGGCACACAGGCTGGGTCGGAGGGGGTTACGTCACAGTCTATGAGCCAGTTATCAGCTATATCTTTAAGGTCGGTGAAATCTGAAATCCAGGCTTCGGCCATTATCACAAAATCGTAACCATTTACTGTACAGTCATCATTCAAATCACCTGCAAGGAGGTATGCACAAATCAGCTTCATGGAGACAGAAAGTCTGTCGGCCTGGGGGTAATTTACCGAAAACGTTAATTGATTACCATTTACCTGATATTGCAGCGGAATATCTCTTGACCATACTCCTTCAATATAATAGCCCTGCGGGAAATTGATTACACAGGACAAATTTGAATCAGACTCGGCAGAATACAGGCCGTTAGGATAGGTGTTAGGATCATAGGGGAGTAATTCCAGACTTTCATCGGCATAGAAGAAGATATACTCATCATCCCTTTTTATAAGTGTGTGGTCATACTCGATACGGTATGTAAGAGTAAATGGATATGTGCTTTCGAAATAGTGAAGGTCCCACTGAATCATAGGCCAGTTGGACTGTTCGGGCAGATAGAGCGTCTGGTAGGTTTCTGTGCTCCATATCCAGTCAATCAAGTTTAATTCTTCCACTTTAATGTTATTTGCATCAGGCGGTACGGGAAATCTGGTGTAATTGTCAGGATTGATGAAAAAAACTCCTCCCGAAAACATAAACTGCCCGAAAACATACGCCTGTAAATCCTGGCCGTTGGGTTCAACAGTTACGTGGATATAACGCGGCAGTGCCTTTGCCTGGTTCGTAAAGCAGAAACTTAAAATAATCGCCGTAAAAAATAAGATACATTTTTTAGACATGGCTATTCCTCCTACAAACTTATCTCTCACATCGAACTTGTTGTTCTGGGTACTATTATAAGCTGGAAATGGCCTATTTGTCAATGAAAAATAAAAAAGGTGTCAGGCCTCTTTTTGTTGGAGGACTTTGTTTTCAGTGCCGGCGAGGAGTCTTTTGATGTTGGCCCTGTGCAGGAATATTACCAGTGAAGATAAGATTGCCGCTGCTAAGAACAGGGGCCAGAGGGTTGCAAATTGCCAGTCCTGTAAAACAAACGTCAGAATAATCATCACAACCGGGAAAAGGCCTGCGGCTATGACTGAGGCGAGCGAAATGTAGTGCCAGGTAAGAACTATTATAATCCACAGGACAAAACAGATGAGGCCGGGGACTGCATAATAAGGCCAGATGCCGAGCACTACGCCGAAGCTGGTGGCGACACCTTTGCCGCCTTTGAATTTCAGATAGAAAGGAAAGATGTGGCCCAGGATAGCGGCTGCGCCGACAGCGAGCCATAGCGCCAGTATCGCAGGGCTGACAGAATCAGTAACTAAAATAAACTTTGCTGAAATAGACGGTACAAAACCTTTAAGGACATCCAGAGCGAAGCAGAGGTATGCCCATTTTTTGCCGCAGGCCCTTGCCAGGTTTGTTGCGCCGAGGTTGCCTGAGCCTATCTGGCGAAGGTCCTTGCCGTGCATTTTTGCTATCAGCCTGGCAAAGGAGATTGAGCCGATCAAATAAGAAATAACAATCAAAGATATTGTTTTCATGATTCTATCAATTAAAGTAACAGTTAAATCCGAAATCCGAATATCTAATTTCGAAACAATATCAAATTATCAAAATTTAAATGTCCCAAACACCTGTTTTGAAAATTTTAACATTTGAGAATTCTAATTTGTTTCGAGTTTCGTATTTCGAATTTCGAGTTTTTCCTTATTTATCTTATTATAAAGCATCAACAGTCTTTTACAATGTGCTTCGATTGAAACTTTTGATCTTATATCGTCCTGCTCGATGGCCTGTTTGGCGGCAATAATATGTTCAGTATTGCAAAAATATCTCATCGATTCAGCAAGAGAATCTATATCGTCAGGCGATTCGAAGGTTTTGCCGTGCCTGTCGGGAGTAAATAAATCGGTTGCGCCGTTATATTTTGTCGTAATTACAGGTTTTCCTGCGCCGAGGGCCTCGAGTATGAACCTGCTTGACGGGTCATAATATGTGGGCAGAACCGCAACGTCGCTTACGGCGAGTAAATTACTTATACTGCCTGCAGGGCCGAAGAAGATTATCCTGTCCCTGACCTTGAGGCGTCTGGCAAGTACGCGGTATTTACGTCCCGTGTCCCTGCCTGCGACGATAAGATAGGCAGGCCTTTGAGCGGTTCTTCTGGAGACAATTGCAAGTGCCTTTATGAGACTTGCAAGACCTTTGAGTCTGAAGTTGTGAGCGGCGAAAAGAAAAAATACAGGTTCATCAGCCTGTTTGATATCGAGTTTAGACATTATCTGTGCGCGGAGGCGGTCGATTTTGATCGCTTGCTGAGGGTTGAGCAGACGTATGCCGTTGGGGCAGAGATATATTTTTTCGTCAGGCAGGTTGTAATGCTTTTTAAACTGCAGCCTGACATATTGGCTAAGGGCAGCTACGATGGGTGTTTTCGGCGATGGGTCTTTGCGGACAATTCTACAGAGTTTTCTCTCTGCCTGTGCAAGCGCTGCCCGTCTGGCATTGGCGAAACTTGTCAGGAGTTTGAAAACCCTCAATATCGCTGTGGAGTAACTTGCGGCGTTGCGTATGGCGGCTTCTGGATAGCTGCCTCCTCTTGGCTGATAGACATCGGCAAATTCAAATGGCAGTGTGCTGTGAACGATGTCATAGTGATTCTGAGCCAAGTGGTCGGACAGAGCTTTTTGAAAAGTATTTAAAGAAACCCGTCTTTTCGTATTACTGCAGAGGACCTGGACCCTGCGGGACTTTGCTGTACCTGTTGCGGCAAGAATCTTTACATCTACTCCCAACAGAGCCATCCTTGCGGTAAGCTCGAAAACGCTTCTTTCTGCTCCGCCTAATGTTATATTGGCACGTTCTGTTATTATTGCAAGTTTCATTAGTTTTCAAACGGCGCTGTTCTGCCGTGCTTTTTATCATGTCCGGCTATTCTGTGAGCCTTTGATTTAATTTTTCCGATTAAAGTTTTATCTTTTGCTGAGAGCTTATCCTTTTGCAGATATGCCAGGAAAAACCGTAATCTGTCAGCCTGCGTAAAAATACTGCCCGGCGATGAGTAGTAAAGCTGGGCCAGGTCCTTTACCTGATACCGCCGTGAGAAAATCACAGGTTTGAATACCCTGTTGAGGTCGATAAGCGTAAACTGGCACTGCAGGTTGCAGAATATATGGCAAAGATACAGGTCGCGATGACGATATCCTGTTTCGTGGAACTTCCTGATAAATGCGGCAAGTCTTTCAATAAATATTTTTCTATGATTAAAGAAATAGTCCGGAACCTTCTGCTCAAGGCTTGCTGCATCAGGGATATTTTCTGTAATAATAAAGCTGCGGTTCTCAAAATTATCGCCCCATTCTTCACCAAAAGCGATCGTGCGTGGCGTATCTATGCCGAGCTTTTGCAGCATCTGGGCAGGTTCGAGGTCACAGGCCATTGTTGAGATCTTCTGCCTGCGGGCGAGCCAGTTCTTAACCTGCATCAGCTTCGGGACGTCTTGATAGCGTTTCAAAAACAGCACAGCCTTTGGATTATTTGTCTGGAATCTTATTCTCCTGCGAAAGCCGGCCAGATTATCTTTGGCCAGGTCATCTCCTGCGTCAAAAGCAAAGACATCATCCATACTTTCAAGGCCTAATTCTGTAAAACAATCGACAAAGCTGCTGCGGATATAGAAATTAGAAGCAATTTCCACAAATCCATCCTCGACTGTTTCAGTTGTCATTGCTTTTTCGGCGGTTCTGCAGACAGTCTGAGCGGTTATCGATTCCATACAGAGATGTTTATCTTTTTTGCACACCGGCTCATCACAGGGCGAGCATGGAACATCTGCAACTATCTTTATCTCATCGTTATAATCATTGGCTGTCCAGGCAGGATTGTTGGGGCCGAAAAGTGTTATGACCTTTTTGCCCAGTGCAACTGCTATATGACGCGGGCCTGTATCATTTGTTATGACAAGGTCTGCAAAAGAAAACAGCGCCTTTAGCTGGCCGAGCGTAACAGGATTCTGGGCCAGATTCACTAAAGGATGATCCGCCTCAAAACATATCTGATTTGCTATTGCCTCTTCCTTTTCGTCAGGACTTACAGAGACAAAGACATTGGCTGAAAATTTCTCAGCAAGAAAATCTGCAACCTCTGCAAATCTTTCCCAGGGCCAGAGTTTACTCGGCCCAAAGGCTCCGCCTGGAACAAGTATGACAACAGGATTATGATTGAGAAGATGTGAGCCGAAATTTTTAAGAACTGCCTTTTTATCATCTTCCTCTATCTCAAGAGACATCTTTCTCTTTTTAGTATCTGCGCCGAGCCTTCTGGCCAGGGCAAGATAATAATCCACCGCGGACAGCGGTTTGTATTTCAACAGATATGTTCTCTCAGGAGAAAGCTTTTTATTCAGGAACATTCCCCGCCCTTCTCTTGCATAGCCTGCGCGGGTCTCGATACCTGCCAGGAACACTGCAAGAGCTGAGGCAAAGGAATTTTTCAAAAGTATTACAGTGTCGAAATTATATTTTTTTAACTGAGCGGAAATTACAACCGGGTTATGGCTCTCAAGGATTATCCATTCATCCGTGAACGCGCAGCCTGAGAGTACCTGTGCAACGGTTATGTTCGAACAAAAGGAGATTTTGTCGCCGGCAAAAAGACTTCTGACAGCAGCTAAGGCCGGGGTTGCCATTATGGCATCACCCATAGGTGAAGGCAGCCAGACTAATATATTTCGACAGCCCATCCGTGCCTGCCCCGTTATTTGTCGTTGTGCATTATATAAAGCGTCAGCGTCATAAGCTGTAAAACTATCGCAAAGCCCAAAGCGGTAAATGCGGCACTGTCATGATCTGTCGGCGCCATCTTGTACCACAAAGCTATGACAATACAAAACAGAACCACAACCTGCAGGATACCGGCAAAAAGTTTAAAAGCAGAAAAGTCACTGTATAACTCCTTGCGATTTTTGGCCTGGAGCAGAAGCTTAATGTCCTCGAGCAGCTGCTGGGTCTTTTGGCCTGAAGTATCAGAAACAGGCTCCTGTATTTTTTCCTCGATAGTATCATCGGTTTTACTTTTTTCTGCCTGCACAACAGACTCAGGTTCAACCTGAGATTCGTCCTGTTGGGCCGGCGTTTGGTCTGTTTGTTTCGGCATAAGTTCCCTCTTAACAACATTGACAGCTTCTTTAAGATTTACCACTTCGAAATCAGCATCAGGGTCGTCGAACTGCTGAAAAGGCATATAGGTATGCGACTTTATAAGAATCGTACGGCATCCTGCGCTTTTGCCGGCAGCGATATCCCTGTAGGCATTGCCTATCATCCAGGAATCTTTCAAATCTATATCCATTTCCTTAGCTGCATTAAGCAGCATTCCCGGTTTGGGCTTTCGCAGGTCGCTTTCCCTGCGGAACTTGCGTACAGCCCCGTCAGGATGATAAGGACAGTAATATATCCTGTCGAGATAGGCGCTGTTCTGGGCCAGGAGCTCTTTGAGTTTTTCATGTATCCGGCCGATAGCATGTTCAGTAATTATTCCGCGAGCTATTCCCGACTGATTCGATACAACTATAAGCTTGTAACCCAGCTTGCGCAGGTCAGATATTGCCTGTGCTGCGCCGGGTATGAGCTTAACCTGGTCGGGACTGCTGATATAGCCCGGGTCCTCTATGATCGTGTCATCCCTGTCAAGAAATACAGCCTTTTGAGCCATCATCATTTTTCCTCTGCAAAGTACTGTTCAACAAGACCGCAGATAATATGATACGCAAGCTGGTGCATCTCCTGCACAGGGAAACTATTATCATGAGGCACGCATAAACATATATCTGCTATTTTTTCAAGCTGACTGTTCCTTTTTCCTGTAAACGCTATGACTTTTGCGCCTTTGTCTTTTGCAAGGGCAGCTGCTTTTACGACATTGCCGCTGGAACCGCTGGTCGATATTGCCCAGAGGCAGTCCTGTCTTTTGACGAGCCCTTCGACCTGCTTTGCGAATATGTCCTCAAAACCGTAATCATTGGCAAGCGATGTAATAATGGAGGTATCAGTAGTAAGGGCAACGGCAGGAAGCGCTTTTCTATCCCTTAAAAACCTGCCGATAAGTTCAGCTACGATGTGCTGGGCATCGGCAGCAGAGCCGCCATTGCCGCAGGTATAGATTATTCCGTCTTTTTTAATGCAGTCTATCACTGTTTTTGCAGCTACTTCAATCGTATCGATACATTCAGCCTCGAAAACATCAAGCATTTTTCTATGGATAGCGATAGTTCTGGAAATCTGCTCTTTCATTGTTCCTTTTTCCATAATGATTTTAATTTTTCTATAGTGCCTGTGGAACTTTTGCCCTCGACCAATGGGGCAAGGACCACTTTTCCTCCGATTGATTCGACAAATTCTGCGCCGATGACACCTTTTTTGGCCCAATCTTGGCCCTTGACCAGCACATTAGGCTCGACTTTCTTAATAATCTCAAGCGGGTCAGGCTCATCGAATATCACAATATAGTCAACACTTTCAAGTGCAGATAGTACCGCTGCCCTGTCGAGCTGACTGTTTACAGGTCTGTCCGGGCCTTTGATCTGTTTGACGCTGCTGTCACTGTTAAGGCCGAGCACAACTATATCGCCCTGAGCCTTGCAGAAACTCAAATACTCGATATGTCCCCTGTGCAGGACATCGAAACAGCCGTTGGTAAAGACTATTTTGTGGCCGTGGTTCCTGTGACTTTTGAGTTCTTCGATGAGCTGGTCGATGCTTTTTATTTTTGAGCCGCTCTTTTGTTTCCTGCTCATCATCTCATTGATTATCTCGTCGATGGAAACTGTAGCTGTGCCGAACTTCTCAACTTCTATGCCGCCTGCGATGTTGGCTATCTGTACCGCTGTTTTGTAATCGACTCCTGCCGCCAGTGCCGCAGCCAGAGATGCAAGGACCATATCTCCTGCACCGCTGACATCATAGACGTTCCTGACAACAGTAGGAATATGTTCTTCTATCGAATCTGCCTTGAGATAAGCCCCTTCTTTATCAAGAGTTATAATAATCGATTCAAGGGACAACTTATCTGTCAAAATCTTAGCTGCCTTTGCGGCATCATCTATAGTTTTAATATTTATGCCCGATGCGATAGAAGCTTCGGTTCGATTTGGAGTAAGAACAGATGCATGTGCGTACCTGGCAAAGTCCGCACTTGGCGCAGGGTCGACGAGGACTTTTTTACCTGCAGCTTTGGCCAACCTGATAAGATTCTGACAGAAGCCCTTTTCGAACAGTCCCTTGTTGTAGTCCTGCAGGCAAACGATATCGACCTGGGAGATTTTAATTTTGAAGATTTCCATAAGCTGGTTGTACTGCTCATCTGTTAACGGAGTATCGACTTCCTGGTCAACTCTTATAAGCTGCTGGGGATGTTTGTGCTGGGCAAGACCGACAAATCTTTGTTTTGTGATCGTACACCTGTCGTCGGCTTCGATAAGGCCAAAGGCATCGGCGCCGGCACTTTCAAGCAGCTGCCTGAGCGTCTGAGCATCATCGTCTTTGCCGAGGACACCGAGACAGGAAGTTTGTGCACCAAGAACAGCAAGGTCTGCTGCAACCGAAGCTGCTCCGCCCGGGCGGTGCTCTGTGCTGACAACTTTCAACACAGGAACAGGAGCTTCAGGGCTGATCCTCAAGGCGTCGCCATAGACATATATATCCAGCAAGAAATCTCCTGCCAGCAATACCCTCGGCGAGCCCAGATTTTTAACAACGTTTATAAGTTCATCATACATCCCGTGTTCCCAGCTAAAGATCAAAAACTATCACTGCTATGCGAACAGTAGGAAATCAGGTTACCAGGTTATCAGGGTGCAGGGTACCAGATTATCAGGATAACAGGAAAACAGAACACCAGAAAACTCGGCCTGACATTCTGCTAACCTGACACTCAACACCTGATATTCTAATATCCTGATATCCACTACCTGATGTCCTGATGTTCTGATAACCTAATAATAAAATAACAACCAAACATTTTACTTTTTTTCCAGCACAGGTTCAATAAGAGTCATAATTTCCTGCCGGCCTGTGACAAATTCGATCTCCACCGCCAGGAAGGCAAATGGAATATCAAATTTATCCATATATAACAGAGCCGTTTTTATCCAGTCCTTTTGCGTCGTCACTATCATATCAGCCTGTTTATACCTGCTATCAGAGGCGATCGCCTCAATATCCGAAGCAGTATATCTGTGGTGGTCATTATATACTTTTGTGCCGACGATGTTAAGAGCCAGTTCGTCCAGCGTCTGAAAAAATGCAGGCGGGTTTCCAATGCCGCAAAAGGCGTAAATCTTCCTGTCTTTCAGCACATCCAGGGCCAGGGTCTCGTCCTTTATCAGCTTTATACAGCGGGGTTTGTGAATTGCTGCCGCAAAGACCATATTCGGATTTATCTGCAATATCCTGTCCTTTATCTGGTCGATTTTAATCTGCTGGACCTGGTCACTGCGCGTGATGACGACTGCATCAGCCCTTTTTAATGAATTGACCGACTCTCTCAAAAGACCGGCCGGCAGGAGTTTGTCTCTGCCGAAAGGCTGGGTTGCATCAATCGTTACAATGTCAACATCCCTGGCGAGCCTGCGATGCTGAAAACCGTCGTCCATTATCAACAGCTTTGCATCATATTCGGCCATCGCTCTTTGTGCACCGGCTAATCTGTCAGGATTGATAACCACTTTTGCCCCGGGACAGGACTTTGCAAGCAGCATAGGTTCATCTGCCTGGTGTGAGGCCTTCATTTTATATCCCCTGGTCAATATAGCGGTGGAAATATTTTTTTCAGCGAAATAATTGCTCAGCCAGGCAACCAAAGGTGTCTTGCCTGTTCCGCCGACTGTGATATTGCCGATGCTTATTACAGCAGAGGCAACTTTTTTACTTTTCAAAATAGAGTAATTGTAGAAAAAGTTCCTCAGGGCAATAGCTATTCCATAGAAGAATGCAAAGACTGACAGAGCCACACGCAGCAGTTTTTGGCCGAGCGTCGGATCCTCACATAAAACCAGTTTTCTCCAGAAAACAGAATCCAAATCGACTCCTATTTATAGCCACGAAGTCACAAAGGCACTAAAAAACAATATATAAAACTTTGTGTCTTGGTGCCTTTGTGGCTAACCTTTGATTTTCTCAATTATAGCATCAGCCATTTCGCTTGTACCGACAGCAGTTGGGTCGTTCCTGTCAGGCTTCATATCATAGGTAACATACTTGCCCTCAGCTATAACATCCGCGACAGCCTGTTCGAGCATTTTAGCTTCTTCCTGTTTGTCCAGATACTGCAAAAGTAAAACGCCTGACAGTATCAGTGCACAGGGATTTACCTTGTTTTGGCCTGCATATTTTGGCGCACTGCCGTGAGTAGCTTCAAAGATAGCACCTTTGTCGCCTATATTGGCGCCGGGAGCAACACCTAATCCGCCTACCAGGCCTGCACATAGGTCACTTAGGATATCGCCATAGAGATTAGGCAGCACAAGCACATCATAAAGCTCAGGTTTTTGTATAAGCTGCATACACATATTATCAACGATGCGGTCCTCAAACTCGATGTCAGGATATTCTTTGGCAACTTCCCTGCTGACGTCCAGCCAGAGGCCGTCACTGAATTTCATTATGTTGGCCTTGTGCACAGATGTTACTTTTTTCCTTTTCTGCTTTCTTGCATATTCAAATGCAAAGCGGACTATTTTTTGTGTGCCTGCAACTGAGATTGGCTTGATGCTGATGCCTGAATCATCACGGATTTTTCTTTCATTGTGCTTGTTGAGCCAGTTGATAAGCTCTGTCGTATCGTCTTTGCCCTTTTCAAACTCAATGCCCGCATAGAGGTCTTCAGTATTCTCACGCACAACTACAAGGTCGATATCAGAGTATCTGCTGCGGACGCCTTTATAGCTTTTGCAGGGTCGCAGGCAGGCATACAATTCGAGCTGCTGCCTTAGAAAGACGTTTATACTCCTAAAGCCTGTGCCCACCGGAGTGGTTATCGGGGCTTTTAAGGCAACGCCGTTCTTCCTGACTGAATCGATAGTCTCCTTTGGCAGAGGTGTCCCTGCTTTTTCCATAATATCTACGCCGGCCTGGGCCAGTTCCCAGTTAATGCCCGGATTGGTTGCATCTACACATCTTCTTGTAGCCTCTGCGATCTGAGGCCCAATTCCATCACCTGTAATTAAAGTTACATTAATCATCTTTTCCTTTCAAAATTGGCTATAACCACAAATCAATTTCTATTGTTTTTAATCAACCACAAATAAACACGAATTAACACAAAATTTAATTACAAAACTAATCTTTTGTATTCAAATCTCGGTTTAGCAAAATTCAAGATCAATCCCAGTTTGATGCCAGTAGCTCTTAGATAATTTAACACCTGTGCAGTATGAACACTTGTGATAATATCTACAGTCTTCAGTTTAAGTATTAATTTGTTATCCACTAAAATATCTGCAAAATATTGGCCTATAACTCTACCCTGAAAGTACACATCCGCCGGGGCTTGTTGTCTGGCAGGTATTTTTCTCTATCAAGCAGTAACATCAGGGCATTTTCATATACTTTTTCCAAAAAGCCGCATCCAAGCTCATTATGTACCTCAAGGGCCAATCCTGTGACTTTATAAGAAAGATCCTTATAAATTATTTTTTCAGCAGTATCCATCCAAGGTTAAATCAAGTAAGTAATTAGTGTTCATTCGTGGTTAATGCTCTTAAACCATGCATATTAAGCTAATATGCAAGCCCTGTCAACTATCGGCCAATAATGCCTTTATCTGCTCCCGCCGCCTTCTATCAAACTCCTGAGGTGTTAATTGAGGAACTCTGCGAAGAATTTTCTGGCCAATAACCTCACTATAACTGACCCGCTCTGTGCCTGAGCTGCTTTGCTGGTCTTCCAACGCCTTTGCCTGCTCTGCAACAGGCAAAGGCAAAGGCGTTGCCTTTCTATTCTCTCTTCTATTCCTTTCTAATAGGTCGGTCTGTAGGTCGGTCATTTGCGACTGATTGGTCGGTGGCTGACCGGTCTGTAGGTCGGTAGCTATACCGGCTGATAGGTCGGGCTCTTTAAAAGTTATATTATCAGGCATCTGGCATTTGCCCGGCAGGCACGCGGGTCTTATTATCCTGAGAGTATCGTATTTACCTTCCTTTTGTCTATGAGCATAGCCAGCCTTTATATAGCCCTTAGTCTTTAAGCTCTTGAGGACCTTTTCCACCCAGCGTACAGAAAATCCAACAATCTCAGCAATGGTAGCATTGGAGTGCCAGCAAGGCTGCGGCCAGAACCTGCAGACAGTAAAGAGCACCAGCTTTTCAGCAGGTTTTAGATCCTTCTTCTCAAGCAGGAAGGTATAGGCCTTGACAAAAGGCAGAGATTTTTGCTTTTTCTCAGACATCACACAGTTATCGGTTATCAGTTATCAGTTATCAGTTTATTAGGTTTATTGGGATTGTTGAAAAACCTATAGATTGCTTCGTCCGCCTAAGGCGTCCTCGCAATGACATAATGTGCGTTTTTGTGTCATTGCGAGTCCCTTAGGGACGCGGCAATCTCAATCATCCTATTTCGACTTTTTCAACAACCCCTTATTCCGTTGTTTTTAGGCGCAGTTGGAGACACAAGCGCAAGCAATGGGTAATAGTCCAACTACGACTTGATTTTCTGCCTGTTTGCAGACAACAGTACAGAGGTTTTTGTGTTATACACTTATCAAATATTTCTGAATTTTAGCCTGTCAGCCAAAAAAATCAAGGTTTTTTTCAAAATTTTATTAAAATTTTTTGTAAGTTTACTAAATACTTAACACAAAAAGGGTTAGGGGAGGAGAGAATTTAAGATTGAAAATTGAAGATTGAAGATAGATTCCAGAACTCAGTTATCAGTAATCAGTTATCAGTATTCGGTTATCAGAGAACGGTCAACACTTAAGCATTTGAAAAAAAGGGAGGTATATTCTATTATTCTTATTACTCAAATGAGAATAAGTAGGAACACAACATATTATAATAATGAAACTAAGTTAGAGGCTTGTTTGAGATTTCTAAACATTCCCTTTTTTGTTGGTGTCTCGGGAGGTTTATATGAGTTTAATTTTGGAAGATGTTAACCTTCATAATTTTGAGATTTCGCAAGACGGCAGAATTATTATTCTCAGATTTACACAATTAAATAGCGATAAGTTGGTCGCGGAAATATCTTGTAAATCTGTATTTGTTTTACAATATCATAATGCGTTTGAATCTGAAGACCGGCATGATGGATTGCCCTGCTATGTAGGATATGTTAAACGCGAAGAACTTTCAGGTGAAGTACTAACTAATAAACTAAAAAATATGGGATATGGATTTATAATTTCTAGTGACCCGGCGACACCTAATTGTACTGAAAATAAAGTTTTTCTGCCCGATTCGAATAATTGCCATTTACTGTGCTTGGAGGGAGGACAAATAGATTTGGAAATCCTCTGTTCAAAAATAGAGGCCGTTAAAAATGAAATATGAAAACAATGAACATTTGCCTGATATTTGCAACTGATAACTGAGCACTGATAACCGATAACTGATTAGATTCTTCACTTCGCCCCTAAGGGGCAAGTTCAGAATGACCCCCACTATAAAAGTGGGGCTAAACAACATTCTCCCTGCGCTATCGCACCTGTGGCATGTAAACACTTGGGCTCTGTTGCGTTGTGGAGGATTATACAATTTTTAGGAAAACCCCGGCAAGGTGTTGCCGGGGCTAAACTGTTGCGTTGTGGTTGCATATATACATTCGTTAGAACCCCCCGGCACAGGTCCGGGGGCTAAACAATAATTTGTCACTGATAACCGATAACTTATGGTTTAACAACTCTTATCACTGCATCAAAGGCAGGTTTGGGTTTGCAATCGCGGTCGAACAGCAGTACATAATCTGTACGGCCCTTGACAGGCCAGAAGTTTTTCCAGCTTTTGCCATCCTGAACGCCCCAGAAAGTTACCCTGCTGATTTTGTCCGCGTGCTTGTGGAACAATGTAAAAATATCAGCATATCGTTTTGCAAGCTGCTGCTGAACCTCATCCGGCAAACCTTCATGATATGGATCCAGCTCTGCTCTTAATTCTTCATTCTTAGTAATATCAGCGCCCCTGTATTCGCCGGGCCAGGGCAGAACAGTAACATCAACTTCAGTAATCATCACCTTCAGGCCTAATGAAGCAAAGGCAATGATACTTTCCTCTGCTTTTTCCAATGGCGGATGTGTCAGTGACCAGTGTCCCTGCATTCCAACACCATCTATACGAATACCCCTGGCCCGCAGTTCTTTGACCAGCTCTATGACGGCGTCCCGGCGGGGCTTTCTCCACATACTATAATCGTTGTAATACAGCTCGGCATTAGGGTCGGCTTGCTGGGCATATTCGAAGGCCTTTATAACGTAATCGCGCCCTGCTATTTTGAACCAGTTATTCTCGCGCATCTTACCGTCATCAGTTATGGCCTCATTAACAACATCCCAGCCATTGACTTTGCCTTTATATCGGCCTGCGACTGTGAAGATATGTTCTTTCATCCTCGCCAGCAGTGTGTCTTTGTCTATTGAGTTGCCGTCGTTATCCTGAAAGACCCACTGTGGTATCTGGTTGTGCCAGACAAGAGTATGGCCGACGATAAACATATTATGCTTTTGGCCAAACTCGACATATCTGTCTGCCGGTGCAAAATTATACTGCTGCGGCTTGGGATGCACCAGGCCCCACTTTAAAAGGTTGCCGGGCGAAATGCTGTTGTACTGTCCAATGATAATTTCTGTCTCTTTTGGATATTTGTTCTGTATCTGGTTGTCACTGACGGCACATCCAACAAGAAAATCGCTCGAATATGCCTCTTTCAGCGAAGGCTGGGCAGCGGGAGCTGTCGACCATACAGATAATAAAAACAAGCAAAATATATTCAGTTTTATCTTCATAATACGAGGATTTTTTATTCTACCACGATTTCTTACAAAAATAAAGGGACGGATTGTAACCGATAACTGAGTGCTGATAACTTATGACTGATAACTGAGAATCCTGCCAAGGTATTGGCAGGGCTAACCAATTTTCTTCTATACCCTATACCCTACACCCTAAACTAATGAAGGTGCGCCTTTTTCAGCTTCTGTGAGCTTTACAACCTGCAGCAGGTCATCGAATCTTGCGACAAAGGCATCGACAACAACAGGGTCAAAGTGTTTGCCTCTTTCCTGGCATATCATCGTATAAGCAACTTCAGCACGGAAGGCAGGTTTATAAACTCTCGAGCTTGTAAGGGCATCATATACATCGGCCAGGGCAAGTATCCTTGCAGACAATGGTATTTCTTCACCCTTGAGGCCTTCAGGATAACCTGTGCCGTCGAATCGTTCGTGGTGGTAGCGTGTGATATCGGCAGCCATCTGCATAAAACTTGAGCTGGCAGAGCCGCTTATATTCTGCTTGAACGCCTCTGAACCGATGACGGAATGCTGGCGCATAACATCGAATTCTTCATCCGTCAGACTACCTGGCTTGAGCAGTATGCAGTCAGGTATTCCTATTTTGCCTATGTCGTGCAGAGGACTTGAGCGGTAGAGGTTTTCGACAAACTGGTCATCTATCAAATCGGTATAGGGCCCGTTATTTTTGAGTTCCTCGGCGAGTATATAACAGTAACTTCTTATTCTCTCGAGATGTTCACCTGTTTCAGGGTCTCTTGATTCTGCAAGTGAGGCAAGCACAAATACAGCCATGTCTCTTGTCTCGGTAATCTGGGCAGTTCTTTCCTGTATCATATTATCGAGATGATTTAGAAGCTCCCACTTCTCTGTCAGTGCACATGCCATCTGTCTTACTTCGACATTATCGAAGGGCTTTTTCAATATCAACAGTCTTTCAGTCGTACCGAGTCTTTCGACGATATCGGCCCATGAATAATCTGAATATGCTGTACAGATAACTATCTGCAGTCCGGGCTGGGCCTTCCAGAGCTCTTCGATGGTCTTGACGCCGTCCCAGTCGGAACCCATACGCATATCGACAAAGGCCATAGCATAAGGCTTGCCTTCTTTGACGGCTGTCATGACTTTCTCAAGTCCCTCATGGCCGTTGAAGGCACAGTCAACATTGAACCCGACAAAGTCGTCCGGAGTATCCGTTCCAAAGATAGCCGCCTTGGCCGCATCAAGCGACTTGTTCGACTGGCTCGATGAAAGAACCTGTCTGAAGTCATCATGGATGGACTCCTGGTCGTCTATGACGAGTATCCGTCTATTGTTAACTTTGCTTATCCTTTCCACTTTTTACCTCCGCATTTTTGATTGGCAGCTCGAAAATAAACGTCGTGCCTTTATTAGTACCCTCACTGTGTGCTGTTAGAGAACCTTCCATTTCATTGACCGCCAGCAGGCAGCTGTGCAGCCCGAAACCATGGCCGGTCTGTTTTGTTGTAAAACCCTGTTCGAATATCTTCTCGAGATTCTGGGGTTCTATACCAATACCATTATCTATAACTTCTATTTTTACCTTTTCATCGCTGAGCTTGAATGTCCTTATCCTGAGTATCTTGGGTTTATTACTGCTCCTGGACAGGGCATGCTCAGCGTTATCAATCATATTTACGAGTATCTGCAGTGTCTTTTGCTTATCGACGATTATCTTTTCCATTTCCTCATACTCACGTATGACCTCGATACTCTCTCTTTGCAGGCCTGAGTTGTTTATCTCTATTGCGTTTTCGATAAGCTCGGACAGAACAACCCTGTCCATATGTGAATCTGATGTGGTGTATAATTGCTGCATCTTGACGATGTCTTTAACGTGATCTACGTTTTTGATAATGGCCTGGAGTTTCTCAAGTGTCTCGGCCTGCTGGGCGGCAAGGTGTTTGCTGACCTCGCAGATATAAGTCGGGACATGTCTGCCTTTAGGGTCGTTCGTAAGGAAATCTGCAATGTCGTTTTCGTGCTGGGCGATAAGGTCCGCTACTTTTACCAGGTTGCCTGTCTCAGTATTTTGTATTGTCTCGGCAACTATCGCAGCAGAAACATTTATGCTGTTAAGGGCATTGCCGACGTTATGCAGAACGTTAGCCGCAACTTCAGCCATTCCTGCCCTGTGCGCGGTCTCCATAAGTTTCTTGTAGGTTTTCTCGAGCTGAAGATTGAGCTTTTCGAGTTTGACCTGTGCCTCCTCGGCTTTTTCCTTGGCAATCCTCATCTGCTCTTCGGCGTTTTTCCTCTCAGTAATATCCTGGATGAGGCGGTCATAGCTGGTCAGTTCACCTGACTTGTCAAAGTGCTGAACGATAGTACTTTTTATCCACCGCAACTGGCCATCCTTGTGGATTATTCGATATTCCATAGGCTCGACTTTTTCACCGGTCAGGCATTTATCCACCTGTTCTGTCGCACGTTTCTGGTCGTCTTTATAAACCATCTCAAGCCAGAGCGATGGATTCTGGTCAAGCTCCTGTGGACCATAACCTGTAACAGCAATACTCGAGTCGCTGTGCAGTATCTCTGTTATTTTGCCGGTAGATATCTTGACCGTAAATATGCAGTCGGTAATACTGTTGGTTATTCGATGATACCTTTCCTCACTCAGGGCAAGATTATTTTCGTAATTAATCGTCCTTGCACCAACTGCCATTCTGCTCTTGAGGATGTCTCTTTCCAGCGGCTTGCAGAGATAATCATCTGCGCCTGCATCGAGGGCTGTGATCATATCCTCGCTTTCTCTTTTGGACGTCAAAAAGATTATGTAGGTGTACTTCCTGTTCGGCTGGGAACGGACCTTTCGGCAAAGTTCCAGGCCGTCCATCCCCGGCATCACCCAGTCAGCCAGGACTATCTGAGGCTGCTGGTCGCGTATCTTTTCCCACGCTTCCTGGCCGCTGGGGGCGCTTATAACCTCATAGCCCCAGTCTCTGAGGTGCTTTTCGAGCACTATCCTCGAAGCGGTATCATCTTCTGCTACAAGTACTTTCATTTTAGTCCAAAAAAACAGTTTCTCCCATAATAGGGTCTCATTTAAATCGGCATAAAAAAGAATGGACTTATTTGGAGTATGTCTATTTGGAAATTAGGGAAAAATATGCTGATTCTCATTGAAAAACGCTGTTTTTATCGGAACTTAAGTTCAAAAATATATTCCTGACTATGTTTTAGGACCTAGACCAAAGATACTGATTAAAAACCTCAGATAATCGGTTCTAAATTTGCGGTTTTTAGGGTCATAAATTCAAGAAACAGGGTCGAAAAGTCCGAAAATACAGTTAGTTAAAGTCTTTCTTGACGGAATGGATACTATGCATCAAGACGATCTGAGTAAGCTGAATAAACCGATTTTCAGCAGCAAAAAGTCCCTGTTAACGGTGGACCAATACGCCGCCCGGCAGGGAGTCTCTAAAGGTATCGTGCAGGAAGCTGCCAGGTTAGGTGTTGTGCAGGTAAGAAAGCACAAGGACAAAACCTTTATAGTTGACCTGCCGCTCAATGTGAATGAGATCGCAAGGGAACCGGACAATGCTGTTATTGAAGATTTTGATGCCGATTTCTGCACAGATAAAATTACCGAGCTAGTCAACCGCATCTGCAAGTCGGATAATTCCGCCCTGCCGTTGACTAATGAATCGACTAATGTTGACTTAATCAATATCAACGATGAAACCATTGACCTTGATGATGAAACTATTTTTGACGTTGACGCCCAGATAGATCAGGACCAGGAAATCGTACCTGTTACACCAGAACAGATACAGGAAACTGAACCTATATTTGAGCCTGAACCTCTTGCTGAGCCACAGCCTTCTGAGTCTGTTTCTTATGCCGAGGACGAGTTTCTGCAAAACTGGAATGACTGGCCGGTTGAGCCACTTGACCTAACCCTCCTGGCTGAAAGTGAAAATGAGATTTCTGACAACAGTGATATAGATGATCACGAGCTCGGCAGGTTCCGTGTGCCGGTCCTGCGTAATATTATCGAATCTATAAGTGCCGTCTCTCCTTCGAGAGCGCTTTTTACTTTTATGATAATTACTTTTGCAGTAAGTATCAGCGCATTTATATGGGTAAGTAATGACAGAAAAATGCAGCAGCAAAAACTCAGAACCGCTTATGAAAACATCACCAATCTGATGACCAAATATGAAAACACAAAGCAGCAGGCCAGACTGTTCGAGCTTGATATGGATAACTGGCGGTCTGAAGCCCAGGATGCGGAAAAAACAATGGCTGATTACAAAACTGAGATCGAAAATCTGAAACAAAGCCTTTATGAGGCCCGCAGCGACCTTGAGCGAACCCAGCGGTATAACACTGATGTACTCAGAAAGCTTAATCAGCAAATAAGTAAGATAAGAACCCAAACTCCCCAGGACAAATAGTCAGCCGTCTAACTAAGCGGTTATGAATCTGTTGAAAAAGTCAAAATCGGATGATTAAGATTGCCGCGGCCTGTTTCACAGGCCTCGCAATGACACAAAAATACACATTATGTCATTGCGAGGAGTGAAACGACGAAGCAATCTGGAGGTTTTTCAACAGCTCCGTTATTCCATCTTTTTCTTGCCATATCCCACTATACCAGCTATATTCTGGTATCTGGTATTTGGTATTCAGCCGTTGGTATTTAGCCAAACCGTTGCAAATTCACCAAATACTAAATACTATATACTAAATACTACTCGTTGGAGATTCTTATGGCACATGTTTTTATAGACCAGATTCAGCCCGGCAAAAATATCGATGATATTTATCTGATAAGCCAGCCCGTACTGCGGAGCACAACAAGAGGTGATTTATACATCGCTATGTATGCAAGCGACAAAACAGGCAAACTCAACTGCAGATTCTGGCAGGCAAATGAGGAACTGTTCAACTCTCTGCCGAAAGAAGGTTTTATCCGCATAAAGGGTAAAAGCGAATTGTACCAGGGCAATCTGCAGATTATAGCCAACCAAATATTTGTTGTCTCGGCCGATGAAGAAATAAAGATAGACGACTATCTGCCCAGGACAGAAAAAAACATCTCCAAGATGTTCAAGGAAGTAACAGCTATTCTGACCGAGGTAAAAAATCCCTTCGTAAAGGCTCTTGTTAATGAATTCATCATAGACAGAGAGCTTATGCAGAAATTTTATACCGCACCCGCTGCGACACAATATCATCACAGTTACATAGGCGGACTGCTTGAACACACACATAATATGTTAAATGTGGCAAAGGCTGTATTGCCTTTCTATCCAAAACTCCAGGCCGACCTCGTTCTTGCAGGAATATTCCTTCACGATATGGGTAAAACCACTGAACTTTCTTATGATATGGCGTTTAGCTATACCGATTCAGGCCAACTGCTCGGCCACATTGTCCAGACCACTTTCATAGTGAATGAGAAGGTAGAAAAATTACGACAGAATAATGTAGAGATAGACCAGCCTGTGCTTGACTGTCTTATGCACATAATTATTTCACATCACGGCCAATATGAATTCGGCTCACCGAGACTGCCGATGATGCCAGAGGCCTTTCTGGTCAGCCTGCTCGACAACATCGACGCAAAGATCAACCAGGTTACCGGCACAATTGAAAACGACCCCAGCGATGACAACTGGACCAGCTATATAAAGTCTCTCGAAGCAAAGCTTTATAGAAAAAGGGTGGTGGACTGAGAAAAACGCTTCAATCAGTCGGGACGTTTTTTAAACACAGCAATTTTGCCGTCATTGTAAATCTCATCAGCATCTTCCCTTATCTGTTCAAGTGACTGAATAAACTCGAGACAGCTTTGAGCCATCTGACGTTCACGCTTAAGCGGATATGCGGCTGTTTTCTTAAATTCGTTAATAGAACGGACAGCACCCCCGCGGTATTCTACCATAAAATAATCGACATCAGGCATATATGCCCATGGATTTGCAAGGCCGGCAGGCTCGGCATCATAAATAACATTACGTTTATAATCGAGATAAAACGGGGCATATATCCAGACCACAAACGCCTGACCTGCAGGAATATGATTCTGTGCCGCTGTGATGCGCGACTGTGTGTCTCCGCTGATAACCTCCTGGTTATACTTTATATACCCGGGATCAGAAGCCATCTGTGAAAATGCAAGTATTGAGCCTGTCTTATTCGCCTGGGTGATACGTTTTCTCAAAGTATCTGAAAAACTGATAAGGATACATATTCCTACAAAGACAGGAATCGCGATGAAAGATAATCTGAATTTACCGGGCTGTTCTTTATATGCCAGAAGATAGATAGCTGAAAGTATGACCGGAACAATTGCTATTAAAAACGGTATTGTAAAACGGACAGAAGTTCGATAACCGCTAAGTACCGGCCCAAGATACAGAAGCAGCAGATAAACAGCAATAACCACAATACCTGCCGCAGCTAAACCGGCTAAAACAGTCCGCTCTGAACCGGATTTTATTTTGCGTTTAGACAAAACAAAACCAATCGCCGCCAATCCTGCTGCCAGGCTGACAAAAGTATAGTGCGCAAAACTTGCGCCGTAAAGAAGAGGAGCCCTCGAAAATAAATTCAGCTTCTCCATTTGGCCCATACCTGCCTGTTGCGGCGACTGCTCAAATGACATACGAACATAGTGCGGCAGATGCAGAAGTATCCAGGGCGAGACAAATAATAACGTCATAACCGCGGCAATAACAGCCCATCGAACCAGTCTTTTAAAATCCAGACCATACAGCCTGCCGGTCACAACAAAAAATCCCACACTAAGGGGAGGTAATATCGCAAAAATCGGCTTGGCCGCGATAAGTGCCGCATAAATTAATCCCAACATCACCGGCGACGGCAAATTATCTGTTCCTTCCTCACAAATATGCCAAATCAACAGAAATGACGCCATCACAAATGCACTGCCTATGTAAAGCGTGGAGATATTTACATATTGCGGGTTGATGAAAAATATAACAAGTATACTCAGCAGGGCTATCGGCGCAAAAATCATACGCTTCGGCATTATACTGACTGATAATACAAGGCATAAAAGCAGTCCAAAGACCGCATCGACGCTGTTGAGATAAACAATTGGAAAATGATTCAAAACTATCGCGTGTAAAACAGCCTGGCCGCCTAACGTCTCGCCGCCAGGTGCGCCAAGAGGACTGCCGAACAAAGTGCCCGTCTGGAGCATTCGCACCGGATGGGAAAAATATTTTTCCAGGTCATCCCACGCATTAAAAACTCCGGGCTTAAGCTGAGTCTTTACGGTAAAACCCATTATTATAATTATAAGCAGACCTGTCAAAGCAGTATAAAACCACTCATCTTTATTGTTTGGTAATTTCGGCCCGGATTTACCAAACTTAAACGCAAGTATAACACCTGCAATAAGCAAACCATCCAGCACCCAGTCATACGCAAGCCTTGTAAGATTAAGAATGCCTCCCAGGAAAATAACAACCCCCAATCCGATCACTACTGTCAGTATCTGATTGTTAACAGGACGCCTTACCGCTCGGCAAAACAGTCGTCCCCAGCCATAAAAGGCTGTGCAAACACCTGCCGTAATACCTGCAAAAACAACGAATGTGATGATAAAATGCAGCATAAAAAACATCCATTTCTTATTCTGCCGGCTATTATATGCCAATAGCCTCTGGTTTTAAAATATATTTGTACTAATAACAGCTTATCAGGCTTAGCGGGTTGACAAAATATGCGCATTTTTTTATACTAACGGTTACAAAGGCATAAATTATAGGATGGCTATATGGCAAATTTACTGAATCAGGAACCTGATTATGTCTTCTCAAGCAGCAAGTTAGGTGCTACACGCAAATATCTCTATGAAAACGGCATGCTCTTTAGGGAATTTAAATCCCATCTTAAAATCGGCAGCTTATCCTTAATTCACATCACTGCCGGGATAGATCCTAAAACCGGCACCAGGCTCTGGGCCAAAGGAGTTATCGCCATCGGAAGAAAAGCAATAGGCATAATCGCCATAGGCCAACTTGCTGTGGGGATTATCCCCATCGGCCAGGTATCACTCGGCGCGATAGCAATAGGCCAATTAGCGATCGGGCTGGCATTTGCACTGGGACAGTTAAGTATCGCATCATTGCTTGCGGTAGGTCAGTTCGCCGTAGGATTTGCCGCAATAGGTCAGCTCGCCATTGGATATTATGCTCTTGGACAATTCGGATTTGGACAATTCATCGTAACTATGAAACATCAGGATTGGCAGGCGGCTTGCTTCTTCAGAACACTGCTGAAAAACCTTAAGATACTGCTTGGTCTCCAATGACACCAAGCTCTACTAACGCATTATAGGCAGCTCTTTGCTGCGCCTCTTTTTTCGTTACTCCCCAGGCACTCGGATACCGTTTGTGATTAATGATAACCGCGCTTTCGAAGCACTTATTGTGGTCAGGCCCTTTTTCATCAAGGATTTCATAGGCTACCGAGTGCTTTAATTCCTGCTGGGCATACTGCTGAAGATGAGATTTATAATTTTCATGATGGCCGTCGGCATCCATCTGTTCTATCATCGGCCCGAAAAATCTTATGATAAACTTTTTTGCTTCCTCAAATCCGCCATCATAATATATCGCCGCTATTATCGCCTCAAGTCCTGCCGCTGCAACTGAACCCTTCAGGGCCTTGCTCTTGAGCATACCGGGCCCGACATTTATGACAGAATCGAGCTCAAGAATGCCTGCTATCATCGCACAGGTCTTGCGGGAAACAAGCTTGCTTTTTATCTTTGTAAGGTCGCCTTCGAGATAATTAGGGAATTTTTCATATAAAGCCATGCATATAACCAGTCCAAGAATTGAATCGCCCAGAAATTCGAGCCTTTCGTTACTGTCAAGCTTTGTGGCCGCTGCTGATGAATGGTTCAGCGCCTTCTCAAGAAGGGCTGGGTTGGAAAAATGATACTCAAGTCTCTTTTCGAGTTGCTCGGCAAGTCCGGCATCCATAACTTTCCCCTGACATTCCAGGATATTTAAACAGCACTGACTGTGATGCTAACATCTTATAGCCGTTATGTCAACTCTTTACTAAAGGTTATTTAAGTTGCAAGCTGCATCCCGGCCAATGCTGTGAACTTATCCTCGACAAATTCGAAGACGTTATTGAGTCCGGTAACTTCGAAGACACCTTTTGTTCTTGGACATACTCCGCAAAGAATCAATTGCTGGTTGTGGTCGTCAAGAACCTTCTGGAGCCTGAGCAGCTGAGCAAGACTTGAACTTGTAACAAGTTCGGCATCACTGAAATCGATAACCACATTGCAATCGTTCCTGTGGCGGACGATCTGTGTTACCGTCTTGAGCTCCTCGCCCATATCCGGCTCAGGTGCAATCGTTACTAATACAACATTGTCTGACCAGTCCTGAATTCCCATTAAAATCTCCTTATACTTTAGGCCTAATTACTATGAAAATATCGGCCGGCAAACAGATTAAATTAACATAAAAAAACAATAAAACACAAAAGCCCCGGTTTTTAAGCTGATAAATTCCCTTTTATAAGACGCTGATTTTCAACAAAACATAATTGACAAGTAAAGTTATTACTATTAATCTTGAATTTGTTCCGAAAGTTAGACTATTTTAGCGACAGTTTACAGGTAATTAAAAATGCTGCTTATTTCAGACCCGGTTTACTCATGGTTTATCCTGCCGCTGCTCATCTTTATCGCCCGCATAACGGACGTCAGCATGGGCACTATGAGGGTGATTTTCGTCTCCAGAGGTCTAAAATATCTTGCGCCTGTCATCGGTTTTTTCGAGATCATCATCTGGCTTTTGGCGATCGGCCAGATAATGAAAAACCTGTCCAATCCTGTCTGCTACATCGCTTACGCAGGCGGATTTGCTATGGGTAATTTCGTGGGCATCTGTATAGCGGAAAAATTGTCGCTGGGTAAAGCGCTTCTGCGGGTGATTACCGGCAAAGATGCAGCAGGTCTGATAGAAGATTTAAAGGCAGAAGGTTATGGTGTAACAAGCGTTGACGGACAGGGCCTGGCCGGGCAGGTAAAATTAGTATTCTCAATTATGCACCGGGCTCATCTGAAAAAGGCACTTGAGATCGTAACCAAATTCGACCCCACTGCTTTCTATACCATTGAGGATATTGACGTTGTCGAAAAAGGAGTTTTTGCCATCGGGCCAAGATGGCACTCTGTTGTTATCAACGGCCTGTTTAGGCCGTTCAGAAAAGGAAAGTAAGCCCCGTTAGAGAATAATTTTAATAAAGATTAAAATGGTAAATAGTATATAATAAAAAAGCACAATAGAAGTTTTCTAACTGGGTAGATTAATTCTGACAAGGATGTGAATTATGTCAAAGAAACTTGAATATGAGCTTTTTACCAGACACCCGGACAACCCGATACTCTCCGTTGAGAACTGGCCTTACAAAGCCAACTCTGTTTTCAATGCCGCCGCTGCCGAGGTAAACGGTCAGACACTTCTCCTTGTCCGCGTCGAAGATTACCGTGGAATGTCACACCTGACTGCCGCTCGCAGCGATAACGGTATAGACAACTGGCAAATTGACGACAAACCCACTCTTATACCTGATGTAGAAAAACACCCGGAAGAACTTTGGGGGATAGAAGACCCAAGAATAACCTGGCTTGCCGAACTTAACGAATGGGTCATTACTTATACATCCTATTCGCAGGGCGGCCCGCTTGTCAGCCTGGCAACGACAAAAGATTTCATCTCTTTTAAGCGTATCGGTGCTGTTATGCCGCCTGAAGACAAAGACGCTGCACTTTTTCCTGTCCGCTTCGGCGACTACTGGGCAATGCTGCACAGGCCGGTATCAAAAACCATGAATATACAGGCAAACATCTGGCTGTCCTTTTCGCCTAACCTCAAGCACTGGGGCGACCACCAGGAAATCATTCACGCAAGAATGGGAGGCTGGTGGGATTCGGTAAAGATCGGCCTTTCCTCACCGCCGATGGAAACTGAACAAGGCTGGCTGATACTCTATCACGGTGTAAGAACGACAGCCTCCGGCTCAATTTACCGGCTCGGCCTGGCAATGCTCGACCTCAATAACCCGGCCAGGGTACTGCACAGATCGGAAGAATGGATCTTCGGCCCCAAGGCTCATTATGAACGTGAAGGCGATGTGGACGATGTGGTTTTCCCATGCGGCTGGTTCAACAAAAACGGCACGGTTTATATGTACTACGGTGCCGCCGACTGTTTCGACCCGGAAACGGTGGCACAAAGAAACGAAACCCGCGACAGGGTCTGGGCTGCCATAAGCAGACTCGACGACAAACATCGTGAAGTCATCATATTAAGACATTTTCATAATTTATCATACGATAAAATAGCACAAATACTTTTCTGTAATAAGGGAACCGTTATGAGCAGGCTATATTATGCCCGAAAAAAAATGAAAGAGATATTAGACAGTACGAAAGGAGGTCTACAGAAATGACCTGCCAAAATTATAAAAATCTGATGATGGGCTATCTGGACAACGAACTTGAAGACGAACAGAGACGAGCCTTCGAAGACCATTTAGCATCCTGCCGGCAATGCCAGGCTGAATTGGATGACTTTAAAAACCTCAAGAAAATAACTGACGATATCGCACTGGCTGAGCCTGAAGATAAGCTTTGGGATATGTACTGGTCAGGCATCTATAACCGCATCGAACGAAGTACAGGGTGGATTCTATCTTCACTGGCGACTATATTACTGCTGATCTACGGCGGTTTCAGGGCAATAGAAGAGCTCGTCAAAGACCCAACTGTGGATATCATTCTCAAAACCGGTTTGCTCGTGCTGATAGCCGGGCTGGCAATATTGCTGGTGTCGGTATTGAGAGAAAGACTTTACTTCAGAAAAAAAGACCGTTATAAAGATGTAAGGAGATAATAAAATGTTATTGTCAACAACACATACTATCCCGGGTAAACAGATCGTAAAGCATTTGGGTCTTGTCAGAGGCAACACCATCCGCGCCAGACATATAGGAAGAGACATAATGGCCATTCTCCGTAACATCGTCGGCGGAGAAATAAGCGACTATACCAAGATGATGGGCGAATCGAGAGAGCAGGCAATTGACAGAATGGTAGAAGAGGCTGAAAAACAAGGCGCCAATGCAGTTGTAGGTATGCAGTTTGCCACATCAATGGTTATGCAGGGAGCATCTGAATTCTTAGCTTATGGAACCGCTGTGGTAGTAGAGTAAAAAAATAAAAGAAAAAATATATGAAGGGAGCTTGAATGGAGACAATTAAAGAATTTTTGAAGCCGGAACTTATATGGTTCCTGATCGGCATTGTGCTGCTGGTCGCTGAATTTGTGATGCCCGGGCTCATTGTCGCTTTCTTCGGATTAGGAGCCTGTATAGTCGCTGTTATTTGTTTCTTCGCAGATATTTCGTTAAACGCCCAGTTGATAATCTTCATAGTTGCCTCTGTTCTGTCGCTGCTGTTACTGCGGAAGTGGCTCAAGGGGATATTCCTCGGGCATACAAGCTCAAAACAGAATTTGAAAGAGGATATCAGTGAATTCACAGGGCAAAAGGTTGTCGTAAAAGAAAAGATAGTGCCGAATATCGGAGGCAAGGTCGAATTTCACGGCACAAACTGGCATGCACAGGCTGATGAGGAAATTGAGGCCGGCACTGTCGTTGAAATCATTGGAAAAGACAATTTAACACTTAAGGTAAAATCAATATAAGAGAAAGGAGAGAGTCATGACAATTAACCCTTTAACAGTTATTCTGATTGCGATAATAGTCTTTGCGCTTTTCGTATTTTTCAAGACTATAAGAATTGTCCCGCAAAAAGTAGCGTTTATCGTTGAGAGGCTCGGTAAGTATTCTGCCACACTCGAGGCCGGTTTCCACATACTTATCCCATTTATCGACAAAGTGTCATACAGGCATACGTTAAAGGAGCAGGCTGTCGATGTCCCGCCGCAATCGTGTATCACCAGGGACAATATCGCGGTTGAAGTCGATGGTATCCTGTATATGCAGGTCGTTGACCCTAAAAAGGCCTCGTACGGAATCGACAATTACAGGTTCGCCGCTACCCAGTTGGCTCAGACAACAATGAGAAGTGTGATGGGAAAACTCGACCTTGATAAGACCTTCGAGGAAAGGGAGAACATAAACAGTGTAATCGTCGATGCGGTGGATAAAGCCTCGGACCCATGGGGTGTCAAGGTAACAAGATACGAGGTTAAAAATATTCTGCCGCCTCAGAGTATTAAAGATGCTATGGAAAAGCAGATGAGGGCTGAACGTGAGAAACGTGCAACTATTGCCGAATCCGAAGGTGACAGGCAGGCAAAGATAAACAGGGCTGAAGGTGACCGTCAGGAAATGATCGCACGTTCGGAAGGTGAAAAACAGAAACGTATTAATGAAGCAGAAGGCCGGGCTATTGAAATTCAGAAAGTTGCCGAAGCAACAGCTAAAGGTATCAGGGAAATTGCGCTAGCTATAAACGAAAAAGGCGGCACCAATGCTGTGAACCTCCGTATAGCTGAGCAGTATTTAAATGAATTCGGCAAGCTTGCAAAGACCAATAATTCGATAATTATACCTTCGAATCTTTCTGATATTGCAGGTATGATAAAAGCCGCTGCCTCGGTAATTAAGGACAAAAAGGAAACTCCAACTGCAGCCTGATAAACAAGGAAGGCCTTGAGTTTTGTCAATGAAAAAGATGTTTTTGGCAGTGTAAAAACCGCTGCGGTAATCGTCGCGCATCCGGATGATGAGACTCTCTGGGCAGGCGGGACTATCCTGTCAAATCCCAAAATCAACTGGACGATACTGTCGCTGTGCAGAAAGTCCGATGCCGACCGGGCTCCAAAATTTACAGCCGTTGCCGCTCGGCTTGGGGCCAAAGGCTTTATGGCTGACCTCGATGACGAGGCAGAACAAAAACCCCTCGAACAGGCACAAATCCGCCAAACTGTTCTAAATACGCTGCCGAAAAGGACTTTTGACATCATTCTGACCCACAGCCCAAAAGGTGAATACACCAGGCACCTGCGGCACGAAGAAACAGCCCGGGCGGTCCTGAGCCTTTGGAATGACGGAAAATTAGAGGCAAACCAAATCCTGCTTTTTGCGTATGAAGACAACGGCGGACAGTATTCCCCCAGACCGATCAAAAATGCAGATATTATCATTGAACTGCCGAAAAATGTTTGGAATACAAAAAAAGATATTATAATTGACAGCTACGGTTTTTCGCCTGACAGCTTCGAGGCAAAGGCGGCCTGTGATAACGAGGCTTTCTGGCTGATTGAAAAACCTGAAGATATTGAAAAAATTTAAGGTCTGCTATGACCGAGACGCAAAATAACAGCGATACGCAAATGATGCTGTACCGGGGACAGGTTGTATATATCTACGCCTTCGATATAGCTTATGATATGAAACGCCAGCCTGTAGGCAAACTGCTCGGTGAGCCGACACAGAGTTACGCCATCGGCCCGAACAAGAGAAGCCCCAAGCAACTGTTTTTCTATTGTCCGCAAATGGTCACACTCCCCGACGCCCAGCGGCAAATCAACGGCAGGGGCGTATCAATACAACAGATGGTCAAAATATTCAATGTAGGAGCAATCAGCATTCAGATTCGAGTACCTTTCGAAGTCCAAAAAATCGAGGAACTGGTCTCCTATCATGATATTGTATTAAGCGATAAAAGCCTCGAAGAAGAAATGATGCAGTTGGCACAGCAGGTATATGAGGAATTAAAACCATATTGTATCAGGCCGGTACCTCAGCTTAGGCAAATAGAAGATTACACAGTTTTCTGTCTCGATAAGCTGCCTTACATAGGCAGTTGCCCGACGGCTGAAAACTGGCTCGAAATGAATAAACGCTGGGTCGCAGGACTGCTTACACAGGAAGAAAACGCTGAAAACCTCTCCGAGCAGGAAGCATCTGAATCAACAGAGCAGTACCTGTCATACTACAGTGACGATTTGATAGTTGCAGACTGGGATGCCGCCCTGGTAGCAGGCGAGCAGGACAGCCTGAATGAAATACTGTATATTATGGAGCTGGCTAATGTTCAGCTTGTCGAACTGGCCGCGTATGACCGCATTTTAGACAGTTCACTTGAAACCGCCTACCGAGACTTGACTCTAAGAAAGAGAGT
>JAFGGI010000005.1 GCA_016930635.1 Sedimentisphaerales bacterium | reverse complement strand
ACTGCTTGCCGGGACAGCACCGATAACGTGGTCAATTGTTTCAGGTCCGAGCGGTCTGACAATTAATCCATCTACGGGTGTTGTCTCGTGGGCAAATGTCAGTGGCGTGGCCAGTCCCTATACTATAACGATCCGCGCATCCAATGCAGTTGGAAGTGCGCAGCAAAGCTGGCAAATGACGGTACTTCGTCTGCCGCTGATTGTGCCGATACCGGATATATCAGTAGCTGTCGGTTCGGCATATACCGGTCCGACGCCGAGCCTTTATCAGGGAGCAGAGCCGATTAACTGGGCACTGTCAAGCGGACCGGCAGGTATGACAATAAATAATACTACCGGTGTTGTCAGTTGGCCGACTGTAATAAGCGGCGGACCATATGCTGTCATTATAGAAGCATCAAATATCGTTGGTTCTGATACTGAAGCATGGCAGATAACGGTTGTGGAACCTCCTGTTATCGCTGACATCGCAAATATGACGATTGCATCCGGCGTGCCGTTCACTTCTCCTGCTGCGGTTCTTCTTGGCGGGACAGAGGTGTCGTGGAGTCTTGACGATGGACCGGCGGGTATGACTATCAATCCGTCAACCGGCGCTGTAAGCTGGTCAAGTCCTGTCAGTTTGCCAACACCGTACAATATTACTGTCAGGGCGACTAATATCGCCGGAACAGATACGAAAACATGGCAGCTTACCGTGCTTGATAAGCCGTTAATAGCTGATGTTGCAGACCATAATGCAATTGAAATGATACCTTATTTGGGGCCGCTGCCGGTTCTTGATGCCGGGGCATCACCGATAACGTGGTCGCTGGTTACAGCCCCTGCGGGTATGACGATAAATACTGCGACAGGTCAGGTTCAATGGCCGAATCCTGTTGTTGCCGGCAGTCCACATAATATTACGATAAGAGCTGAAAATGAAGTCGGCAGCGATGATGAAGCATGGCAGCTTCAAGTACCGCCAAGCTATGGGGCCGAGGTTTGGGCCGGTGTGGAAACAGCAGTATCACCGGAGCCTGTTACTCTGTCAGGTCAGGCTTACTGGCTTGATTCCGATATCAACGCACCGAATGTACCGGTAAGGGTGGATATTCTTGTAAAAGGTATTTCAAGAAATATAGCTCTGACTGCTGATTCGAACGGTCAGTTTACAACTACACTTGTGCCTCTGCCGGGCGAGGGAGGGGTGTATCATATCGGCGCAAGTCATCTGTATGGTGTTCATACAACGGACCAGGACAGTTTCACGATCTACGGCATGCGGAGTGCACCTGCGACCAGAAATATCTGGCTATACCCGTCACAGCCGGTAAGCGGAACTATAACACTGACTAATTTGACGGATGTTCCGCTTAGCGGAATAATTGCTGATGTGAACGGAGCAGCCGGCAATCTTGATATACAGCTTGATTATGATCCGAATATGAGCGAGCTTGCTGTAATCGATGTAAATTATACTATTACCGCGCTGGATGATTCGGTACTGAGCAGTACAGTTGTAATTAATTTTTCAAGCAATGAGGGAGCGACAGCTTCGACCACGCTTAATGTGAATGTTATTCCTCTTAATTTTGTTGTTAATGTTTCTCCGCAGTCTTTGAAGACAGGTATGGTCAGAGGACAGCAGAAACTTCTTCAGTTCGATCTCAGCAATTCCGGCGGCGCACCGACAGGGCAGCTTGATGTGTTAATACCTCAGGTGCCGTGGCTGCGTCTGACAACGCCGCAGAAGATTCCGCAGATCGGTCCGGGTCAGACTGCCGCAGTCGGTCTTGCCCTGGAGCCTGCAGAGAATTTACCGCTTGGCCTGTATACAGGTACTATTATTGTCTATGGTGTCGGAGTGAACAAGGTTATACCGTTTGAATTCAACTGTATAAGTGACAAGGTAGGCACTTTGGAAATCACTGTAGTCGATGAGTTCACATTTTATGCGGCAGGTGCGCCAAATGTGGAAGGTGCTTCAATGACACTTCGTGATGTCGTAACACAAAATCTTGCCTGGGCAGAAACTACGGATGTCAACGGTGTACTGATCAATGAAAATGTCACCGAAGGTTACTATAATCTTCGAATTACGGCTGAAGATCATGGCAGTTATAATGCTACTGTTTTTGTAGCGGCTGGTACGGAAACAGAAATCACGGCGTTTATGCCGCGTCAGCTTGTTAAGTATAGCTGGACCGTAACGCCTACGGTCATAGAGGATAAGTACAATATAACGCTCAATACGATATTTGAGACGAGTGTGCCTGCGCCGGTAATTACGATCAGCCCGGCCAGAGTAGATCTTGCTCAGCTGCAGAATGGTATGATGCAGGTCAATTTTGTTATAACGAACCACGGTCTCGTTGCAGCCGAGGAAGCACATCTCGAGTTCGAGGAAGATTCGAGATATGAAGTTGTTCTTCTGACCGATTATAACGGCAGGGTTGAACCGCAATCCTCAATTACTGTGCCGGCAATGATTATTGATACAGAACACCCGGCGATGCAGCCGGAGTCGTCTATGATAGCTTTAGAAACAGTGTCAGACGATGAAAATTGCGACACGCATTTTACCGGGTCTGTTACCTATACGATCGTATGCGGTGACGACAAGAAATGGCATTATGTTCCTGTTTACGTCGGATTCTGGGTATGTCCCGGCAGGAAAGTGAAAGAAGTTACAAGACCGAATCCTCCGCCTCCAACTCCGGGCGGTCAGGATGAAGATGATGAAGATGACGGGGGGGACGATGAACCGCCTGGCAGCACGGGCGGCGGTACTGGTTCTTCAACTCAAAAAGGCGGCGGCGGCGGTGTAGTCGGCGGCGGCGGCGGTGGCGGAGGCGGCTCAGGCCCGGGAAATCCAACCGTAACTTATAACTTTACGGAGGTTGACATTGAAGGCAGTGCATGTGACCCATGTCCGGCCAAACGGTTAGCTGCCATTGCGAATTGTGCTGTGAGCTTTTTGCCTCTGAATTGTCCATTGACTCTTGTAAAGGGTGCATACGAGTGCGCTTCAAGCTGTACCACCAGCGGCGTATGGTCGCTGAACTGTCTGAAGAATTGCACCGGCGCTGTTGTAGGTGGTGTTGCTTCGTGTGTAAAGGACCTGTCTCCAATAGGTGTAGCGTGGAATGTTATCTGGTGTGTAATTGATATAGCAACGGCCTGTGACAGTTCAAGTGCACCGGCGTATGCCGAAGCGGTTACCCATTATTCACAGCTTATAAATCATTATTATTCAACAGATATGCCGCCGGATCCTGAATATGCAGCCGAAGTTCTAAAGGAACAGGGTGCCAGGCTCCAGAATATAATGGAAGCTATAACGGATATTTTTGGAGACCCCGCCTGGTTCAGCGTAGATCCCTGCGAGAGCGGTATACAGGCTGATCTGATTGAAGCATTTTCGCTGGCTATCGATGCTGCAGGTGACGCCAACGAGTGGATAAGCGAAGATGAAAAAGCGGCTATGTTTGTGATGCCGATCCCGAGCAATATGACTATTGCTGATGTAAATAATACCTGCGAAAGATGGAACAGAACGCTGGATTACTGGGAGACGGGAGTATTTACAGCATCTGATCTTGATCCAAATGCTAATCCTGATTTTATCGGTGCCGATGTATATCAGTCAAATTGGGAAATGGCTGCAGATTCCGCACAAGAGTGTATTGATGACGGATTTACAGATATTTTAGATGGTGTTGATTCTGCACTGGAAGATCTTGAAGTGGCGCTAAGCAGTCCGAGTGAAGGTGTTTGTGCAAAAGTTGCTCTTGAAGTAACACAGGAGGCTGTGATGAGCCGTTCTGCCTTTGAGGCTGTGCTTGATCTGACCAACCAGGGTGAATCTTCGCTTGATAATCTTCTGGTTGTTATTGATATTGAAGATGCCAACGGCAATGATTCAAGTGATTTATTTGGTATTTATCCTCCGACTCTCAGTGGAATATCTGCAGTTGATGGTACAGCAGATTTGCCAGGCGGCAGCAATATGAAGGCAGAGTGGATCATTCTGCCGACTTCTCAGGCCGCACCGCTCGAGCCGGTTGATTATTATATCGGTGGGCAGATTATTTATAGTATAGATGGTCTTGAAGTAATTCTGCCACTATTGCCTGATAAGATAACGGTTACACCTGATGCCAATCTTGTTCTTGACTATTTCTATCAGAAGGAGGTTTACGCCGATGATCCGTTTACCGAGGAGGTTATCGAGCCGAATGAACCTTTCTCGCTCGGTTTGATAATGAGCAATAACGGAGCCGGTGCAGCTTATGATGTTACGATAGCCTCGGCACAACCGCAAATTATCAGGCATGAGGAAGACAAAGACATACTGGTTGACTTTTCGCTGATAGGAACACAGGTGGGCAGTGCTGAAATGACACCATCGCTCACAGTTGATCTGGGTGATATCGCGCCATATTCAACTGCGGTGGCAAGGTGGTTAATGGTATCATCACTGCAGGGAGAGTTTACATCCTACAATGCTTCGTTTGAGCATGTGGATCCACTGGGCGACCCAAGGCTGTCTCTGATAAGCGGTATTAATGTTCACGAGCTTATTCATGTTGTTCGTGCTGATTATCCGGCCGACAACAATATCGTTGATTTTCTTGTCAACGACATAAATGACGCCAATGGTATGCCTGATACACTTTATCTCGATGATGGTACGATCGAACCGGTTGATGTATTTGCCGGTATGGTTCTTGACGTTAACGAGCAACCGACCACGGTAACAGTTGAGCTTTCTGCCTCTGTGGGTTCAGGTTGGAATTATATAAGGGTGCCGAACCCGGTTGAAGACGGATTCTATCTTGTCTCTGCGACTCGTTCCGACAGCAAACCTATATTAACAGGTTATAATGCCTGGGTAACGAATCGCGTTATCAGAGAACAAGACGAGGAACCTTATAATGAAAGACTTATTCACATATTTGACTATGCAGGCAGCGGTTCTTATACACTTATTTTCGGTCATGAGCCGATACATGGTTCTCTGAGAGTTGTGCTTAGCCCAACCGAAGCAGTTGCTGCAGGTGCTCAGTGGAAGCTTGATGACGGCAGCTGGATGGACAGTAATGATATTCTCGACGGGATTTCCAGCGGCATTCACACAGTCTCATTTAAAGAGATTAATGATTGGATAGCACCTGCATCTGGAGATGTTCTTATTACTGCAGGTTATACGCAGGAATTGTCGGCATCCTATTTGCCGGCAGCAGCACCGGTCGGCTCATTGGTTGTAACAATAGAGCCGCAGGCGGCGATTGATGATGGTGCTTACTGGCAAATCGATGGAAGCCCGATTCAGTATGACAGCGGCGATGTCGTAACAGGATTGGCAACAGGGACACATTCGCTGACGTTTGCCTCTGTTGAAGGCTGGAATGAACCTAACGGGCAGGAAGTAATTATTGAAGCTTATCAGACAACAGCAGCGAGCGGTGTTTATACAAGGATTATGTATACGCTTACGGTATCTGCTGATGATAGTAATGGTACGGTTTCTGATGTCAGCGGCGAATATGAAGCCGGGACAGTGGTTTTATTGAACGCTTATCCAAATTCCGGCTATCGTGTTAAGTATTGGAGCGGAGCCGATTATGCACCTGCAACTGGAAACAACTCAAATATTGTAACGATGAATTCCCACAAAACTGTTTCTGTTGGGTTTGAGCCTTTGCCGCCGGATACATATGAGTTAGATGTCCAGATAATCGGTAACGGCGATGTCCAGCCGGACGGCGGCGTTTATGATGAAGGTACTATTGTGGTACTGACTGCTTATCCGCAGGACGGTTACAGGGTCAAATCATGGACCGACGCTGATAATGTTCCTGCTTTTGATACGAACATCAATACTGTTACTATAACTGAAAATAAAACAGTAGTAGTTGAATTCGAACTGATACCCGTTACTGTACCTGCTATATCGGCTGTTACGCCTGATAGCGGACCGGCGGGAAGTTATGTGAGGATTTCAGGAGATAACTTCGGCGATGTTAGCGGCAATGTTTTCTTCGATGTGTTGGCGACTGACGAGCTTGTTTCGTGGCAGAATAGTGAGATTTTCTGCAGGGTTCCTTTCGGTTTAGCTTCCCCAGCTTTTCTTGATGTTGATGTTGTACGTGCTGATGATGTTAACTGTGCTGCTGTTGACGCCTTTGAGTTGTTCCAGTCTGTGACGATATATGTTGATGTAAACAATATCTCCGGTATGGAGAACGGCACAATGCAATATCCATTCAGCAGGATTCAATCAGCAGTCAATTCGTCAATAGACGATTGCAATATATTTGTTTTGGCGGGTGTATATACCGGTCCCGGCAATCGGGATATAAGTATTGATAAGATCATATCACTGCAGAGTCTAGATGGGCCCACAGTAACCACAATCGATTGTGAAGGCGCCGGCCGGGCATTTTATCTGCACGACATCAGTGATCCTAATTGTTTAATCAGGGGCTTTACGATGCAAAACGGCTCTGTTCCGGGCGATGGAGGTTTGCTGTATCTGCATCAGGCCTGGCCCACTATAGAGCAATGTATTCTTACAGGCGGTATGGCTGGTGGCGGTCTTGGCGGTGCAGTATTTTGTGACGGCAGCAGTCCGTATCTGGTTAACTGTACGATAGTTGACAACAACTCAGCCGATGGCAGGGCACTTAGCTGCGTATCGGACAGCAACTGCGGCACAGCAACAATTATTAACTGTATCCTGGAAAATGACGGCAATGAAATTTATATCGAGGGCTGTTCGACTGTTGCAGCAGCTTACAGTGATATTTTCGGCGGCTTTGGCGGTGTAGGAAATATAGATGAAGACCCGTGTTTTGCTGATGCTGTGAATGGCGACTATCATCTGGCACCTTATTCACCCTGCATCGATGCCGGCGATCCGAATTCTGATTTCTCTTTGGAACCTGAGCCTGATGGCGGAAGAATTAATATGGGAGCATACGGAAATACACAAGAGGCTACTTCCAATGGAGACCTTGTTTTACAGTCGTACAATCTTGTAAGCAAGGTACGTGTTGGCCGTACAGAATTTGATTATGCCTATACTATGACCCTGTATAACGATGGTGATGTAAACCTGGTTGATGTACAGGTGGAATTAATTGATACTCCTGCTAATGTAGTCCTGATAGATTCTCTTGTTGAATTTTTGTCTATAGATGCACATTCCTCTGCTGTTAGTGATGATACGTTTACAATTCGGGTTAATACATTAACACCGATTGATGTTGCTTTAATAAGCTGGCGAGCCACTTTTACCCTGATGGGAACATCTATTACCTATACTACGAATATGCATTCGAATCATTTAGTACTGGAACCTGTTTTTGGAGATGTGACCAATGACGGGCTTGTCAATATGGAGGATTTGTGGAGGCTTTCGCTCTATTGGCTGGACTTTGATCCTCAGTCAGATATAGCACCTCCACCGCTTGGTGATGGAATTGTCAATGCTCTTGACTTTGCATTAATGGCGGAAAACTGGATGAATGAATAGCGGATAATTGGCTTACGAGTCTTATCATATCTGGGTTCTGGGGCGAAGCCTGGGACCCTTCGGGATAATTTCCAGCCTCATAAAACAGGGGGTTTTTTGTCGCAGGAAGCAAATCGTGTAACCTCTTGAAATATATAAACTTACAAGTTTTAATCAAATTTTTCTTTATTAATCATCAAATTTTGCCGAAAATTATTATGAACATATGTTCATAATATGGTATAATTATAATATGCCGAGACCATTTAAAAACCGTTTTATTGGGGGCCAGCCCGGCTCAGTTGTTTATAAGCCGGCCGGTATTCCTGCAAGAACTCTGGAATGGCTTATTCTCGGACTGGATGAGTTCGAAACAATACGCCTGCTTGATTACGAAGGACTCGATCAGGAAAAGGTTGCTCAGTTAATGGGTGTATCCAGGCCGACGGTAACTCGTGTTTATGCCAGTGCCAGAAAAAAGATTGCCCAGGCATTAACTGAAGGCAAAGCAATATCTATCGAAGGAGGCCCCGTTGCAAGTGCTGCTTTGCCGCAAATGCCGCAGGGTTTCCCAATGGGCTATCGGGGCGGACGGCGATGGCGCGGCGGCAGGGGCCGGTAAATTATATAGATTGAAAGGATGACTATATGAAAATTGCAATAACATCGCAAGGACAGGATTTATCAAGCCAAATCGACCTTAGATTTGGACGAGCTAAGTTTTTGCTTGTAGTTGACACGGAGACAAACGCTTTCGAAGTGCATGATAATGAGTTGAATTTAAATGCCGTTCAGGGAGCAGGTATTCAGACCGGACAGAATATTGCTAATCTTGGCGCTGAGGCTGTGATAACAGGCAATGTAGGGCCGAATGCTTTTAAGACGCTCAGTGCTGCCAGTATAAAGATATACCTTGCTGGTGAGCAAACCGTTGCTGATGCGATAGAGGCGTTCAAGGCAGGCAAACTGAAAGAAGTAAGTCAAGCCAATGTCGAAGGGCATTGGGTTTAAATGTTGAGAAAAATTGATTTGATTAAGGAGGTTAATTAAATGCCGGGTTTTGATGGTACAGGGCCGTTAGGTCAGGGCCCGATGACGGGAAGAGGTCGGGGTTTTTGTGTTTTGAAAAGCTCCAAAGAAAATCCCGGACAGGTAGAGGGTTTGGCGGGACTGCAAGGCAGGCCCATTAGCCGAAAAGTTAATAATTTCAGGATGCCTTATCCCGGCCGGGCTAATCCTTATTTTTACTGGGGTTTGGGTCGTGGTATAGGCAGGTTTGGTTATTGGTGGTAGATTTAAATTAGCAAATAGTCCCTAAGGGATAAGTTGCAGAAAGGATGGTTGTTATGCCAAGAGGTGATGGAACAGGGCCGAGTGGCCAAGGACCGGGATCGGGCAGAGGCTTAGGTCGCGGCCAGGGTCAGGGTAGAGGCCAGGGCCAGGGTAGAGGCAGAATGGGCGGACCGTTTGCTGCGGGGCCGGGCGGAAATTGTGTATGTCCGAACTGCGGCACAACAGCTCCTCATACTGCCGGGCAACCCTGTAACCAGAAAGTGTGTCCCAAATGCGGGACAAGAATGACAAGAAGTTAAACTTTTTTTGAAAGGAGATTTATTATGCCACGTGGTGATGGAACAGGTCCTGCTGGTATGGGACCAATGACAGGTAGAGCTGCTGGTTTTTGTGCAGGTTATCCGGTACCGGGTTATGCTAACCCTGTTGGCGGCTTTGGTATGGGCAGGGGCTTTGGCCGAGGTTTTGGCCGAGGCCGAGGCTTTGGTCGAGGTTTTGGCCGAGGTTTAGGCTGGGCAGGAGCAGGATACGGCTTTGGAGTAAATCCATATGCTTATGGTGCTGCAGTAAATCCGTATGCTTATGGTGCTGCGCCGTATGCCGGAGCGATTGCACCTCAGCAGGAGCTTGATAGTTTAAAAGGCCAGGCAGAATATTTCGAAGATGCTCTTGACGGTATCAAGAAGCGGATCGAAGAGCTCGAAAACCAGGTAGAAAGCAAATAATAAGAACAGTCGAAGCATTAGCTTTATAGCTTCAGGAAGATAGTTTATGGCTAAAAAGGTTTTGATTGTCGGCGGAGTGGCCGGCGGTGCATCCGCTGGAGCCAGGTTGCGCCGATTAGATGAACAAGCAGAGATAATTCTGTTTGAACGGGGTGAGTATATCTCTTTTGCGAATTGCGGTCTTCCCTATTATGTGGGAGGTACCATAGAGAAGCGTGAAAGACTGCTTCTTCAAACGCCGAAGAGATTTAAAGCTCGTTTTAATGTTGATGTAAGGACGGAAAATGAAGTTTTAAGCATTAACAGAGACGAGAAGAAGGTTGAAGTAGTAAATTTAGCTACGGGAGAAAAGTATTTTGAAAGTTACGACAAATTAATTTTGTCGCCCGGAGCCAGGCCTGCAAAACCGCCTATACCGGGTATTGATTCTGACCGGATTTTTACTCTGCGGAATGTGCCTGATGCCGATTTGATTAATGATTTTATTGAAAAACACAAGCCCAAACGTGCGGTTGTGGTCGGGGCGGGGTATATAGGCTTAGAAATGGCTGAGAACCTTCGCAAGCGTGGTTTACTGGTAGCGATTGTCGAAATGGTTGACCAGGTTGTACCGACTATGGATAAGGAAATGGCCAACCTTCTGCATCAGCATCTGCACGAGCAAAGTATCGCGCTATGGTTGAATGACGGTGTTTCCGGTTTTAGCCGGACTGACTCAAAGTTGATGGTCAGTTTGAAATCCGGAATGGAATTAGCCTGTGATTTTGCGGTTCTTTCGATTGGTGTTAAGCCGGAGGCTAAACTTGCCCGTGAATCTGGTTTGGAAATTGGTAATCGCGGAGGTATAAAAGTAAATGAATATCTTCAAACAAGCGATACGGATATTTATGCGGTAGGCGATGTTATTGAAGTAAAAGATTTTGTGCTTGGCACTGATACTTTGATACCTCTTGCCGGGCCGGCAAACAGACAGGGAAGAATAGCGGCGGATAACTTATGCGGCAGGAGTGTAAAGTACAAAGGTACTCAGGGTACAGCTATTTTAAAGGTATTTGACTTAGTCGCTGCAATGACCGGCGTTAGTGAAAAGGCTTTGAAAAAAACGGATATAAATTATGAAAGACTATATATACACCCAGCCCATCACGTAGGTTATTATCCCGGTGCTAAACAGATGCATATAAAACTTTTGTTCACAAAGCCTGAAGGTAAAATTCTGGGCGTTCAAATCATCGGCAGTGATGGTGTTGATAAACGAATTGATGTTTTCGCGACCGCGATTCGTGCAGGTATGACTGTTTTTGATATTCAGGATCTGGAACTTGCTTATGCTCCTCCTTACGGCAGCGGAAAAGATGTTGTAAATATGGCAGGTTTTGTAGGCGGTAATATACTTGACGGCACATTCGATGTTCAGCATTATGATAAACTTGACAGTGAAGACTTTATAGTGGATGTTCGCCGGGGCATTGAGATTGCCAGAGGTTCGATACCCGGCGCGATAAATATACCCATTGATGAGCTTCGAGACAGATTGGATGAGTTGCCGAAAGACAAAGTGATTAATCTGTCCTGTGCTGTAGGAATTCGCAGCTATATAGCTTCCAGAATTCTGCGGCAGAAAGGATTCGATACGAAAAGCCTGTCAGGCGGATACAGCACTTATTTGGCACAGACTGCTGAAAAATTATTCGAAGCTCAAACGGTGGAACAATTAAAAGAAGAATTTTGTACCGGATTATAAAATGAAAGTGTGTTTAAATAAGGAAAAATGAATTATGCCTATATTTGAATACAAATGCGGCAAATGCGGGCACAAGACCGAATTTCTCGAAAAAGCGGACAGCGGCCAAAAACATACCTGCGAAAAATGCGGCAGCGATGATATGAAAAAACTTTTTTCAACTTTTTCTGCAGGCAGCGGTTCGAAGTCATCGGGCAGTGACAGTTGTCCGACGGGAACGTGTCCGTTAAATTAGAAAGGTTATGTTATGAAAATTGCAGTAACGTCTACAGGCCCCGGGCTGGATGATAATGTAGAGGCTCGTTTTGGTCGATGTGCATATTTTTTGATTATTGATACTGATACAATGCAGTGTGAACCTATGGAGAATCCCAATATCGCTCTCGGCGGTGGTGCCGGTATTCAGTCGGCTCAGTTGATGTCACAAAAGGGAGTAACAACAGTATTGACCGGCAACTGCGGCCCTAACGCATTTAATGTTTTCGGCCAGGCAGGAATTCAGGTTATTGTTGGTGTTAGTGGATCTGTGCGTAATGCAGTCGAACAATTCAGGGCAGGTTCTTTGTCTTCTGCTGCCGGGCCGAATGTAGCCAGTCATTTTGGTATGGGCGGCGGTGGTGGAATGGGTCGAGGCGGCGGAATGGGAATGGGACGCGGAATGGGAAGAGGCATGGGTATGGCAGCTTCAGGAGGCTTTGCGCCAAATGCCGGGCAGCAGAGTCCCGAACAGGAATTGGCTGAGCTAAGACAACAGGCAGCAATGCTTGAAAAGCAGAAGCAGCAATTGGAGCAAAGAATAACCCAGCTTGGAAGTGGGCGAAAGGCTGTTGCGGTTGTTGATTATGAAAAATGCGGTGGATGCGGTATTTGTGTTGATGTATGTCCGACAGGTGCCATTAAAGTTGATGGTAAACAAGCAGTCGTTAACGATGAGGCCTGTACCGCTTGTGCTGCCTGTGTATCGGAGTGTCCGAACGAGGCAGTTATAATCGCTCAGAAAAAAATTGGTAAATAAACTTTCTAAAGGAATAGACGGGTGAGTAAAAAAATATCACCGCTTTGCGGACGATGCGAAGATAAGAAATGCCGTGACGGCAAGGATTGTTTTTCGCAGGCCGATGGTCACAGGCAATTGTATCAGGACAGTCTAATAGCGAAATTGCACAAGACTGCCTCAGCGATTGAGGGACGCTATTATGGAAAAGAAACACGATTAGGCGAAATAATACTCTTTGCTAAGGAGATGGGCTATAAGAGGATAGGCCTGGCCTTTTGTATTGGCTTGAGCGAAGAAGCGAAAGTTATTGAGCAAATTCTCTCAAAGCATTTTGATGTGGTATCAATTTGCTGCAAGGTTTGCGGAATTGACAAAAAGGAATTTGACCTGCCTCAGATTTCGTCAGAAGACCAGGAGGTTATGTGTAACCCGGCTGGTCAGGCCCAGATACTTAATGACGCAGAGACTCAACTTAACGTTTTATGCGGGCTTTGTGTCGGCCATGATGCAGTTTTTACTAAAATATCAGATGCTCCGGTAACTACTCTTATAGCTAAAGACAGAGTTTTAGCACATAATCCCGCATCGGCTGTTTACTGTAAGTATATTCGAAAACGTTTTAATGAAGATATGAAACAGGAGTAAATTATGGATACGATGCTTAATGTCAAAGACGTTACTGTCGGATTTCATCCATCAGGTTATAGAATAGATAAGACAGCTTCTCCGATGAACAGGTACACGAAATGGGATATTCTCGATGGTCATCGGTGGTGTAATCCGCAGCCGGTTTGTTTCGATTCTTTACCACAGCAGGGCTGGATCGCAAAAGATAAATTTGATTGGAACAAGATTGATATGGTTATGGAGCAACTTTGAAATGAAGATAGCAATTGCCAGCGGCAAAGGCGGTACAGGTAAAACGACAATAGCGATAAACCTGGCTTGTTCGATCGCTCGGACAGGTCAAGCCGTGCAGTATCTTGATTGCGATGTCGAAGAACCGAACGGGCACATATTTCTGCAGCCTGAAATAAACCAGACGCAAAGTGTTAATATCTCTGTACCTCAAGTTGATATTGACAAATGTAACGGATGCGGCAAATGCGGTCAGCTTTGTCAATACAGCGCTATAATATGCCTGAAAGATAAAGCTCTTGTTTTTGACCAGTTATGTCATTCATGCGGCGGGTGTATGAGAGTCTGTCCGACCGGTGCCATTGAGGAAATACCCAGAGAAGTTGGTTTTACCGATTTCGGCTTGTCAAACAATGTCAAATTCGGTCAGGGCCGGCTAAAAATCGGTGACATACATTCGGTATCGGTTATAAAAGCAGTTAAAGACAAAGCTTTTAATGAAGGTGTTGTTATTATAGATGCTCCGCCGGGGACGTCGTGTCCGGTAATCGAAGCGGTAAAAGCTACAGATTTTGTTTTGCTTGTAACCGAACCTACGCCGTTCGGTCTAAATGACCTGAAATTAGCAGTTGAAATGGTAAGAGTATTAAAAATCCCCTTTGCAGTTGCAGTGAATCGCAGCGAACCAGATGAGCAAATGATAAATCAGTATTGTCGCGATGAAAACATAGATATTATTTTTGAGCTGCCGGACGACAGAAAAATAGCAGAGGCCTATTCAGTTGGTAAAATGATTGTAGATGTTTTGCCCAAATATGACAAAGGATTTGCGAGTCTTTATGAAAATCTTTTGAAAGTACTGAAAGGCTAAAGTAAATGAAAAAATATGACCCTGACTTTATGAAAAAGATAATCCTTGATCTGGAGGCTCGTCGTATAGCTTGTAAGGTTCTTGAAGTAGATGAAATGATAGACAAGAAACAGCTTAAAAAAGCTTACAGGCGAGTTGCGTTGCAATTTCATCCCGATAAAAACCCAGATGATTCAGACGCGAATAAAAAATTTACTTTAGTCAAATGTGCGTATGAACTTTTGGCGGAGGATAAGCCCTGTCCTGAGTTGTTAAAGGAGATAAATTCCTGGCCGGGTGTTCCTGAAGACGAGAAATATAAGCTCGATAACCCCTGGGGCCACTTTTTGTGGTGGCGCGAGAAATTTTTCGGTTAAGCACAAAATATATTAATATGGAAAAGTATTTACAATCATGTAAGTCGGACTTCTGGAAGGAAGTATTCCAGGCGGAGTCAGACTATATTTTGCGCTGGCTGGGAGGAGCTAAGGATATTCTAAGTGTTGGCTGCGGTCCTGCGATTATAGAAAAAGGTTTAGCTGAGAATGGTTTTAATGTTACCGGTCTGGATATTTCCGAAGAGGCTTTAGACCATGTGCCGGATAGTGTAAGAACAGCAGCAGGTTCGGCGGAAAAGATGAACTTTGCAGATTGCAGTTTTGATGCAGCTGTTTATATAGCCTCTCTTCAATTTATTGAAGGATATAAACAGGCTGTTAAGGAGACTGCTCGTGTTCTCAAATCGGCCGGCAAACTGCTGATTATGCTTCTTAATCCGCAGTCTGGATTTTTTAAGGAAAGAATAAAAAAGCCTGATTCTTACGTAAACAGAATTAAACACACGGATTTGAAGGAGATTGAGAAGGTAATTGCAGGATATTTTTTTGTCGAAACTGAATATTTTTTAGGTATTAAAGGGACTCAGATATTCCAAAGCGAGGATATTGATTTAGCGAGTCTTTACATTATAAAGGGAACAAAATTGTTTTAGGTGTTTTTGATGAGTGTTTCTAAGCCGATAGTTAACTTTTACGATAAGATTAAGCCGCGTTTACATCAACGCATAGGTCAGGAATTGCGTTTGGCTTATCGTGTGCTTGATCTGGGTTGCGGTGCATGTGAACTTATACGGTATTTATCAAGAACTTATAACCAAAAAGTTACAGGAGTGGACATTTCTTCTAATAGTTTTCCTAAAAGAAGAGGTGTTAGCAAAGATGCTAAAAATATCCGCTATATTCGTAAGGATGCGGCCAAGCTTAGTTTTATTCGAAGCAAAACGATAGATGCGGTGGTGATATTTTGGGCTTTGCATGAGATGGAAAAACCTCAGTCGATTTTGCGCCAGGCTCGACGTGTTTTACGGCCGGGCGGTAAAATAATTATTGTTGAGTTTCCTCGTAACTCATTGGCTCGAAAATTATGGGATGAGGATTACTATACCAGCAGGCAATTAACGGCTTATCTTCGTAAGGCTGGATTCGAAGAGATTTGTATTAGAAAAATTGAGCGCAAGCAAGTGCTATGGGTAACAGGTTTTCGTAGTAAGAACGTAAGGTAAATACAATATTAGGTAATTAGGATTATATAAATGAAGGAACTGGTTGTAATAAGCGGCAAGGGAGGGACAGGTAAGACAAGTATAGTGGCCTCTTTTGCGGCACTTGCGAAAAATGCTGTATTTGCCGATTGTGATGTTGATGCGGCAGATTTGCATCTTGTGTTGGAGCCGAATGTGAAACAGACTTCAGATTTTTCCGGCGGCAAACGAGCATCTATTATTACCGAAAAATGCCTTGGTTGCGGTAAATGTGAGAGTTTATGCAGATTTGATGCGCCGCATCGTAACGGCGAGGCAAATGATTTTGTAGCTAAGACTTTCACGATTGACCCTGTTTCCTGTGAAGGCTGTAAAGTGTGCGTTGAATTTTGCCCGGCTGATGCGATTGAGTTTCGTGATAGTATCAACGGTCAATGGTTTATATCGGATACCAGATTTGGAACGATGGTACATGCCAAACTTGGGATTGCAGAGGAAAACAGCGGTAAATTAGTCAGTCTCATTCGCAAGGAAACAAAAAGAATTGCTGAGGAACAAAAAAAAGATTTAATTATTGTTGACGGCTCTCCGGGTATAGGCTGTCCTGTGATAGCTTCAATTACCGGAGCGGATTTAGTACTGATAGTTACAGAGCCGACACTTTCTGGAAAACATGATTTGGAGAGGGTTGCGGATTTAACTGCCAGCTTCAATATCCCTACTATGGTCGCAGTTAATAAATTCGATTTAAACGCTGATATGGCAGAGCAGATCGAAAAAGATGCCCTCAAAAAAGATATTAAAGTCGTTGGGAGAATACGTTATGATAAGGCCTTTACAAAGGCGCAGGTTATGAAGAGTTCAGTAGTCGAGTATACCAATGAAGCAATATCAGAAGATATAAAAACCTTATGGAGGAATGTTACTGATGCCTTTTAATGAGGAACAACAAAAGCAAATGCAGGCTGAGCAGGAGCAGATTCGGGAGAGAATAAAGCAGGTTAAACATCGGATACTTGTGCTTAGCGGCAAAGGCGGTGTTGGTAAAAGTACTGTCGCGGCTAATCTTGCGATATCTTTGTCTCTTGAGGGTAAAAAAGTTGGGCTTCTCGACATTGATATTCACGGGCCGAGTATTCCGAAGATCCTAAATCTTAAAGGAAAGGCTATCCAGGCGACAGGAGGTGTGATTTTACCGATTACAATGGCGGAAAACCTGAAGGTTATGTCTATAGGTTTTCTATTGCGGACAGACAATGATGCTGTTATCTGGAGAGGGCCGATGAAGTATCAGATGATAAAGCAATTCTTAAAAGATGTAGATTGGGGCAATTTGGATTTTCTGATTGTTGATTCGCCTCCCGGCACGGGCGATGAGCCGCTTTCAATCGTCCAGCTTCTGGAAAATGCCGACGGTGCGATTATAGTTACTACACCTCAGGAAGTAGCACTTTCCGACGTTCGCAAATGTATTACCTTTTGTGAACAATTACATCTGCCTGTGATCGGGGTACTTGAAAATATGAGTGGCTTTGTTTGTCCAGGATGTGGTCAGCGAACGGACATTTTCAAGTCCGGAGGAGGTCAGCAAATGGCAGAACAAATGAAAGTGCCTTTTTTGGGTCGAGTACCGATTGACCCTCAGGTCGTACAAGCCTGTGATTCGGGCCGGCCGTATATACAATATTATAGTTCGAGCCAGGCAGCCAAGGCTTTTAAAGAAGCAATGGCGCCATTATTAAAATTTAATTAGGAAGCGAAATTTATAGGAGATTAAAAAATGCGTATTGCAATTCCATTAGTACAGGGACAATTTAGTCTGCATTTTGGTCATTGCGACCAGTTTGCTGTATTTGAAGTTAGTGATGAGACTAAAAAAATTATCAGCAGAAATAATGAAGTACCTCCTAACCATGCACCCGGAGTTCTGCCGCAATGGCTTGGTGGTATGGGAGTAAATGTTATCATAGCCGGCGGGATGGGCCAGCGGGCGCAACAGCTTTTTGTACAAAATGGTGTTAAAGTTGTCATCGGGGCACAATCCGGCAACCCGGAAGAACTTATATCAGCTTACCTGGATGGTAGCCTTGTAACAGGAGATAATATCTGTGATCACTAAGGCTGCTGGTAATATGAGTGATAAGATTACTACTGAAAAAAAGATGCGAGGATATGTTTTTGGGCCGGTCCCTTCCCGGCGATTAGGAAGATCGCTTGGTATTGATTTGGTGCCTTTTAAAACATGCAGTTATGATTGTATATACTGTCAGTTGGGCAGGACAACAAACAAAACCATGGAAAGAAAGGAATGGGTGCCAATCGATATTGTTATAGACCAACTCAAGGCCAAGCTCGATACCAAACCTGATTATATAACTCTTTCCGGTTCGGGTGAACCGACACTTCATTCAAAATTGAAAGAGCTTATTTTAAAAATTAAGAACATTACTGATGTTCCTGTAGCTGTGCTGACGAACGGTTCATTATTATGGTTGCCGGAAGTAAGAAATGCTCTGAAATTCGCTGATATGGTTGTTCCTTCCCTTGATGCGGGATGTAATCAGGTTTTTCAGTATGCCAACAGACCTCATAATGGTATTAATTTCAGTGATATGCTCCAGGGTCTTGTGGATTTGCGCAATGATTTTAGCGGTAAATATTGGCTGGAAGTATTCCTTTTGGCAGGCATAACTACGCCGGAAGCAGAGATTAAAAGATTGAGTACCTGCATAGCAGCCATACTACCCGATAAAGTTCAGGTAAATACCGTTACTCGTCCGCCTGCCGAAGATTTTGCTGACCCTGTACCGCAGAAACAATTACAAGCTATAGCTAAAGAGTTATACAGCGAAGCGGAAGTTATTGCTGACTATAACAATGTTCATAAGCAACAGGATTTTTCCGCACAACGCCAGGATGTCCTGATACTTTTGCGTCGACGTCCATGTTCTGTTGAGGATATTGCTGCAGGTCTTGGTCTTCATCGAAATGAGGTCGTTAAATATATAGAAGAATTATCCTTGGAAGGTAAAATCGAAGCCAGGCCGCAAAATCAACGGCTTTATTATAAAGCTGTTTGTCAGAAAGGCGATTTAAATTAGAAAGGAATTTAGTATGGCAAAATTAACAGAAGCAGTAAAAAAAGCAATATCCGACCAGGAAGTTATTCCCGTAGCGACCAGTTCTAAGGATAGAATACCTAATGTTGTGTATATTAAATATCTAAAGGTTGTAGATGACCAGACAATTCTGATCGCAGATAACTATTTTAATAAAACGCGAGATAATATATTAAAAAATAGTAAAATCGCGTTAGTTGTTCTTGATGAAGAAAAAGGATCGTTTCAGGTCAAAGGCGTCGCTGAAAGACTTGAGCAGGGACCTATGTATGATGAAGTCCAGAATTGGGTACCTGACAAACTGCCGAGAGCTGCTGCCGTCATAATGCATATAGAAGAAATATACAACGGAGCAGAAAAGATATCCTAAACTATTGCTTATTATATCCTATGTTGATAATATCAGCTTAGCAGATTTAATCATCGAGGAATTGTGCTGTCAAAAGCAGAAAGGAAATTTATGGAAAAAACAGATGTTTTGATAGTTGGCGGAAGCGCAGCCGGTATCGTAGCGGCAGTAACTGGGAAGAGTACTTATCCTGATAAGGATTTTCTGGTCGTACGAAAGGAAGAGCAGGTAGTTGTTCCATGCGGGATTCCGTATATTTTCGGCTCTTTGGACAGCACAGAAAAAAATCTTATACCGGATGCAGTATTGACTAAAAAAGGTGTTAACCTGAAAACCGGTAAAGTTGTTTCCGTAAATCAGGAAGAAAAAATCTGTAAAATCGACGATGATACGGAAATTGGCTTTGAAAAGTTAGTATTTGCAACAGGTTCTGTACCACATGTTCCGAAATGGCTCAAAGGTACGGATTTAGAAAATGTGTTTATCATTCCTAAAGACAAAGTATATATTGATAAAATGCTTACCAAACTTGGTAATTGCCATAATATTATTGTCGTAGGAGGCGGTTTCATCGGAGTTGAGGTTTCAGACGAACTGAACAAGAAAGGTAAGAATGTAACGTTAATTGAAATACTGCCGACTATCTTAAGGCTTGCTTTTGATAAAGAACTGGCGATTGAGGCGGAGAAAATCCTTTGTGCCAGAGGGGTTCATATAAAGACGGGGATCGGAGTTAAGGAAATTCTGGGAGACAAGAAGGTCAGTGGCGTTTTATTAAATAATTCTGAAGAAATAAATGCTGATGCTATTGTTTTAGCTATGGGATATCGTCCAAATATTTCATTGGCACAGGAATCAGGATTAAGTATTACAGAAGAAGGTTTTATTGCTGCGGATGAATATATGAGGACGCACAATCCCGACATTTTTGCTGTTGGTGACTGTGCTGAGAAGCGTAACTTTATCACGAGGAAACACAGTACAGTTATGCTTGCCTCCACAGCTTGTGCTGAAGCCAGAGTGGCAGGAATGAATCTATATAAACTTTCCACACTTAAAACGATCAGCGGCACAATTGCTATTTTCTCCACTGCTATTGGTGATACCGGTTTTGGTGCGGCGGGCTTGACTGAAGAAATGGCAAGACAAGAAGGATTCGATGTTGTTATTGGTACTTTTGAAGGTGTTGACAGACATCCCGGAACATTGCCGGACACGCATAAACAATTCATAAAATTGATTGTTGCCAGAGAATCAGGTGTAGTTCTTGGCGGAGAAGTAATGGGTGGTGCAAGTGTCGGTGAGTTGACAAATTTGATAGGATTTGTAATTCAAAATCGGATGAGTGTAAATTCTATTCTGACCGCACAAATAGGAACCCATCCGTTATTAACGGCACCGCCTACAACGTATCCGTTGATAAAAGCTGCTGAAGATGTTGTCTGTCAGGTCAAGTAACAGAGACTTTGGTTTGTCTAATATCCCATTTTGTCGGGTATTACGCCGCGAACACCTCCTTTAGGTTCTGTGGTATCGCCGTCCCGCCTGGGGATGAGATGAATATGAGTGTGCATAATACTCTGACCCGCACTCTTTCCGCAATTGACACCGATATTGAAACCTGTAACTGTCGGGTCTGCTTTCTTAATTTTCTCTTGCATAAGCTGAATTAAATTATCAGTGTCTTTTTTTTCTTCATTGGTCATAGAGAAAAAGTCCTGCGTATGACGCACAGGAATAATTAAAATATGTCCTTTTGTTACCGGAGTTTTGTCCTCGATAGCTATAACGGTTCCAAATTTTTCGATAATCTTCGATTCGATATCTGCCGAACAAAAAGGACAGTCAAGTTTTGTTTCTGATGCCATAAGCAGTCATTTCCCATTTTCATTATTTATAATTGATTCATCGATTCGGCCGTCAGGCAGCATATTATCCGGGTGATAAATACCTTTTTCCTCCAATTGGTAGCGTTTGCAGTGCTGCCAATTGCCGGCTGATTTGCAATAATTCTGTGCCCAGAAGTCAGCCAGCTTTCCTTCTTTTTCTAATCTCCTTAACGGGCAAATATTATACCACTTACAAGTCATGTAATGTCCATACAAAACAATGATTTTACCGGTATTGTGCCTCATAGGCAAACAGCTATCCGTGTCACTATTGCATCAGTTGCCGGTTGTAAACTATTTGTATACTTCACTTGGGTTCACTTGTAATCCTCATTTTCAGCCAAAAACACGCATATAACTTATTGCTAAATAGGGGGTTATAAAGGATATTTCGGATTATTAATTCATTGTCCTGTTCAGCCGAGCTATGATTGTAACGGCTTGTAAATTAAGGACTTATGCCCGTTAAATTGGTTTGTATAATAAAATTTTTAGTTTATCAAACACTTGATTTTCGTCATTTTTTTTTGCATATTATGAACCATTCTTGGGTGTAAGACGTAAAATAATTTACATTATCTTTTACGGCCTTACACAAGGTCTAAACCACGGAATTCAATTGTTTCGATAAGATTTCAAGGAGAAATAATTTATGGCGACAGATATAAAACAGATTGGAAATTTGGTTAAGGAAAAAAGCGAGTTTGTAAGGGCTCTGCTTGGCGAGATTGACAAGGTAATTGTCGGTCAGCAATATATGCTTGAACGGATGCTCGTCGGGCTGCTGGCCAACGGTCATATATTGCTGGAAGGTGTGCCCGGCCTGGCAAAGACAATGGCGGTGACGACTCTTTCGCGGGCTGTCAATGCAAAGTTCAGGCGGATACAGTTTACGCCGGACTTGTTGCCTGCAGATTTGATCGGTACACAGATATACCGCCAATCGGACGGCCAATTCTACACGCGCAAAGGTCCAATATTTGCCAACATTATTCTGGCTGATGAGATAAACAGGGCACCGGCAAAAGTGCAAAGCGCATTACTGGAGGCTATGCAGGAAAGACAGGTCTCAATTGGTGATGAAACTTTTGAGATACCCAGCCCGTTCCTTGTGCTTGCAACACAAAATCCGATCGAGCAGGAAGGCACTTATCCGCTGCCGGAAGCTCAGCTCGACCGTTTTATGCTGAAACTCAAAATCGATTATCCGAACAAAGAACAGGAGCGTCAGATTCTCGACAGAATGGCAGTAACGGATAAGAAATTTGATATTAAACCTGTTATCAAGCCAGAGGATATTGCCCAGGTAAGAAATGTTGTTGATGAAATTTATATCGATGAGAAAATTAAGGATTACATTGTCGATGTAGTTTGTGCGACCAGGGAGCCGAAAAAATATGGAATAGAGATGGGCAATTTTATCAATTACGGTGCCTCGCCGAGAGCTACGATCTATCTTGCTGTCGCGGCAAAAGCACATGCCTTTATCCAGCAGAGGGGTTATGTTACTCCTCAGGATGTAAAAAGTATCGGTCCTGATGTCCTGCGGCACAGGGTGATTGTCAGCTATGAAGCCGAGGCGGAAGATAAGACCAGCGACGACATTATCAAGATGATATTCGACAATATTGAAGTTCCGTAAAACTTTAAAGAGCCAGAACGATGATACATCAGGAACTGATAAAAAAGATTAGGCAGATTCAAATCTATACCTCAAGAGCGGTAGATGCCAGTTTTGCGGGTCAATATGAAAGTGTCTTCAAAGGCCGGGGTATGGAATTTGATGAGGTCCGTGAATATATGCCCGGCGACGACATCCGGTCGATTGACTGGAATGTTACCGCTCGCAGCGGCAAGCCTTATATAAAACGTTTCGTCGAAGAAAGAGAAATGACCGTTATCTTCGCAGTTGATTTGAGTGCTTCCGGAGATTTCGGTACAGTAAACAAAGCTAAAAATGAACTGGCCGCAGAGTTTTGCGCTGTAATGGCTTTTGCAGCGGCAAAAAATAATGATAAAGTAGGCCTTTTGATTTTTACCGACCAGATAGAATTGTATATCCCGCCTAAAAAGGGTGTCAGTCATATGCTGAGGCTGGTTCGCGAACTTTTATATTTCAAAATGCCGAAAAGAAAGACCGATACGCCGCGGGCCCTGGAATATCTTGCCAGGGTTACACGAAAAAAAGCGACTATATTTCTGGTGTCTGACTTTATAGAGGCAGATTTCAAAAAGCCTCTCAGTCTGCTCAATAAAAGGCATGATGTTATCGCCGTTTCGGTTCGTGACCTCGCGGAAATTACTTTGCCTAATATAGGCCTGATCGAATTTGCCGATGCTGAGACAGGTGAAACTATTCTTGTCGATACATCGAGCAGGCAGTTTAGAAATAAATACAGCGGCACAGCGGCAAAGCGTTTCGGCGATTTAAAAAATATGCTTAGAGCTATTAATGTCGATTGTATCAGTATAAGCACTGATAAACCATATATACAGGATTTGGTGAGATTTTTTCATATGCGGCATAGACGCCGTTAACTTGTAGTTGATTTATTATAGGCGAGGCGTAAGTTATGGAAGAAAAATTAGATTTTTCGTTACCCGAGAAAAAACAAAAAAAGTCTTTCATACCGGCGTTATCGGTTATATTGCTTTTAGTTCTGATCGGACTGACAGCAGCTAATTTTCTAAAGCCTGCTTATAAAGGTTCAGTTCAACAAGCTACAACATCACTGTCTGAAGACAAAGTCAGAGAGCTGGCTTCCAAACTTGCCGGGCGTAACTTATACGACAGGGCTGCAAAGGTCTGGCAGGACTACCTGGCTGTTGCCGAAATACCAGATGCTGAACGTGCAAAAACCCTTTTTCAGATAGGTACGCTGTTCGAAAAAGCAGGCCAATATGAGCAGGCTATCGAATATTATTATCGCAGTGAGATTACAGCCAAACTTTCAGAGTTAGAATCACAGATAAATGCTCATATCAAGGATTGCTTCCAGAAACTCGGTAAATTTTCGGCCTTGCGATACGAATTGATGGACAGGACGAGCTTTAATAAATCAGAGCAGGCAGGAAGTAAAATTGTTGCTGAGATAGGCGCAGAAAAAATTACCCAGGCCGATCTTGATGCGACTATTGAGAAAACCATCGACAATCAGCTTGCTGGCGTATCGTTATTTATGACAGCCGAGCAGTTGAACGAACAAAAACAGAAGATCCTCGAACAATACAAAAGCCCCTTGGCTAAAAAAGAGTTTCTGCAATCCTGGCTTATGCAGGAGGTATTATACCGCCAGGCTCTGGATGATAAACTATCCGAAGAGCCCGAAACCAAAAGTGTTATTGACGACATAGTTCGCAGCGCTTTAAGTCAGCAGCGGATGAATCAGGAACTGGCGGGCAAAATTAACATTACCGAGACAGATCTGCAAACCTATTACCAGGCTAATAAAACCAGATATATAGCCCCGGCTGATGCAAATGACCCTAACTCTTCAGACCGTCAGAAAAGCTTTGACCAGGTCAGGGAACAGGTAATTTCGGAGCTTATCGGCCAGAAGACAAAAGATGTACAGCAGCAATTGATAAAACAATTGATGGATAAATATGATGTTATCATTCACAACACTGCATTTACAGGAGCAGATGTAAAGTGATATGAAAAGCGGCAATCGTATAAATAAAATTTATATCGTGCTTTTAATTTGTGCACTTACGCTCGGCCTGGCCGGTTGCAGAGAAGATACATCTGTTAAAAGCACTGACAAAAAGTTCGAGATAGATAAGGACTACCAAAGAGGCCCTTTGACCGTTCATGTCCGTGTAGATAAATCCACAGTAACTATAGCTGAGACTATTTTGTTGGAACTCCAGGCAGGTATAGAACCTGGTTTTGAGGTTAAAATGCCCCAGATAGCCGAAGTGCTTACAAACTTCGGCATTGTCGATTGGGATAATCTCGGAGACAAGCTCGATGAAAATAACAATGTAGTTAGTACATATCGCTATCGTCTTGAGCCTTTTCTTTCAGGCAGTTTTCAAATACCGGCTTTTACATTTGAATTTATCGATGCAAACAGCCCCGAAGAAAATAAACACGAACTTACAACTGAGCCGATAGATATTGAGGTTACATCTCTTCTCGGCGAGGACAGGGAAAACCTGCAGATAGCCGATATCGAAGGTGTTGTTGAAATACCGAAAGAGCCTTCTTATTGGTGGGCGTGGTTATTAGGTGTCACAGTTATTGTTGCTGTTATCAGCTTATGGCTGAGACTGCGCCGTAAAAAAGTACAGGAGCTGATAAGGATATTCAAACCTGCTCATGAAATTGCATACAACCGCCTGCGGGCTTTGGTAAAACAGGATTTGGTAAAAGCGGGTAAGATAAAAGAGTTTTATGAATGTATCAGTGATATTCTCCGGCACTATATTGAACACCGCTTTGACTTGAGAGCGCCAGAGAGAACAACAGAAGAATTTCTGACTGAGCTTTCATCTGCTGGTATACTCTCGCTGTCGGACCAGCAAAAACTGGAAGAATTCTTGACACATTGCGACCTGGTCAAGTTTGCAAAACATAATCCTGAAACTGAGCAAATACAAAAAACTTTTGATCTGGTTAAAGACTTTATAGAAACAACTAAATCTGAAGAAAAGAAAATTGATGTTACAGAAACTGATGCGGTGAGTGTGTAAATGGAACTGTATTCTCCATGGATATTATTGTTGTTTTTGATTCTGCCGGCCTTGGCATTTATTAAGCTGCGCAGGCATTCATCTGCGGCGATAAAATTCCCAAGCCTCAAGGACATTCTGCATTGTCCTGTATCTTTGCGCCAAAAGCTCAGACCGATATTGAATATAGCAAGGTTTGTCTGCATAGCCCTGTTAATAATAGCGATCGCCAGGCCGAGAAAAGGCACTATACTTTCGGAGATCTCTACCGAAGGCGTAGCTATAGAGGTCGTAGCCGACCGTTCCGGCAGTATGCAGGCAGAAATGGACTATTTCGGCCAGGAACTGAACCGCTTTGAGGTAGTTAAAAAAGTTTTCGCAGATTTTATCGAGGGCAATAAAAAGGGCCTGACCGGCAGAAGCGGCGACCTTATAGGTTTGATTACTTTCGCCCGATTCGCTGATACAACCTGCCCTTTAGTGCTTAGCCATAATGTCCTGCTTGAGTTTCTTAAGAAAACCGACATCGTCAGGCTCCGCAGCGAAGACGGCACAGCTATCGGCGATGCGATTGCTTTGGCGGCAGCACGTTTGAAAAAGGCTGAAGAGGAAATCCAACAGAGAAAAGTAAAACTTCTCGAATCAGGCGAAGATACAGATAAACCAGAAGCTGATTTTATAATCAAGAGTAAAGTCATTATCCTGCTTACTGATGGTATGAACAATGCGGGCGAATATGACCCTATAGCTGCTGCTGAACTGGCTGAAAAATGGGGCATAAAAATATATTCCATCGGCATCGGTTCAGCACAGGCTTACACGACAATTCAGACACCTTTAGGGACTTATAAGATGCCGACCGGGCAAAATCTTGACGAAGGCTTGCTCAAAGCAATAGCTGAAAAGACCGGTGGATTTTACGGCAGGGCAGATAGTGCTGAAACTCTCGTAGAGATCGTTGAGAAAATTAACAAATTGGAAAAAACAGAAGTCAAATCTATCCAGTATGCTCAATATTCAGAGCATTTCGGTCCATGGACATTCGCAGCACTTATAGTTTTGGGGCTGGAAATTTTGGCTGGATGCACAATATTTCGTAAAATACCGTGAGACAATTATGAATTTAGGCAATGATACAGCATTATGGTTATTATTTGTGGTGCCGGTAATTTTAGTACCGGCCTATATCTGGTGTTTCTGGCGAAAGGCCAAGACGCTCAGGATATTGGCAAGCAGTGATATGCTGAAAAAGATCAATGTCTCTGTAAGTTTGAAAAAACAAATATTTAAAGCAATTCTTTTAATATCAGCCTTTGTGATTATAGTTCTTGCGCTGACACAACCACGATGGAACCCGCAGAGTCAGAAAATAAAACGCCAGGGCAGGGATGTATGTATCCTGCTTGATACTTCACGTTCGATGCTGGCAGAAGATATAAAACCGAGCAGGCTTGAACGTTCCAAAATCGCTATACGCGACTTGATGGAAACTCTGCAGGGCGATAGAATAGCGATTGTGACTTTTGCCGGCAATGCAACGGTAAAGTGCCCCTTAACGCAGGATTATGCCTTTGTGAGAATGGTACTGGCTGACATATCGACAGAAAGCACCAACAGAGGCGGTACAATGATTGGTGATGCCATCCGCAAAGCAGCCGAGGATGTGTTTGATAAACAAAGCCGGGAGTATAAAGATATTATTTTGATTACCGATGGTGAAGATCATGACAGTTTCCCGGTCCAGGCTGCCGAGAAAGCAGCGAAAGATGGTATCAGAATTATTGTCATCGGTCTTGGTGATGAAAATACGGGTTCACGTATTCCGATTACAGGTCCTGACGGGCAAAAAACTTTTATGAAATATAAGGGCCAGGAAGTCTGGTCAAAACTTGATGGAGACACTCTTCGTGAATTAGCATATGCTACTGATGGTGGAAAATATCTGTCGGTAGAGCCGGGCACAACACTGGATTTGGGACAGATTTACGAAGGGCTTATCGTCTCAGCTCAAAAACGAGAGCTTGAGTCGGCCACTATGATGCGGTATGATGAAAAGTTCCAGATATTTCTGGTGTTAGGATTGGTCCTGATAGTATGGGAGTATTTAATAAGTGAGAGCAAAAAAGCTTAAAACAATAATACTTGTTCTTGTATTTGCTCAGGCAGCTATGGCAGCTTCTGCAGGTGATATGGTGCATCAGGGCAATAAGCTGTATGACAGCGGAAATTTCAATGATGCCCTGGCTGAATATGACCAGGCTGTTATCGAACAGCCCCAGGTGCTTGAACCGAAATTCAATAAAGCCAATTGCTATTTCCAACTTGATGATCTGGCTAAAGCGATAGACCTTTACAACGAAGTAGCTGCTGAAAGTAAGGATATGAAGCTGGTTGAAAAGGCAAAATATAATCTTGGCAACAGTTACTTTCAGAGGGGAACAAAACAGAAAGATTCAGACCTCCAAAAAGCGATGGAAGATTTGCAAACGAGCATCGGCTATTGGCGAAGTGCATTAGAGCTTAATCCTGAAAATGAAAAAGCCGCAAGAAATATTGAAGTTGCCCGCCTGACTATCAAGGACATTATCGACCAGATCAATAAGCAAAAAGAGGATCAACAAAAACGGGCACAACAACAGCAGCAAATGGCTGAGCAGCTAAAAGAACTTGCCGCTCAGCAGAAAGCCCTCGCTGATAAAACCCGGCAAACAAAAGATGCTGCTGATAAAGACCAAATCAGCCAAGACCAGGCCCAACAGGATTATCAAAATCAGGCTGACCAGCAGTCCCAGCTTAAAGATAAAACAGAACAAATAGCCCAGCAGATGGCCCAGCAGCAGGACCCCAATAATCCTCAACAACAGCAAATGGAAAAGGCAGCAGACGAACTCAAACAGGCAATGGATGCTCAGTCTGAAGCCCAAAAACAGTTGGACTCTGCCAATCCTCGGGCTGCTGGAGATTTTGAAGATAAAGCTGCCCAGCACATTGAAAAATCCCTGGAGGCATTATCACAGTCTGATCAGCAATCTCAACAGCCCCAACAGCAGCAGGAACAACAAGGTCAACAACAAACACAAGACCCGAATCAGTCTGGTCAGGAACAACAGCAAGACCAACAATCCCAACAGCAGCAAAAAGCCGCCGTTGCGCCTGACTCAACGGCACAGGATATCCTGGATAAGGAACAAAAGGAAAAAAAGCAGAGACAGATACTTCAGCAGGAAGGTTTCCGGAGAGTAGAAAAAGACTGGTAATATGAACTGGCTTAAAAGAAATATTGTTGCTTTACTTTTTTTAGCTTTGCTTTCGGGAAATGCTGCCGCCCAGATACAAGTTATTGCCCAGGTTGACAGTTCAGGGGATATTTATGTCGGCGAAAGATTCAGTTATCAGATAATTATAGATGGCGACAATAAAGCAGGGCTGGTCAATACCTCGCCTCTTGCCCGGTATAATCCGCAAAGTACCGGCAACAGAGATGTTTCACAAACATCCATCAGTATTATAAATGGTAAAACAAGCCGAACAGTTATTAAGCAATATGTGATGGGTTATTCTCTTGTCTGTAACCAGGTAGGACAGATACAGCTTCCGCCTGTTACGGTAACTATTGACGGAAAGGATTACAAAACCAATCCTGTGATGGTAAATATCATTAAACCCGGCACGACCGACCAGTTAGATGTAGAGACAATCTTGTCCCAGCAGAAGTGTTTCGTAGGTCAGCCGATAGTTATGACAGTAAAATTCTATATCTCCGCTGACATTGGTGATTTTGGATTCGATGTCCCTGCATTTACCAGCGGCGACTTTTATGTGGAACAGCCGGATGATACACCACCACAGGCCAAAGAATATAATCTTGGTAACGGCATAGTTGTCAGCGTAAGCCAGTACCGCACAACTCATAAAGGCAAAGAGTCAATATTACTGTCTTTTAGCAAAATTTTGATTCCTAAACATTCTGGTGAAATTATGATTTCACCAACTTCGGTCTCTGCCGATGTTGCAGTGGGCACAACGCGTTCAAGAGATAGTTTTTTTGAGGGTTTCTTCGGCTCACGCAAAGAATATAAACGATTTATTGTAAGTTCAAAACCTTTAAATCTGACAGTATTGCCGCTTCCTGACCAGGGCAGGCCGACTGAGTTTTATGGCCTGACTGGTCAGTACACTATTTCAGCATCCGCTGTGCCGACGAAGGTTAGTGTCGGTGATCCGATTACACTTACGATCAGAGTCGGTGGCGGAAAATATCTAAAACCGGTTCAATGGCCCGATTTACAGCAGATCCCTGAATTTGCTGATAACTTTAAGATACCATTGGAAAAAGCATCGCCGGTAATTGAAAACGGATACAAAGTTTTTACACAGACAATACGTGCCAACAACGACAAAATTACTGAAATACCATCAATACCGCTTGCTTATTTCAATGCAGATACGGGCAGGTATGATATAGCTCAAACTGAACCGATAAAGCTTGAAGTTTCGCCGACGAAAATTTTGACAAATGCAGATTTGGAAGGCCGAGATTTCGATTTCGCACCTGTTAATAAAGAAGTCGAAGCTATTAGGAAAGGACTTTCGGCAAATTATGAAGACCTTGACGCACTGGTCAACCAGACTTTCTCGCCCTTAGTTGCTGCATTCAGTATGCCTTATTTGTCGATATGGGGCGGACCTTTGATTTTATTAATTATAAGTTCAATTACAAAAATTGTTACATATACGACCCCGGAAAAAATCGCAGCTAAGCGCAGACGAACATCGGCCGGCAAAGCTGTCGGTCAATTAAAGAAAATTGCTTCCTGCTCTGCGGGCCAGCGTTATGAACTGCTGGCCTCGATAATGAAACAGTATATAGGTGACCGTTTTGATAAAACTGCAGGTTCCCTTACATCTGATGACTGTTTTGAAGTTGTTCTTGAAGAAACAAAAGATAATCGGTCCGCTGAACAATACAGACAAATAATAGCAGACTGTGAAGCTGCTCGATATGCGTCCACGGCAGGTGATCTTGAATCCCTTAAAATAGAAGATGTGGTAAAGTTGATTAAAACAATTGAAAAAAAATCCGGAAAATGACAGCCAGTAAAAAAATATTTGTGCTCTATTTGTTTTTGTCGGCAATAGCGACTGTTGCCGTCGCCGAGCTGCCGCAATCGCAGATGCAGGAATTATACCGTCAGGCAAACGAGAGCTTCAGGCAGGCCAATTCAGCTCAGATGCCGGACGAGGCCGAAAAACTTTACAAAAATGCAATACTGAACTTTGAGAAGGTTATAGATGCCGGCCGAATTGAAAATGCCAAATTATATTATAATCTGGCTAATGCCTATTTTCTGACCGGTCAGCTCGGCAAAGCTGTTTTGAATTATCGCAAAGCTGAAAAGTTAGATGATTCTGACCAGAACATAAAAAAGAACCTGGCATTTGCACGCAGCAAGAAAACTGATAAAATTATAGTAAAAACCGAAAAGAAAGTTCTGCACACACTGTTCTTCTGGCATTATGACTTTTCTCTCAAAGCCAAGTTTTTACTTACTTGCATTTTCTTTGGTGCTTTTTGTTTATGCATTGCCGGCACAGTCTGGTTTGGCCGAAATACTGTATGGATAACACCGGCAATAATCTGCAGCATCCTGACATTGAGCTTGTTAGTATCAGTTATTATAGAATACAGAGTGGATATAAATAATGTCTGTGGTGTTATAATAGATGCCCAGGTTACGGCTCGTCAGGGTGACGGAGAAAATTACCCGCCAAGTTTCAAAGAGCCTCTTCATGAAGGTACTGAATTCGAGTTGCTTGAAAAACGACCGGGCTGGTTTTACATAAAACTTGCTGACGATAGTGTCGCGTGGATTCCCGAAAATAGTGCTGAGTTGATTTGAATTCAGGATAAGTCTGTGTGGTGTTTTACCAAACCAGGCCGAAGTCGGCAAAATCTTTAAAGTTCACAATGTTATTTTCATCCTTGTGGATATCGCCTGGAGTATTAGGACCTGTTGCAAGCCAGTTTTCACCTATTACAAGAATATCACCCCAGTCAATAAACCCGCTTTCATCAAGATCAGTTATTGGAGGCCATCCGAGAACCCGTCCGGAAGTAAATTCGAAATTATCTAAATAAGCCTGGCTGTTATCTATGCTGCCGCCATCGGAGCCGCCGCCGAGTACCACTTTGACCGATTCAAAATTCCACTGCCCAGCCAATAGTCCTGTTATAGTTTGCCATGCGTTAGCAGCGCCATAGCCGGTGTAGCTTAGATATACTTTATCTACGGTAGCGTCATAGGACATATAGAGTGTACCGGTGTCTGAAGTTCGCAATATCTGTCCGGAGGATATTACGCCTCCATTTACAACCTGCTCATACCAGAAACGCGGTGTACTGTTGTCCGCACCTGCCAAAATAGAGATATAATTATCGATATCTTTTTCGATAGTCAGTCCGATCCAGGCAGGTGGACTGCTAACCGCATTGTAATAAAAGTCAACTTCCGCCTGGAAATTCTCATTAGCGTCGATGCTCCACCCATTAGCTGAAAACTCGCTATTGCCGCTGACAGGTGCCGGCATATCTTCGGTACCGCTGCCGCCATTGTACAACGCTGCTATTTCATCTTCGTCCAGTGCTTTATTGAACAGCATTACATTGTCGATAATACCTTTGAGATATGTGGAACTGCTGTTATATCTGCCGATACTTAATTCGTTTAGAGAATTTGGTATGTTCGTATTGCCAGTGTCGACGATTACCCCGTTTTTATAAAGAACCAGGGTGTTAGTAATTGAATCATAAGTTACTGCTACGAAGTACCAGACATTGTTAAGCAAAGCATTTGGATCCTGTACCTGATTCCAGATACCGTTGTGCCCGGCCGATAGCCTGTTGCCATACAGGTTTGGTGCCCAAAATGCCTGGCTGGGCTCGCCGGACAGAATATTCTGATTATTTGTCGTTGTTGCTGATTTCAGATTTATCCATGCCGCTTTTGTATATGAACCGGTGCCTATCATATCAGTAATTGCTACATAATCACTTGTTCCGTTGAGGTTGAATGCACCATTTATATATCCTGTAGTTGCTATAAGATCTACATCTCGTGCTGAAATGCCATTATTATCAGCCATTGAACTGTCTAAAACTATTCGGGTGTCATAGTTGTCATTCAACTTCCAATGACCTACACATGAAGGCATTAAGTCTATCTGCTGGATAGCGCTGACATTTAACCTGTTCACATCCTCATCTATTGCGGTGTTCTGTTCTTCGAAAACTAACCACATTGCTCCTCGTTTGTTATCATCGAAGTCGTCACTGGGAGATTGTCCAAGCGATACCACGAAGTCAACCGAAGAACCTGTATCTACTTCAGTACCGCCTGTTGGGTTCTGGCTTATTACCAGGCCTGCAGCCACATAATCGTTGTAATCGTAAGTTATACTGCCTACTTGCAGATTATCTACCGCGAGGATTGCAGTATTTGCATCTGCCGGGGTCATGCCTGTTACGTCAGGCACAACAGGTCTGCCGAGTGATACGGTCATATCAACAACAGGAGCCGGCATATCTTCAGTACCGCTGCCGCTATTGTACAAGCCTGCTATTTCATCTTCGCTTAAGGCTTTGTTGAACAGCATTACATTGTCTATATCGCCCTTGAAGTATGTAGCAGT
>JAFGGI010000034.1 GCA_016930635.1 Sedimentisphaerales bacterium | reverse complement strand
TCCATACCAGCCATAACCTTTATACGCGAGACGATAAGCGACAGCACATTGCGGTTCAAACTCAGTGTATCATACAAAATACCGTCAACTCTGTAACGAACCTGTATCTTGCCTTCGTAAGGATGGACGTGAATATCACTGGCTCTCATCTGCAGCGCACGAAAAAGAATATCATTGACCAGCCTGATAACAGGAGGCCGATTTACAACATCCAGCAGGTCATCCGCTGTTGCAACCTCATCGACAAGCTGGTCGAGATTCTGTGAATCAAGCTCTTCAGCAACTTCGTCAATAATGGTAGATTTCTGCTCGTACGCAACATCAATAGCCGCCGTTATTGCCGTTCTCGTTGCAAGTGCAATATTTACCGGAGATTTTGTCAGTCTTGATACATTGTCCACAGAATCAGTATTAAAAGGCTTGGACAGAACTACTGTCAACTCAATATCATCAGGTTGATTTTTGACACCTATAAGATAGTGATGCTGCGCGTATGTGGCCGGCACATTCTCGACGAAAAGTTTTGGTACATCTTCAGGGTCTATCTCGCTGAAAAACTCCACCCGTAAAACTTCGGCAAAAAGACGAAGTACCGCCTCTTCGGTAAACTGAGGACATGTCAATAAAAGCTCATCAAGCCTGATAGGGCTGTCTGCATTCTGCTCGAGAAAGTTCGCAAGTATATCTGCATCAACTATTGACGTCCTTTGAGCCGTTTTTATTAACAAATCTCTCATACATCTAACATCATCTCTATTTAGCCCCGTCATTTATGACGGGGTTACTATCATTCCAAAAAATCCCGGTTAGCCCCCGGACCTGTGCCGGGGGTTTCAAGGTCAAATTTTTCTTTGTCGTTTTTCATTTTTATTTTTTACTTTTTACCTTATTTTCCCAGTATCGTAAGAGGTTCCAACTCCTCATCGCGGTCGAGAACCCGCTCCGGGTCCATAGGCTTTGGCTTTATGCCGGGAGTGATCTCGTGTAATTGAAACTTCTTTTCCGCTTTTTCAAATTCTTCCCTGTTCCTGCGTGAAATCTGTTTAAGCTGACCAAGTCCTATTGTTTCTTCAGGTCTCAAAATATTGGCCTTTACGAACACATAAAGTTTATTTGCCTTGTCAACATCTGATGTTTTGCGGAACAGGCCTCCTGCAATAGGAATATCGCCGAGAAGCGGAACTTTGTAATCTGTCTTGCTTTGATTAAGCTTGGTAAGACCGCCTAATATTATAGTACTGCCGTCCGGGACTGTTACAATCGTATTGATATTACTGGAAGTAGTATCCTTTGGCGCACCTTCCGTACCTGTTTCAGAAAAATCTTCACGAAGCATTGCTATTTCCAGACGCAATAAATCTCCCTCGCTTATCTGGGGTGTTATCTCAAGTGAAATCTTCGCCTGATAAGGCGTATAGGTTCTACTCGTAGTAATAGGTGCAGTGGTTGTCTGTTGGTCACTATAAATCGAACTGTCATGTGCTACATATTCTGTTTCTATTCTCTCAATTTTTCCGAGTTCATTATCGTTTACAAGAACCTTGGGCCTGGCCAGTATCCTGCCGTAGCCCTTCTTGTCGATAATATCAAATAATGCCTGTATGCTGCCCTCATTGAAAAATCCCTTTGCACTATTCGTCGTATCATCAAAATATTTGCCCTCAAATCTATAGCCCTGCGGCACCCAGCTTGACAGTGCACCGGTAACACCAATATTATTTGAAACAAGTCCCGCTGTAGTGGCTATCACGTCAAGGTCAAAAGTAAACTCATCGTCACGGGTAATCTCAACAAGCGAAACATCAATAAGAACCTGCGGCCGGCGTGTATCGAGCGACTCGATAAGGTTACCTATCCATTCCTGGTTCTTTTTGCTCGCATAAACAATAAGCGAAAACGTATTCTCGTCGGGAACTATCGCTATGTCCTCTTCAGAATACTTGATAGTCTTCTGTATCTTGCCCTCTTTATCCTTGACCGTCTTTTCTATAAGATTATTAAGCACCTCAGCCAAAGCCTCAGGCTCCTGGTTCTCAAGCCTGTATATCCTGTAAGGTATCGCTGCCTGTACGGGCTCCCTGTCAATATACGAAATTATCTGTGCGATCTGAATATGCTGCTCAGGAGTCGCATTTACAAGAAGCGAATTAGTAAACTCAAGCATAACAACCTGCGGCATATCGAGCGATATCGGCCCGTCCTCACTTACCGGCGACGGTGTAGTAGGCGCTGCAGGCGCACCAGGTGCATTTTTGCCGCGAGCTGTTGCCGCAGGCCGCGAACCGACACCTGAGGCAGTCTGCTCAATTATCCCAAGCTCGCTAAGTGCTGCAACGATCTTTTCAATATCAACATACTGTATCTCATATTCACTGATAACACGAAGGTCCTGCTGCGGAACATCAAGTGAATCAATTATTTTATCAACAGCCGCAACCTCTTCGTTAAGTCCTATCATAAGTACGCGATTTGTCCGCTTGTCAAAATCGACAAAAACACCTGTCTTCGCTGCCGATTCCGCTGCCGGTGCCGGCGCAGGCGCAGGTGTCCTGCCCCGTCGGCCGCGTCTTGCACTCGCCGCAGGCGCTGCAGGAGTTGAAGTGCCAATGGTAACATCTACAGTACCAAGCTGCTCGGCAAGAGCTTTTACCTTCGGCACAAGACTTTCAGCAAGAGTATATTTCAGAACCCGCAGCCTGAACTCCTTCGGCGGCCCGGGCACATCGACAAGGTTAAGTAAATCCTCTATTCTCTGCATCCGAAAGGCATACTCAGTTACAACAATAGTGCCTGTTTCCGGAATTTCCGTAATATTCGAACCGAGCTTCATCTCAGAAAGTAATTTCTTTGCAGCAGCGGTACTTATATGCTGCAGACTAAAGACATTGGTAATAACAACATCACCTGCCTTCATACCCTCGGCAAAAGTCGGATCCTGCTCCATAATCTCCGTCGCCGGGGCAATAGTTACCAGCTTGCCCTTCCTGCTCATAACAAATCCGCGGAACTTCAGAACAGATTCAAGAAGATCGTAAAGTTCACGAACCCTCAATCTGCCCTGCACCTTGATCGTTACAGTTCCTCTTATCTTCGTCTCGTCATAGAGATAATTTAATCCCAGATATTTCCCGACAAGATCAATAAGCGCAACAATTTCTACCTTCTCAGGAAGATTAAGTTCGAGTATCTCATCTCCATTCGGTATATCGATTTCAGGCACAACGGGAATATCCTCCTCTATCAACTCATCAGCCGGGGGCTGTGCCTCAACAGTTTTTTGTTCCGGTATAATAGACGGCTGTATCTTATGTGTTTCCGGTTCGAGCTTTACTGTCGATTCTTCTGTTACCGGCTCCTGTTCTGTGATCTCAGCCCGTCTCGACCCTTCGGTACTCCTGAGAGTATATCTCTGTCTTGCCGATTCAGCAGAAACGGTCCGCTCAATTTTAGCAGGCTGTGCTTTAACCATGTTTATCTCTTTTTCTGCTGCCGCTGATGCCGTCAGCTCGTTCAAAAATCCGCCGAGCATATCGTCTTCTGTCCGCATCGACTCTTTCCTGCCGCCGTCAACAGCTTCAGACGTTACTTTTAATCCGTTTGCTTCTATAATCACAGGCTCTTCGGTAAATACGACCTTTTCGGCAATTTCAGGTTCCACAGCAGAAATAAATATAGTTGTCTCCGGGGAAATTGTCACTTCAGCATGCTTCGATATGTCCACATCATTCGTATCTGCCGCCGTCTGCATACCCTCTGCGCTGAGCATCTGCTGTACCGTTTCTGTAATCTTTTGACTGTGCCCCTGTGGCGAAATTACCAGCAGCTTGTCTTTATGTATACAGGCTATGGCTTTTATAATTCCATCTGATGACGGACCGTCGAGTAATGTACCCACAGAATATTCTCGCCCCAGCTTCAATGCAATTTCTTCCGACTCAGGCAATATATTACCAGGCTGAATATCAAACCTCTGAACATCATACCCTTCTACCGCATCCACCAGTTTTAAAACTGTACTTACATAAACAAGCTGCTCAGGATTACCTGTAACAGAAATAGCGCTTGTACCGGGTATCGCGACAACGGTATCAGCCACATCAGAAAGGCTCAGATACTCCTTCGCCCGCTGAGCGGTAATATTACGAAGCGTAAATATCCTTACACGTACCGGCTGGTGCAAATCCTGCCCGATTGCTTCTGGTATACGGATATTAAGAGTCCAGATAATCGATAATGATAGCAGAATAAACAACACCCCTGCCGGCAGGTGCTCGTTTTTGTGCAAATTTACGAACAAGCCCATTTTCACCTGTTTCTTTGCTCCTTGAAGTTCTTTATATTGTTTTATCGGACAAAATGGCATAAAATGCTTAAAAATAACGTACTTATGTTGAATTTTTCCTCCATGCCGATTTTCTGATTTTCCTCCGTAAAGCTCGATCTTTTGAACTTTTATTGTCTGCGTCTGGCTCGCCGTCTTGGCGGACTTCTTCTGCTTCCATCCTCTCTATCCATAATCCGTTCCGCTTCCATATCATCTTCACTGATCTCACTCGGAACATTCTGCTTATTAACATCATCTGCCAAATTCGGTTCTCCAGGGCCGTTAGGCTCTTTGGATTCGATAGTTTTGATCTCCGTCTCGAGCGACTGGAGCAGTTCACCAAGTCCTTCCAGCTCTTTTGCCTCTTCATCTGTCATACCGAGTTCTTCAGGGTTTTCCTGCAACTGCTTCAGCCAGTCCAGGTTCTCCTGAAGGTCCTCCGCTGTAATTCCTGAATCTTCTTCCGAAGAAGTTTGGGTATCTAAAACCTCCGCCGGCCCGCTGGATTCGACCTGTGTCACAGCACTTGAGCCGCTTTGCCAGTTGTGAACAGTTTTTTCTAAAACATCCTGGCCTGTAAAAGACGTCACATAATCAGTCTTCTGCTGTCTTTCAGCAGCAAGCTCATAACTCTTGCCGCCATCATTAATTAACACAGCTCCATCGCCGATTCTTTCCACTGTCAAATGCCCGACCTTTTCGCCAAGTCTTACCCAGTGCCAGCCCTTACCTACCTCATCTATAAGTGCCCATGAGTTTCCATCCTCGCCCGGATAATAACTCGTCCCGACAAGCTTGAACTTAGCGGTTATCGTATTAACTTTTGGGCTCGGAGCAGTACGCCTGCCCTGGGTAGATGCCGTTCTCGCAACAGCCGCTGGCGGAGGAGGCGGGTCTATCCGCAAGGCAAAAGCCTTTGCCTGACGTATTAAGGGGGTTTCCTGGTCACCAGCTGTCGATTTTACACCACTCGAACCTGCCTGCATCTGCTCAGCTATGCCCGGAGTTGACAGGAATGTCTCGATACCTTTATCAACAGCCATCCCCTTGGCAGCAATGAAGATAATGACTCCAAGAGCCGCTAAGGCGATCAACATTGTTGTTATTCGTAATGTTTTGACCATTTGACGAGAATTCCTGCTTAATTACCCAATGTAACTAAAATAACTACACCTATTTTGACATCGGAAAACCGCATAAGTTCCCTGCAATTATTAAAATAGTCGCTCGTTTTCCATCGTTTTTCGCCGGCAGATGCCCGAATATCCGTTAATATCGTCAATATCGCTACAGCCTATAAAACCGGCATAAATTGACATCTCGTGTCCGGTATCTCACCTCCAGCAAAGCAGGCTGTTTCGATTGAGTTTGGCCGCAAAAAAGATAGAATTCAGGGTATAGGAAAGGATTCAGTAAAAATCCCTGTAATAAATGACAAGACTCAATGGAAAGGAGAAAGCCAAATGAAACATTTGATAAATTATTTCCTCAAAGGTCTTTTAGTTTTCGTCCCGGTAGCACTGACCGTTTTCACTATTATCCTGGTCTTCACAAAACTTGACGGCCTGTTAAGAATCCCCATCCCCGGCCTGGGACTGGTCCTTACGTTAGCACTTATCACACTGATCGGTTTTCTGGCATCGAATTTTTTAGGCAACAAATTCTTTGCCCTCATCGACAAACTCTTTACCAAACTGCCGGTCGTTAAGATGCTGTACTCAGCCTTTAAGGATTTAATCGGAGCATTCGCAGGTGAGAAGAAAAGTTTCGATAAGCCTGCCATTGTTGAACTGACTCCGGGCGGACCAAAGGCACTCGGATTTATTACAAGAGATGGATTGGATTTTTTATCTTTATCCGAACACGTGGCAGTTTATTTTCCGCAGTCATATAATTTTGCAGGCTCGGTACTGATGTTCCCTTCAAAGCAGGTCGTGCCGGTTAATATTGACAGTTCTGAGGCTATGACATTTGTCGTCTCAGGCGGAGTCTCAGGAAAATAATAAAATATCAAAGAAAGGAATCTATGAGTGCTTTTACCGAGAATCTTATAGTATCGCCTCTGCCGGACGGCAAGACATGGGTGCTGCGAAAATCATTCTCTTACGATGTGGGCGAAAAAGACAGCGGCGAAACAATTAAAGTCCCAGCCGGTTTTCTAACAGATTTTACAACCATACCGCGAATCTTCTGGGCGATACTGCCAAGATGGGGCAAGTACGGCAACGCCGCGGTAATACACGACTACCTCTACTGGATGCAGTTTGAAAAATACTCCCGCAAAAGAGCAGACCAGATTTTCCTCGAAGGCATGCTCGTCTTAAATACCCGCAAATGGATCGCAAAAATAATATACCTATCGGTCAAATATTTCGGCTCCATAGCCTGGTACGGTAACACAAAAGCAAAGGCCAAAGGTATCAAACGTTTCATAGATATACCCCAGCAAACTATAGAAATACCGGATATCCAATTGAAAGATTTTGTGCGGTAACAGTATCAAAAATCCCATTCCCGGCAATACCTAAAACTATTCAGGTCCTATAACCTGGATAGATAACTTAAGTACCTCCTGAGTATTTCCGATGAAATACAGTGTTTTATAGACGAATACACGATTCGGGATTTTAGATAATGATCTCAAATTTACAGAGAGTTTTGACGGATTCGCCGCTTCTGGCGCTTATTGCAGTATTCTGGGCAGGTGCTATAGCATCTCTCAGTTCGTGCACGATCGTCAGAATTCCTATCGTTCTGGGTTATATCAGCGGAGCCGGGGATTCAAAACGTAAATCAGTTATTTTAACAATCCTTTTCGTACTCGGACTCATTACCAGCTACATCATTTTCGGGATTTTGCTCGGCCTTGCCGGCAGCCTGGCCTATAAATTCATACGCATAAACAAATATATCTTCTGGGGTTTCGGCGTATTGCTTATCATCATAGGACTTTTTGTCTCAGGTTTAATCAAAATAAAATTACCCGGCTCAAGAGAACACATACAGCGAAAATTTCACGGCACAAGTTATTTAGGCGCCTTGTTTGTCGGCATAGTTTTTGCAATGATAGAGTTGCCTACCTGCCCATGCTGCGGCGGTGTACTGCTTATGATAGCAGGTATCGTCGTCGCGCAAAATATCTCTTTTTATGCCGTGCTGGTCTTTGCCTGTTTCGCCATCGGGCAAAGTTTTCCCATCCTGTGCATAGGACTTTCAACAAGCCTGCTCAAATCCGGTATAGTCGAACACCTGGCCAGTCGTGCACATAAAATGGAAGAAACACTAAAACTCGCAGCCGGCAACGTATTAATGGCCTTAGGAATATATTTTCTTATTATCGCTTAGAAGAACCGTTAGATGGACGAAAACAATAAAGAAACCTGTTGTTGTCATCAACATCACACAGAGCAGATAAAACCAAAAATGAAATGGTCATTTAGTCTCGTATTTGTTTTTACTATTATATTCCTGATAAAACCGCTGCTTGTAAATCAACTTGTAAAACGCGCTGAAGCATATACAGCATACAACTTTCACGAAGACGCTGTAAGGCAGTATCAAAAAGCGGTTCTTATCGACAGAAAAAACAGCAACATATGGAACAGTTTAGGCAACAGTTATAAAAATCTCGGAACTCTGCCTGACGCAATTGATGCTTACAATATCGCTATAGAGACAAATCCTGTCAACAGAGCAGCACTGTTTAATCTTGGTATGATTTTCATGCTGAAAAAGGATTATGCCCATGCAATGCCGTATTTCGAGAAGGTAGCTGCTTTAGGCCCGGAGGATGCGGAGTATAAAAAGCTTTATCAGTTTTCACATCATAAGTTATCGATGGAGATGCTGGATTTGTGCCGAACAAGGCAGAAGCAAAACAAATAATATTAGAAACCCAATTCCTGAAGTTGACGGGTAGTACTCTGCATCACCTCATAAAACTTCACAATCACAAGAACAGTTATAACAATAACAATAACAGTTATAATCGTCTTGACCATAGGTGTATATCTGGGATTTCTCCAGATAAGACGCAGCGCCAGCGGGCCCAGAACCAATATGGCGATTACCACACACACATCGGAATAATACCACGGTATGGTCTTATTATCGGATTCTTCGAACTCTTTGCCACAATGAGGACATTTTATCATAAGATATATATCGGATATATATGTCAAAATGATAAAAGCAAAATAAAAAAGCCCCCGCTCTTACTTACGCAAGAAAGCGCGGGGGCTGAATATACATCTAAAAACTGTCGCTAATCCTCATGAAGATGTCCCTTGTGCGGCTTTATGCCAGGTTTCTCATCTGGTCCTTCAGCTTTCTCTTCAGGCACATAAAACCCTCTGCACGGGATAGTCAATTCGTCGCCGCTTTTCAGTTTAATACGCAGCATATCAGAGAAAATACGCAGGTTGCCCTGTTTTTCAGGCGGCGTTATTGCAATCTTAAACTCAAATCTGGTTTTGGTTGTTTTCTTATCGATAACCCTGGCCAGATCTTTATCGGAAGAAATCGATTCAACATCTATAGGCAGATCATAATTACTTGTAAGATATACGAGTCTTTCCTGGGTCTGGCCGACGACAGAATTACGTAGGATAATTACCGTTGGAGAAGTTTCAAATTTTTTCAGGCACGAATATTCCACCCGAACATTGGTAGTCTTGGGATGATTCAGAGTAAAATCTATATAGCCGTGTAGATACTTCTCAAGTTTTTCCATATCTACTACAGGATTAAAAACATGCTTGGCAGAAATATTATTCGGGTCAAAATCTACTTTTACTACCTCACCGGCTGAAACAACCTTTTTCACAGAAAACCTTTCACCATCTTCACTGGTAAGAGTTATCTGGCTCATACCGGCATCCGGCTTCAACAGAGACAAGGTCATCTTTTCAGGCTCTACCTTGATATCGCTTTGGACATAAGCTTTGACCTGTAACTGCACTTTCGGGTTTTCAGCGTCATTACTGAAAACCATCACACGCTGGGAAGTGCTGCCTGGATATCGAGGTGCATGAAACCTCACGCCGATTTGGCCCGACTCGCCCGGAGCATAATCTTTTTTGTCCAAATCCGGAACCGTACACTTGCATGTGCCTTTAAGGCGATCAATATGAAGAACTCCTTCGCCTGTATTTTTAAAGGTAAATTTACAGTCATTATAACTGTTCGGCAGTACCTGACCGAAATCGTGCACAACTTCTTCAAACTCTATCTTTCCTGCTAAACCAGGCTGATTGGCCTCATTTTGGGCAACCTCGACCAAAACAGGCAAAGGCCCGGCCTTGGATGGTTTGTCAGACGGTTTAGAATCTTTTGCCTCAGACTGGCAGGCTGAAACCGAAAATAAAAATAATAAAGCCGCAATAACAAGCAGAAATTTACAAAATCTGTTACTCATAATTCCATTCTCCCTTCATACAAATATCTAAAATCATAAATAGTAAAGTCTAACAAAAAAATGCCCAATATGCAACAGTAAATTCGGACCGTCAAAGAATGCTTGTAGAGTTTTCGATGCTATGGTAAATTACGCTTAAAACAGTAAAAAAATGTCAATTTTTAGCGAGGGAAAAATGAACATATTACTGATAGGAAATGGCGGGAGGGAACACGCTATCGCATGGAAGCTGGCACAGTCAAAACAGATCAAAAAACTTTTCATAGCACCCGGCAATCCAGGCACAGCACAATGCGGCACTAACGTAGATATTAAATCGGACGATCATGATAAACTGCTGGCCTTTGCAAAAGAAAACAAAATCGCTCTTGCAGTTGTTGGTCCTGAAGACCCGCTGGCAGCAGGTATTGTCGACCGGTTTGAAGAGGCCGGCATAAAGGCCTTCGGTCCAAGCGGCGCCGCGGCACAGCTCGAAGCAGATAAGGCCTTTGCGAAACACATTATGAAGGCAAATTCAATACCTACCGCTGAAAGCAGAACCTTTGACAACTTCCACGATGCCAAAGATTACATCGCAAGCAGAGATGAGGCTGTAGTAATAAAGGCCGCAGGACTGGCAAAGGGCAAAGGTGTATTCGTATGCGACGAACCTTCAGAGGGCATCCTCGCCGCTGAAAAAATCATGGTCGATAAAATCTTCGGTGATGCCGGAAAAATAATTCTCGTCGAAGATAAACTGCTCGGACAGGAAGCTTCTATCCTTGCTTTAGTGGACAGTAAAAACATTTATGTACTCGAAAGTTCGCAGGACCATAAACCCATCGGCGACGGCGACACAGGTCCAAACACCGGAGGCATGGGCGCCTACAGCCCGGCCCCTATTGTTACCGAAAAAATGATGGACCAGATAACACGGGAAATCCTCGTGCCGACTATCGATGGTATGAACAGAAATGGAACGCCTTATAAGGGTATTCTGTATGCAGGAATTATGATAACCCAGGGCGGGCCAAGAGTCCTCGAATTCAACGTCCGCTTCGGAGACCCTGAAACACAGCCGATACTTTCAAGGCTTAAAAGCGATCTGCTCGAGGCAATGCTGGCAACCTGTAGCGGAACTCTTGATAAAATTACACTCCGGTGGGACCAACGGCCTGCCGTCTGCGTTGTTATGGCATCGGGAGGCTATCCGGACAGTTATGAAAAAGGAAAAGTTATTACCGGCATAGATGATGCCCAGGCAGATGAAGATATTGTCGTCTTCCACGCAGGAACAGCCCGGAAAGATGATGATATTGTCACATCAGGCGGTAGAGTCCTCGGCGTAACAGCCCTGGGACAAACAATCGCTAAAGCTCAGGCCAAAGCATACGAAGGTGTCGGAAAAATAAATTTCGAAAAGGCATATTACAGAAAAGATATAGCTGACAAAGCTATCAAAAAAAGCGTGTCATAACTTTATTGGAACTACCGGGCAGGATGCCGTGACAAAAAATAAAAAAATTATCTGCTGGACTATCGCAGTTGTCATCTTATGGTTCTTCTATAACTGGGGCGGAAACCTCTTAAAACCATTTGCTATCAGTCAGATTAAAGATATGACAGGAGCAAAGGTTGACATCAAAAGTGTAAAATTCAGGGTCAGCGGAAAAGTAAGCCTGGCTGATATACGAATCGGACCGGAAGCAAAAACCACACCGGATAATGCCATCCTGACCGCTAAGAATCTCGACGCTCATTTTTCTCATCTAAGTATTCTCCGGCTCAAACCAAAAATAAAACGCATCAAGATCGAGGACTTCACGCTAAATGTGCAATACAACCACAATACCAAACTATGGAACATCACCGACTTTAAGCCTCCAGAGAAAAAAAATGGCATTTCACCGCCGCAGATAAGATTCAAACGAGGAAAAGTAAAATTCACACAGGTTAAGGATGGAAAAGAAACTGAAACCATCGGATGCCATCTCCATAGCGGAACCGCAACAACAAAAAAGGCTGATGATTTATACACGCTGGTTATCAAAGAAGATTTTACAACACCGACAATGGGAGACAGAATAGTTATAAAATGGACCGCCGGACAGGAACCGCAAATCCAGATCGGCGGTATCATGCCCAGGCTTGACCTGAACCTGTTCGGAAGCAAGTGCACTTTCAAAAGCCTCAAATCAAAAATTAATGCGAATAAAAATAATATAACCTTTGAAAGTGCCAATATCGTTATCGGCCCCAAAACCCTTATAGATGTTAACGGAGTAATAAACAATCTCCAAAAAGACCCCTCTTTTGCATTCGGCGTAAAGATAAAAGACCTCAGCATACGCAAAGAACCTGCTGACAACTGCTTTGCATACGGAAGCAGGATCTTCGAAAACTTTATCCCCCTGCTGCAGGTATTTTTCGATTACTTCAGTCCGCAGGGACTGCTCGACCTCGATGTGATTTTGACAGGCAGGGTAAATCAGATAGCAAAAACAAAGTGCAGCGGATACCTGGACTGCAAGGATATTTCAATACAGTATTTTCAGTTCCCATATCTTGTGGAACATATGGCAGGCAAAATTGACGTTACCGAAAAAAGTATGACAATGAAAGACATCCAGGCATCACACGGCAATGTCAACATAATTATGAACGGCTATTGCGAAGGCTTCGGCGAAACTATGGACAGTAATGTCGTTCTTTCAAGCAATAATATGCTGCTCGATGACGACCTCTATGCAGCACTGATGGAGCATCACAAAAAATTATGGTATATCTTCTCGCCCGCAGGTATGGTCTCAGGTGATTTTATCTATACGGCAAAACCGCCCGACATAAGAAAAATGCAGCTGTACGCAGACCTGCTCGATGTCTCAATTATATGCCAGTATTTCCCATACGCGGTAAAGGATATTACAGGCAAGATCACTGTCGACGGCGATTTGATCGAGCTAAAAGATGTAGTCAGCGACACGGACAACGGCACTATAAAAATGTACGGTAAAATCACAGAGGCAAACACCCCGCACCCGGCATATGATTTCCAGATCCAGGCAGATGATGTCGCCGTGGATAGCCAGCTCATAAATGCATTTCCCAAGGAACAGAAAGAATTTTTCAGCAATTTTGAAATACAGGCAAGAGGCGATGCTGATATCGTTATTCACTCTGTCGATAACAATGAAATACCGATAGACTACCTGGCCCAGCTTGATATCGAAGGTGACCTTATAAGACATCCGCTTCTGCCGGGAATTTTGACCAATGCCAAACTTGACGCAAATTTGACTCCTGCAACTTTTGAAATCAATAGCTTCAATGCAGATTTCAACGACGGACCTGTAAATGCATCAGGCACTATATGGACAGGCATCGACAAAAAACCTGTGGGTTACTGCATGAATCTAAAGGCTAAGAATTTCCGCCTCGATGCCGACAGTGTAAAGCAGGTACTTGGCGAAAACAGCGCAAAAATGCTTGAAGATTTTCAATTCGAAGGCCCGGTAAATCTCGACGCGATTCTTGGAAAAAATCCAAGGATTAATTGTCCTCCGTATGAAATTACCGTCGAATGTCTAAATGACAACGCTGTTATAAACAAGCTCAATCTGCCCCTTAAAGACATCACCGGAAAAGTAATTATAAAACCTGAGAATATAGAATTCGCTTCGCTCTCAGCTACACCTTCTAATATGACCCGGCTCGAAAAGCCGTCAAGAATTACACTTGACGGAACAATGACCATGGCCCGGAACAAACTTGATACCGCACAGTTGAAGTTGGCCGCTACAGACATAAGTTTCGACCAGAGCCTTGCCGCTATGATGGGAGAAATCGGCAAATTCTATAACAAACTCGAACCTGCAGGGAGCTTTGACCTCAACTTCGATACAATCAAACTTTATAAGAATGATGCAAATGACAGAATAGTTCTTTTTGACGGCAATCTGGCCTTTAAGAACTGTTCTCTCGGCCAGAAAAAACAGATCAGCAACATTTATGCCCTGCTTGATATCGATGCGCGATATAAAATTGGAACAGGACTGCAAAAATGCCAAATGTTCCTTAACACACAAAATGTTTCAGTTAAAGACCGGCCTTTCCAACAGCTAAAAGTGCCGATAGTTATTGACGTCAATGAAAATAAAATTATTGTGGAGCATTTCATTGGAGATTTCCTCGGCGGAAAAGTAACCGGCGCCGCAGAATTCGAGACCGATAAAGAAGGAAAATTCTCGAATTATAAAATCGACATGGCTCTTTCACAGGTCAGCACCGAACGCTTTGTTTCGCCCCAGACGACAAAACCGGATTCGAGCGGAAAAGTCTTCGGAGAACTTAATATACACGGCAACTTCAAAGACCCACAGGTTAACCGCGGCAGACTTACCGCTGAGATCAACGGCCTGAAACCGAAGCAAACAGGAATCCTTGCCCAGCTCCAGGCCGCTATTTACGAAACAATTAATAAAAGACTCGCCTTTGACAATATAAAAGTCCTCGCTGTAGTAAAAGGCAATATAGTACAGGTAAGCAGGTTTGATATATTCGGTCCGACAGCATCGCTTCGCGGCACAGGAACATATGAGCCGGATAAGGATTTCGTCGATATTACATTCACCGGCCATAGCGGAGCAGGTAAGGAAGACCCGGGATTTTTCGACTCTCTTACCGCAAGTCTCGGAGCGGCCTTTTTAAAAGTCGAAGTAAAAGGAAAACTTGAAGAACCCGAAATAAAAGTCATCCCGCTGCCCTTATTCCAAAAACCCCTTGAAATAATAGGTTCAAAATAATAAAAAGCACCGGCAGAGATTATGAAAGAATCACATAAGGAAAAAACGATACGATCTCGCAATCGTCTCAGGAAAAATTGGATATTGGCCGCGTTAGTTGCTATTGCTTTCTTCTTCTGTATTAACCAATCGATAGAAGCCAAATCGGGAAGAATTATAGGCTGGGGAAATCGAATAGTCGGCACCGACCTCGACAGCGGATTCACCGCAATAGCCGCAGGCGGTTATTACAGTCTCGGTTTAAAAACCGACGGCTCCATCGCTGCATGGGGAAATGTTGCTCTGCCGAACCCCAACACCAATTTTACAGCAATCGCTGCTGGTATCTATCATAGTTTAGCTCTCAAAAAAGACGGCTCAATCGCAGCATGGGGAAACAATCATTACGGTCAATGCAATGTGCCTTCGCTGAACAGCAATTTTGCGGCTATCTCAGCAGGCAGTTATCACAGCCTTGCTCTAAAAGCAGATGGTTCTATCGTTGCATGGGGATGGAACAACTACGGCCAGTCAAATACCCCCTCCGACAATAACGATTTCATAGCCATAGCATCTGGCGATGGACACAACCTCGCGCTCAAAACCGACGGCTCCGTCGTCGCATGGGGAAACAACTACTGGAAGCAATGCAATATACCTTCTCCAAACAAAGACTTTATCGCAATTGCTGCAAATGGAGGCCACAGTCTCGCACTAAAAGCTGACGGCTCTGTAGTCGTATGGGGACATCCGGATATTTTACCCGAATCAAATATAGGTTTCACAGCTATAGCGGCAGGCTACGAACACAATCTCGCACTCAAGGCCGACGGCTCCATTGTCGCATGGGGAAAAAACAACTACCACGGCCAATGCAATGTACCAGAGCCTAACACCGACTTTGTAGCTATCGCAGCAGGAACCGCACACAACCTCGCATTAAAAGCCGACGGCTCCGTTGTTACATGGGGAAACAACAACAACGGCCAGTGTGACATACCGCGGCCCAACAGCGGTTTCACGGCTGTCTCATCAGGAAAGCAGGCACGCAGTCTTGCACTGAGAACTGACGGCTCTGTCCTTGTCTGGGGAACCGAAAATATCCCCGGCTCAAATACTAATATCGCTGCAGTCTCGGCAGGCTATGCCTTGCTGGCACTCAAGAACGATGGCTCCGTCGTTACATGGGCAGATGACGAATGTGAAGGTCTACTCTGCGGCGGCCCAAGACCAAACACCAACTTCGTAGCCGTCTCCGCAGGCGGCGCACATAATAATCTCGGTCTGAAAGCCGACGGCTCTATCGTTGTCTGGGGAGAAAACCAGGACGGCGAATTCGATGTGCCGGGACAAAATTCCGATTTCATCGCAGTATCTGCAGGTTACGAATTTAATATCGCCCTCAAAGCCGACAGCTCTATCATCGCATGGGGAAATAACTACTACGGCCAATGCAACATACCGGAACCTAACACCGGCTTTATAGAAATCTCGGCAGGTTACAGCCACTGTCTCGCCCTTAAAGCCGACGGCTCCATCGTAGCTTGGGGAAAGCCAGACGACCTGCCCGGCACAAACACAGACTTTGTCGCAATATCTGCCGGCAGGGAACACAGCCTCGCCCTAAAAGCCGACGGCTCCATCGTGGCTTGGCCCGATACGGACCCTATACCCTGTCCGAACAGCGGCTTCATTGCAATAGCCGCAGGTGCAGGACAAAACTTAGCCGTCCAGCTAATCGAACACACACTTATCGAAGATTTTAACAATGATTGCAGAATCGACCTTTCCGACATCGCTCAAATGACTCTAAAATGGTTCATGCAATGCCAGCCCGAATAAAATCTCAAATCTTCTTGACCTGCAATTCATACATACTTATACTCTCTCTATAGCAGGGGTGTCCCGCACATATTAGGCTCTGCCGTTAAAATAGGTGCGGGGCTGAGAAAATACCCTTTGAACCTGAACAGGATTATCCGTTATGGGAATGCCTGCGGAGGAAGCGATTGAAATTATAGCAATCGAGGGTAGCTCTAAAAATTGCTTTTGTGCGGCAAGTAGAAGATTTTTGCTCGCTGGCAAGGAAGGCAAATCAGCTTTATCCATAGATAAGGCGGCTTTTGCCTGACGCAGACCAGCGACGAAAAGATTTGCTTGCTCGCTGAAATGAATTATTAGAGATGCCCTTGAGATTTAAAGGTCGCTTTTGCCGAGGCGGCCTTTTTTGTTTGGAGTATATATGCCTTCACAAATAAAATTTGCACGCTGCGGTGTCATAACCCGGCCAATGAACGATGTTGCGGTAGCTGAGAATATCTCGCCGCAGCTCGTCCACGAACAAGTCGCCGACGGCACAATGGTTATCCCTGCCAATATAATCCACCTTGCAAACAACCTAAAGCCCATAGGTATCGGCCGCTCGACAAAAATAAAAGTAAACGCCAATATCGGCACAAGCACTACAAGCTCCTCGATAGAATACGAGCTTGAAAAACTCAACTCCGCCCTCGACGCAGGAACCGATACCATAATGGACTTAAGCACCAGCGGAAATCTCGACGAAGTCCGCGACAGGCTGATTAGAAAATGCCCCGTCCCGTTCGGAACAGTACCCATCTATGAAATGGTTCTTGGCAGAAATGTAACAGATATAGATGAAAAAGTAATCCTCGATACTATAGAAAAACAGGCCTCTCAAGGAGTTGATTTCTTCACCATACACGCAGGCGTATTAAAAGAATATCTGCCGATGGCTGCAAAAAGAGTCTGCGGGATCGTCAGCAGAGGCGGTGCACTCATCGCCAAATGGATACTCGAAAAGAACAGGCAAAATCCGTTCTACGAACTGTTCGACGAGATATGCGATATTATGTTCCAGTACGATGTGTGTTTTTCTCTCGGCGACGGTCTCAGGCCGGGCTGTATCGCCGATGCCACAGACGAAGCACAGATAGCAGAGCTCAAAACGCTTGGCGAACTTGTCGCCCGCGCAAGAGAGAAAAACTGTCAGGTTATGGTCGAAGGCCCCGGCCACGTCCCCTTCAACCAGATACAGGAAAATATGGAACTCCAGCAAAAGTACTGCCGCAATGCCCCCTTCTATGTGCTCGGACCTTTGGTAACTGATATCGCGCCTGGATATGACCACATCACAAGCGCTATCGGCGGAACTGCCGCAGGCTTTTACGGCGCATCATTTTTGTGTTACGTAACACCAAAGGAACACCTCGGCCTGCCGGACGTCGATGATGTCAGACAGGGTGTAATAGCTTCCAAAATCGCCGCCCACGCAGCCGATGTCGCAAGAGGTTTGCCCGGCAGCGCAAACAGGGACAAAGAATTAAGCCAGGCAAGAGCAAATTTGGACTGGAAAAAACATATCGCCGATGCCATCGATTCCAAAACCGCCCAGCAGTTCCACGATTCAGCCTGTCAGAAAAGCTCAGGTAAAACCGCCGCCGATGATGATTATTGTACTATGTGCGGCAGGAACTTCTGCAGCGTAAGGATCAACAAGGAACTGACCAAAATCCACGGAAAAAAATAAATCCAAAATCAAATTCGGTTAGCCCCGTCATCCCCGTATGACGGGGTCAATAAATTCCCCGCCTTTGGCGGCTCCTCAATTTATACTTATTTCACATCTTCCGCATTTTCGAGCTTATATTTTTCCAGGACAACAGTAAGATTCTTTTTTGCAGCTATGTGGTCAGGGTCGATGCTTAGTGCCCGGTTAAAATGAGCAACAGCCTCGTCAAGTTTTTTCAGATGATAAAGTGCTATGCCAAGCTCATTGAGAACATCAGGATCATCCGGCCTTACTGAAAGAGCTTTGCGGTACTCTGCAACAGCTTCTTCGAACTTGCCGAGCTTTGTTAGTGCATCGCCGAAGTCTTTGTGTATTTCGGGCGTACCTAACATCTCAGCCGCGACTCTATAATATTCGACAGCCTCAGCAAATTTACCCTGACCTGCAAGTGCAATACCAAGATTAGCATATGCATACGGCATTTCCGGATCCGCCTCAACTGCCTTTTTATAATAGCTGACAGCCTCGTCAACTCTTCCTGCTTGATAAAGAACCGCTCCCAGGCCATTGAGGGCCACGACGTAATCCGGTTTGATTCGCACCGCCTCGGTGTTATGCCAAATCGCTTCGTCAACACGGCCCTGTTCGACAAGCACCGGTGTCATACCGGAATGCGCCATATAATTGTTCTCCGTTACCTCCAACGCATGCTCGCAAAGTGTTATAGTGTCCTTCCAGTATTGCTGCTGAAAGTACGAACGTATGGCCAGCGAGGATAAAATCACAATTGCCCCTGCCCAAAGCACAGCCTTTCGACCAGATAATTTTCCAAACAGCTCGTCCGCGCCCCAGGCAATGATAATAAACAGACCCGTCAAAGTGATATAGCTGTAGCGGTCGGCCATAGCATGCGCACCAACCTGAATGATACCTATGACAGGAACAAGCGTTCCAAGATACCAAAACCAGCCCGTAACCAGATATCGGCGGTTCTTGCCAAATCGAAGTATAACAACCGTTACACCCAGCAGAACAACAGCTGATATTATAGCCAAAAGAAACGATACATCCCGGCCGGGATGCGGATAAAACATCGCCAGCCGCACAGGCCAAAACATCTTACTGATATACTGCAAATAAGAAATAGAAGCGTTAGCAAATCTAACAGGAAGAATATAACCTTCTTCCGACTGGATCGCTCCGCCTTTCTTCTGGGCAATGAAAGCAATTATACACGATGCCAGAACCATCACAAACAGCGGTATCTTCTCGACGAGCAAATATGACAGCGAATACCCTGAGCCGCCCTTGCCGCCCTTTAGGCTGATTCTGTCTAAAGGCCAGAAATCTAAAAGCAAAAACACAAAAGGTAAAGTAACCAACATAGGTTTCGCCATCAACCCAAGAGCAAAAAATACGTTCACCAGCAAATAGCCTAAAACCTTCGGGCGATGGACAAAACGGACATAGGCCCACATCGTAAGTATCCAGAAAAAAGTACTCAAAACATCCTTACGCTCGGAAACCCACGCAACAGATTCAACATGCAGCGGATGAAGAGCAAACAAGGCCGCCGCAAACGCACTTGGCCAGACGGCGCCTGTCATTTGTTTCAGGACAATAAAAAGTAACAGGGTATTTGCGATGTGAATGATGAGACTGCTAAGATGATGACCCCCGGGATCAGAACCGAAAAGCTGCCAGTCCAGCATATGCGAAAGCCATGTCAAAGGATGCCAGAAGCACGCGTAATCAGTAGTAAAGGCCCATTTGACAGACTCAAGTGTTATACCGGATTGAACATTGGCGTTTTGCGAAACATAGATACTATCGTCAAAATTAAGAAATTCATAGCTGCAGACCTGGTAAAAAACCGCCGCCGTGACAACTGTTAAAACCAGGCAAATCCAAAACGACTTACCCAGGCCCGCCGGGGCCCGGCGAAAATAGTTATCTCTGCGATGGTTTTTATTTGCCATTATCAATAACTTTATTTATTACTCACAGGACTGTCAAGGAGCTTATAGCAGCCTCACTCGGGCCGATTAAAAGACCCGCCCTTACCAGAAAACCGAAACTGCCTCTATCCTCAACACAGAAACGCTCTATTTGACATTCAACATCAGTTCAGATATATTTTATATGACAAAGCATATAAAGCAACCTTTGACAGGCACAAATTTCCAGGGAGTATTCAGTGAATATATTGACAATGCGGCGAATTGATCACTCACTTGGCAAACCGATATGTTTTGTCCTGACGCTCATCCGCAGGTTCGGATCCCTGTTCTCTTCTGCAAAAAAACGTTCGACCCCCAAAGTCGGCCGCATACTCTTCATCAAACTCGCCGAGCAGGGAGCAACCGTTCTCGCTGACGCAGCAATGAGAGCCGCAGTTGAAATGGCAGGACGGGAAAATACATATTTTCTCGTCTTCGAACAGAATCGCTTCATCCTCGACGTAATGAATATAATTCCCGAAGAGAACGTCATCACAATTCCGGACAAAAGTTTTATCTCGATACTTTTCGGCGCGATCAAAGCAATACTGCGAATCCGGAAACTGCGTATCGATGCGACAGTTGATTTTGAATTTTTCGCCCGAAGCTCGGCAATTCTTACCTTTCTAAGCGGAGCCAAAATACGAGTAGGTCTTCATGATTTTACCGATGGAGCGCCTTATCGCGGCGATTTAATGACGCATCCGCTGAACTATAATCCGCACCTGCACACAAGCCGGATGTTCGAGGTAATGGTCAGGGCAATTAATCTGCCCGCTGAAGATATGCCGAAACTTGACATTGACCCGCCGAAGCTGTCCGATGTATCATCACAATTCATACCGCTCGATAAGGAACTAAGTGATTTCAGATCATTTCTCGAAAAACAGGCCGGCACAGAAAATTATTCCCCGCTGATACTGCTCAACGCCAATGCTTCTGATATGCTGCCTTTGCGCCGCTGGCCCGCCGAGCGGTATGTAGCTCTTGCTCAGCGGCTGATCGAAAAATCACCGAATGTCCACATAGCTTTTACAGGCGCACCCGGCGAAGCTGAACATTCGCAAAAACTCGTCAGGGCAGTCGACTCGCCCAGATGCTTTTCAATGACCGGCAAAACAACGCTCCGCCAGTTGATGATACTATACGGCCTGGCTGATGTACTCGTAACGAACGACAGCGGCCCCGCACATTTCGCATCACTGACTCAGATCCAGGTCATAACCCTGTTCGGGCCGGAAACTCCGCTCCTGTTCAGAGCAAATACCCCTCGTTCGCATATCATCTGGAAAAATATCCCCTGCAGTCCGTGTGTAAGTGCGTATAACAATCGTTTTTCAACCTGCAAAAATAATGTTTGTATGCAGCGAATCACAGTAGATGAAGTTTTCGACTTGCTCTCCAGCCTCTGTAAACTGTGAACTAAACCATTCACTTTTCACTTTTAGTTTTTCACTACCTGTTTTACCGTTCACCTGTTCCTCTATTCACCTGTTCTACTTCCCCGCCTTTGGCGGTTCCTCATTCGACGTTGAATGTTAAACGTTAAATGTTGAACGTTAAAAATAGTTCCCCCTCTGCACCAAATACCATATACTAAATACCAAATGCTTTTCACACCTTTCACACATTCTCACTTTTCCCCGTAATTGCGAGCGCAGCGCGGCAATCTCGTTTAGCCCCGTTGCTTGCGACGGGGGTCTATTTTTATGTTTAGCCCCCAGGCCTGCCCTGGGGGGTTCCATCGAATATATTTATGCACACACAACGCGTTTAACCCCGCCATTCTCAATGGCGGGGTTCGTGTCATCAAATGATAATGTCATTCCCGCGAAAACGGGAATCCAAATCTTTTAGCCCCACGACGTGTCGTGGGGTTGCTGTTCGTTTAGCCCCGCCAATAACCTGGCAGGGTTGGTTTATCCCGCACCAATTTTTTATTCTTTTTTACCGGTGCGGCGGTCCGGAAATCCTGTTGAACATTCGCTAACCTTCGATTATGATGGCCTCTCACAGC
>JAFGGI010000033.1 GCA_016930635.1 Sedimentisphaerales bacterium | reverse complement strand
GCTGTGAGAGGCCATCATAATCGAAGGTTAGCGAATGTTCAACAGGATTTCCGGACCGCCGCACCGGTAAAAAAGAATAAAAAATTGTTGCGGGGAATATCTTTAACATCCAACATCGAACACAGAATTTGAACGTTGAATGTGGAACCGCCTTTGGCGGGGAATTTATTGACCGTGCATCGGATAAAAACAGAATGAGATTCTTCGGTTTCACCCCCTAAGGGGCAAGCTCAGAATGACAAAGGAACCCCCGGCACCCGCCTTCGATAAATCTTCGGCGGGTAAACGCTTGGGCTCTGTTGGGTTGTGCGTACACATTACTTGCGGGAAACCCCGCCATGCGAGGATGGCGGGGCTAACCGAACAGCAACCCCACGACACGTCGTGGGGCTAAACGATTATGGATTCCCGTTTTCACGGGAATGACACAAACCCCCGCATGGTGATGCGGGGGCTAATCGCGTTGCGGGTGCACAAATATATTCGGTGGAAACCCCCAGGGCAAGCCTGGGGGCTTTTGGATTTTAAACTAACCCCGCCATTGAGAATGGCGGGGCTAACCAAGGTTTTTCTTGTAAACGGCCCTTACTGCCGGTAAGATGATTTTATCAGATATATAATCATTTGAAGGGAATTAATAATGGCGGATAGAGACGGAAGTAAAGAAGCTAAAAAGTTTTACGAGGATATACCTGCAGAAAACTACGGCTTTTTTCTAAAAGGTGCAAGTTCATTAGACTGGGGGATGAAGAACAGACTTTCCCGCATATTTAATCCCAAGACGGGCAAGACGCTGATGTTAGCTATCGACCATGGTTATTTCCAGGGTCCGACTACGGGACTGGAGAGGATAGACCTTAATATAGTTCCTTTGATGCCTTACGCAGATGCTTTGATGCTGACGCGCGGGATATTGCGGACGACTGTTCCGCCAACACTGACTAAGCCGATAGTGATGCGGTGCAGCGGCGGGCCGAGTATTTTAAAAGAATTATCCGATGAGCATTTGGCGGTAGATATAGAAGATGCGATACGGATGAACGTGGCTGCTATAACTTTGCAGGTTTTTATCGGCGGCGAGTTCGAGAGCAGGTCAATTCATAATATGACCCGGCTGGTTGATATGGGTTTGAAGTATGGCATTCCTACGATGGCGGTAACCGCGGTGGGCAAGGATATGGTTCGTGATGCGAGGTATTTTAGATTAGCTTGTCGTATGTGCGCGGAGTTAGGTGCGCAGATAATCAAGACATATTATGTGCCGGAGGGTTTTGAGACGGTAACATCATCTTGTCCTGTGCCGATAGTAATGGCGGGCGGGAAAAAGATACCGGAGATGGATGCTTTGACGATGGCCTATAATGCTGTACAGGAAGGCGCGGCCGGGGTGGATATGGGCAGGAATATATTTCAGTCCGATTCGCCAAAGGCGATGATGAGGGCGGTGGCGAATATCATACATGAAGGGGCAAGTCCTGATGAGGCGTATGAGTTGTATGAGACGATGAAAAATCAAAAGGTCGCGAAGTAAATGGCTGATAAATTTTTACCTTTGAAAGATAAAGTTGCGCTGATAACCGGGGCAGCCGGGGCTATCGGTTATGCGGTATCCAGGAAGCTGCTGGAAAACGGATGCAGGGTAGCTGTAACCGACCTGGGCGGCAAGAGGCTGGACGATTTTACCGCTAATCTGCAGAGTATTTTCGAGGAGAATGTGATGGGGGTTGTACTTGACGTTACAGATAAAAAATCGGTAGCGACCGGTTTTGGGCAGGTGATAAAAAAGTGGGGCAAAATCGATATCGTAGTGGTAAACGCAGGCGTTGCGCTGGTGGCTAATTTAATAGATATGGACATCGAGGATTTCCGCAGGTTAGAGAGGGTAAATACCGAAGGTACCTTGCTTACATTGGCCGAGGCAGGAAGGCGATTTATTAAACAAGGCACCGGCGGAGATATAATTGTTATGTCAACAAAGAATGTGCCCTGCCCCGGGGCGGGTTTCGGCGCGTACAGCGCGACCAAGGCGGCGTGTCATCAGCTTGGGCGAATCGCAAGCCTGGAATTTGCTCAATATGATATTCGAGTGAATATGGTGGCGCCGGATGCGGTGTTCGGCGAGGGAGAATATAAATCGGGGCTGTGGCAGGAAGTCGGGCCTGACAGGATGAAGGCAAGAGGATTAGATGAGAAACAACTGCAGGAATATTATCAGAACAGGAACCTGTTGAAAACCAAAGTTACCGGTGAACATGTTGCTAACGCGGTATTGTTCTTCGCGACGAGACAGACGCCGACGACCGGAGCGACTATACCAGTAGATGGTGGCCTGCCGGAGGCGACGCCAAGATAAAATACATATCTATGGAAAAGAACCTTTCAGAGCTTGTCAAAATCTCACGCACAGTCGGGAAAAACAGTCTGCTGACACAAGGCGGCGGAGGGAATACTTCCGTTAAAAGCGATGATGGTAAATTTATGTATATAAAGGCCAGCGGGACGGCACTGAAGGATATGAGCAGTAAAAAAGGCTGGCGAAGACTGCGACTCGAAAAGGTGCTTGAGATAATGAAAGATAAATCAACAGCAAAGCTTGACATTTCCGCACGGGAGATAGAAGTTGTCAGGCGGCTGCGGCTGGCGTGTGATGATAATGTAAAAGGACAGGTTCGGCCTTCAGTAGAATCACATCTGCATGCGATGTTAGATAAATTCGTAATACACCTGCATCCTGCGGCAGTATTGTCATACGGATGTGCTAAAAATGGAAGACAGGAACTTGAAAAACTATTCAAAGATGAAAAGTTTCCGCCTTTGTGGGTCGGCTACGCAGACCCGGGATTTATGCTTGCAATGAAGATAACGAAACTGGTCGGAGGTTATCAAAGAAAATTCAAAGTAAAGCCTGCGATATTGTTCCTGGAAAAACACGGCTTATTGATATCAGCAAAAAGCGCTTCGGCAGCTTTGAGAAGCATACAAAGAGTTATAAAAAAATGTGACAGTAAACTGGTCAATTTTAAATCAGCTAAAGTAAAACGTGTAAATCAAAAGGATATAAATCGCGCTAAAATAGCCATTAGAAAAGCAACGGGGCAAAAAGCTTTGGTGCATTACTTTTTTGACAGTGATATTGCTGCATTTTTGCGGCGAGGCGATGTTAGGGAGCTGCTTTCGTTCGGGGCTTTGACGCCTGATGAGCTGTTGTATGCTAACGGGCCTGCGATGCGGGTCGGGAAAAATGAGCTGGAGAAAATCGAGGAGAAGCTGTGCAGGCAAGTCGAAAAAGGGATTAAGGGGGCAGTTGCTTTTTTGGTTGAGGACACAGGTTTATTTATAGTCGGAACCAAACAGATGGCCCCTGCGGTTCTGGAAATAGTGCGGAACTCGTTTTTTATTCGAATAAACGCGGTTCGTTTAGGGGGCATCAGTGTATTAAGCAAAAAACAACAGGAGTTTGTCTACAATTGGGAGGCTGACGCGTTCCGCAAAAAAATCGCTGAGGGGTAACCCGGCCGAGGGGGATTCTTCTTGAGAAAAACGGACAAATCTGCTATACTGCCGGCGTGTTAATATATGACAAAGCCGGATTCTGAATTTGGTAAAATTGTCTAAGGAGCGGCAAGCTTCCAGAGGTGAGAACGTGTCCAGGAAAAGAAGAAAGATCGTAAGCAAACCTGCGGATAAACCTGAAAGTAAAGCTAAAGTTTCTACATCAATTTTCATTCCAAGCGCTACCGTATTTATTTCAAGTTTTTGTATTATGGTACTCGAACTTGTGGCCAGCAGGCTGATCGGGCGTAATCTCGGCTCATCATTATATACATGGACGGCGGTAATCGGTGTAATTTTGAGCGGTATTACAATAGGAAATTATCTCGGCGGGCGGATAGCAGATAAATTCGACGCGAAAAAATCCATAGCTGTACTTTTTACAGTTTGTTCGGCAGCGTGCGTTACGACAATAATTTCAAATAACCTCGTGGGCAGGTGGATATGGCTGTGGCAATTCAGCTGGCCTTTGCGGGTCTTCAGTTATGTTGCTTTGGTATTTTTGATACCATCGACACTGCTTGGAACTATAAGCCCGGTAGTCGCAAAGATGGCGCTGGACAACAAATTGCCCGTCGGCAGAACGGTAGGCAGCATTTACGCATGGGGTGCGGCAGGCAGTATTGCAGGAACATTTGCTGCAGGGTATTGGCTGATAGCGACAATGGGGTCAACAACCGTTATCTGGGTAATCGGAGCTGTTCTATTATTGATGGGTATCTGGTACTGGAAGGGGTTATGGCCTTTATATATCTGGGGGTTAATCTTCGTTTTCCTGGCAACTACGGCAATGACCTCGGCCAAGTGGGCTAAAGAGACCGGTGTATCTATTGCGTTAAGGGGAAAGCGGAATCCAAAAATTCTATACGAAGATGAAAGCCGGTACTGTTATATTACCGTCGAGCAGGCATCAGACAATCCATATAAACGCTACTTCTACCAGGACAAACTGAAGCATAGTGAAATTCTGATGAATAATGAACTCAACCTGCAATACCACTACACACAGATTTATGCTGCTGTAACCGAGGGGCTGAGCAGAAATAAGGAAAAGCTTTGTGTAATGGCTATCGGGGGCGGCGGATATGTTTTCCCGAGATATATTGAAAAGGTCCGGCCCGGCAGCAGAATAGATGTTGTGGAAATAGATGCGGATGTAACCAAAGCTGCGGTAACAGCTTTCGGCTTAGACGAGAATGCCAGGATAAATACCATCAATATGGATGCGCGCAACTATGTTGACCAGCTTCTCGAGCAAAAGCATAAAGGCGAAGAAATACCGCAATACGATTTTATCTACGGAGATGCTTTCAATGATTATTCGGTGCCGTTTCAGCTGGTTACACAGGAGTTTAACGAAAAGATCTTTTCACTTCTCGGCGATGACGGCGTGTATATAATAAACCTGATTGATATTTTCGATTCCGGGTTATTTTTGGGTTCGGTCATAAATACGCTTGAAAAAACTTTTCCCAATATTTATGTGCTGACCCACGACGAAGAAACTCTCCTGTCCAAAACGACATTTATAATTATTGCAGCTAAAGCTCCATTTGACCTGAAAGATATTATTTCACAATATAAAGGCGGACAACTGACGCCATGGCATCTGAATGAGGCGGACATCAGCGAGCTGAGGCAGAAATCCCGGCATCTGGTTTTAACCGACAACTACAGTCCTGTAGAAAATCTTCTGGCTCCTGTAGTCTGCAACAGCGCAAAGATGATCGCAGCCAGGCATCTTATGCAGCGGGCTGAATCGCTCAAACGAAGCGGAGAACCTGAAAAAAGTATTAAATATTATCTTCGGGCTATAAAGCGATATCCGGTATTTTCCGCGGAATTATACCATGAGATCGGAACTATATATAACAGGATGGGCAGTCCGGAACAAGCGGTTGAGGCATTTAACAAAGCTATTACATGCAACGAAGAGGCCAGGGAAAAAATCAGTATGGCGCGTGTTCATTACAATCTGGGGATGGTTTTGACAAAGCTTGGTAAAGAAACAAAGGCTGCCGAGCATTTCGGTAAAGCTGCTGAGGCATTCAGAAAAAGGCTGATTAAAAATCCGGCTAATTCCGAGTGGTGGAGCGTTCTGGGTGATTCTCTTATGGCAACGGGGGATTTCGAGGCGGCAGTTGATGCTTTTAAAAAGGCACGGGACCTGGATGCTGCTGCGGGCTACTATTACAATAATCTTGTTGAAGGTTATGAGCGCAACGGTTTATATAACGAAGCTATTGCGGTACTTAAAAGGCATATTCAACTAATGCAATATACCAGACGAGACGAAGATGTAGTACGGCTTCGAAAGTATCTTAAGGTTCTCGAATATAAAAACGCAAAATAAACGAAGATTGCTTCGCTGTGTTCACAATGACAAAAACCTGCGGCTGAGGGGTATCGAGAAAATCTGCTTGAGAAAAACGTTCCGGCCTGTTATATTTTTCTGACACGTTAAAGGTTACAAGGCAGGGAAATTAAGTTATGAACAAGCCCAAAGGCTTTACATTGATTTTTATTCCGAGTGTGACGGTATTTATCTCGAGCTTCTGTATTATGGTGCTGGAGCTTGTGGCCGGCAGGTTAATTGCCCGGCATCTGGGTTCATCTTTATATACATGGACGGCAGTAATAGGCGTGATCCTGGGCGGGATTACGATCGGTAATTATCTGGGCGGGCGAGCGGCGGACAGATTTTCTGCGAGGAAGACGATTTCTCTGCTCTTTTGGGCCTGTTCGGCGAGCTGTATTGTGACAATAATCCTGAATAATACTGTCGGTCAGTGGTCATGGCTATGGAGCCTGGGCGGGTGCGGGCAGGTTTTCTTTCATGTCGCTTTAGTGTTTCTGCTGCCATCGATATTTTTGGGGATGATAAGTCCGGTCGTTGCGAAGACGGCATTGGAAAGCGGGCTGGCAAGAGGCAGAACCATAGGAGATATTTACGCGTGGGGCGCTGCGGGAAGCATTGCGGGGACTTTCGCAGCAGGATACTGGCTGATAGCGGCTATGGGGGCAGAGACTGTTATATGGGCAGTCGGAGCTGTTTTGCTTTTGATGGGAATTTTATACTACAAGAGATTCTGGTTTCTATATATATGGGCGGTAATTTTTGCCGGGCTGATGGTTATAGCGTTTCTGCCGGGCGAGCGGAGTCAAAAAACTGCTGTATCTATAGGTATAAAAGCAAAACCTTTTTCCGATATTGTCTATGCAGATGACACCCAGTACTGCTATGTTGCTGTTTACAAAGATCCTTTAGATGCAAACAGGCGTTATTTTCACCAGGATAAACTCAAGCACAGTGAAATCCTGATGGATGATGAAATTAATCTGCAATACGACTATACACAAATCTACGCTGCCATCACGGAGGGGCTAAGTGAAGATAAAGAAAAACTGAATGTTATGGCTATCGGTGGCGGCGGGTATGTTTTTCCGAGATATGTTGAAAAGGTCCGGCCCGGCAGCAGGATAGATGTTGTAGAAATAGATGCCGGGGTAACCAAAGCCGTTATGGAGGCTTTCGGTCTGAGTAAAGAGACTACAATAAACAGCATACATATGGACGGGCGAAACTATGTCGACCAGTTACTTAAGCAAAAACAAGACGGCAAAAAAATAGTACAATATGATTTTATATATTTAGATGCGCTCAATGATTACTCGGTGCCGTTTCAGCTTGTCACAAAGGAATTCAATGAAAAGATCTTCAATATTCTAAGTGACGACGGGGTGTACCTGGTAAACCTGATTGATATTTTTGATTCCGGGCTGTTTTTAGGTTCGGTGATAAATACGCTTGAGCAAAGGTTCGGCCATGTTTACGTTGTAGCACACGAGAAAGAAAGTTATTCTTTCAGAAGCACCTTTGTAATTGCTGCTGCGAAGAAGGAATTAAACCTGCGAGAATTAATTTCAAAATATAAACGACAGTCACTGGAACCGTGGTATTTAAATAATTCAGACATAAATACCCTCAAGGAAAAGGCCGGCCACCTGGTTTTAACAGATGATTACAGTCCTGTGGAAAATCTGCTTGCCCCGGTAGTCCGCAACAGCGCAAGAGAGACGGCAATCAGACAGCTTCTCGAGCGGGCATTAGAGCTTCGCGAAGAAAAAAAGTATTCAAAAAGTATCGAAACCCACCTTTCGGCCATAGCGATTGCGTCTGAGATATCATCCCAGTCATATAATGAAATTGGTATCATTTATGCTATGTCAGGAGAGCTGAACCAGGCGATAGAGGCCTTTGAGAAATCTATTCAATGCAACGATAAATCCGAATATAAGAGCAATATGACCCTAACCTATTATAACTTAGGTTTAGCATTAAAAAAACTCGGCAAATATATCGAGGCAAGGGAGTACTTTCACAAAGCAGTACAGGAATCTCATCGCATTCTGGAAAAAGACCCGAATGATGCAGAGAGCTGGCGGCGTCTGGGTAAAACCTTCGAGCAAATGGAGGATTATAATACCGCTATTGAATCTTATAAAAAAGCTATCGAGCTGAATCCCTATAAACCGGTCTATTATGAGATTCTCAGAGATATGCTGGAGGAACGAAAACGCTACGATGAAGCTATCGAAATATTGAAAAAACATATTGAACTGCTGAATTATTACGAGCGGCGTCAAGAGGCGATTGAGCTTATCAAGCGTCTTAGATATCTGGAGTACCGACATTCACATCCGGAAGAGTTCAATTAATAACCGTTTTCTTATAATTTGACATAATAACTACTCAGGCTATAATCGGCATATAAATTCAAAACCGGAAGGCAAATACCTCTTCAGAAGTGTTCACCCGGAGGTGAACCAGAAGAAAAAAATAAATAATGAATAAGTCCAAAGGTTTCATACTGATTTTTATCCCCAGCGCCACGGTATTTATCTCGAGTTTTTGTATTATGGTGCTGGAGCTAGCGGCCAGCAGGCTGGTTGCCCGACATCTTGGGTCATCTCTGTATACCTGGACAGCAGTAATCGGTGTAATTCTAAGCGGCATAACAATAGGTAATTATCTTGGCGGTCGCGTTGCAGATAAATTTAATGCAAGAAAAGCCGTTGCCCTTCTTTTTATTATGTGTTCAGCAAGCTGTGTTCTGACAATAATTTTAAATAATCTTGCAAGTAATTGGATATGGTTATGGTATCTGGGCGGAACCTGGCAGATTTTTTGTCATATTTTTTCAGTATTTATTGCACCATCGATACTGCTGGGGATGATAAGTCCGGTGGTGGCGAAGATGGCTCTTACCAGCGGACTTCCAACCGGCAGGACCATAGGAGATATCTATGCCTGGGGCGCAGCAGGCAGTATAGCAGGAACTTTTACGGCTGGTTACTGGCTGATAGCTGCAGTCGGCACACAAACTATTATATGGATAATCGGCACTGTTTTACTTGTCATGGGCGTACTTTACTGGCACAGATTCTGGTTTTTATATATATGGAAGTTAATCTTTATCGTCCTATTAATTATTGCAACGGTGCCTGCTCAGTGGGCCGAGAGTATCGGCAAATTCATTGCAATAATAGAACAGCCGCCCGACGGCACTATATACGAGGACGAGAGTCGTTACTGCCATATTGTCGTTTGCCAGGATTCTAAAGACCCAAACAGACGTCATTTTCTTCAGGACAAACTGAAACACAGCGAAATTATGATGAATGATATATTTAATCTTCAATATAACTATACAAAAATTTATGATGCTGTAACCGAAGGTCTGAGTAAAAATAAACCGAAATTGAATGTGATGGTTATGGGGGGCGGCGGATATGTGTATCCGAGATATGTTGAAAAGGTCTGGCCCGGCAGCAGGATAGACGTTATTGAAATTGACCCTGCTGTAACCAAAGCTGCCATGCTTGCTTTCGGTTTGCCTGAGGATACCACGATAAACACTATTAATATGGATGCCCGTAATTATGTTGACCAATTGATCGAGCAAAGCCGCAGGAATATAGAAATACCAAAATATGATTTTATCTATGAAGACGCAATTAATGATTATTCTGTGCCATTTCAGCTTGTTACCCGGGAATTCAATGAAAAAATATATGAAATTCTCAAAGATGACGGCATATATATGATAAATATGATAGATATTTTCGACTCGGGTTTGTTTCTGGGTTCGATAATCAATACGCTTGAGGAGACCTTTTCTGATATTCACGTGGTAAGTGATAAAGAAGAACGCTCATTCAGAAGCACTTTTGTAGTTATTGCATCTAAAAACAAACTGGACGTGGAGAATATCTTTTCCCAATCCAGCAGGATAAAATTAACGCCCTGGCTTTTGAGCAAGTCGGACATCACATCTCTTAAGCAGCGTGCCAAATATCTTGTTTTGACTGATGATTACAGTCCTGTGGAGAATCTGCTTGCTCCGGTAGTGTGCAAGAGCGCAAAAATAACTGCCGGCAAAAGTCTCCTCAGGCAGGCAGGCAAATTCAGACAAAAGGGAAAGCTTAAAAAGAGCATTGCAACCTGCCTTTCCGCTGTCAAGCTGTATCCCGAATCTGCTTCGCAGGTGTATAATGAAATCGGAATTATGTACGCCAAAATGAATCATCTGGAACAGGCTGCAGAGTATTTTACGAAATCCCTTCAGAGCAATTACGTATCTGAAGATAAAATTGATGTGTCCCTGACTTATTATAACTTAGGTTTAACTTTTGACAAATTGGGCAAACCGTTACAAGCAAAGGAACAATTTCTCAAATCAGCGGATGAGTCCCGCAGGGCCATAGCACAAGAACCGACCAACCCGGAGCATTGGAGACTTCTGGGCAAGACTTTTATCAAAACAGGAGATCTCAAATCAGCCATTGAGGTCTTCAATGAGGCAGTTGCCCTGGACCCCAATAATCCTATTTATTATGATAGTCTTATAAAAGCACTGGAACAAAATAAGCAGTTTAATGAAGCAGTCGATATACTGAAAAAGGAGATTCAATTAATGCAAAAGCAAAATCAGGATGAAGCTGTACTTAAACTTCAACAGTATCTCAAGGCTCTTGAAATTAAAAAGTTAAATAACATATAATCCTTTCAGCTTTAAGTTTCCAGTATTTGACGCAGGATTAATTCGGCTTATAATATTATATAAATCTGAGCGGAAAGGCAGTATATTATTTAAAATGTGCTTATTGTCCAAAAGGCAAGGAGAATAAAGGATGAGTAAACCTAAAGGTTTTATGTTGATTTTCATTCCCAGTGCAACCGTATTTATCTCGAGTTTCTGCATTATGGTACTGGAGCTGGTCGCCAGCAGATTGATAGCCCGTCACCTGGGTTCTTCTTTGTACACATGGACCGCGGTAATCGGAGTGATCCTGAGCGGCATTACAATAGGCAATTATATTGGTGGCCGAATCGCCGATAAATTTCCTGCCAAGAAATCCATTGCCATTCTTTTCACTATTTGCTCAGCAGCATGTATCACAACGATAATATTAAATAATCTTGCGGGCAAGTGGATATGGTTATGGCATTTTAACTGGCCGATGCGTGTTTTCAGTCACGTTGCTTTAGTGTTTTTGCTGCCATCGACATTACTCGGCACGATCAGTCCGGTAGTTGCGAAGATGGCTTTGGACCGCGGGCTGCCGACGGGCAGAACCGTAGGAGACATTTATGCCTGGGGCGCTGCCGGGAGTATCGCAGGAACATTTGCGGCGGGGTATTGGCTGATAGCTGCGATGGGAACTGTAACTATTATATGGGTAGTCGGAGCTGTTTTACTGTTTATGGGCATTTTGTACTGGACGAGATTCTGGCCTTTACATATCTGGGCAGTAATTTTTGCAGCGACAATGGCTATGGCCATGATACCTGCCAAGTGGGCACAGGATGCAGGGGCATCTGTCGGGCTGCGAAAAGCAAATGATCCAAAAATTCTATATGAAGATGAAAGCAAATATTGCCATATAACTGTCGAACGGGATTCTTCCAATCCAAACAAGCGATTTTTCTGCCAGGACAAATTAAAGCAATGTAAAATTCTTATGAATGATGTTCTCGACCTGCAGTATTTTTATATGCAGATATATGGTGCTGTAACCGAAGGGCTCGGTAAAGATAAGGAAAAGCTGAGTATCCTGGCTATCGGGGGCGGAGGATATGTCTTTCCCAGATATGTTGAAAATATCTGGCCCGGCAGCAGGATAGATGTTGTTGAGATCGATGCGGGAGTAACCAAAGCAGCAATAGAGGCTTTCGGTCTGGAAGAAGATACCACAATCAATACCATCAACATGGACGGGCGTAATTATGTGGATGACCTATTGAAGCAAAAACGCGACGGTATGAAGATACCGCAATATGATTTTATCTATGGAGATGCTTTCAATGATTTTTCGGTGCCTTTTCAGCTCGTCACAAAAGAGTTTAACGACAAAATTTATGCCATACTCAAAGACGACGGCGTATATATGATAAACGTGGTAGATATTTTTAACTCAGGATTATTCGTAGGAGCAGTTATAAACACGCTTGAACAAACGTTTCGGTATGTCTATATAGCGACCGAAATCGAAAGCTATACCACCAGAAATACATTCATAATCGTTGCTGCCAAATGCGAACTGGATCTGCCTTATATAATTTCACAATACAGAGGCGGAAGCTTAAAACCATGGTATCCGAGCGACTCAGATATCAATAAGCTTAAGAGCAAACCTGCACATTCCGTTTTAACCGACAATTATAATCCGGTAGAAAATCTGCTCGCTCCGGTGGTTCGCAACAGCGCAAAAACCATATCGGCTGAGAATATCATTAAGCAGGCAGAAGAACTTAATCAACAGGGACTGTTCGCAAAAAGCATCGAGAAATATCTTTCGGCAATAAAACTATGTCCGGCATTTTCGGCAAAATCATACAATGAGATCGGGGTTATGTATGCCAGGACGGGAAATCTCTCTGAAGCCGTGCAGGCTTTTAAGAACGCTCTGGAATATAACGGCACAAGCGACGAGCAAATCAAAGGAAGTATTCATTACAGTCTTGGGGCAGTCCTGAAAACACTGGGCAGGACAGAAGAAGCAAGGGGACAGTTCAATAACGCTGCGAAGGAATTCAGGAGAGAATTAGATGAAAATCCAAATGATTCTGAAAAATGGAATGTTCTCGGTGATATTTTAGTTACAACAGGGGATTTTCAGGGGGCAACAGAAGCCTTCAAAAAGGCAGAAAATCTAAACCCGGCAGCAAAGTATTACTACGCTGAACTCGTAATTAGACTGCAAAATAACGGGCGGTACAACGAAGCGATAGAGATATTACAAAAACAACTCAAACTGGCACAGTATAATAAGCAGGATACAGATGTGCTGCGTATTCGAAAATATATAAAATCACTCGAATATAAAGCTTTACAGAACAGATAGTCCGGTCAAATCGTAATTTCAGGTATTTGACGCGGTGCTCATTTCGGTTATAATCACCATATATAAGTCGAAATTGAAAGGTAAAATATGGCAAAAAAGTTCGTCAGAGCTATCTTCCCCGGCTCATTCGACCCTATAACAAAGGGGCATCTGGATGTAATAAATCGAGGTATAAAACTCTTTGATGAGCTGATCATAGCAGTGGGTAACAGTCCCTTAAAAGACCCGCTTTTCACGCTTAGTGAACGAGTAGATATGATAAAACCCCTGGTGGCAGATATAGAAGGGGTAAGTGTTCAAAGCTATGATTGTCTTACCGTCGAATATGCGGCAAGCGTCGGAGCGACAGCGATGTTAAGAGGCCTCAGGAATCTTACAGATGTTCAATATGAGTTTCAGCTTGCTATGACGAACCGAGCTGTTGCGGGAATCGAAACTGTTTTCGTTATGACCAGTGAGGAATTCGGATTTACAAGCTCAACAATAATAAGGGAAATCGCAGCGCTGGGAGGGAATGTATCCAATCTGATCCCTCAACAGGTATATGAAAAACTGCAAAAGAGACTCTCTGAAAAAGGTCTTCAATAGGATATAAATAATTGTATTCGATCACAGCAACAACAACATTTAATGCAAGTCATCAGCTTAAACTGTCCGGTGCTGCTGAGCCGGTCCATAGTCATGAATGGATAGTTAAGGCGGCTCTGGGCGGCAGAAGTCTTGATGAGAATGATATGCTCTTTGACTTTAATAAACTAAAAAAGATACTGGATGACAGCGTCAGTCTGTTTACCGATAAAAAACTCGAAGATTGTGCCTGCTTTAAGGACGTCAATGCGTCGGCTGAGAATGTCGCCCGGTATGTTTATGACGAGATAAAAAAAAGTTTACCGGAATGGGTAAAATTATTATATGTAGAAGTAACGGAAATGCCGGGCTTTACCGCTAAATACAGTGAAAATAAGCCTGTTTAGTCTCTTTGTTTTATTGCCGATATTAATAATGCAGCGTATAATCTAATTTACATAACTTCTTTACAGACAAAATGTTATGCAGTGTGAAATTTGTAAAATAAAGACAGCTACGGTACATTTGACCGAAATAGTTGACGGTAAGCGTAAGGAAAGTCATCTTTGTCAGGCTTGTGCCCAGCAGGAAGGAATAGCGATAAAGAGTCAGCTTTCGCTGAACGAGCTTTTAAGCTCTTTAATCGCTGCCCACCAGCAGGCTGACGGGCAAGAGGCTCAGATGACCGAACAAGTCTGCCCTGTCTGCGGTATGACTATGGAAATATTCCGTAAGAACGCCCTTCTCGGCTGTCCGAAAGATTACGATATTTTCGCTGAAAATCTGCAGCAGATACTGGAAAAGGCTCATGACGGAAATATGATACACAAAGGCAAAATCCCGCCGGGCGTATCAAAACAGGCTTTAATTGATGAAGCTAAAAAGGATGAAGCTAAGACTGAAAAGGAAAACAATCTTGCTTCGCTCAGGAAGCGGCTCGATGAAGCTGTAGCCAGGGAAGATTATGAACTTGCGGCAAAACTGAGGGACCAGTTGAAGGAACTACAATGAGACTTAACGAACTAAGCTCCAAGATTTCACAATGGTTCGATCCGGAATCACCTCTGTCTGATATTGTAATTTCATCGCGGATAAGGCTTGCAAGAAATTTAGCCGGCCACAAATTCATATCGCGGTGCAGCAATGAACAGAAGGAGGAAATTCTGAAGATTCTGAAGGAAACTATTCTTTCTTTAAAAGAGCTTAGCAATATTTTTTTCTTTGATATACCACAGCACAGTTGTCTTGAAAGAGATCTGCTGGTTGAAAGGCAGCTAATCAGCAGAAATCTGGCGACAGGACACGGGCCGCGAGGCGCTGTTATCGCTAAAAACGAACTTTTTGCCGCCCAAATAAACGAAGAGGACCATTTGAGACTTTCTGTGCTGGCAGGCGGACTGAATCTCGAGAAGTGCTGGCAGCGAATTAATGATATTGACGATGCTATAGGCAAAAAAGTCAGCTACGCTTTTAGTCCAAAACTCGGTTTTCTGACGGCCTGTCCGACTAATCTCGGCACCGGTATCAGGGTATCGGTAATGCTTCACCTGCCGGGGCTTAAGATGACCGACCAGCTTAAAAAGCTGTTTAACTCGGCAAAGGATATGAACCTTACTGTTCGAGGCCTCTTCGGCGAGGGTACCGAGGCGGTTGGAGACTTTTTCCAGTTATCGAACCAGGTTACCCTCGGTATCAACGAAAAACAAATCGTCGAGGATTTTGAGACAGTAATAATTCCCAAGATAGTGGAATACGAAAGACTTGCCCGTGATGAACTTGTCGTAAAAGACCCTAACATTCTCGACGACAGGGTTTCAAGGGCGCTGGCAGTGCTGAAAAGTGCAAAGCTTATCAGCTCGCATGAGGCGCTGTTCCTTTTGAGCAATTTGAGAATGGGTATTAATATGGGCAGAATTAAGGAAATATCCATTAACACAATAAACGAATTGTTTATGCTCACCCAGCCTGCACATCTTCAGATAAATAAAGGTGAAAATCTCGATGCTGAACAAAGGGATGTTCTAAGGGCTGAGACTCTGCGTGCAAAATTGAATTAAACCGCCGAAATTCCTGTCCGGCAAAAGGAGAACGCATGGACGCAAAATTCTTTCTCAAACTCGCTATAACGGTTGTAATAATTATTTTCTGTTCGCAAATCGGACGCAAGGCGCCTACTCTTGCAGGCCTTATCGCAACGGCACCAATAACTACTCTTATAGTCCTGATGTGGCTGTGGAGCGATAAAAGCGGGGACTTCAAGTTAATGACCGATTACACGGTTGGTGTGTTATGGGGGATAATTCCGACTGTATTGTTTTTCCTCGCAGCGTTTTTCTGTTTCAGGAAACACCTTTCGATACTGCCTACTTTAGCAGTTTCATCAGCCATCTGGCTGGTATCGGCCGTCGTACATCAGTTGATACTTATACTGCTCTTGATTGAAAAATCCCATTTTTTCAATCAGAAAGCACCTTGTGTCCGATAAACAGTATATATGAAGGATTATACGT
>JAFGGI010000032.1 GCA_016930635.1 Sedimentisphaerales bacterium | reverse complement strand
TTTGCGTCAAACAGAGTAAGTCCTTATCAATCCTGTCATTGCGAGGAGCAAAGCGACGAAGCAATCTCAGGGCACTAAAAATCATAACCGTTTTAGATTGCTTCACTTCGTTCGCAATGACATTGTACAGATATATTTTAATGCAAAATATTGAGTATTGGCGGGGCTAAATACTTTTTGATTACCCCTCCCTTACGGTCGGGGCTCTGTTTCCCCTGCGCTATCGCTTGGGCTCTGTTGTATCGTATCTTTTGGTTCGTGGCCGAAGAGGGTAACGAGTATCAGCAGAAATACTGAGATTGTCAGCATCGAATCGGCGATGTTGAATGCGGGGAAGTGCCAATCTTTGTAATAGAAGTCCAAAAAATCGCGGACCCTGCCATCGTTGAAAACACGGTCGTATAGATTTCCAATAATACCAGCTAAAAGAAGCGCCAGTGAGAAAACAACCATTCGGCGAGGTTTTTTGGCACAGAGAAATACGCCAAAGACAACAATCATCGCAATTATAGAAATCATAATTAAGGGAACTGTTTTACCTGCGGCTATGCCCCAGGCGGCGCCTGAGTTTTCGACGAGTACGAGCCTGAAGAAGCCGTGGATGACATCATATTTATGCGGGATTCTCTCGCCGAGCCAATTAAAGACGGCGGATTTGGTCCACAGGTCAGAGACAAGACCAATAATAAAGACAGTCCAAAATAGAAGATGAGCTTTAGATGGTGATATTTGTTTGTTTAATGATTCCCAGAATCGTTTCTGCGGGCAGTTGTTTGTCTCGGCGGCAGTCAAGTGAGGCCCTTAATTCGTGTATTTTCTATATAATTTCAGGAGTCTGCTTTGCGCGGGATTCAAATCGAGCGAACGGCTCCAGTGGCGAAGGGCTTTACTGCGGAAATCGGGAGCAGTTTCGTCGTCGAGACTTTTGAGCATTCTGTATTTCATCATATACGCGACGCCGAGGCCCTTGTGTGCCCGCCAATCTTTATTGTCTATATCAACGGCTTCTTTGTATTTCTGGACGGCGAGGTCTATTTCTCCGAGTTTGAGATAGGTAAAGCCGAGATGACGGCAGGCCTGGCCGTTGAAAGGATTTTCAGCTATTATCGATTCGAGCAGTTCTTTGGCAGAGTCGAAACGTTCGAGCCTCAGATATGAAACGGCGAGCTGGAGCATGACCTCAGGGTCGTTGCCTTTGAGCTCAAGCGCGTTTTTGTATGAATCGATAGCCATTTCATCATCCTGACGGGCAACGTATATATCGCCGAGCAGTTTTTCGATTTCGGAATCCGATGGATTGAGGTCTCTTGCAGCCAGGCCATAGCTGAGTGCGGCTTCATAATCACCCAGGCCGAAGAAGGAATCGGCGGCGCCGAGATGGACGGAGGCATTTTGCGGGTCGATTTCGCAGGCTCTTGCGTAGGCTCGAGCGGCAGAGGCAAAATCACTCATCAGACGATATACCCTGCCGAGGTTCTGGAAATCATCGAGCGACCAGGGATTGACAGCGACTGCTGTTTCATAAGCGAGAGCGCTTTTGGTCCATTGGTTCTGCTGGAAATATATCCGGCCGAGAAGTGAATAAGCCATTGCGAAATCAGGATTCTGTTCGATAGCCTGTTCGAGTTTTTTTATTGCTTTGTCAGGTGAGTTGGAATCGGCCAGCGAGAGTGCATCTACGTAAAGGCCTACGTGATTGGTTTTTTTTGCAGATTTAACACAACCCGAAACAAAGATAATCGCTGCTGCAAGTACTGTCAGACGCAAAACCAGCAATTTAGTTTTGTCCGGCATGAGTCAATCCTTTCAGAAGTAGAACAGTTCGGTCCGGTCACAAATCCATTTGAATGAAATTATACCAGACTAAGAGCTTCTGTCAAAAGGTTTTAAGGAGATAAAGTCGTCAAAGTTCTTCTTGCAAAAAGGGGCCTGTGGGTATATAAATTCTGGTTAATAGCGTGATTTTAAGTGAATTCGGGTAAAATTGAAAAATCAGGAAAAGCAATGAGGTACAGCAAAGCTCTCATACCGACCGTAAAAGAGGTTCCAGCAGAGGCCGAGATACCCAGTCATCAGCTAATGATACGTGCAGGATTGATGCGTAAGCTTGCCAGCGGGACATATACGTATCTGCCTTTGGGCTGGCGGGTGCTGATGAAGGTGATGAATATTGTCAGGGACGAGATGGACAGGAGCGGTGCACAGGAGATTTTGATGCCTGCAGTTCAGCCGATAGACCTATGGCAGCAGACAGGCAGGGATGTTGATTACGGTGAGACGATGGCGAGGTTTGTTGACAGGCATGGGAGGGAAAATGTGCTGGCCCCTACTGCTGAGGAAGTTGTTACCTCTGTCGTTGCGGGTGAGATAAATTCCTATAAGCAGCTGCCGATAAATATTTATCAAATCAGCTTCAAATTCAGAGATGAATTCCGGCCCCGGTTCGGTGTGTTGCGGAGCAGGGAATTTATAATGAAAGATTCATATAGTTTTCACGCTGACGAGACAAGTCTGGATGAGACTTACAAGGTGATGTATGAAACTTATAAAAAGATATTCAGCAGATGCGGATTGAACTATGCTATTGTCGAGGCCGAGTCGGGCGAGATGGGCGGCGCGGGGTCTCATCAGTTTACAATACCGTGCGAATCAGGTGAGGATGTAATTGTTCAGACCGAAGACGGCAGCTACGCGGCCAACCTGGAGAAGGCACCGGTTGACGCCCTTGTCGCCGCAAAGAGAGGCAAAAAATATGACAAGATAGAAGAAATACATACGCCAAATCAGAGGACTATTGATGAGATATGTGCGTTTCTGAAGGCGAAGGCTGAAGAACTTATAAAGACTCTTGTTTACAAGGCGGGTGATAAATTAGTGCTGGCACTTGTTCGCGGGGATTTTGAGATCAATCCTGAAAAACTGCGATGTGCTGCGGGCGGTTCTATCGACCTTGCTGATGAAGAAACGATACAAAAACTTACCGGCGCCGAAGTCGGTTTTGCAGGGCCTGTCGGACTTGTCGACAAGGTTGACAAGCTCATCATCGACCATTCGGTGCTTACTATCGAGGTTGGTATTACCGGTGCGAACAAGACAGACTATCATATTAAGAATGTTGTGCCGGGGCGGGATTTTGCGATAGAGGGAGAGAAGGTAATAGTCGCCGATATAAGAAATGCTGTTGAAACGGATACGTATCAGGGCAAGAAACTGACATTTAAAAGAGGTATTGAGGTCGGACAGGTATTCAAGCTTGGGACAAAGTACAGTAAGAAGTTAGGGGCAAAATTCCTCGATAAGGACAGTACTGAAAAGCCCTGTATAATGGGCTGTTACGGTATTGGAGTAAATCGAATTGTTGCCTCGGCCATTGAGACGTTATATGACAAGGACGGAATTGTCTGGCCGATAAGTATAGCGCCTTATGAGGTTATTATTGTGCCGGCCGGGAATAAGGATGAGATAGTACAGGCAGGCGAAAAGCTTTACGACGAATTGAGTCAAAGCGGCGTAGAGGTGCTGCTGGACGACAGGGATGCGCGGGGAGGAGTTAAATTTAAAGATGCAGACCTTATCGGGATACCGATCCGTATAACTATCGGAGCCAAGTCGATAGCGGAAAACTGTGCAGAGATTAAACTCAGACGAGAAGCCGAAATAACAAAAGTTCCTCTTGAAAAAACAAAAGAAAAAACTCAGGAGTTGATCGCAAAATTAAAGGCTGAATTATAATTTTAAAGGGAACAAACCCCACCAAAGTGTTGGTGGGGCTAACCGAAATAGATAATGTGGAAGCTTAGAAAACCTGACCCTGTAAAATTGATTATCGGTATTCTCGGCTGCAGTGAACAGGCAGTCGAGGCTGCGATAGGATTAATAAAATCTGAGTTCGGCGATTGCGATTTGGAAAGCCAGATTTGGCCCTTTACACATACGAAATATTATGCCGACGAAATGGGAGAAACTATAGTTAAAAAGTTTATAACGGTTGAAAAACTGATCGAGCCCGGCAGGCTGGCGGGAATTAAGCTCAAGACAAATGAAATGGAAGAAAAACTTGCCGGTATGATCGGCGGCGGTTTGAGCCGGCCTGTTAATCTCGACCCGGGATATATCGAGCCATCGAAGCTGGTGTTAGCGAGTACGAAGAATTTTTCGCACCGAATATATATCGGCCAAAATATTTGGGCTGAGGTGACGCTCATTTACAGCAAGGGAGAATGGAAAGGATTCGAATATACGTTTCCCGACCATACGGAAGACAGGTACTACGGATTTTTCAGCAAGGTCAGGGATAAGGTTATCCAGCAGTTAAAGGAGTGATTCTGTGGACCAGATGCCTACTATTTATTTAGCAGCGTTTTTCGCAAGCCTGGCGGTTTCGGTTGTTTTGACGGCTATTGTCAAAAAAATTGCTGCAAAGACAGGATTCGTCGCACATCCGCGAGAAGACAGATTTCATAAATCAATCATTCCGTTAGGAGGCGGGATAGGAATATTCGCTACTATCGGCATCTTCAGTCTGGGAGCAATAATCCTGGTTAAAAGTCCGCCCGGATTTTTGGGAGAAAAACTTGCCACCAATCTGACAGATTTTGCAGGGAAAGTTTCAGAATTGCTGATAATTATCATATGCTCTGCGGTACTGTTCGGACTTGGATTATGGGATGATCTGAAGAATCTGTCGCCACGTACGAAACTAATAGTACAGTTTATCGCGGCGTTTGCCGCGGCTTATTTTGCCGATGTCAGGGTCGAGCTTTTTATTCATAACAAGGTCATAACTTCAGTTCTTAGTTCTGTCTGGATAGTGCTTTTGATAAACGTATTTAATTTCCTCGATAATATGGACGGGGCAAGTACTGGAATTGCTCTTATAGTTTCAGTAATTTTATCTTTCGCGGCGGCACTTTCGGGACAGATATTCGTAAGCGGTTTTGCATTGATTTTTGCCGGGGCGCTGGCGGGATTTTTGCTGTTCAATTTTTTCCCGGCCTCTATCTTTATGGGCGATGCAGGTTCGTTTGTAATCGGTTTTTTCGTTGCACTTTTAACCTTGCGGACTACATATTATGAATCTACCGAAGCCGGCAAATGGTATGTCGTACTGATGCCGCTGGTGATAACGGCGCTGCCTTTATATGATTTTATAAGCGTAACTATTCTGCGAATCAGCCAGGGTAAAAGCCCGTTTGTCGGAGATACTCAGCACTTCTCACACAGACTCAGAAAACGCGGATTAACCGAAGTGCAGGCTGTGCTTACACTTTACCTGGCAACGCTGGCAACCGGACTGGGTGCTATTACGCTGAAAATAATCAACTCAGTTTATGGAATGCTTGTTTTCTGGCAGGCGGTCCTGGTGCTGGCTATTATAGCTATTCTCGAATCGACGGGAACAAATGACCCATCAGAACAATAAGACGAATACAGGAATCTATTTTTTCGAGTCAGCCCTGTTTGTAATGTTCTTATGCATTATAACTCTAAGGCTGAGTTTCATGGAGAACCCTCATATCGAGTCACTTTCTCTGCGGGGCACCTTTTACGACAACATATTAAGTGTAGGCATTTCGAGCCTGTCTATTATCCTGGCGGTTACCTGGATAGTTGCAAGACTATGGAATGGAAAACTCCCGTATCGTCCGGGAGTATTCGAGTTCGGCATAGGAGTTTTTGCTGTTGGATGTATCATCAGTACTATCGCAGCATCGAACCGGCGGGCGGGAATAACCGATTCTATAACAATCCTTTCATCTATGATGACAGCTTTTGTGCTTGGGCAGATTGCTGATACCAATGCAAGAAAAAAGCTCCTGCTATTTGCTATTATTGCAATAGGCACAGCTAATGTATATCAGTGCAGTGAACAGTTTTTCAGCAGCAATAAATTTCTAATAGAAGAATACGAACAGGCCCCCGGCATTCAACTCGAGCAGATAGGGATAGAGCCCGGTTCATTTGAACATATGCTCTACGAACACAGGCTTTATTCAAAGGATGTAAGGGGATTTTTTACCACAGGCAACAGTACTGCCAGTTTCTTTGTTCTTGTGACATTCTGCATTTTTGCATGTTTTGATTTCAAAAGCAGTATCAAAAAATTATGGATCCCGGCAGTTCTGGTGCTGATCTTTCTGTTCGGTTTATTCGAGACACACAGTAAAGGTGCGATAGCTTCATTTATAATCGGCATAATCCTGCTGTTTTTAACCGTCAGGTTCGGTTCTGTTCTGAGGCAAAGGCAGGTTTTGATAATATCTGCGATAATTATCCTGGCTGTTATCGGCACAGCCTTTGTCGTTAACTACGGCATAAAACACGAGACACTGCCGGGCGGAAATTCGATGCTGGTCAGATGGCAGTACTGGTCGGCGGCGGTAAAGATCATCCGGGACAACTTATGGACCGGCGTCGGAGGCGGCAACTTCGGAGCGTATTACACACAATACAAAATACCACAGGCTATCGAAACAGTCAGGGACCCGCATAATTTTATATTAAACATAGCCGCTCAATACGGGATAATCGGCCTGGCAGGATTCTGCACCGCAATATTCTGGCCAATCATAAAAATCTGCAGGCAAGGTAAACTTTCAGTCAAATCTGAATCCGAAGAGAACCGTATAACTGAAATTATAACCAATTGCGGAATATTGGCTGTGCTGGTACTGCTTTTTATCAGGCCGGCTTTTGCACGAACAGCACTTGGCAGCGGCGAAATAAACAGCACTTACATATTTGCTATTATGTACATAATTACTACTATGTATTTGGTGCCAGCATTCTGCTTCGGGATAATTTTCCGGCTGTGCACCAAAAATCCGGAGCAACTCAGGAATCATCAACTTAACAATGGTGCAATTTTGTGCGGTCTTATTGCTATGCTCATTCACAATCTTATAGATTTCGCAATTTTTGAGCCCGGCATAATGACGGCCTTTTGGGTCTGTGCGGCAATTGTTTATACAGATTATCGCACAGAAAATACTGTAAGCAGTCAGGCAGCGCCAACTAAACTGAAAAAGACTGTTCTTGCTGCCGGTGCTATTGCCGTTGCAACTTTGCTTTTATGGTTCTGTATAATACCGGGAGCTAAAGCAGCGATAAAAACAGAAAGGGCAAATCAGTTATTCGAGAAAGGCGAAATCGAAGAAGCAACGGCATTACTGATCAGTGCTAACAGAGATGACGGTTTAAATCCTACTCCCGGAGCCCTTGCCGGCGAAATGTTCATTCATAAGTTCAAGAAAACGCCTAAAAATTCGCCCCAGGTTCTGCTCAGAGCTGAAAAAGTACTTCTGGCTGCCATAAGAAGGGACCGGACTGATTACAATAACTATAAAAACCTCGCTGAAGTTTACAGAATAATGGCACAGATAAATTCCAGCGAACGAGCGGTCTGGTCAGAAAAAGCCCTCGCTTATTTTCAGAAGGCTTTGGTATATAATCCTTCCTCGGCTAATCTGCACGCTGAATTTGCAAATATTGCCCGGCAGCAGAACAAAATCGCCCTTGCTATCGAACATTATGAAAAGGCTATAGAAATAGAAGACGCTTTCAGAGAACAATTCAGAATAATGTATCCAGACAGAGATGTTTTCAGTAAAATGGGAAATATTAACTATATTAATGCAAAAGAAAAACTCGAAGAACTTATACGGATGCGCCAAAAGCAGTAAATCAGTATAATACGGAGCTTAAAAATGAGAAAAATATTACCTGTCTTTATTGTCCTTTTATACAGCAGTCTGTGCGCCGCTGAGCAGGCAGACATGTCAAAATCAGTAGTGATGATCCAGACTATTACACAGAGCTATAACTATACAACTCCCTGGAAGCAGGAATCAACAAGAGGCGGTGTCGGCTCGGGATTTATTATCGAAGGTAACAGGATCCTTACAAATGCTCATAACATCGCGGATAACAGATATATAATCATCAGGAAGGAAAACATTGCGAAAAAATATCCTGCAACAGTTGAATTTGTCGGTCATGACTGCGATCTGGCCCTGCTGAAAGTCAGCGATGAGTCTTTTTTCGCAGATACTGTACCGCTGGAACTGGGCGAGCTTCCCAAGGTTAACAGTACCGTCTCAACTTACGGTTTTCCGATGGGCGGTACTACACATATCAGCGTAACCGAAGGCGTGGTATCAAGAATCCAAACCGATGTATATGCTCACAGCAGAGCCGATGCGCATTTGGTAGTTCAGACAGATGCAGCAATAAATCCGGGCAACAGCGGCGGATGTGTAATACAGGACGGCAAAGTAATCGGCGTTGCTTTTCAGGGAATACGTCAGGCTGACAATATCGGTTACATGATACCTACTACTGTTATTAAACACTTCCTAAAAGACATAAAAGACGGGGCATACGACGGATTCGGAACCTTAGGAGTGATGCTTTATCCCGGACTGCATAACGAAAGCTACAGGGAATTCCTGAAAGTACCCCCTGATGCAGAAGGCATAGTGGTAACGTCTGTCATACTAAACAGCTCCGCTGAAAAAACACTGCAGGAAGACGACCTGATAACAAAAGTCGATGATTATGACGTCGATAATGACGGTATGATAATGATATACGGCAGTAAACATCATATGTCAGAGGTAATAGAACAGAAACAGATAGGCGAGAAGGCAGAGATAACCTTCTGGCGAGGCGGGGAGAAAAAAACCACTGAACTGACAATACAGCTCAACCGGCCGGTGTTCGAATATGCAAGACTATTTGATGATCCGCCCGGGTACATATGTTTTGCCGGTTTAACTTTTGTCTCTGCTTCAAGAAATTTTCTCGAGACGTGGGGAGCAGACTGGATGAGCAGCATTCCGCATACGCTAAGATATCTCTTTACTTATTCACAGCAGCTCAACACGGACAAATTGAGAAAAGAATATGTAATTCTGTCTGAGATACTCCCGGATGAAATTAATTCTTATGCTGAAGGATTTATTAATACGCCTCTTGAAAGTATAAACGGGTTTACAATCCGCAGCCTGGATGATGTCAAGAAAGCTTTCGAAAATCAGGATGGCGAGTTTTATGTTCTTAAATTCATGAATTCTGACATACCCCTGTCTATAGAGACAAAAAAAGCACATCAGAAAAACGAACTTATCCTTAAAAAATATAATGTCCCGACATGGGCATTTACGGAGGAACAAATATGAAAGAACTAAAGCTTTCCTTCATTGTATTATTTGCCGGGCTGATTGTTTTATCGAACACCCCTGCCGACGGCGGTGCGGATATGACAAAATCAATCAGAGACTCGATCGTTCATCTCGATATATCCTGTTACGGTTATGAACAATATCAGCCATGGAAAAATACAGGTCTGAGTGTCGGATGGAGCGTCGGATGTGCTGTTGGACCAAATCAGGTTATTACGGTTGCGCAAAGACTGGCAAACGCTGCACAGATAAAGGCAAAAAGATTCGGACAAAACGAATTTATACCGGCTAAAATAAAAGTTATCGATTACGAGTGCAATCTCGCGCTTATCGAACTCGACCCTAATGCTATGAATAAACCTTTGAAGCCGTTGACGTTCAGCGCAAAATATAAAAAAGGCGCCAGGGTTAATTTCTACTGGCTCTCACAGACAGAGCAGATATACAGCGGAAGAGGTTATATCGACAGAGCAGGCATAGGCTCCTCTCCAATAGCATCGGCACGAATACTCGACATTATGGTTTCGAATGTCTCTGATAATACGAACAGCGGACAACTATTCTGTATCGGCAATAAACCGCTCGGGATCGCCTGCTGGTCAAATGACCAGGATGTGGAGCTTATCCCGGCAGAGATTATAAACAGATTCCTGGCTGATGCTGAAGACGGCCATTATGACGGTATCGGGACGCTCGGTTTCGATACGACAAGACTGATAGACCCTGCCCTGCGGAAATATCTGAAGCTGCCTGAAAATATTCAGCATGGTGTTTATGTCTCCGATGTGGCTACGATAGGTACAGGCAGCGATGTGCTGAAAACAGGTGATGTGATCCTGAGCATAGACGGATTTGCGCTGAGTCCGTACGGCAAATTTACCCATCCAAAATATGATATCCTTCTCCTGGATTACCTTGTAACAAGCAAAACCGCAGGCGAAAAGATAACCTTCGACATATGGCGGGACGGCAAAAATGAGGAAATATCAACCGTTGCGAAAAATTTCAACGTTTATGAAATGCTCGTGCCCTGGTATGATTTGGATAATCAGCCGGAGTATTACATCATAGGCGGATGTGTACTGCAAAGGCTCACGAAAACATATCTTGCTGCCAGAGGCGGGAATTGGGCGGGAAGTACCAATTCTCATATATATAATTATCTGCTGAATGAGGCGTTTAAGCCTACAGATGAGCGAAAAGAGATAGTTTTATTAAGTCTTGTGCTGCCATCGGATATTAATCTGGGCTATCACGGTCTTCGGCAGTTTGTCGTTGACAGTATCAACGGCATGAAGATCAGATGTATGACAGATATTCCGAAAGCCTTGGCGCTTAAGCCGGAGGAAAAGTATGATGTGATAGAATTCGAGCTTGATGAGCCGAAAATCATCCTCGACAGAAATAAAATGTTCCAGGCAAATATGATAATTGCGCAGACCTACGGAATTGACAAGCTGGCAAATATCAGGGTTGATTAATCAGGCCAGTTGCCGGTGAAAACCTCGGTCGCGGGGCCTGTCATATAGACACAATTGTCCGCTTCGGACCAGTTCAACTCAAGTATCCCGCCGGGGAGGTTGGCTTTTACCGCCCTGGCACATCTGTTAGTAAGCACAGCAGCTACACAGCAGGCGCAGGCACCGGTGCCGCAGGCCAGAGTCGCCCCGCTGCCCCGCTCCCATGTGACCATTGTAAATTCGCCGGCAGAATCAACCCTTACAAAATGGGCATTTATCCTTTCCGGGAAAAGTTTGTGATTTTCTATCGCAGGACCCAGTTTTTCCAGTTCAATTGCTGAAAGGTCATCAACAAAAAATACCGCATGCGGATTGCCCATCGAGACACAGGTCATTAGCATTTGCCTGCCCTGGATGTCAATAGGTGCATTGATAACATCATCACCTTTGAGCACAACGGGGATTTTGGCCGGGACAAGAATGGGCTGAGCCATATTGACACAGATTTTTTCGACTTTGTTATTATTATCTATCTGCAGGCCGAGCGTAAGAATACCCCTGCCGGTCTCGACACGCAGAGAAACAGGAAAGGTATTACCGCCGGGCACAGAAAACGGGCCGCTTTTTCTGCCGAGCGAATGCTCATAGGCATATTTTGCCAGGCATCGGATGCCGTTGCCGCACATCTGGGCTTCGGAACCGTCGGCGTTGAACATCCTCATCCTGACATCAGCAATCTTAGATGGGCATATCAATATCAGACCATCGGCGCCGACGCCCCTGTGGCGGTCGCTGATCAGCGGCGCCAAGGCGGCAGGGTCGCTAACCGTCTGTGTGAAACAATCCACATAGACATAATCGTTGCCGATACCATGCATTTTCGTAAATTGCATTTAAACACCTGTTAAAACAGTAAATCTTCAGAGGGATACCATACTAAAGTAAATGGAAAATTAAAAGCTAAATTTTACCCCCCTGCCATGGATGTCCAAACCGGCAGAAATCTACTTATTAATGCTGAATTCCTTTTTGCGGGTATCCATCTGGGCCTTTAGCCTTGCGATTATGGATGAGTGCATCTGCGAGACTCTCGATTCGGAAAGGTCGAGGGTTGCACCGATTTCCTTCATCGTCATCTCTTCATAATAGTAAAGGACAAGTATGAGTCTTTCAGCGCGGGTCAGACCCTTTGTAAGCAGTCCTTTCAAGTCCCTCTTTTGCGCTTCAATGATCGGGTCTTCGCTCTTTTTATCCTCGATGATGTCTATCTCACAGATATCCTTGTCGCCTTCGATATCGAGGTTATTACTCAGAGAGACAAGGCCGACAGCCGTAGCATCACGCTGAAGCCGGCGGAATTCATCGGTATCCATTTCAAGCTCTTTAGCAAGTTCCTGCTCGCTGGGAAGCCTGCCAAGATCAGCCTCAAGTCTCCTGGTTGTGTTTACAAGTTGATGTGCGCGGGCTCTGACGAGACGCGGAACCCAGTCCATACTCCTCAGCTCGTCAAGAATAGCTCCCCTGACACGCGGCGTACAATATGTGGCAAACTTTACTCCTCTTTCAGGATCAAAGGCATTTATAGCATCCATCAGGCCGAATATGCCGGCACTGATCAAATCATCAATATCAACTTTTTCAGGTAGTTTCACATATACACGCTCTGCGGTGTACTTGACTATCGGCAGATAGTACTCCATCAGATTGTTGCGGTTTTCGTCATTGCGGTCTTTGAAAAACTCCCCCCACAGGACCTCTACATCAACTTCGATATTTTTCTTTGTCGGCGACATTTTTTTGTCCTCCAAAAATTCGTATAGACTCAGAAGTCCGATAAGCTATGTAAGATGAAATTCATTTTTAAAACCGCACCGCTTTTAGCGGATTTAACGCCTTTGATGCTTCCATAATTAATATCGGCCTATTATCCGAGGCGTTTTAGAAAAACCAGTTAACAACTTTTTTGAAAAAACTCTGTCCTGCCGTACTGCTCACAGGCACTCTGCTCAACCTTGCTGCGACAGTCATCAACGCTCGTGTAGTAGAACACTTGGGATATTCCAGCACGACCGGCTGGCGTTTTTTAACGGCCAGAGATACACGCTCGTCCCTTAGAAGAACGCCAGTATGATGAAGCTTGACACCTATAAACTGTGCCGCTGCTGTTGAGACCTGTCTGTAAACATTTTTTCCTTCCGCTACGCTCGAAGCTTTATTTACAAGAAGACTAACCCTGCCGTTGTACCGCTTGATCGTAAGAGCCTTGAGCACAGTATAAGCATCTGTCATTGCCGTAGGTTCAGGTGTAGTTACAAGAACCGTATGGTCAGAAGCCATACAGAAAGATAAGACCATTCTGCCGATACCGGCAGAGGTATCTACAATAATTACATCATAATTATCGGATAATGTTTCCAGCGTCCTTATAATCCTCTCTCTGACAAAGTCAGATACACCTGTCACTGAATCGATACCGCTAAAGCCGCAGATCACATCTACCCCTGATGGGGTAGTATGACATATCTGGTCAAGAGTTCTGCAGCCTTTAATGAAATGAGAGAGATTATATTTGCTGTTTATGCCGAAAATGATATCCAGATTTGCAAGACCGAAGTCAGCATCCAATACCACAACCCTCTTGCCAAGTGCAGCCAGACAAATAGCCAGATTTGCCGATACATTTGTCTTGCCGACCCCGCCTTTACCGCTGGCAACTGCGAGAACATTTGCTTTTTGGCTGTTGGCAGCAGCAAGTTTGGCAAGTTCTTCGACAGATGTTGTGGCCATTGATTCCTCCCTGAAAGATATAATTACTCCATAAATTATTCTATATAAACTTATAACATCTTTATTAAAAAGAGCTTACGGCGATATTATCTGGCCGGGGCCCTGGAAAATTTCAATTTATGACTCAACAGAGCACAAGCCGTTCGGTTATTTATCATATTTTCGTCCAGCCGCTTTTGCTGAAGACGCATATACTGATCAAAGTCTCTGTCAAATAGTCCCAGGGCAGCAGTATCAACTTTCAATTTTATATTCAACCGCCCGTCTGCCTTGAAACTGACAGTCGGGCTGTCACACAGAACAAGTCTTTTTGATTTCTGATGCTCCGATAATGCTATGGAAATGACTTTCGCAAAGTCTTCAACATCAACACGTCTGGGAACAAAGTCTTCGGCGTGACAATCCTCTATATTTTTCTGAATAACATCGTGGCGAATATGCGTAAACTGAATGATCTTTACAAGTATATCGTCTATGTTATCCCGAATCAATGATGACAAATCCATTTGTTCAGTGTCGTTAGTCAAAGCTATTTTCCTGTAATTACATTTTAAACGCAAAAGTCGGTACCAGGCGCTTCAAGTATCTCCCTTATCTGGGTCAGCGTTTTTGTTTTTCTAAGTTCGGTGATCTTTGAAAGCTGCTCGAAAACACTTTCGTCATAAAGCCGATGACCGCCCTGGGTCCAGGCAGCCTCTCTTATCAGACCCATAATCGTATAGTTGTGAATAGTCTGACGAGAATACGGTGTGTAACTTACTATCTCACCGATGCGATAAAGCTTTTGAGGAACAGAAAATTCAGCTTTACCGTTCCTCGTTAAATTTGATTGCTGCGATTCAAACATATCCGGGCCTTTTTAAATATTACCGGCCGTAAAAGGCAAAAGTCCTTTAATAGCAAATTCACGGTCTCAAAAAACAACTTTTACGTTTTATAAAATGTAAAACTTATTCTATTTCCCGTCAACTACTTTTTTTAAAAAAATTGCGAAATTTTCTCTTTTTGCCCTGCCTTTCATATCCGCACAGGTTTGCACGAAGCCGAAAAAGTTCTTATCTTTTAAAAGAGTTATGAAATATGGGGGCAGATCGCTGAAAATCAGCGGCTGTCATACCTGAAAAAGGATGTGTTTTCGGACCTGATTTTGCCCAAAGAAAAACAGCACAGAAAATAGCAATTTTTTTGGCAAATCAGGCAGTTTGAAGCACCGATATGAGCTGACGCGTGTAGCGGCAGCAGTATATTTTCATTCTAACTTGTTTGTAAAAAAAGGGTTATGAGCGAAAATAAAAAAGACAAAACTGCTTGCCAATCAAAAGCCTCTGACTGGAATGTTTTACAGGTTATCGCCCCGCTTGTTCAGCAGATCAACTGCCTGGATCTGCAACAAATAGGTGAAATCTGCGTCGAGCAGGTTCCCAAACTTGTTAACGCCCGATTTGCCTCACTGTATATCCTTGATGAAATAAGTGAAATGCTGCATCTGCAGAACAATAATCATCCATTTTTGATTAATAATATAGTATCACTGAACCAGGCCAATTTATCACCTATGATAAAGGCCATCAGAACTAACAATCTGGTCATTATCGAAAACATCGACCACCATAAGACCCAGGTATTTTCGAAAACGAACCGTAAATTTCCGAAGAATTACCAGTCAGATAACTGCATAATCGCTCCGCTTATCTGCCATAACAGAGTTGTCGGTGTATTGAATATATCAGACAAGATCGACGCGGATAAATTCAGTGATGAAGATATCGCTATTATTGAACTGCTGCGTCAGCTGATGGGGGCTTCGATAGGCAATATCAAGCTCTTCGAGAAGACACAGTATCAGGCCAAGACCGATGGCCTGACAGGTCTGGCTAATCACCGGACATTCTATGAGAACCTGGAAAGAGAACTTAGAAGATGCCAGCGATACGGCGGACAGCTTTCGATAATAATGGCTGATATTGACAATCTCAAGCCTATCAATGACAACTACGGACACCGTGCCGGCGATATGGCGATAAAAAGGGTCAGCAGGAAACTGGCTTCGTGTATTCGAAAGATCGACACTGCCGCAAGATACGGCGGTGATGAATTCGCAATTATTCTTCCAAATACCTCGCTGAAAGAAGCTACGGTAGTAGCAGAGAGAATGGTCGAAGAAGTTTCGAGATCTCCTATCATCTGGGAGAGACAAAAAATCGAGGTATCCGTCAGTATCGGAGTCGGCCAATACGACGGTGAGATGTGCCCGGAAGAAATAACCCACTACAGCGATGAGGCACTTTATGCCGCTAAACAGGCAGGCAAAAATACCGTAAAAGTCTGCAATCCGACAAAAGTCGACATAAAGTAACCCCGCACCTGCTCGATATTCTCGTCATAATATCAACCTTTTCCCGATTTTAACCGCAAAACATAAACAATGCTTACTTTCTAACCTAATAATACAAAGCAGGTTCGGGGCAAAGTTATCATCGACAAAAGGCTTAATCGGGCGGTATAATAGGTTTATGCCCGAAAGCAGAGATGACAAGTCGCTTTTTTCTGAGGTAGAACAGGCACAACTACTGTTAAATGCACCTCTTGCGGCAAGAATGAGGCCTGGCAATCTCGATGAATTCATCGGCCAGCGGGAATTCATATCGCCCGGAAAACTGCTCTACCGAATGCTGCAGGCCGGGACTCTCAGCAGCCTTATATTTTTCGGGCCTCCCGGAACCGGCAAAACATCCCTGGCATGGGTCATCGCTCAACAGGCAGAGGCAAAATTTTTCCATCTCAGTGCCCCGGCCGCAAATGTCTCAGATATCCGTACAATACTGGCCGAGGCAAAAGACAGACTGCTTACCAAAAAAGGAAAAACCGTCCTGTTTATCGACGAAATACACCGCTTCAACCGAGCACAGCAGGATGTGCTCTTAAGCGATGTCGAGACAGGGGTAGTTATTATGATAGGAGCTACTACTGAAAATCCTTACTTCGCCGTCAATTCCCCCCTGCTGTCACGCAGTACTATCTTCGAGTTTAAGCCTTTGGAAAAATCTGACATTATTCAGCTTTTAAAAAGGGCTTTGACCAATAAGAAGCGAGGGCTGGGTCCTTTGGATATTATTGCCAAAGAAGACGCCCTTGAATACATCGCTATAATGAGCGACGGTGATGCGAGAAAGGCTTTGGGTGCCCTTGAAATAGGAGTTATGTCCCAGAAAAACGCCGGGGTTAAAACGATAAAATTCGACCTTGAAATCGCTAAAGAGTCCATACAGCAAAAGTCTATCTGCTTTGATCCGACGGGAGATACTCATTATGACCTGGCCAGTGCCTTACAGAAGAGTATGCGGGGTTCAGACCCGGATGCCACGGTCTATTGGCTGGCAAGGCTGATAGCAGGCGGCGAGGATGCGCGTTTTATCGCAAGGAGGATAGCGGTCTGTGCGGCTGAGGATGTCGGTAATGCCGACCCAACGGCAACTATCCTGGCAGCGGCGGCAGTGCAGATATCGGAATTTGTGGGCTTTCCGGAGGCACAACTGCCGCTGGCACAAGCAGCTATATATATCGCCTGTGCTCCCAAGTCCAATGCCTCGGCTAAGGCTATATGGTCGGCCCTGGGTGATGTGAAAAATAAGAAGACTATCCCTGTGCCAAAACACCTCAAAGACTCACATTATCAAGGGGCTAAAAAGCAGGGTTACGGAGCCGACTATAAGTATCCTCATGACTGGCCCGGCGGCTTTGCGGTACAGGACTATCTGCCCGGCAAAAAGGACAAATATTACATCCCAAAGCCCCTCGGCAGAGAAAAATTAATTATGGATTATTTACAAAAGCTGGAAATTCTGATAAAAAAGGAAAAAGGAAAGTAACTCCAACGGAAGGACGCTAAATGGACAAAAAGCAGTTGCGGCAGCAAATGAGAACGCAATTGTGCAGTTACTCATCGGAGCAGCTGGCCGGTAAGAGCCAGATAGCCTGCAAAAATCTTGCTGACACGCCGGAATTTCAGAAAGCAACTACTATTATGGCATTTCTCTCCATGCCTCATGAAATCGATACCGCAGCTTTTATTATGTATGCCTGGCAGCATACGAAGACAATAGCTGTCCCGAAAATTTCATGGCAGCAAAGACATATGATCCCGGTACAGATAAGCTCTCTTGAGGCCGGTATAGCTACCGAGGCAGGAGGCCTGAGAAACCCGGTAACAGGGATACCAGTTCCGCTTGAGGATATTGACCTGGTAGTAACGCCCGGACTGGCTTTTGACAAGGAAGGTAACCGGTTGGGCAGAGGCGGGTCTTATTACGACAGATTCTTTCCTCATGAAAAGCTGCGGGCCATAAAATGCGGTTTTGGATTTGCCGAACAGATCATACCGGTCGTACCAACAACAGAGCATGACCAGCCGGTCGATATGCTCGTAACAGATGAAGGTGTAATTTACATAAAAAAATAAACACAGCAGAAGGATAAAAAAATAAAATGGCAATGTCATCGTATGGCAGTTACAGGTCGCGCAGAAGAAAGACGGCCATTTATTATACAATTGCAGCAGTTATTGTAGTTATAGGGGCAGTATTATTTTTCTATTCTCCTTCAGAAGACAAGGCCGAACCTGCGCAGGAGTCAGTTGAAACTCAGCCTTTGCAGATAGAAGCAGAAGATATCGCAGAGAAGGAGCAAATAAAGAAAGCCACTGACTTGAGGCATATTGTAGCCGAGGCTAACGGCCTGACAGGCTCGAGGGTGCTGGCATTTTTACAGGATGCCCAAAAATCAATTGATGAGGACAAAATCATTGCAGCCAGAGACACTCTTAACGAAGCCATTAATATGGGAATGGATACGGCTCTTAGAGAGCAGGTTAAAGCTCAGATGGCAAGTTTGGCTGATAAGTGGCTTTTTGGCAGAACGGTTTATTTCGGCGATAATCTCTGCTCCACATATAAGGTCCAGCCAGGCGATATGCTGTCAAACATCGCCAAAAAATATAAGGTGCCTTACCAGTTCCTGATGAGAATAAACAATATTCAGAGTGAAAAATCCCTGCGGGCAGGACAGGTAATAAAAACTGTAAATGGGCCGTTTTACGCTATTGTCTATCGCTCATCTTTCATGATGGACCTTTACCTGCAAAATACATATGTAAAAACTTACAAAGTAGGGCTCGGCAAAGAAGGATATGAGACACCGCCTGGGCTGTGGCGGGCAAAAGTCGGCGGCAAACTTATTAAGCCTACATGGACGGACCCGGAAACAGGAAAGACATATCACGCAAATGACCCGGATTATCCGCTTGGCTCGGGCTGGATAGAACTGGAAGGTATCGACAACAGAACCCGCAGCATCACAGGAATAGCATTTCACGGCACAAAAGATGAATCGACTATCGGGACAAAAAGCTCCCGCGGATGCATCCGGCTGTATAACGGAGAATTAGTAGAGCTGTATGATATGTTCGAGCCTGGTCATTCAGAACTGCGGGTTGTGGATTGACAGGTGACAGCGGCGTTTATTTTATAAAGCATTAAGCTGAAAATGAATCATGTAAATTCGGACAAAAAAACCGTAACCAATTCGTTTATTATTTCATTAATATTGCACGCAGTTATTTTATCTCTACTTGCTTTCGTAAGTTTTTCAGCAAAACAGGTACCCGTCAGCACGGCAAAAGCAGCAACGGCAAGGATTAAAGCAGTCAGCAATCTTGCCGATAAGGCACAAATACTTCCGAAGCCAAAAGTTATCAGTTCGCAAACAGGTCAAATCGGCAAAAGGCCTCAGTTTGAACTTGACCAAACTCCAAAACCCATATTCGGCGCATCAATCGAAGCCGACCTTATCGAGTCACTGCCGAGTGAAAATTTGAGCATGTATCCTGCAGAGGAACAAACGGCCCGGTTTTTTGAAAACAGTTTAAGCGAAAAACGGTTTTGTTTTGTAGTGGACTGTTCAGGCAGTATGCAGGGTGTATTTGAAAGGGTCAAAGCTCAACTTATAAATTCAATCGGTTCTCTTGAACCGGACAGGTATTTCCAGATCGTTTTCTTCGGTGATAATCAGCTTTATAAATTCAGCCAGACAGGTCTGGTGCGGGCATCGGGACCTGTAAAACAGCAAGCAATCGGATTTGTCCATAAAATACGTCCTAAAGGCCGAACAAATGCCGTCCAGGCATTGACAATTGCGATGATGAGTAAAGACCTTGCCGCTAACAGTCCGGATGTTATCTATTTTTTAACAGACGGCTTTAACCTGGCAGAAAATGGGGATGATAATCTGCTGGCAGATGTAATTAATTTCAGAAACAATTTTTGCGATACAACAAGAATAAATACTATTGGGTTCTGGCCAAAAGCACAGGATGAGTTTATACTTAGGCAACTGGCTCAGGCAACCGGCGGCAGTTTTACATTAATTAACAAATGAATATGACATTAGACTTTAGAAAAAATCTGATAAAAATAGTAATACTTGCAGCTGTTCTTGTAACTGTATGTATTATCGTCTTTTCAGCTGCCGGCCAAAACAACGAACAGGGACAAAGAACATTTTTTACACAGTTCGTAATCTCCGGCGGCGCTATTGTATGGTTTATTCTTTTGCCTCTGTCAATAATAACGATCGGACTGACGATCAACTATACAAAGAGCCTGAGAGCATCTGTTCTTCTGCCTGCTAATTCCGGTACAGATATCATAAAAACCATAAGAAACCAAGGCTGGCAAAAACTGCTGGAGATTCTTCCTGAGAAAAACGATTTAGTAAGCTGCGCTATTTATGCAGCTATTCGAAATCAGCCTGCTGACAGGAGACAGATACAGGTACAGCTTCAAATGCAGAATACCATCTCAGATGTTATTAAACAGCAATACAGGGCATTGATGCGAAAAATCGAATGGCTCAATATTATCGGCAACGTCTCACCTATGATAGGACTTTTCGGAACCGTTTACGGAATGATAAAACTCTTTAATACGATCGTTTTAGCTTCCGGCCAACCCAGGCCCGAACAGATGGCTGACGGTATCAGTGTCGCACTGGTCACGACTTTCTGGGGATTGCTTATCGCGATACCGGCACTTGTGGTTCACAGTATATTCAGTAATAAAATAGAATCCATCGCACAGGAAGCAGCGATCCAGGCCGAAATGATTCTCGTCGAAATAAAGGATTCTATAGAAGAAAATCCTGTCTCGAACCCTAAAGAAAAAATCTATGAAACTTAATCTGACCGGCATAATTGATATCGTTTTACTGCTAATCATATTCCTGGTGATTGTATATCAAAGGATCGATGCGGAGAATTTCCAGCTTGATGTGCCGACAGATTGCACATACGCAGGCAACAACAAAGATGAAAAATCCCCTGCAACTGTCAGTGTTTTTCCTGATGAGTCAAACGAGAAAATAATCTTTGCAGTAGGTTCAGAAAAATGTCCCTTCGTGCAGCCAAGTGATATCATCGATTGGCTCGTTTTGTATATTAACAAAGAAACTATCGAAAAAAACATGACGACACTGCGGCTGCGAGTAGATAAAGCGATAAAATTCCGCGATGCTGGGCTTGTTCTTGCCGCCGCCGCCAGGAGCAATGCAACCGATTTGGAAATCTCAACAATAAAACAAAATATCACAATCAAATAGATATGTCACCTCTTGTTTTACCTATTTTAACATATTTTGTCTAAAAATCGTTTGTTTGGGTTATTATCAATCCAAATAATGCACTATTTATCCGCCACATCAGACAAAAATACATCGTTAATTATTTGACAAAAACGGGGGGTATTGTATAATTCTTTGCTAAACCTGTTTTTAAGTTTAAAAGAACAAGAAAAAGGCATAGCAATGTTTTGTACAGGATTTTACAGCCGTGCGTAGCCGAGTGGCTACATCTTTTGGTAGATCGCACAGAGACTTCGGTTCCTTGATGCGGTGCACCGATGCTTTCGCTTCGAAGGCTTTTTACAAGGTTGTCGCGGAAGGAGTGCCTATGTAGGATGGTAGCCCGCGATAATTTTGAGGCTTGTCGAAGTGGAAACGTCTGAACACAGGTGTTTCCATTTTTTTACGCAAGACTGTTGTAACGAAAGGTAAGATAATGAACCAAGAGCTTATAAGAATAGTTGACAACATCGCTCGCGATAAAAATATCGACCGGGAGGCTATTTTTCTGGACTTAGAAACAGCAATGGTATCAGCCGCCAGAAAGTATTTCGGCAAAACCGATGCAGATATTGAGGTAAGAATAGACAGGTCAAGCGGAGCTATAGTCGCCTTTAAGGACGGTCAGCAAATCGACATAAGGCAGCTTGGCAGAATCCCGGCACAAACCGCCAAGCAGGTAATGATCCAAAAAATAAAAGCAGATGAGAGACAGAGTATATACGATGAATTCGTAGAACGAAAAGGAGAAATAGTCAGCGGAATTGTCGTTCGCTACGAAAGCGGAGCAGTCATCGTCAATCTAAGCAACAGAACCGAAGCGATTTTGCCGAAGAGTGAGCAAATTACCGGTCAAAATCATCATCCGTCAGAAAGAATCAGATGTCTTATCCTCGATGTACGTGAGACATCAAGTGTTGTAAAGATAATACTTTCCAGGACACATCCGGACTTTATCAGAAGGCTTTTCGAACTTGAAGTTCCGGAAGTAGCTGAGGAAATAATAGAAATAAAAGCTCTTGCAAGAGAAGCAGGCTACAGAACAAAGATAGCTGTACTGTCCAATGACAGCAAAGTTGATGCAGTCGGCGCATGTGTTGGTGTGCGCGGAAGCAGGATAAGAAATATAGTTGATGAACTCGGTGGCGAAAAAATAGATATTGTCCGATGGAACGAATCTTCACAGGAGCTTATAGCAAATGCCCTGATGCCTGCAAAATGCAGCCAGGTTGCACTTTGCTTTGAACTTGGCGGTGCAACCGTTGTTGTACCTGAAGACCAGTTAAGTTTGGCTATTGGAAAACACGGCCAGAATGTAAGACTGGCAGCCAGGCTGACTGACTGGGATATCGATATACTCACTCCCGAAGAATATAATCAGGAGGTTGAAAGACTATCCATCGCGATCAAAGATGTAGAAGATATTGATGACACTTTCGTCGATAAGCTTATCGCATTGGGTATAATAAGCGTTCTTGACCTTGCGGAAATCGGCACAGAACCTTTAATAAGTGAAATAGGCCTGGACCCGGAAATTGCCGCAAAAGTCATAAAAGCTGCTGAAGAATCAGCTAAGAAACAAACCTCTGAAACTGAACCGACTATAGCTGAAACTATGATGGACAAACAGGTCAAAGAAGTAGAATCAGAAGAAGCGGACCTGTAAACTATATAAAAATAACCGGAGATAAATAAGATTGGCAACTACACGAGTCCATCTTTTAGCCAAAGAGCTTGGTGTCAAGAGTAAGTCTATTCTTGATAAATGCCAGGCTGAAGGACTTGATGTAAAGAATCACATGTCAACAATTTCAGCAGGTCTGGCAGCCACCATTCGTGAATGGTTCAGCGAAGGAGAGCATATAACAGCTGTTGAAACTACGGCCCGCGTCGATCTTAAGAAGGCTCGTATAAAGAAAAAAACACCTAAAAATGCTGCTGCTCCAAAGAAAACTGACAAGAAAGAAAAAAGTAAAGTATCTGCAGATGATAAAGCAGAAGTAAAAGCCGCCGTTGTTGAGCCGCCTGTCGAGGAAACTGCAGAAAAACCCAAGACAGAACAAGTTGAACAGCCGATACAGACTGAACCGGCAAGGCCCAGAGTAGAACTAAAACCAGAGCTTCCAAAACCGCCTAAATCGGTAGCACCGGCAGGACCAAAACTGAAAAAGCCTAAACCGGCAAAGCTATCCGGACCGCGAGTTATACGAGTTGAAGAACCTGAACAAATCGAAAGACCACGGCCAAAGACAAAATCTTCAAAGCCCTCATATTTAAAGGAGGCCTCTGAGCCGCTTCTCGCAAGTGCCCCTGAGACAATGAACCTCAGACCACACGGCGGAAAAAGTAAGAGTAAAACCCACGGCAGAAAGCATGAAGACTATGCAGAAGAGGAGCCTAACCGACATAAGAAGGTAGGCCGCAAATTGCGAAGCAGAGATATCGAAGAGAGACGTGCAAGACTCAGTGCTGCCAGCGGTGAAGGTATGCGGCTAAGACCTGTCAGAAAAATTGAAACTAAGAGGTCTAAAGCTGAAGAAACTACTAAAATAAAGCCGGAAAAAGCATATATTTCCGAGCCGATAATTGTCAAAGACTTATCGGCTGCTTTAGCAGTAAAAACGACTGAGATAATAGAAAAGCTCATCGAACACTCTGTTATGGCAAATGCAAATCAAACTATTCCCACAGATGTCGCTGAGCTTGTTGCTCTTGAATTAGGCACCGAACTAATCGTGCAGCATAAGAAATCTATCGAAGAACAAATTGCAGAAGAATTTGAAAACAGGTCAAGGAACAATATGCAAAAACGGCCTGCAATAGTTACAATGCTCGGCCATGTCGACCATGGCAAAACCAGCCTGCTTGATAAGATCCGCTCGACAACAGTTGTCAAGGGTGAAGCCGGCGGAATTACTCAGCACATAGGTGCATCACAGGTAATATTCGGCGACAAAGATAATCAGAAAAAAGTTACTTTCCTGGATACGCCTGGTCATGAAGCCTTTACCGCAATGCGGGCACGGGGTGCAAATATGACAGATATAGTCGTACTTGTTGTTGCCGCTGACGACGGTGTAATGCCGCAGACCATAGAAGCAATTCATCATGCAAAAGCTGCAGGTGTTCATATTATCATTGCATTGAATAAAATTGATTTGCCGGGAGTCGATCTTAACAGAATATATGGTCAATTTGCCGAACATGAGCTCACTCCTGTCGAATGGTCAGGAAATACGGATATCGTTAAAACCAGTGCCACAACAGGAGAAGGGGTTGAAGAACTTCTTGAACATCTTGACTATGCAGCTGAACTGCTCGAACTCCAGGCAGATCCCACATTACCAGCTACTGGATGGGTTATTGAGGCAAGAATAAGTCCGAAAAAAGGCCCAGTCGCAACAATTCTTATAAAGGAAGGAATACTCAAAAAAGGTGATGTTATTCTGGCAGGCACAGGTTACGGCAGAATAAGAGCTCTGCGAGACAGCCTCGGCAAATCTATCCGCTCGGCAGATAGTGCTATGCCCGTTGAAATTTCGGGTTTAAATGATGTCCCTCAGGCAGGAGATAAATTCTACTGCCTGGCAGATCTCAATCGTGCAAAGGCTGCCGCTGATGAGAAAAAAACTACCACCAGGAAAGCTGCTCTGGGTATACGGTCACAGATTACAATGGAAAATCTGTTTAGCCAGATAGAAGCAGGTAAAGCAAAAGAGGTTAATATCATAATTCGTGCAGATGTTCAGGGTTCAGTGGATGTATTAACTAAATATCTGACGGAAATAAGTACTGATGAAGTACAGGTAAAGATTCTGCACGCTGCTGTCGGCGGCATAACAGAAGGTGACGCCCTGCTCGCCGAGGCATCGGGAGCAATAATTATAGGCTTTAACGTTGTGCCTGAGGACAAGGCTGTTAAACTCGCCGAAGAAAAAGGCATAGATATAAGACTGTATAATATTATATACAGAATAGCAGAAGACCTAAGAAAGGCTATGGTCGGAATGCTCGAACCGGAAGAACAGATTAACAGCATCGGCAGAGCTGTTGTACGGGATACATTTAAAGTTTCCGGCGTGGGAACTATCGCAGGATGTTATGTAGAACAGGGAGAAGTCAACAGGAACTCAAGGATAAGGCTTATACGGGATAACATTATTGTCAAGGACAATTGCCAGATAGAATCTCTTAAGCATTTCAAAGATGACGTAAGACAAGTTAAAAACGGCTTTGAGTGCGGTATAAAAATTGCCGGCTTTGACGATGTGAAAACACAGGATGTTTTTGAGGTTTACGAAATTGTCAAAGTTGAAAGAACTCTTTAAAATATTGATGTAAAATGTCAAGAAGACAGGACAAAATGTCGCGGGTAGTTAAAGAAGCGGTTAGTGATATAATTAATAATCATCTGCAGGATCCGCGAATCGAAGGTTTTATCAGCATAACAGAAGTAAAAATTGAACCAGACCTGAAAAAAGCTGATGTTTTTTTGAGCATTATGGGTAAAAACGAAGCAAAGCAACAACTGACTTTTGATGCAATAAATCATGCTGCAGGTCATATTCAATCGTTGCTTGGTGATTATGTTAAAAGTAAATTTTGCCCGCACCTGTCTTTCCATATAGATGACAGGTTAAAAAAAACCATGGAAACGCTCAGGATAATTGAAGAAGTTTCAAAAGAATTTTCAGAAGAAGAAAAAAATGAAGAGCAGTAGCCAATATATCCAAAGGTTGAAAAAACTTTACAGCATTTTAAAAAAAGGCAGTGACAAGCCTAAAAAGCCCGCTTATGACGACCCGGTCGAGGCAATTGTTTTTGCAGTGTTGTCTGAAAACTCAACTGAGTCCGGCACAAGGTCTGCTTTAAAAAAAATCCAGTCACATTTTGTAGATTTCAACGACCTGAGAGTCGCAAGAACTGAAGAGATCGTCGAGGTGATAAAAAGCGATGTGACAGAAGCAGAAAAATGTGCCGCCAGACTTACCTCTATATTAAACTCTATCTTCCAGAAGTATGACTGTCTCTCGCTTGAGGATTTTATGAGCTCGAGAAAAAAAGCCGCCAGGGAAATCCTCGAAAAACTTAACGGTATGACACGTTTTGTCAGTAATTACATTATGTTGACAATCATAAATGCTCATTCTGTACCAATAACGGAAAAGATGATCGAGCATCTTAAAACTCATAAGATAGTTGATCCTAAACTTGATAATGAGCAAATTACCGCTTTTGTCGAAAGATATATTTCTGCAGCAAATGCATATGCTTTTTACACCTTTTTATGGCATGACAGCGAGCTTGTTAGCTCAAAAGCAGCACAGATTACGGCAGATAAAAAAACAAACGCTGGTGCAAAGAGAAAAGCAAAAGCAAAAAAATAAGGAGTAAAAATGTCAGCAAAAATCTTAAAACTCGGCATTCCAAAGGGAAGTCTTCAAAATGCCACTTTCGATCTTTTTGAAAAAGCCGGCTTCAATATAACAGGGTATGAAAGAAGTTATTTTCCTCGAATTGATGACGACCAGATTCAGATCATTATGCTGCGGGCACAGGAAATGAGCAGATATGTCGAGGATGGCGTACTTGATGCGGGCTTCACCGGCTATGACTGGATACTCGAAAATAAATCCTCCGTTCATGAAGTATGCGAGCTGCTTTACAGCAAAGCCACTTCAAAACCGGCAAGATGGGTCCTTGCAGTGCCAAATGAATCGAAAATTAAAAAGCCGGAAGACCTCGAAGGTGGAATTATCGCGACAGAACTGGTAAACGTAACGAAGAAATACTTCAAAGATAAAAAAGTAAACGTAAAGGTGGAATTCAGTTGGGGTGCAACTGAAGTAAAGGCCAGGCTGGTCAATGCCATTGTCGAACTTACGGAAACAGGTTCAAGCCTAAAGGCAAATAATCTTAGAATAATCGATACCCTGCTGAGTTCGACAACAAGATTTATTGCCAACAAAAATGCCTGGAAAAACAAATTTAAACGCGAAAAAATTGAAAATATTTCCATACTCTTAAATGCTGCTATTGACGCTAAATCAACTGTCGGCCTGAAAATGAATGTCGGAAAAAAAAGCATTGATAAAGTATTAAAAGTGCTGCCTGCTGAGAAAAGCCCGACTATTTCTTCACTTGCCGATTCTGACTTCGTTGCTGTTGAGGTTGTTGTTGATACAGAGACAGAAAGAAAAATCGTGCCGCAGCTCAAACGCGCAGGTGCTTCGGGAATTATTACGTATCCGTTAAACAAGGTTATTCATTAATAGTTTTAGATAGAGAATTTTATGTCTGGACATTCACACTGGGCTGGAATTAAACATAAAAAGGCTGCCAATGATGCCAAGAGAGGCAAAGTCTGGAGCAAGATCGCAAGAACCATTATAGTTGCTGCTAAAGCAGGCGGACCTGACCCGTCAGCTAATCTTTCTCTGCGATATGCGGTCGACAAAGCCAAACAGGCCAATATGCCCAAGGACACAATAGAAAAGGCCATCAAAAAAGGTGCCGGCGGAGATGACAGCATCGCTTATGAAACTGTTATCTATGAAGGTTATGCTTCGGGCGGAGTAGCTATCATGGCTGAGGCCCTGACTGATAACAGAAATCGAACCGGCCCGGAGGTCAGGAAGATTTTCGAACGTCACGGCGGATCATTAGGCACAACAGGATGTGTAAATTATTTGTTCAGCAAAAAGGGACTTATCACAGTTCCCGTTGATGCCGCTGATGAAGATAATCTTATGGAAATCGCTTTATCAGCCGGTGCGGATGACATGGAAAATACCGGCCAAATCTATGAAATAACCTGCGACCCGGCCGCATACGAAGAACTGAAAAAAGCCCTCGAGGAAAAAGAGATACCTACCGAAGTTGCAGAGTTATCGATGATACCTGCCAATAGCATTGCCATAAATGATGTTGACCAGGCAAAAAAGATTCTTGCTCTTATGGATGAATTCGAAGAACACGACGATGTGCAGAACGTATATGCCAACTTCGATATTCCGGACGATATAATCGCACAGGCACAATAATCCCCCTCTATTTCCGCATCAAATTATCAAGATATACCCAAAAGTCCTTGACAAAAGTTTTTTAAATACTATAATTCCCAGTAATCCTATGGGAATTATATGGATATTGTGCTATGGAAAATTATTAAAAACTTAGAAAGGAAAAAAGATGTTTCAGCAGGTAAGCGAGTCGCAGATAACACGTGCAATCGTAGGTGAATTTACAAAATGGTTCCAGGACTATGTTGTTTCGGATGTCATAATTATCGGTGCGGGCCCAAGCGGTTTAATGGCAGCCAGAAATCTGGCACAGAGCGGTTTAAAGGTTTTGCTTGTGGAAAGCAATAACTATCTCGGCGGTGGATTTTGGATTGGCGGATATCTTATGAATACACTCACCTTCAGGGCGCCATCTCAGCAAATACTTGACGAACTTAACATACCATACAAGGAAGTTGAGGGTGGTTTATTCACTGCTGATGGTCCAAATGCATGTTCAAAACTTATCTCTGCAGCCTGTGATGCTGGCGTAAGAATTCTTAATATGACTAAGTTCGACGATGTAGTTTTGCGCAATAACAAAGTTGAAGGTGCTGTAGTTAACTGGACCCCTGTCTCCGCCCTGCCACGGGCAATAACATGTGTTGATCCTATCTCTTTGGAATCAAAAGCTGTTATCGATGCCACCGGCCATGATGCTTATGTATGCAAAAGTATGGAAGAAAGAGGTCTGCTTAAATTAAAGACCTTTGGCCCAATGGATGCGAACAGTTCCGAGGATTTGGTTGTAGAAAAAACCGGTCAGGTTTTTGAGGGGCTTTTTGTATGCGGAATGGCAGCAGCTACCGTCCACGGCCTTCCAAGAATGGGACCGACATTCGGTTCTATGCTCTATTCAGGCAAGAAAGTCGCTGATGATGTAAGAACATTTGTAAACAGCCTGGAACCGGCTTGTGCCTCTAAATCTTAATAGATGTGATTAAAGATGCGATATTGGCGACGGTTTCAATTTCGCCTTTTTGGGCCAGATTTTGGTTTTTGCCGTCGCCTCCGCCTGTGTATAGCTGAACACAGTCTTTTTTGTCCCGTTTCAGTCCCACAAGTCCTATCGCTGCGCAACTGCTATGGGCACAGTTGTTCGGACAGCCTGAAATATTGATCTTCATTCTGCCAAACTGGTTACCTGTAAAAGCAGCTCTTATATTTGCAGATGCCGACTGACAATCTATCAAGCCATGTGAACAGGTCTTGGCTCCGGGGCAGGCAATTATCACAAGAGTATCTTTAAATTTTTTGAAATCACCCGGCAACTCCAAAGATTCTTCCCCATACAATTCAATGCCATGGTCAAAAGTTATTCGAGCTTCTATACCGGCAGGTTCACATAATTGAGCCAGTGCTAATGCATCCTGAGTGCTTATATTACCATCAGGAAAATGTAAACGATGTATGAACTTTAATTGAGAATCGTTTTTAGTAATATTAATCTGGGGCCAGGAGGTATTTTCTTTTGCAGATTTAAACCGTTTATCTAATTCCATAAGGAAAGCCTCATCGCCAAGCTTTTGACGGACATGGCGGAATCGGGCCTTTCTTCTGTTTTCACGGTCACCGTATTCTGCAAACATATCAATAGCTGCAAAACACAGGGGTAAGATATCTGAAGACGGTAGTTTTTCATATGCCCTGATGCCCAAAACCGGTACAGGACCAAGAGAGCCTGCTGTGATAACCTCAAAAGAGTTTTCTGAATGTGCGATAAAACCAATATCATTAAGGTACGGCTTGGTACAACTTGCCGGACAACCGGAAAAACTAATCTTAAACTTTCGCGGCAAGTCCATTATTGCAGGATGACAGCGAAGTTTTTCGCTTACTATTTTTGAGAGCTCAAATACATCAAAACCATCATGGCAAAACTCACAGCCGGGGCAGACCGTAATATTTCGGAGATTATCGCCTCCGGCGCCAAACAGATCTAATCCGGCATCAGACAAAGACTGCTTTACTTCTATCGCACCTTCCGCCGGCAGGTTATGCAGTTCAATATCCTGCCGGGTTGTCAAATGGATAGGAGTTCCACAAGCAAAACGTTCCTGTAACTCAGCAATAAGACGCCATTGAGACCAGTTTATCCTTCCGCCCGGAATCTTAACTCGCTGCATATACAGCCCCTGCTGCTTCTGCGGATAGAGTCCGTAGAGTTTACTTGCAATCGAATCGCTCATATAATTTCTCCTGTCCCTGGCAAAATTATATCCTTTATACGCCGGCAGAGCTCTTATTTGTCAAAGGCCTTGTATGAATACCGCATTCTCCGCCACACTTGCTTGTACCTATCCATCTGCCGGCACGTTCATCAGCATCGAGCGTTATTCGTGTGCAGGGCTCACATCCAAGCGAACGATAGCCATCACTGTAAAGCGGATTTACCGGAACATTATTCAGGGCCAGATACTGCCAAATCTCACGCTCATACCAGATAAGAATAGGGTTGAGCTTGATCAGGCCGACATCTCTTTCTTCGATTTCCTTAAAATCAGTTCTTGTTCTGCCTTCGGTGCATCGCAGTCCCGTTACCCAGCAGCTGACATTCATTTCCCTAATCGCTCTGCGAATCGGCTCCACCTTTAATATCGCACAGCACTTGTCCGGGTCTGTGCGGTAAAGCCCATCTTCAATTGGCTCATCATTCTTGAAGACTTTCAGTTCCGGATATTGACGAACCTGTTCATTCATAAATTGTACTGTCTGGGCCGGTTTATAGCGAGTGGTAATAATAAAGCCTCTAATCTTTGGGCTGACTCGCTTGGCAAGATGCCATACCGCTACCGAGTCTTTGCCCAGACTATTGGCCACTACCAGAGCATCGCCATATTCTTTCCAGGCCTGGCTGATTAAATCCAGGCTCCGCTCTACCTTCTGAGCGTAATTTAAACCGCTCACCAAAGCCGCTACATCTTCAGTATTCTTTATCATTTTCCAAATCTCCTAAAAAAATTACCTTAAATCTGATATTCAGGCGGTTTTTGCTTGCCGAAATTGACGCGATTCCAAACCCGCTCATGAATATAAAAAACGCCTATCTTAAAAATTGTGTCGACAATCCCTATCTTGGCAGCAATACCGACCTGGCCGACTACAAGCCAGGCAACTGCCATTGTTACAAATGTCCCGCCGGCTCTCCAGGTAACCGCTTTTAATATACTTCTAAAATGACTTTCCATGTTCATAATTCCTATTGATTTACTGGGAATATATCTAAAAAAATATTATATAACATAGTTAGGAACATAATCCTTTGTTGCTTTCGATTCATCTTCTATCAGGCCGGCAAATGTCGTTTTGTCGTAAACATTAGAAATAGCATCATTCAAACGCTGCCAAAGCTGCGAAAAGGCATAATCTCCATTCTTTAAATCTCTGTCAGATGCGGCAAAATTGCTACCGGAATTACCCTGTACAAACGCAATCACTTGCCCTACAGTCAATTTCTCTGCAGGAGACGCCAGCATATAACCTCCCTCATTACCTCTCTTTGAGACAACGAATCCAGCCTGTTTAAGCTCGACGAGAATATTCTCCAGGAATCTGGGCGGAACATTCTGCGCCGCTGCCAGTTCGGAAATCTTTGTCACATCTGACTGATCCCGGCTGGCTAACTCAAATATAGCCCGTAAGGCATATCTGCACTTCTGCGAAATTATCTTTGGTGTAATAAATTCTCTTTTCATTATTACTATTTCGATTGACTTAGTAATATATACGATAAAACCCAAAAAACGTCACTACTTTTTTTAAAAAAACATATAATATTTATGCCGTAAATCTATAAGTCTATACAGAAAAAAGAGTTGTAGCCAAAAAATAATTGTTTATTTTCTGGCAGCTATGAATTCTTTGAGGATTTCGGCGGCGGCGATTGCATCAATTCGGTTTTTCTTCTTCTTATGTGTCAGACCTGTGCGGGACAATTTATCTGTAGCTGAAAAACTCGACAGTCTTTCATCCTGAAAAAATATTTCAATTCCAATCTTTTCAGTAAGTTTATTCGCAAATTTTCGAACAACCGCTGCCCTGTCACCTTCGCTGCCGTCCATATTCAAAGGCAGACCTAAAACAACAGCTTCTATATCATATTGTTTGATTGCTGCAGCGATATGTCCGATTAAATCTTTCTGATCCTCTATCGTCTCAACCGGACTAGCTATTGTTTCGTCACTATCACATATTGCCAGGCCGGTTCGTTTGTCACCCAAATCTATACATAGAAAACGCATTTATTTCCAGATGCTCCGTTATAGATATTTTTCTTTACCGCGTGTTTTGAGGAAGCCGAGAAGCTCCTTGAGCTTGGCAGTTTCATCTATAGGACAAACCAACGTAGCATCAGGACTATGCACAACTACCATGTCTTTGAGCCCGATAGCAGCAATCAGGTGGTCGTCATCCTCAGTTACAATGATGCTATCCTGACATTCGAGTGCCTCACTGTTTTTGGCGATAATAATATTGCCATTGGGATCGGACTGGATAATGTCGGCAAGTGCCGAGAAAGAACCCATATCAAACCATCGGCAATTAAGTCTTATGGCACAAACCTGCGGTGCCTTTTCCATAATCGCAAAATCAATACTTATCTTCGGCAGTTTTACAAAATACTCACCAAGCACATCCTCCTGATTCGAAGATCCCCATGCAGCTTTAATCTTCTGCAACGGCTGTTTTGTCTGCGGAAGATTCTCAAATAAAAGCTGGAGTATCCGCTTTGCCTTCCATACAAAAAGACCTGCATTCCAGCAGTATTGACCGCTTGAGAGATACTCTTTAGCGGTTTTTAAATCAGGTTTTTCTCTGAAGGAGTCAACCTCGAATATTTCATTACCACAGTTATCACATTTTTGACTGTTGCCGAGTTTTATATAACCAAGCTGGGTACTTGGAAACGAAGGCTGAATTCCGAAAGTTATCAGTGCTTCAGGATTTTTTTCCACATATGTCATGCCGTCTTTGAGTACCTCTCGAAAGACATCGGAGGGTTTTATGACCTGGTCAGCAGTTACCACCGCCATAGTAGCATCCGGGTCAAAGCGCGAAAGCACACTGGCGGCAAGTCCGATGGCGCCGGCAGTATCACGAACAGCCGGCTCAGCTATCACATTGTCATATGGAATTTCAGGAAGATTATCACGGACAAGATCAGAATAACCCTTGTTGGTCAGAACAATAATATTGCGATGGTCAAAAAGATCACTTAGCCTCTGAAAACATCGTCTTAAAAGAGTATCACCTTCGATAAGTTTGAGAACCTGTTTAGGCCTGTCTTCTCTGCTCAGGGGCCATAGCCGTTTGCCTGTGCCGCCTGCCATTATCACTGCAAAACGCATAATTTTCGTCCCTTAGATTAAATTATAAATTGATCGTCTATTTTCGCGAACGGTTTTATTCTCTCGCCTAATTCAGCATACTCGCTTTTACCCATAAGTGCGAATGTTGCCTCTTTTCCAAGTTCAACCGCCGGCTGGTCATAAGCATTTATACCGAAAAGCATCCCGGCAATTGAAGTGGAAGTCTCAAAAAGATATATGAACTGCCCTATAGTATAAGGACAAATTTTTTCGAAGATAACTGTAATACAAGGTCTTTGGCTTGCTATAAGAGCATATTCGGTCGCCAGCTTTTCACTGTTCAAAAGCCTGCTCATTTTCTGATTTGTCAGATACTCCAGTTCCAAAGCAACTTCAGGCGCCGGGCCGATCTGAACATCTATATCAAAATCTTCTACCGCAAGAAAAGTAAAAAGCTTGTCATTAGGACCTTCCCTGTAAAGCTGGACCTGACTGTGCTGGTCAGTCGCTCCCAGAGCCTTTACAGGAGTAGGACCGACAAAAACATCCTTGCCGGCAAGGTCTTTCGCCTTGCCCAGACTTTCAGCCCAGAGCTGTCTATACCAGTCGGCAAGATCTTTTAATGCGAAACTATACGGCATCATAACCGATATACGCTTATTCCGATTATAATAATGGTAGTTTATGGCAGCATTTACCGCTGCCGGGTTTTTATAAAAGTTTACATCGGATACTTTTTTGTCCATATCAGCAGCACCTGCTAAAAGCTGGACAATATCTATCCCGCAAATGGCAGCACTTAAGAGACCGACCGGACTTAAAACACTGAACCTGCCGCCTACACCATCAGGTACTTCCAGACTTCTCAGCCCAAACTCATCAACTATCTTACGCAATGTCCCTTCTTTTGGATCGGTAGTGGCAATTATATGCTTCTTCAAAGCTTCCCGGCCGAATTTTCCTTCCAGCATTTTACAAACAGTCAAAAACTGTGCTGCGGTTTCAGCTGTCCTGCCGGATTTACTTATTACATTAAAGACTGTCTTATCAAGTTCGCCGTCCAGCCAATTTAAAAAAGAGCTCATCTGCTGCGGGTCAACATTATCAAAAACAAAAAGTCTCGGTCCCTTGCGCTGAGAGGCATCAAGATTATACATATATGGATTCAGTGCCGTCTGCAGCGCGATATTGCCAAGAGCTGAGCCGCCTATACCAAGTACGACAAAATTCCGGCACCATTTGAACTGCTCGGCAATATTTTTAACCTGTTCTGCGGTTTTGTCCTGATAAGGTAAATCACGATACCGAATCCTACCTGATTTTCTATCCGCATTAAGCTGCTTTATTAAAGGCTCACTCTTAGCTGCCAGATGCTTGAACTGTTCCTCAGTTATACCATGTTCTTTACCAAGAACACCGGCAGTAACATTTTTATAATAAAATTTCAATTGATGCTGTCCCATCTCTGTTTCCTCTGAACTTATTCAACAATATCTAAACCGGCATATTTTAACATCAAGGGCTTTACTTGCCCAGTTTTAAACTGTACTACAATTATACTGTTATCCCCGAGATTGTGAAACTCCTTTACTCTGCCCAGGCCAAATTTTTTATGCGAGACAAGCTGGCCGACAGAAAAAGCTCCTCCGCTGCTTCCTGAATCTGAGCATGAAACGCCAGTTTCGTAATAAACACCTTCATCATGGACATTTTCATCCTGCTCCGCCGCCTGGTCGGGCTCAAGAGCTGCTTCATAAAGAAATTGAGAACCAATTGTCCTTATTGTCTGGCCGTGTATCGTCCTGTGGCGGGACAAAGTTATGCACAATCGCTTTTTCGCCCTGGTAATCCCGACAAAAAACAGCCTGCGTTCCTCTTCAATTTCCGAAACAGCGTCCATACTTCTTTCATGAGGTAAAATCCCCTGCTCAAGACCTATGATACAAACATTATCGAATTCCAGACCCTTTGCACAATGAAGTGTCATCAAGGAAACCCTTCCACTCTGCAAATCCAGGGTATCGGTATCACTGAAAAGAGCAATGTGCTGAAGAAAGTCGACAAGTCCGCCCTGCTGACTGTCAAATCGTTTCGCAGAACTTATAAGTTCTGCGACATTATCCAACGGCGAAGCTTTACTGTAATCTTCCTCCGCGGTTTGGGCCTGCAGGCTTTGATGAAGACCGCTCTGCTTGAAAACCCTGTCCATCAGAATCGCAACAGGATCATCAATGTGCTTTTTAAAATCTTCGATCATCTGTGCAAATTTCTTAAGTTTTGCTTTTGCTCCTGCCGAGATAGTATCCATCTTTTCGCAGTTTTTTACGGTATTATAAAGACCTGTATTTTTATCAGCCGCGTAAGCACTTAGTCGGGAAATTGTTGTTTTACCTATACCCCTCGGCGGCGTGTTTATTATCCGCAAAAAGGCCCGGTCGTCCGCATCATTTACAATCAACCTGAGAAAGGCAAGAATATCACGGATTTCCCTGCGATTATAAAACTCAACACCTCTGACTATCTGATACGGAACCTGACTTTCAACAAAAGCCTCCTCAATCGCCCTGCTCATGGAATTTACACGATAAAATACCGCTATCCGGTTCGCATCTTCTCCATTATCAAGCAGTTGTTTTATAAAATCAGCTATAAAATCAGCCTCATCCTGCTCGTCATCAAGACATCGTACAACAATTTCAGCACCGCCCTTTTTAACAGGAACCAGTTTTTTTTGCTTTCGGCCTTTATTTGCACTAATGAGTTTATCCGCAACAGCAAGAATTTCAGGAAGACTTCGAAAGTTTTCCTCCAGTTTTATAACCGTCGCCTCAGGCCAGTCATGCTCGAAAGCAAGTATATTACCGATGTCCGCACCTCTCCAGCCGTATATGGACTGGTCCGGATCACCGGTTACACAGATATTGCCATGCTCTAAAGAAAGACCGCGGGCAATTTGATACTGGGCATGATTTGTGTCCTGATACTCATCAACCATCAGGTACTCGTATCGCTGAGACAATTGTTTTCGAATATCGCCGAAATCACGCAGCAAAAACGCAGTTTTTAAAAGCAAATCATCGAAATCAAGGGCATTGTTCTGTGAAAGAATTTTCTGATAATTACTGTATATTTTTGCAAGACACTGGGAAAAATAATCTCCCGACTCAGCGGTAAAAGATGTAATATCCTGAAGATTATTCTTTAATCGTGATATTGTTTCTAATATCCGGCCGGGCGGGAAATTCTTTGCGTCAAGTTCTGCCGCTTTTATCGCATCTTTGACACAATTTTTCTGGTCTGATTCATTGTAAATACTGAAATTTTCCGATATACCGGCTGCCTGGGCAAACCAGCGAAGAATTCTTACACAAAGTGAATGAAAGGTACTGACGTGTACCCCGCCGGGCATATTCATGGCAATAACCCGATTACGCATCTCGTCAGCCGCCTTATTTGTAAATGTTATCGCGCAAATCTTATGGGGTTCAACATCCTGACTTATGAGCGCAGCAATCCTGTTTGTTATTACTCGTGTTTTACCGCTGCCGGGACCGGCTATAATAAGAAGAGGTCCCTGTTTATGCCAAACCGCTTTCTTCTGCGATTCGGTCAAACCCTCCGTCGCAAGAAATTGCCTTTTCATTGCTGCATGCTTTCCTGTTTCCCCATTTCCTCCATAAAACTCTCATGCTGCTGCTCAAGCTTTTTATAGAGTTCAGGCCTTTCGACCTGTATACGGCTGAGAATATTTTCACGTATATAATCAGGATATCTGGCGTCACCCAAAAAACCTATCAAACCTATATATTTGAGCACATCGAAATCAGGCAGAACTGCCCTGTCAGCCCCATCAACTCTAAGACCTTCCTGATAATTATCATATATCTCCATAGCCATCCATTCTCTGCCAAAAGCATCATCATCGTTTCCCACAGCATAATGATAATAAGCTTCCCGCAGCATAAGCGTGATCATCTCTCGTGCATCACTAATGCCGCTTGTTTCACATTGAAGAATAAATCTTTTTCTTACATAATCCGTAAGCGAGGCGTGAATGTCTTCATCCTCCGGATATTCCTTTCGTAAAACATTATAAATTTCTGTGGCCTTTCCCATATGACCGGCCTGATAAAACAAAAACACCGCACGTTTAAGCATATTTTTATGAGCACTTTTGACAGCAGCTACATTACCACCCAATCTGTCATACTTCTTTATCAACTCTCTCAGTGCCTGGTCATATCTGCCGAACATTCTCAAATCCGGAAACAAGAACACACTTTGACGTTCTATTATATCGCACGGGTCACTCTTGGATGGTATCTTCGAAGTATAAAGAACCATCTTGCCGCGATAATAAAGATGCTGAAGTCCCTGAAAAACTATTCTGTCGGTATTAAGCTCATCAACTGAGCCCGTTTCCCGAGGCATTTTTTGCAGGCCAAGAGCTGCCCAATAAATAGAATGAGTGTCCGGCAGCGTCCAGTCCAGCGGCAACAGTTTGTTCGGGTCTTTATAGTCGATTGGACCATACTTTTCATTCAACTCCACCATAAGCTCAGGCTCAAGTTTCCATTTGTGCCGCAACTGATATGCTTTTGCAAAAGTATCAAATTCTTCAAGCGCCTTTGTTCCGCGAAAATCATCTATCACCGCAAAGGCTTCTTCAGAAAAACGGGATGGCTGCTGCCTGAGAGAAAGATAATTATCGACAAGCTCCTCAGATCGCGAAAAGGAACTATCTGCCGAGGCAAGTTCATTTAAAAATTTTGCTACCTCAGGTTTTTGAAAAATGTCACCAGGCTCTTTAGGTGAATCTGCAAGGGCTTTATAATGCTCCTGCGTTTGCGGATCAACCAGAACTTTCATGGCATTATAAAGCTGAAGCTTATAATACTTATGGCAATCATCGGTTTCCCCGGCTATCTTATGCTGGAATATCCATCCAAGTGCCCGATAAAGAATTACACTATGAGGGTTTTTTTCTATGCCTTTGTCACGCAGTAATTCATAGCCGTTTCTTACCCATTGCCATCGCTCCTGAGGCCTGGTAGCCGGAATCTCAACTGAAATATTATAAGCCATATTCCACGCATGAAAATCCCATACTGACGCAAACCTCGGCTGAAGAAGTGTTATCCACTCTGCAAGCTGCTTGGCATCAAAAAACTTGCCGTCTTCTTTCAGCTGGGTAGCTCTCAGCCAAAGTATGTCTACTATAAGACCGCGAAAAGACCCGAGAGCTATTGTCACAAAAGCCAGAGAAGGAGGAGCATTTTCAAGCGGCTCCTTTACCACCAGCCTCATTTCACTTCGCTGTCTGTTTATCTCATCAAGCTGACAGGAACCCGCAAAGAATAACCCGCCGGCAATGACTATACATAAAAAACAAAGAATAAAGGTTCTAACATACATAATGATATTTAAATAATTACTTTTGCTATCTCACGCTTTGTAAAAATCAAAAACCCTGCCAGCATTAAAACCAAAGATTTTATCACGAGAGCGCCAATTGCAAAAACCAGGAATCTATTGCTTATCAGCTTGGCATCGATTATGTACCCGTTAATATTATAATTGCCGTCGAATCTGGGCAGCAGCCATATCAAGGGTTTCATTACATACTTATAAAATACTATCATATTCTGCCCCAGATAACCAAAGGAGCCTACAACAAAGCCGTTAATCATACCCATGAAAAATATTGTCAAACTGCAAAGAATGGCCACCGGAAACCCCAGCCATACGGACAAAGAAACACCAAGAACAGCCAGAAATACTAATCTTACAAATATAACTACCTGAGCACGAAGGAAATTGTTTCTAAAACTACCCGCCTTATAAAGCACCTCAAAACCGTCTTCAGGAGAAAACATCACTGTAGTGGCATTCCTCGGCTCATTGTAAAACACCACTGCAAGATAACCATCTTTAGCTACTGCATCGGCAGGAACCTCAAATTCGTGCTGCGAACCACACGTATCTTTACGAGGAACATTATAAATAGGTGTCTCTGTCCAGCCCTGACCATATTTTATCTGACGATAATCTCCTACATACCAGTTGCCATAAGCAATATCGCCCGTCGCCATTTGAGAAGCGTTATACTTAAAACGCACAAAAATACTCTCATTCACATCGAAAGGTTTAATATTCTGGAATTCCCATATCACCTGTCCGCCGGGTTCTGCAGAATTTCTACTGTACTTTTCTGTCTTACGTAATTCATCAAGTATGTCCTCTCGGCTGCGAGACTTGTCGAGTCGGCCTGTTTTTACAAGCTCTTCATATTCATCAAATACAATTTTTTCTATGGCTAATTCATCAAAATCAACTTTCAAGCTGGCTCTTGCGGTATAAAATTCATCATCAAGACGCTTAATATCTGTATCGGCCACCTTGGAAAGCCGCGGCATATATAAAGTACACGCGTAAATTGCCGATGAAAATACAACCAAGAGCAGCAAATCAAGCAAAACAACACCAAGAATTTTGCCGATAATTAATTCGAACCGCTTAACAGGTTTTGTAACAACTGTATAAATCTGTTTGTGTTTTATATCACTGCTAAGCGTATAACACGACACAATAATAGTAAGAATTGAAATAAGAAACGCGGTCAGGCCGAGTCCATAACTTATAAAACTCTGAATACGTCCTATAGCGGTACCATCACCAGTGGTCGTCAGGTACAGGACCGGCAAAAGTATCATCAGTAATAATATGAATACTATGGCGGTCTTCATTCTCATTGAAGAGATAAAAGTATTTCTGGCAACAGCCCAGACTCTACCCATTTTTATCATCCCCTGACTCTTGCCCCTCTGCAGAATCCTGTCCCTCTACAAGCTCATCAAGAACCTCCTTTTCAATCTGTTCCCGGGCCTGCTGGTCGGGCCGGGGCTCTGCAGTTTGGGACGGAGACATCGCATCCTGCTGCGTATCTTCGGTAAGCTGGCTCAGGACATCTTCATTAGGCTTCAACCTCACCGTTTCTACTTTCCTTTGCGGCTCTGCCGGACCGCCGGATTCAACTTTAGCATTAATAAGCTTATCAAGCACATTTGCCACAGCAGCAGTTCTTTCTGCAACTGTAGCATCCAGTCTATTTATGGCTCCACTGGTCGGCCTCTTTTCCTGCTGAGCCTGTCTGATTATATCTATAAAGAAAGATTCCAGCCTCTGCATTGGCTCTGTCATATTAAATTCACTGCCCTGACTTTCTATGATATGCCTGATCTTATCGATTACATCAGCACTTAGAACATCTGTTGTAATCTGCCTTTTATTAGCCTGCTTAAGCAACTCATCAACACTGCCCAGCCTTTGCATATGTCCGCCATAGAGTATCGCTATTCTATCACAAACTTCCTCGGCATCCGCGAGCAGATGACTGCATAGAAGCACACTTTTGCCGCGCTTTGCAAGTTCAACTATAAGATCCTTCATTTGCCTCGTGCCAATAGGGTCCAGTCCGCTTGTCGGCTCATCCAGTATCAAAAGTTCCGGGTCGTTTATCAATGCCTGGGCAAGACCTATTCTGCGGGCCATACCTTTTGAAAACGTACCTATAGGCCTGCTGGCCATACCGGCCAAACCTACCATATCCAGCAGAGCATCAATTCGTGCCCTTCGCAATTTCGAATTCAAGCCAAAGAGTCTGCCGTAAAAATCAAGCGTTTCACGAGCGTTAAGATATGGATACAAGTAAGATTCTTCAGGTAAAAAACCTACTTTAGCGCTTATCTTCGGATTCCTGATATCATTATTTAAAATTATTGCCCTGCCTTTGGTCGGCCAAAGCAGCCCAAGCAGCATTTTTAAAACCGTAGTCTTACCCGAGCCATTGGGGCCAAGAAGCCCGAACACTTCGTTCTGCCTGACTTTAAGATTTAAATCCTCAACCGCAACAACTCGGCTCCGGCCCCACCAGTCGGTAAAAATCTTCGTCAGCGAAAACGTTTCAACTACAAACTGACCATTTGTGCCAACCACAAAAACCTTTCAAAATTAAAAATGATGGAATTATATCGCTGTACTGACTGCCGGTGCGTGCGGCTGAAGCTCTTCACCAAAGCGTACCAGCCTGGCACTATTGAAAATCACAACAAGAGAACCTGAAAAATGCAATACAGCTGCATAAATCAAAGGCAGCCAGCCTGCTGCAGATGCTCCAACTCCGAGAATTATAAAGAGAATGCCGAAAAGCAGGTTCTCATTAATGACCCTGCCTGTCTTACGGGATAACTTGATCAAAAACGGCAGCCTCTTCAAATCGTTATTCATCAGCGCAATCGAGGCAGAGTTGATTGCAACATCACTGCCGGCAGCTCCCATCGCTATTCCAAGATTACCGCTGGCAAGCGCAGGTGCATCATTAATTCCGTCACCAACTACTGCTACAACATGACCGTCTGCTTTCATCTGCTCCACTATTGCCAGCTTGTCCTGTGGAAGACATTTGGCTTTTACATCAGTGCAGCCGAGTTCACCGGCAACTCTTTTTGCAACCTCTTCCCTGTCGCCTGTAAGCATCGTGATACGCTTTACGCCCGCATCCATCAGATCATTAACAGAATCTCTGGCCTCGGCCCTGGTCTTGTCCTGCAAACCTATCCAGCCGATACATTTCTTATCTGCGGCAACATACAAAGTACTGAACCCCTGCTCCTCATGCAGTGCAGGATCAGCAACAACCGAAGTATTAATCCCCTGCTCAGAAAGAAATGTATCTCTGCCTACCATCACCTCGACATTGTCAACAGCAGCACAGACACCCTTACCAGGCGTTTCAGCAAAATCCCGGGCAACAGTAAGAACCAGATTCGCTTCCCTGGCAACCGCCTGCAACGCCCTTGCAGCAGGATGTTTACTCATCTGTTCTGCAGAGGCGGCCAATTTCAAAAGCTGTGCCGCCTCGACACCCTCAGCAGGTGTGAGTTTAGTTACATTAAGCTGGCCGGTTGTAAGCGTTCCGGTCTTATCAAATACCATCGCCGTAATCCTGCCGGCAAGTTCCAGATCGGCAACCTTTTTTATCAAAATACCCAGTCTTGCCGAAGCCGACAACGCCGCTACCATAGCGGTTGGAGTAGCAAGTATCAGTGCGCATGGACAGGAAACAACTATCGCACCGATAGCACGTTCAACATCTTCTGTGAAGAACCATATTATTCCGGATATCATCAATATTGTCGGTATATACCACTTCACATACTTGTCGATAATCCGCATTATAGGTATTTTCGTATGCTCAGCCTGGAGAATAAGAGACTGAACTTTACCAAGCGTTGTATCCTCGCCGGCCCTTGTCACCTTTATGTCAAGAACACCGGTCAGATTACTCGTGCCTGCAAAAACCTGCATGCCAGGCACCTTATCAGCAGGTAAAGATTCACCCGTTATTGTTGCCTCATTTACAGAACTCAAACCCTGTACAACTTCACCATCGGCTGCAATATTATCACCCGGCTTTACACGGATCACATCACCTGCACTCAATCGGGCGGCGGTTATCTCCTCTTCACGGCCGTCACTGCCAATCAGACAAGCTTTAGTCGGAGTAAGTTTAACCAGCGACTCAATTGCCGCTCTCGCACCCAACGCGGTCCTTGTTTCAACAAGCTCGCTTAACAAAAGGAAAAACGCCACAACACTCGCTGCAACATAATCGCCCGTAGCAAAGGCAGCAACTATCGCCAACGCTACCAGCTCATCCATATGCATATGACCCTGTATGACAGACTTTATCGAATGGATAACAACCGGAGCACCAAGAAGTATCGCTGCAAGCATCGCGAGAATATCCTTTATCTCACTGCTGTAGAAAATCGGAGAAATTAAACTATTCAGCAAAAGCGTCCCGCCAAGAAGCGTACCTATCAAGGCCATACTGACCGTCACCTGCTTGCGGTGCGTTTTTTCCGCATCAACCTCATGTGCCGTTAAATTCAATGCTTTATGTACCATAATTCCTGTTTCTTAAGATCTTAATTATTTCTCGGTTACTTTTTTCTGGCCGCCCTTCTTCAAAGCAGGGTCCCTGTTTATCATAATTCTGAATTCCTTATTTTTCACATCTGAACCGGGCTGAGCAATTATGTTCTCATCGGTATTGCCCAGGATCTCTTCCATCGCATCATAATATATCCGTTCAAGCACAAGACGGGGTCTCTTACGATACTGAGGCAGAAGTTTTACAAGATAGTCGGCGTTGGCTTTGGCCGATTCAACCACTTTTGTACGATAGGCTTTCGCTTCCGATATGGTCTGGCGAACCTGGCCGGAAGCATTCGCCCAGTAATACTCCATCTGCGGCTCTGTAACATCAGGATTAGAAAACGCATTAATTATCTCCGCTCCGCCGGCTTCATTGATTTTGCTCTCAGCATATCCTTTTGCCTCGCGAATTATCCTGTCCGCGTCATTGCTCGCCTTGATCGATGCAATAAAGGCATCTTCAACCTGCCGGGGCCAGGTAACCGCCGTGATCTGCATTGAATCAATTTCTATACCGCTTTCTATATCGTCCAGCTTCGCCTGCAGAACTTTGCTTGCCTGCCGGCTTATATCAGCATCGCTTTTTATAGCTTCATCAATACTGAACTGGACCATTGTGGTTATGATCGCATCGCAGGCCAGGGCTCTCAACATCGGCTCGACACTCTCGCCTATGACATCTATATAATTCTGACCGGCCGGTGCGTCTTTGACATATATATTTTTCAGGAACAACTCACAATCAGAAATCCTATACGTCAAAAGCCACCTTGAATGAACTATGTTGTAATCATTACCGGTCCTTAAGTCCGCCACCGAATCATTACGCGTAAGGCAATAACCGTCCACAACAGGATCAAGCGACAGGCCGGGCCTCTTCTTGGTTTCATCATACCAAAACGCATCCAGCGTCACCCGCTCAACTGTATTTCGGCCTGGAAATCTTATTATCTCATCCACAGGAGAAGGAACTGCCCAATGCAGGCCGGGAGTCAGTATCCGCTTATCACTCGTATCACCGCGTATCTTCCCGAACCTTAAAACCATGGCCCGCTCATCAGGACCAACCGTAAAAACACCAGAGCCGAAAAAGAATATCACAAGCGCAATCATTATGAACTTAAGAACAAAAAAGCTGATCCGAAGAGCATCGGCAAGACTCTTACTGCCTGCATCCAATTCTTCAATCGGTATGTCTGCCTGCGAATCTACATGCTCGTGTTCATGATTATGATTATGGTTATGGTTATGAATCGCGGTCATAATTATTCCTGTTTCAAATTACTTCGGCTGTATCTGCGGCACTTCCTTAAGAAGCCTGAACGGCTGTGCATCAGCAGGCAAAATTACTGTCGCACGGTCCTTAAGAGTCTTCTTCAGCGTCTCTATTTCACGAAGGAACATCGCAAATTCAGGATCAGCCTCTAACATCTTGTAATATTTAGCTGCTTCAGCATCACCGCTGCCGCGTATCGCCTTTGCCCTCGCCTCCGCTGCAGCCAGAAGTTCTGTGATCTTCGAGTCAGCATCACTCTTTATCCGCATCGCTTCCGCATTGCCTTGAGCAAGTGTAGCTTCTGTCTTGCGGTTCCTGTCCGCCTTCATTCTTGCAAAAACATCCTGGGTAACTTTATCATTAACCTTAAGCATCTTTAACCCGACAGATTTAATCTCTATGCCGTAAGCCTCTTTTACAGGACCGGACATAACAGCAATCATCTCACCCTCAATATCACTGAATTTTATCTGTGTACGGTCGGTATTTACAAACTCACTGAAATAGTGTTTGCCTATCACATTGTTCTGAGCATCGCGAAGCCGGCTTCTGAGAAGCTTTTCAGCACCCGCCTCATCTCTTACAGCCTCACGGAATTTCTGGGGCTCTCCAATACGCCATATAATGTAACTCCTGACAATTATCGGTTCGCCGCCTTTTGTTGTTGTCTCCTCTTCAACACCCTCGAAAAGCTTCGGTCTTGAATCGAACGGAACATACTTCTGAATAGGCAAAGGCCATTTCAAATAGAAACCAGGCTCAGTAATCTGTCTTGTAGGCTTGCCAAATGTCAAAATTAACGCTGACTCCGTCTGGCTTACCTGGAACGAGATAAGATAAAGCAGCATCACCACGATAATCAGAACAACAAGAATTATAACCGTTATATTTTTCATCTAGACTTATCCTTAAATTTTATAAGTTCTAATATTCAGCATTTTTACTCTAAATTTACCGGCTCCATATCATACAGGCTGGGAACAAGCTTTTCCTGAAGGTCTATTATCGTTACCTGTGTGTCGCCTTCGGCCGCTACAACGTATTTTCTGACGTTCTTAAGCGACTCTTCAAGCATACTCATCTTCAATTCATGTGAGTAAATTTGCCTGGCAGCTTTATATGCCTGTAATTGCTGACTAAATCTCTTGCCGGTAGCCTCAGCTAAGGTTGCCCTCTCATAAGCATAACTTTTTGCCTGACGAAGCTCGGCAAATAACCGGCCTTTAGCCTGTACAAAAGCACTATCAAGCTCTAACTTGATTTTATCTTTCTGCTCCTGGTCCCCGGCCTGTTCGGCCCGCATATATTTATCCGCAAGATCGTATAAACCCTCGGCCTGCTTGACAGAACCGACATTGGTCGTAAAAACTCTGTCTCTCTCGGCAATGGCCCCCAGAATAGTAGCCTGTTTCTTCTGAACGGCACCTATAACTGCCTGGAAATTTTCCGCTACATCAGGAGGTGGATGAAAACCTGCCAGACCCATAAAGACTATCTTAACACCAAGGCCCATCTTGTCTGATTCGCTCTGGATAATTTTCATAAGTTCTGCAGAAGCTTTTTCCCTCCCAGCACCAAGCAGACTCTCCTGGTCAGTGCCGCTTTCCGATTCAGGTTCAATCCGGGCACTGGCAGTAAATTTTATCACCTCGCGATAACACAAAGACTCAAGCACCTTCCGGGTATCGGCATAATTGTAAAGATATTTATATAAGTCCACTACACGATACTGCACAGGAATAGCTGCCCTTATAATACTTACAGGAACAGCCCCCTCTTCCTGTGAGTTTATGCCCTCGGTGCCGACCAGAAGGTTGTATTCCTCCTTATAATGCTCCATGCCCCAAAGCAAAGGCATCCTTTGTTTGATAGGGTCTTCCTCAGGCACATAACCTATATTTATTTCCTGGATCTGCTTTGATGGAAATTGCCTGACTATACCGAAAGGCCAGGGAAGTTTCGTTGTAAGCCCAGGCCCTATGAGACGTACTTGGCCCTGCGAATTACATGCAGAACCGAACTTCTCGATTATCGCCTGTGAATCGGGTCCAATAATTACAATACAGCTTGAAAAGTAAAGTATCGCCGCCGAAACAATTATCAATGGTACTATCGCCTGTGCTATTATTTTATAAAACCAGGTCTGAGAAACCTTAAAACCGAATTGATAGTCAATAGTACTTGCTGCTGTTTGCAGGATACTTTTAGGAGATGCTATTATCGCCAGTAATCTGCTGTCAAAGGCAGCACTGCTGTATTGACCTGCCAATCTCGGGCGGTATCTGTCGAGAACAAAATTAAAAACTGTCTCTAAGCCGAGAATAAAAATAACTATCGGCACAACCCAGTTGAAGACCGCTAAAATGACCGGCACCTTAAACTGAGCAAATGCAAGACCTGCTGCACAGGCAAAAGACAGTATCGATATAGACAGAAGATAACTGCCCCCCGCTCTTAGAGGCCGCGACTGCTGAAGGCTTGACAGACCTATGGTATAAAGTGAAAAAAGAAAACTTAAAAAAGCGATGGAAACCATCAGTACTGCGCCGAGAAGAAGATGGTTCATCTGGGCTCTGGACAGCCCCTGAAAAACATAACTTATCAGTACTCCGCCTACAGAAATCTGATAGATAGCTATAAAAAGAGAAAAAATAGGCAATATCCATTTTTCAAAGATTTTTAACCTGTTCTGGGCAACTGCAAAAAGTTCGGTATGACTCCTTTGTGATTCGAATATGGTATCACCGCTGCCAAGTGCCAGTTGTTCCATATCGAGTTTCTCGCGATCGGCAAGAAATCGCTGGTAGAATTGAATAGCGAGAATAGTCCAGATCAGCACCCCTGCTATCATTTGAAAACCAAGGGCTCCTAATGCAAAGGACCCGGTTAACTTGTACAATATTAGGCTGCTGAAAGAAAATATCGCACTTAAAATAAGTGCTGTCAGACAAACATATCCGGCTTTTTTAGCTTCTGTCTGCATTTAAATATAATTCCTGAATGACTTTAAGTCGTATGGTTCATTGTGACCTTCCATCCATGGGCACGTACACTTTGAACTTTCGCCCGTGAAAACAAGTATACAAAAAAGTTGCTTTACTAAAAATTTAAAACAATGTAATATAACTCGGTAAACTCTATATAGCAATACTTTTATCCTTAAAAAATGTTCTATAAACTGCTTTCAATAGCGAAAAATACCTTCGTCGAAACGATAAGACAGCCGGTCTATGCCGTTATTATCACAGCCGCTGTGTTTTTGTTCATCATAAGTCCTTCGTTATCCATGTACACCATGGATGATGACAACAAAATGTTAAGAGAGTTAGGACTCTCTACGCTCTTCATAGCTGGTTTGTTCATAGCGACTTTCTCGGCTTCGGCGTCAATTACCGAGGAAATAGAGACCAAGACCATATTAACCACCCTATCAAAGCCCCTGCCGCGATATATTTTCATTATTGGCAAATTTATAGGGGTAATCGCAGCGATTATTTTAGCCCATTATGTCTTTACTATAGCTATGCTTATGACAATACGCCATGGCGTGCTCTCAGCAGCAGCCGATACCCATGATATGACCGTTATGATATCAGCAAGTTTGTCCATAGGTCTTTCGTTTGCTATAACTGCTTTCCTGAACTACTCTTATGACTGGAAATTCAGTTCGACGGCAATAATCCTGATCGCAATATTCGCGACCATAAGTATCGCGTTTCTTTACTTTATCGATCCAACCTGGTCATTCAATCCCGCAGGAAATAATATAGCTATATTCGATGCCTATGCCTCCATCCTGCTGCTGATAGCCCTGTTCCTGCTCGCGGCAGCGGCTATAATGTTCTCAACCCGATTCAATATACTCGTCACACTAAGCTGCTGCGTGGGCCTGTTTCTGCTGGGCTTGATCAGCGATTACACCTTCGGAAGACTTGCTGAAAGTCATTTATGGGCTAAAATAGGTAAAATTATAATCCCGAGCCTACAGGTTTTCTGGATCAGTGACGCCATATACGAACATAGCCAAGTACCTTTAAGATATATAGTTATGGCTGGTTCTTACGGCTTGCTCTACACTGTTGGATTCCTGCTTTTGGCAATAGCCTTCTTCGAAAGAAGACAAGTCGGTTAGAATTCACGTTTTTCGTCTATCGGTTACGCGACTCGTACCTATGGCATAAATCACGGCCAACGTCAAACGTATAACGAAACGAGCATCGCAACCTTTATACGCTATACGAGTGTCTTTTCTACTGCTACTTCGTCACAGTCGTCCTGCTTGGGGCATTTGGCACAGTCGCTCCAGACCTTCATCGGCAATGTTTCCATGTCCACGACCGTAAAGCCGTGTTTTTTGAAAAAAGCCGGCTCGAGAGTCAGCGCAAATACCTTTTTTATGCCGAGATTTTGGGCCCGGGCAACGGCATTTTCGACAAGAGCCTTGCCGATACCCTTGTTCTGATAGCCATCGGCCACCGCCAGGGACTTTATTTCGGCCAGGTCGGCCCATATTACCTGCAGATTGCAGCAGCCGACGATTTGGCCGTCTGTCTCAGCGACGCTGAACATCTGCAGATTTTCATAGATATACGCCTTCGAGCGGAACAACATCTTGTCGGACTGGGCATAATGACTAATCAGCGAATATATCGCTTCGACATCTTTGACTTTGGCGTTTCTGGTATTCATATTTGGGAATATACCCCGTCGATTCGTTTTTGCAAGGATAATTAGGGGATAGGGGATAGGGGACAGGGGATAAATCCGAAATCCAAATATCGAAATCCTAAACAATATCAAATATCTAAATTCAAATGCTCAAAAAATTACAGTTATCAGTATTCAGTTATCGGTCATCAGAGAAAAAGGAGCAAAAGTCATAAGTGCATAAGAGCGAATAGGGTAAATATTTAAACACTGATACATAGGGCATAAATTACGCGGATTTAATTAACCACGAATGAACACGAAGAGCACGAAGAAACACGAAATATTTGTTTCAACTAAGCAATCCGAAGGATAGCTTAAATTCAAATTTTCAACCTCTTTTGTAAACAAGTTTCCCACGAGGTTTCAAAATCTGAATTTTTACCGCTGCGCTATTGTTGAAACCAAGAATTACTACTATGCTTCACAGATGTGCCTTAAAGCGGGGTTATTGCGAGGGCGAAGACCGCGGCAATCTCAATCATCCGATTTTGACTTTTTCAATAGCCCCACTGGCCCTAATTAATTCTATTAACAGGTAAACGGGCACGGGTTATTTTATTCAAGCGAATAATTAATGACTGTAGCCACAAGGCTTTTCACGGCTTTGCTGCAATTGTGAAATTCAAATCTTTCTAAGGCTTTCTCTCCCAGTTCTTGGAAGAAACCGCTGATGAGTGCATGAATAAAGGACTGCGTTGATGAGTCAACTCCAAAAAAATCAAGCACTATGATATCATTCGTTGAATCAAGCACTGGACGAATATGGTTCTCACGGATATTGCGAGCTTGATCTTTGTTCTCAGCAAAAGAGCCACAATGTTCTTCAATCAATATCCTCATGAGAATTTAATCCTTTTATAGTAGTCTTTCTTCATCTTGTTAAGACTAGTTCGATATGAGTCGCTGATTGTTTGCATAAGCTTATTAAAAGCAGTTGTGTCCTCAATATGAATATCGATGCCAATAACTGTGCCATGAAATACTGGGAGGGAATCTTTGATCGTTGCATAATCATCTTCTGGATTCGCATTAAACAAGATATCCTCGGGTAAGGGATTTGCGCGAAGTTTGAAATAGCTGTCTCCTGAGTAGATCAAAAAATGATTTCGTGTAGACTGTGCAATACATTTCGTAATGAATAATCCTGCACCAGCATTTTCTAAAGTACCACCCAGTCTCGCAGTAGTTCCTGAAATACCTGGTTTAAGGGCGTTTAGAATTGCTTCCTTGTGACTGTTAAATTGCTTGTAACCTCTCATTCCACTTCGAATACCTTGACCTGTATCTGAAATTCCGATTGAAACCTTTTTTCTATTATGATTATATGTTGCACATACGTGTCCACCTATCTTAGATTTAGAATGCTCTAAGACATTACGTAACAGCTCGCTGAAAACATGTTTGACTATTCTGGATATATCCTGTGTGGTATGAAGAAGAGGATCGATAGTCTTCAGAAAAGTGGTTAATTCATCGCTGTTAGTAATACGAGTTAAAGGGATAAACCGTCCTGTTTCTTCGTGCCTTTCCGTTTCAACAGGGTCTGAGTAACCAAGTGCAGCGAATAACCCCATTCTTTGAAGATAAGGAATTGAGCGAATGCTGTAATTAATAGAAGCCGAAGTTTTAATATCATTCATCCTGAAGTAATCCCCAAGAGAAGCGTATAAAACCAGTCCAACTGGGTGCATAGCTACATATGTAGGATGGAAATGTATTTTGGCGTTTCCATCAGAAAAGTCGAAATTATTATACTTGAAAATCGAATCGAAGTTTCTGAGAGCTATACTATTCGGAATATACAATGTCGACATGTCAATTTATCCTTTTTTTTCATCACTTGTTGCGTAATATAGGAATACCGACATAAAGAGCTAATGTTAGGTGGGCTGTACCTACACTTACGGACACTCTGGTAAACTTAGTAAGTTATTTGGTTCTTCTCCATCAGCCTGAGTCTTAAGGTATTTATTTCCTAGCGCACTAGTAGAAACAATTACCTCAACAGGTTTATCATTTACACTTACATAGAATTCCCATTTGCCCGACTCAATACCTTCAATGGCAGCTTCTTGGGTTAGTTTCCAGCGCGTTCCATCAGCATTCAGACCTCCGATGTGTGTAATACGCTCATACGCACTTGTTCTGTTACTCTTGTTTATACACCTGATTTGGTGTCTTGCTGCCATTTTTATATTCCTTTATCTTTCTTACCTTTTGTTGCTTAACATAATATACAAAAAGTTTTGAGTAGAAAATAGTATATCGGCATAAATATTGCAAACCGAAAACGTCTTTTATGTTTCGCTATTCTACCTTTATTTTTTGTGTTAATCAAGGGTGATATTTGGGCAGGAAATAGAGATTGCCGCGGGGGAAAAATAGCGTACAGCGGATAGAGATTGCCGCGGCCTTCGGCCTCGCAATGACGGGGTTTAAGGGAATCAGATTATCAGGAGACCAGGATGCAGGGAATCAGGGTTTAGGGGAAAAATAGTGAAAAGTGAAGAGTGAATAGTGAAAAGTTAAGGAGCCGCCGGGAGGCGGGACAGGATGAGATTCTTCGGCGAAGCCCCCTAAGGGGCAAGCTCAGAATGACAATGCCCCCCGGCACAGGTCCGGGGGCTAAACGCGTTGTGGGTGCATATATCATTTTCAGGAAACCCCCTCCATCACTGTCGGGGCTCTGTTTCGCCGGTATATAAAAC